>CAYVYS010000014.1:0-52626 GCA_964455815.1 uncultured Gammaproteobacteria bacterium
ATGAAACTATTGGTATAGCCTGTTCTAGTAAAGACACTCACCCTCAATTTGAAGATTTCAATCCAAGGGTTTTAGGTGGTTTTTTAGAGATGTTGTTATATCACCCTATGAAAGAAGTTATTGAGGATCCAGAATTTTTTGAAGATCTAAAAAACGGAACTACAACGTTTTTGTTTGATGATAATGGCAATTTTATTGAGAATGCATCGAGAGGCAATGAGACCTAACAAGCGCCAGCACAAACGCTCACTATGTTCGCTGGACGCGCAACAAGTTGCGCGCCTATGTGGTGGGCGTTATGTGTATCTGTAGTAAAAAAATCGTTTCATATTCGAACTGGTGAATTCGAATATGAAATCAATAAACTTCACCAATAAATATTTGAGTAAAAAAAATGAGCAAAGGTACAGTCAAGTGGTTTAATGCAGAAAAAGGTTTTGGTTTCATTACCCCCGAGGATGGTGGTAAAGACCTTTTTGTACATCACTCGGAAATTCAAAGTGGTGGTGGCTACGCCACTCTAAACGATGGCCAAGCTGTCGAGTATGAGGTTGGCCAAGGGCAAAAAGGTCCTTGTGCAAACAAAGTTGTTCCTCTCTAGTTTTAAACACATAACAAGTTAAAAACGCAATGCGCTTTTCAAGTGCACGGACGCCGCAAACAGTGCGGCGCCCGTTTTAAAGGCGTTAGTTTTACCTCTTTCTACTTACCTTAACCATAAAAATAATATGAACTCAATTATCAAAAAAAGCTTTGGAGGTTTGACCCTTCAATACTATGTAAGACAGTTTTTATTTGGCCTTATATTTCCAGCAATTATTGTTTTTGTACTTACTGAAGGAGAATCCAATGAACTGACAATTTTTATCACGCTATTTTGTGTAATTAATACAATTTTGTACCCTTATTCTAGGTTTGTATACGAAAGTATTATCGGCTATGTAGTTGGCGATAATTTTATAATTAGCAATATGCTAGTTTTTGTTATAACTAAAATAATGACGATGTGTCTTTGTTGGTCGGCTGCAATTTTCATAGCTCCAGTTGGCCTTATTTATCTTTACTTCTATCATTCAAAAAATGAGAACTAACAAGGTCAAACACTTCCGCTTCGTTCGGACGCTGCATACGACGCGGCGCCCGTGTTAGCGGCGTAATATGCACATCAAGACTTTCACAGTAATATTATTATTCATCGCTTTTCCCTCTAATTATTCATCGCTTTTCCCTCTAAAAGTTATAGCGAGAAATTGGCGATTGAAAAATTTACTAATAGCTATGTCTTAGCTAATAAAAATGAGGATCGAAATGCTTTAGAGGAGCTATTCTACGATGCATGGGAGAAATGTAGATTTCCAAAACATGGTAAGGCCTGAGTTCTCTAGACACTTTCCTGCTTCATAAAATATTGTTGTTCGTACACCGTAGGCGGCACTCGATCGTTATGAGTATGTCGCCGCGTCAACTCATGCTAGGTTCAACGTTGAGTGTCTTGAGTCGCTTTTGACAATCTCGACTGGTGTATTGTGAACCCTGATTAATACCGAGATTCCCTAACAGACAACAGTCACAGAGTCATAAGCTGGCTTTGCTATTATATCGGTCGATAATAAGCCTTATCGGCAACCCTATTGACCATAGAGCGAGGAGAACATGGTGAAGTTAAGTATTAATGGCGAAGAACAAGAACTTGATGTCGACCCACAGATGCCGCTGTTGTATGCGGTGCGAGACATAGTAGGGCTGAAGGGCTCTAAATTTGGTTGTGGTTTAGGTTTGTGTGGTGCCTGCACTATGCACCTTGATGGCGTGCCGATTCGCGCCTGCGTCACGCCGGTTGGGGCGGCTTCGGAAAAAACCATTACCACGATTGAGGGGCTTGGTTCGGCTGATGATTTGCATCCGGTGCAAGCGGCTTGGATGGCCAATAATGTGCCGCAGTGTGGTTATTGTCAGGCAGGCCAAATGATGAGCGCTGCCGCATTATTGGAGAAAAATCAGTCGCCGACTGATGAAGAAATCGAGTCGGCCATGCAAGGCAATATTTGTCGATGTGGTACTTATCCTCGAATTAAAAAAGCCATTAAAGAAGCTGGCGTTGCGCTAGAGAAGGTGAACTCATGAGCACTTTCAACAAAGTAAACCGACGAGATTTTATGTTGCTCACCGGTCGTGCTGGTGGCGTATTGCTCCTGGGAGCCTCTGCTTCGCCTAGTATTCACGCCAAAGAATCGACCGTTTCAAAAGCGGTAGACAAAGCCGCGGCAAAAAATGATCTCGGCGTTTTTGTAACGATTGATAAAAGCGGCGACGTTGAAATCATTTGTCAGCGTATGGAGATGGGTCAGGGCATTCTCACCAGCACGCCGCAAATTATCGCCGAAGAATTGTGCGCTGATTGGGGCCGAGTAACCGCTGTGTTAGGTGAAGGCAATGCTGCCTATGGTAATCAATCGACTGGCGGTTCTGCCTCGATTCGCTCGTATATTGAACATACCCGTCGCATGGGCGCAGTTGCTCGAGATATGTTAGAGCAAGCTGCTGCCAATCATTGGTCGGTTGAAAAGTCGCAGGTTAAGGCCAAAGATCACGCGGTGATGAATCTAGCCAGTAAAGAGCGTTTAAGCTTCGGTGAATTGGCTGAAGCTGCTAGCCAGTTGGACGTCCCGGATGCCAGCACCTTGGAGCTAAAACCTGTCGACGATTTTACGCTGGTTGG
The DNA here is from genome assembly GCA_964455815.1 of uncultured Gammaproteobacteria bacterium. Lineage (GTDB taxonomy): Bacteria > Pseudomonadota > Gammaproteobacteria > Arenicellales > Arenicellaceae > Arenicella. Next base: position 2,720 of record CAYVYS010000014.1, read on the forward strand.
TCGTGACGTGCCGCTCCAGGGTTTGCAAGACATCGTTACTGGTCAGGCCGTTTACGCGCAGGATATTGAACTCCCAGACATGTTGATTGCCAGCATTGAACGGCCACCGGTAGTCGGTGGGCGAGTGAAATCGTTTGACGATAAAGAAGCTCGTAAAGTTGCCGGCGTGGTCGACGTGATCAGACTAAAAGATCGTGATTACCCTGTGCAGTTCAAGCCCTTATCAGGCGTTGCTGTATTGGCAACCAATACCTGGGCTGCCATTGAGGGGCGAAAAAAGCTGGCTATTGAATGGGAAGGCGGCAAAAACGCCGACCATGAATCAGAAAGCTATAAACAAGGTTTAAAAGACAAAGTCAGCGCCAAGGCTAAATCAATTCGTGTGGTAGGTGAGGTCTACGATTACCAGGCGGATCCAAAACGCACTGTCGAGGCAACATATACCGTTCCTTATCACCATCATATGTCGATGGAAACCCCATCAGCGACAGCGGTGATTACCGAGCAAGGCGCGACTGTTTGGACGGGCACACAATCACCACAAGGTGCCAAGTCACTAGTGCTAAATGAGCTAGGTTTAGACCCAGAAAAAGATGCTGACAAAGTGCAACTCAATACTACATTGATGGGCGGCGCTTTTGGCCGAAAAGGTAAGAACGATTTCACCTTAGAAGCGGTTGAACTCGCCAGAGCTACTGGCAAGCCGGTGAAAGTTGTTTGGAGTCGCGAGGACGATGTAAAACATGGTTATTATCATTCGATTGCGGCGAATTATTTTAAAGCCGAATTAAACGCTGACAACAAAAGTGATTTCTGGGTTCAAAGATTAGCGGCACCACCAATCAGCTGGATCTTTAATGATGCCGCTACCGAGATCTCCAACGGCGGCTTATCACTCGGTTTTGGTGATGTGCCATTCGCGATTCCCAATATGGCTTTTGAAAATGCTGAAGTCCAAACTCATGTTCGCACTGGTTGGGTAAGAGCGGTTGGTAACATCAATAACCAATTTGGTTTGGGAAGCTTTGTTGATGAATTAGCGACTAAAGCTAATATCTCGACTCGACAAATGTGGATGAACTTATTAGGTAAAGACCGTCTGTTTGATCCACAAGAAGAAGGCTTCGCAGGTTATTCGCATTACGGACAAATTGCGGACGGAAAAGCCAAGCCGGATTATTTGCTTGATATCGCCCGTTTCAAAGCCGTATTGAATGAAGTGGTCGAGCAGAGTAATGCAGAAGAGTCTTTGCCAGAGGGCCAGGCCTGGGGCATTAGTCTGGGCTATAGTTTTAATTCTTATGTGGCCGCCGCGACTCGGGTTGAGGTCATCGACAACAAAGTAGAAGTCAAAGAGATGCATACCGCCATCGATTGCGGTTTAGTGATTACACCAGATCGCGTGCGAGCTCAAATGGAAGGCGCCATGATCATGGGTCTGTCAATGACGCTTGAAAGCGAAATCTCGGTAAAAGATGGCGCGGTAAACCAAAATAACTTCCATGATTATCCTGTGACACGCATCGATAAAGTGCCACCGTTGCATGTGCACTTAATGCCTTCTACTAAATCGCCCGGCGGCGTAGGAGAACCCGGCTTGCCGCCGATTTTGCCGAGCATAACCAACGCGATTTTCCATGCTTCTGGTGTGCGTGTACGTGATCTGCCAGTAAAGAATATGCTGAGCGTTTAGTTCAAGTTTGAAGGACACTTAAGCTGAAAAATTCGCTTAAGTGTTCTTCTATTTATGGCGTGTTACGGTGTGATTAAGGATATGTATGAACAAGTTATCAGTTTCTGGTTCGAACAAATCGACCCGAAAATGTGGTGGGTCAAAAATGAACAGTTTGATCAGCTTTTAATAGAACGATTTTCTGATCTTCATCAGTAAGCGGCTTTATGCGAACTATTCGAATGGCGCGCTAGCCCAAAAGGGCGGCTGGCCGAGATCATTGTGCTTGATCAGTTCTCACGTAATATGTTCCGCAATAATGCTGAGGCCTTCGCGCACGATTCGCTTGCCTTAGCGCTCTCGCAGGAAGCCATTTCGTTGAATCAAGATGAGCCGTTAAGCCAGCTAGAGCGCCGCTTTTTATACATGCCATTTATGCACAGTGAATCCCGAAAAATTCACGAAATCGCTGTAGAACTGTTTAAGAAAAATGGCAATCAATCGAATTATGAATTCGAGCTAAAGCACAAGAAAATCATTGATCAATTTGGCCGATACCCTCACCGCAACGAATTACTTGGCAGAGAATCCACTGCCGAAGAACTGGCGTTTTTAGAGCAACCTGGGTCGCGGTTTTAGAGGCGCGAACCTGGGTTGCTTAATTACAGACAGAGAATTATAAGCAAACCACACTGACCACATCATCGATAATGATTGGAAAGCACTGGCTATCGCTCTCGTCTATGGGCTGATCTATATCACTTTGACTTGGGTTGGTTTGATTTAAAAATTCTTCCAGGTTTGTATATCCATCATCATCCCTATCTGCATTTCTATCAGCTGCCCGATTTGGGTTTAAGCCGTTCGCTGATTCCCAGTCGTCGGCCATGCCATCTTGGTCGGAGTCGGCATAGGGTGTGCCTCCTTGGGCCTCAATCCAGCCTCCAACTTCACTGGGGTCGTTAATGATCTGGCCTTCGCCATTTAAGACTTCTTGAATAATACGCTGGTCAATCGAGTCTTGCCTTGGCAAAGTAGCGCCGACGTTTTGGGTAACATTGTTCAAAATATCATCCACCGATTGTGTTGTTATTGGAAAGGACGACATCGTAAATGGTGTGGTTGACTGAAATGATCGAGGCGCGGGTTCAACAAAATTAATATTGGAGCCGACTATGGCAAATTCATCCAGCTCGTTGCTCGGCCGATGTGGGCCAATATTGTCACGCACATATATACGGGTGGCGCTGCCCGGCTGTACGCCGACTTCCCATCGATTAAGCCTTGAGGCTTGACCGGGGATATACAAATTGCCAATGTGGTTGATTCGCAGAGTTTCAGCGCTCATGCCATTAAAAACACTAGCAAAATCACCGTAGTTATAAATCACATTGTTTACGTGTTCATATTTCGCGCCCATGTTGTCATTGATTAATGGGTTGCGCTGATTATTGTGTGCCAGCAAATTGTGGTGTAGCGAGATTCGGTTTGCACGATCCCCAAATAGTGCGCCTTTGCTATGGGGTAGGAATGTCACGCCATCATCACTATGCGAAGCAAGTAACAATGATTCAGAAATAATGCTTCGTTGAACGCTAATATTTCTAGCTGTGCCCCAGGCATTCAGGGTTTCGTCAGTTCCCCAGCTCAATGACACATGATCAAGAATCGCACGATCAGCGCCATCAAAAAAGGTAACTGCATCACGACAACATTCACCAATCGACGCGGCGCCGACACGAATCCGAATATGCCGAATCACCACGTCAGCTGCTTCGACAAATAAGGCCGGCCCTGTTTCGAGTTCGCCTAGTCGTAGCGTGATGCCATCGCCGGGTGCGGTTTGGCCGGCGATCGTAATTTCTGGGTTTTGGATTGCTAGCGAGCTCGCCAAGTTGATAGTGCCGCCGACTCGAAAAATTACCGTGCGCGGGCCGCTGGCGTTGATAGCGGCACGCAAGCTCCCAACACCAGAGTCGTTTAAGTTGGTGACATAGATGACCGCGCCGCCCCGTCCTCCCGAGGCGCTTGCACCGAAGCCTTCGGCTCCTGGAAAAGCAGGCGTTTTAGCGGCTAAGGTATTGCACACATTTAATAGCGCGCCGAGTAATAAAAAGCGAAACACAGTATTCATATTCGCTACCTTAATTGCTCAATTGGGCACATTTGCTAAGCTAACTGAAAGTTAAACTATGTGCTATCAACCTTCACGGCGCATATTAAGGGTATCAATTGATCAATTCTCTCATTAGGGTAGGTGTTGGAAAGGATTCTGCGATTTTTTACGTCTTTGATAGAAGATATACCGAACGATAAGCGTGATAGGTACTTTGCTTACCAAAGTTTGTTATTCTGATAGTTTGTTATTCTAATAGTACCTACCATTTTTCTTAAAGGAGAAGTTATGACTTCAGTTTTTAGACTCAGCCTCTCGTTACTAGTTTTAATGCTCTTTTCGGCTTGCGCAACTCAATCGAACAATGAGAGTTCGGTTCGTGAAGTTGCAAACAATTCGTTTCAGCAGTACTCCGCCGAAGCTTTCTTTAAAACCACCGCGTTTACTATGGCGAGCTCAAATGGCTTCGCGTTTTCTAAGGATGGCCAATCGATTCTCTTGTCTTCAGATCAAAGTGGTGTGTTTAATGCTTACATCATGCCAATTGAAGGTGGCGAACCAACACCTTTGACTGACTCTGCTTCGGACGCGATTTTCGGGCTCAGTTTCTTCCCGAATGATGATCGAGTCTTGTTTACTCGTGATAGTGGTGGCAATGAACTCAATCATTTATTTGTACAAGAGTTAGACGGTACCAGCAAAGACTTGACGCCTGGTGAAAATGTCAAAGCCAGCTTTTTAGCCTGGTCGGAAGATGGCCAGAAATTCTGGGCGCTTTCGAATGAGCGCGATGCCAGATCGTTTGATGTTTATGAATATTCGAGTACAGATTATGCTCGCGAGTTGATATTTGAAAACCCTGGTTTTCAAGCGGCTGACATTAGCCGCGATGGTCGTTGGGTAGCATTAGTTAAGCCTCGAACCAGTGCTGACTCAGATGTTTACTTGTTAGACCTCAAGAGTGACGATGCGCAGCCCGCTTTGATTACCCAGCATGAGGGAAACATTTCCTATTTCGTGCACGGTTTTACTCCCGACAGCTCGACCTTGATCTATTCAACCGATGAGCATGGTGAATTTGTACAAGCGTGGAACTATGATTTGGGCTCTGGTGACAAATCGCTTTTACAGTCTGCCGATTGGGATGTCAGTTTTGTAAGCCATTCACTGAGCGGCCAGTTTCGAATTGTTGGTATTAATGAAGATGCTCGTACAAAGGTAACAATCTACGACACTAATTCTGGTCGCGCACGATCGTTCGACAGCCTGCCGAGTGGTGACCTCGGTCAAATCCGATTTAATCGAGATGAATCGAGAGTGGCATTAAGACTCTCAAGTGACGTTTCTCCTTCGAATGTATACACCATTGAGTTAGCGAGCAACCAACACCAAAAGCTAACTGATTCGCTTAACCCTGCTATCAACTCTAATGATTTGGTAGAGAGCGAAATCGTACGCTACAAGAGTTTTGATGGCTTAGATATACCCAGTGTTTTCTATAAACCCAAAACGGCGTCTGCCAGCAATAAGGTACCAGCTTTAGTGTTTGTGCATGGCGGTCCAGGCGGGCAAAGCCGTCAGGGTTATAGCCCTCTGATCCAGCACTTGGTTAACAATGGTTATGCCGTGCTAGCAGCAAATAATCGTGGTTCGTCCGGTTACGGTAAAACCTTTTTTCATATGGACGACAAAAAACACGGCGAAGTGGATTTACAAGATATTGTCTACGCACGTAAATTTCTTGAATCACTCGATTGGGTAGATGGCGATCGGATTGGTATCGTTGGCGGGTCCTACGGTGGCTTTATGGTCGCAGCGGCGCTTGCTTTTGAACCTGATGTCTTTGACGTTGGCATTAACATCTTTGGGGTTACCAATTGGGAACGCACATTAACCAGTATTCCACCATGGTGGGAGTCATTTAAAGAAGCACTTTATGATGAACTGGGTGATCCTGCGACCGATTTAGAGAGGCTCAAACGCATCTCGCCTTTGTTCCACGCTGATCAAATTAAAAAGCCTTTGTTAGTCGTTCAAGGTGCAAATGACCCGCGTGTACTGCAAGCTGAAAGTGATGATCTGGTCGCCGCAGTGCGCACCAATAATGTGCCGGTTGAATATGTTCTGTTCCCAGACGAAGGGCATGGTTTTCTTAAGAAAGAAAACCGCATTACTGCATCGGATGCCTATTTGAAGTTTTTGGATCAGTATTTGAAAGGCAAGTGAGCATTTTAAACAGCAAGCTTTAACAAGCTCATCTAGTTAGGTGGCAATGAGCTGCCTAACTCGATAACTCCGAATATTGGTCTAGCAATAAAAATTTCGCACTAGCTGGCAAATTCAGCAATCGAATACTCGATTCTTTTTGCGACATCTTGTGAGCGCCGAAGTCGTAAGGCTTCTATTTTATTTAGGCGAGGTAGCAATCCGCTTTGATTGGCGATTTGTATGCTCAAGCCTGGTCTGGCGTTGAGTTCTAGAACTAAGGGGCCGCGTTGTTTGTCGAGGACTAAATCAACGCCCAAATAGCCAAGCTCTGAAACCTCATAGCAACGTGCAGCTAAAGTCATTAGGTTTCGCCAGCCCGGAATTTTAATCTTGCTTAGCGCTTTGTCGGTATCGGGATGGCGTTCGATGGGTTGGTTGAATTGCACTGCTGAGACCGAATGCCCGGTTGCGATATCGATGCCGACTCCAACTGCACCTTGATGCAGATTAGCTTTGCCGTCGCTGGCGGCAGTTGCCAGACGCAGCATGCCCATCACCGGGTAACCTTTGAAGACAATTAATCGGATATCGGGCACACCAAGATGACTGAACCCATCAAACAAAGGGTCGAATTCAATCAGTGATTCGATCATAGCGATGTCGGGGTCGCCACCAAGGCTGTGTAAACCGGCAAGAATGTCGCTGACATGCCGCTTAACTTCGTTTAAACCAATGTGCGAACCAGACGCTTTCGTAAAACCTTGCTCGTCGCGCCCCGTGACGACTAAGATGCCTTTGCCACCACTACCTTGAACGGGCTTAATGCAAAAGCCGCCTTGAGCGGGCAAAACGCTCTCCAGCGAGCTGACATCATGTTGATAGCGGACTGCGCCAAGCAATTCGGGCACTGCCAGGCCTTCTTCTAAGGCGAGTTCTTTGGTGAGTAATTTGTTGTCAACATTTGGGTAGAGCCGTCGATCATTGTAGCGACCTACATAACTAATGTTGCGTTGGTTCATGCCCATCACGCCGCGTTGTTTCAGCTTCTCTGGTTTGGCAAGTCGGCTAAACATTGATCGCTATCTATTGTTGAATATTTTAACCAAGTGGTCGAAACCGTTTTAACTCGGTTAGTCGGTACCCGGTGTACTGGCCCATCATTAAGATAGCCGCCATGATCAAGGCATGTACACCAAGGAAGTTGAATGCCCAATGGCGAACCCAGCTATTGTCCATTAACAGATATGCAACGATGGCGATAAAGAGGCTGCCACCACCTTGAATCATGACTTCGCGCGCGCCTTCTTCTTCCCATAGTATCGACATGCGTTCGATGGTCCACGCCATGATAATCATCGGGAAGAAAGTAATCGTTAAGGCTTCGGTCAGCCCCATCCGAAAAGCAAACACAGTAAACACGATGATGATGCCTATCACCACCAGCACTACTGCCGAGATGCGCGATACCATGAGTAAATTCAGATGCGATAAATAGCTGCGAATGATCAGTCCCGCGGCGACCACTAAGCTGAAACTGAGTAAGCCGTTAAGCAGCTCGGTTTGAATAAATGAGGTGGCAATGAGCACTGGCATAAAGGTGCCACTGCAACGCAGGCCAACCATGATCCTAAAGAACACCACTACCAGCGCACCAATTGGGATTAGTAAAATACTGCGAAACAGATTTTGCTCGGCGATCGGTAGGCTATACAAACCAAATGGCCAGGCGTTTTCACGTGCGATAAGGTTGGCTTCCTGCACCGCGCTGGTACGAAACTTACTAATAGAGAATCGCAGTCGAGAGTTAGTGCCACCTTCTACATCTAACGTCGATGGTTGATCTTCTACCCAGATCAGCAAGGGCAGGGTTTCATCTAGAGTCTGATCGCCCACGTTATGAATCTCCCATTGGTTATCAACGAATACTTTAACTAATGGAATAAGGCGTTGATTGCGACGTTCGTCTTCAAGTTGTAAGCCGCGCACAATTTTAGCCGGAATATTGGCGTAACCTAAAAGCAAGGAAAAAGCGCGAGTATCTGAGTAGCGCGACAACAACATGGCCGAGTTTTGTTCTTCCGAGTTCAAGGCTTGTTTGATTTGTTCAACCAAGGTGCTCTGATTACCGGCTTTGGCTTTAGCATCGGCTAAGATCGTTAACAACGTCGAGTGGTAAGGATCAGGTTCCTCTGGATAGAGCTCGGTTAAGGGCTCGGGTGGTGGGTCTTGCTCTGCGCTCAAGGCATTTCTGAAGTTGGCTTTGTAATACAGAGTCTGTGGCCCTTCTACGCGGCTTTTACTCCACACTACATTGGGCGAGGCGGTATCGCGATTGAGGCTGACTCCATATGCCGGAGAGGCGGTGAACTCTGATTTAATATCGAATTGTTTTTGCTGCGGGATCGCTAAACGCACCGTGGTAGGCGCGCCTAAGCCAATAAAAGAGATTTCGGCCTCAACCTGCCATACATCGATACGTTGACCTGGACTTAACGGCACGCCGTTGTGCACATGCCGGTAGTAAATGCTACCTACACCGATGCAAATCAGCAGTAACATTAAAACAATCAGAGCGGGCTGGCGGTTCATATTACTTTTTGCCGAGTAGATATTTAGCTGAGGTATCAACGACTGCAATATCAGTTAGAAAGCTCCGACCGATTAATACTTGATGCTCTAAATAGCTGCGGTCAGCTAAATTGAATATTTGTCGTTTATAGGTTTTACCACCAATTTTGATGTCCATGCGAACCTCAACACGCTCTTCGCCTTCTACCGCATTTTGCTTAATGCTGGCACGGCCTCGAATTCGATATTCATAGGTAGCTGCGCCTTTTTTGTCAGTCAAGGCAAACCTAACCCATTGTCGACCGTCTCGCTCAAAGAGCTTTTGCTTGTACACGCCTAAGGATGAGGTGTCAGCACCGGTATCTATCCGAGCAGATAATAGCGTTTCTTCATCAATCAAGGTGACGTTTTCAATTTCGCCTAATAGCAGTTTGCCCTCCAATTGGGTGCCACTGGTTTGGTTGCCTTCACATCGGCGCACTATTTTTTGGTGCTCTTTTTTAAGGTCGTCTAGCTGGCGTGTTCGAGCATTTAGGCGATCAACGTGCTTTTTTTGTTGAGCTTCACAAATGCTCTCAAATTGCTTGTCTAAACCTTTGCGCAATCGACTGACTTCAGTTGTGAGAGCCTCGACATGATTTTCTTGTTGCGCAACTTGCTGTGATAACTCGTTGACCTGCAGATTGGTCTGCTTAGATGGACCACAAGCTGACAACAAAAGACAGCCTGTCCAGGCCATCAAATGAGCCAAGCGTGAATTGAGTTTTTCTAAATCGAATTTTAGGGCCATGTTTTATCGTTATTCGTCGGAATCTTCCGCGGTAGGTAACTCCATATCTTCTATTGGCTTAACGTCGACAGCAGGGTTTTCGCTAGTTGTCGTCGTGTCTTCAGCTTGAGTTTCATCAGGCGCGGTTTCACTGGACACATTGTCTTGTGCTTGATCTGGTTCTGCAAGCGGAACTTGCTCAGAATCGTCAGGTTGTGCTGCTTCGATGGCCGAGGATTTTAAACCAATATGATACGCAGCAAAGCCAGGATGCATAATACGGTTTAAAGACATGCCGATCACTCGGCCTTCCATAGTAGATTTAATACGTGTGATTTCATTAGTAACCGGGTTACTAATTAAGCCCAGTACCGTATCAGGTTTTACTTTATCGCCTAGTTCAACGCGGCTAAATAAAATACCGCCAGTTTGGGCGCGAATCCAACGCGAGCGAAAATAAACCGGTTCTTTGCTGCGCTCCCAGCGCTTGCTGGCGATAAAGCCAAGTGAGCGCAACGCCGATTTCACGCTGATGACGCCTTTTTCCACTGCTTCTTTTTGTAGATTGTTCGGTGCGCCTGTTTCAATAGTTACTGCGGGAATCCCGGCGTCGGTGGCAGCGCGTCGTAAAGTGCCTAAGCCTCCGCGACTTTGTAAGACCACAATTGAGCCCATTTTTTCTGCCAAATCGGCGACTTCTGGATTATTTAAATCGGCTCGTAATTGAGGCAGATTGGTTCGGTCTAATGAGCCAGTGTGAATATCAATTAAGTAATCGCATTTTCGCACCACGTTTTCGAAAAACGAATGAGCAATTCGAGATGCATAGCTGCCGCTTGCTCGGCCTGGGAAATACCGATTCAGATCGCGGCGATCTGGTAAGTATCGGGTGGCACGTTTAAAACCTTCGAGATTGACGATTGGCACTGCCACTATCGCGCCCTTTAGGTCTTCGGCTTCGGTTTCATGAACGATACGCCGCACAATCTCGATACCATTGAGTTCATCGCCATGCACCGCTGCTGTTAAACACAGCGTTGGGCCTGGCTCTTTACCGTTCAGTGCCAATACAGACACCGGAGAAGATGCCGAATCAAGGCCGCTTTCAAGGCGCCAAGACAGAATGGCGGATTCGCTTGGTGGCACTTCCTGGCCTAATAAATTCAGTGTGGTTTGCGCTGTGGCGTTGGTTTCGAGGTCTTCGATCTGAGCTATTTGATCGACCGTGGTTATATTCTCTCCCGGTTCCTGTGCAAATAGCGCGTTTATCGGGGCTAGACAAAGTAGGATTATGCTGCTGCTTAGATATCGATTCATTGGTAGTTTCCAAAGCCTTGGAGTTGCGCCAAATTGATTTGAGATGGGTTGGCTAACAAGATAATTAAGAGCGTGTGCCTTACCTTAACAGCCATAGCCGGCACTATCTACAAATCATGCCATACTGTTAATGGAAGTGTATTTTTCGTTTGGTTTAAACCGATATTGAAACTCCGTGGCATTTTGCAACTAATTGTCCGCTTGCTACTTAAGAGCTAAAGTTGAATCTGGAGCCAACAAGAAAACACTTTATCGTTAACGGTGACAGCAGCGCATACTTAAGCGAAACTCCATCTATGTGATTTCTCAGCTCACATCTGATTTGTTAGAAAGAGCAGCACATTTGCTTAACCTAACAAATCGCGCAACAAGCCGACTTAGCTTTGAGCGCCTAATAATGCTATGCAAAAACCCAGCTTGCCTTTCGCAGGCAAATTAATTGATCTTGCTGAAGCGGGCAAAATCCCTGATGTTCTAATTCGTTTTGGTATCCGCCAACTATGTAGCGCGCGCCTGCGCCAGGAAGCGTATAAAGACCCTGAAGCGCAACAACAACGCTTCCAAACGCTGATTGAGCAATTGCGCGAAAGCTCCATTGCCATAGAAACCGATGCAGCAAATGAGCAGCACTATGAAGTGCCAACTGAGTTTTATCTGGCGTCATTGGGCAAGCGACTAAAGTACAGCTGCGCCTATTATCCGACTAAGAACAGCACTCTTGATCAGGCCGAGGAGGCCATGCTGGCGCTATACGGTGAACGCGCTCAATTGGCGCAAGGGCAAGCTATTCTTGAGTTAGGCAGCGGCTGGGGATCATTGACTCTATGGATGGCTGAACACTTTCCGACGAGTAAGATTACGGCGATTTCAAATTCCTCGACGCAAAAAAAATACATCGATCAGCAGTGTGAACTCAAAGGCTTTGATAATGTACAAGTCATTACTGCGGATATAAACGAACTGGAATTGCAGACCGAACAATTTGATCGCGTAGTATCGATCGAAATGTTTGAACACATGCGAAACTATCAATCCTTATTAGAGCGAATTTCAACTTGGATGAGGCCTGGCGGCAAGCTATTTGTGCACATCTTTGTGCACCGGTTTCTTATGTACCCTTTTGAGGTGCGCGGTCAGCAAGACTGGATGTCGAAATACTTTTTTACTGGTGGTTTGATGCCCTCGGCCGACACTTTGCTACATTTTCAGGATCATCTTAATCTACAGCAACGTTGGTTAGTCAACGGTCAGCATTATCAAAAAACCTGCAATCATTGGCTGACAAAAACCGATCAAAACCGTGACGAAATCCTTCGTGCCTTTGAACTAAGTTATCCGGCTGACCAAGCGCAACTTTGGTTTCAACGATGGCGAATGTTTTATATGGCCTGCGCTGAACTTTTTGGTATGCAAAGTGGCACTCAATGGATGGTAGCGCACTATCTATTTGTAAAAACCTAAGCGATTTGAAAAATTCTAAGTCGTTTGAAAACATAAATAGCTGGTTCGCTTCACATCTTTAAAACCAATGTCAACGTGGTCGTTCACGCATGGCATTTAAGCTATCTGCGCTTGCTAATAAGTAGGCGGGGAACAAACAAAGCTCACTTCTCAGCGTAGCTTGATGATTGTCTGTGAGCAGCACAAATTTAAACGAGTTTAATGAAGCAATCAGAGCGTCAATCTGTGAAAGCAGATCACAAACCAAAAGTGGCTATTGTTGGCGCGGGTATTGCGGGTTTAAGTTGTGCCTACCACTTGCACCAAGATTATGAGCTTAGCGTATTTGAAAAGAATGATTACTTTGGTGGCCATACCGACACACATAGTTTGCTCATCGATGGCCAGCAAGAACGTATTGATAGTGGTTTTATTATCTTCTGCCCGCAATACTATCCGCACTTCTCATCGATGCTGAACGATTTAGGAGTTGATTCCAAACCGACCAATATGAGTTTTTCGGCGCACAACGTCGAGCGTGGTGTGCTTTATAACGCGACTTCGATCAGCAAGCTCTTTTGTGATCGTAAGAATTTATTTCGCTTGAGCTTCTGGCGCATGCTCAAAGATATTGTGCGCTTCTATCGCCATGCACCGCAGGTGTTGGCTGAGACAGAAAATCAGGAGTTAAGCGTCAGCGATTATCTGAATAAACATAATTATGGTGTGGAGTTCACTGAAGATCATTTGCTGCCGATGATTAGTGCTTTGTGGTCCGCAACGCCCGAACGGGTAAAGCAATTCCCGGTTGTGCATCTGGTCGACTTTTTTCGAGCCCATGGTTTGATGAAAATAATTGGGCGACCACAGTGGTTGGTGGTTAAGAACGGCTCGGCTACGTATGTTGAGGCTTTAAAGAAAAAAGTGGCCGCTAACTGGCATGCCAATGCCAGAATTAGTGGTATTCAACGTCATACTCAGGGCGTGACGATTGAATTAGAAGATGGCGAACTACAACATTTTGATGCTCTAATCATGGCGACGCACGCCGATGTGTCACTAAATTTATTAGCCGACGCCAGCGATGATGAACGTGCGATCTTAGCGGCTATTCCGTTCGAGAAAAATCATGTTGTGGTGCACACCGATGAGTCGATTATGCCCAGCAATAAGCTGGCCTGGGCGAGTTGGAATACCGAAGTTCCTCATCCATCAAAAGCCAATAGCCTTGATTGTTGCACTGCGAACTATTGGATGAATCTACTGCAAGGCTTGGATATGAAAACCAATGTCTTTACTTCTTTGAATAGTGCACGTGAGATTGATCAACAAAAAATTCTTGCCGAGCGGTATTACGATCACCCGGTGTTTACTGCCGAGAGTGTTGCGGCTCAGCGACGTTTGCCTGAAATTAATGGTGTTAACAGCACCTTCTATGTTGGTGCATTCTGGAGTTGGGGCTTCCATGAAGATGGTGCTCGCAGTGCCTGGAATGCATGCCAGCTGCTAAAACAGCGAGTGATGACGACTCGAGCTGCTTCAGACTCCATCAAAAAAAGTGATATGGTGGCAGCATAATGGCCTTACCGGACACACAATTTTACCAGGGCAGCTTAAGTCATAAACGCCTGACACCGGTTGAGCATGAATTCAGCTATCAAATGTTTCAAATCTGGTTGAACGTTAAAACACCTGAAGTAATCGATTCGCTGAGTCGGTGGTGGTCTTCAAAATCCTTTAACCTGGTGCGATTCGATCGTCAAAATTATTTGCCTGGTGATAAAGATCTATATCAGCAGGTTTGTGACCTTATAGAACAAAGAACTAATATCTCTTTTGATGGTGATGTGTTCTTGCTCGGCAGCTTAAGCTACTGGGGCTATTGTTATAACCCGGCTTCTTTCTTTGCCTGTTATGAGAACGAAGTGCTCAAGTACTTTATCTGTGAGATTCACAATACCCCCTGGGGCGAGCGCTTTTGCTATGTGCATGACCTGACTAACAATGATCAATCTGGCGAAGCAACAAAGCATGTCGCAGAATTTGAGAAAGACTTCCATGTGTCACCGTTTATGCCGATGGCTTTGCAGTATGAATGGAGATATAGCCTTAGTGCCAAGCGTATTATGATCAGTATGAACTTAAAACAAAACGACGAGCGAGTGTTTAACGCCACCTTAAATTTGCAGGGTCAGCCGCTTGATGCTGCTGTGGCTAATCGCCTGCCGTTCAAATACCCATTTATGTGTATCAAAGTGTTGCTAAGTATTTACTGGCAAGCTTTGAAATTATGGTTCAAGCGAGTGCCGTTTTATTCGCATCCTAAGAAAAATCCAACAACAATAAACTAGTGCAATACAGGGTTGATGCCAAATGAGTACGCAAATGTCTGATTCAAAATCTCAGAATCTCAAACCAGGCGAAAACGTTAATAAGCAAGGTGGACAGTTTTACTCGCCAACCAATGCCGCGCAATTTAATCAGGTTGAAAGTGTGCCGTCGATTTTTGCTGATTCTCTGTCAGTATCTCCAATCGAATCAGCAACAGGTATGTTTGCTCGTTTTTGCCGAAATAAAATCATTAGCCTTTTCTCCAGAATGCAGAATGGCCAAATTACTTTGGTTGACCCTTTAGGTACAACTCATATTGGAGAGCCAAGTGATTTGCAATGTGAGGTCAGGGTTGCCGATATTCGCAGCTATACACATATTGCGATGAGTGGCGTAAACGGGTCGGCGCAAGCCTATATCGATGGCTTGTGGACGACCGATAATTTGAGTGAGCTGATCCGCATCTTTGTGCGTAATCGCGAAGTGCTAATGACCATGGAATCAGGCTTAGCTAAGTGTGCACAATTTATCTATCGACGCTGGCATGCGCGTAATCGAAATACCCGCCGTGGTTCCAAGCGCAATATTGCCGCGCACTATGATTTAGGTAATGAGTTTTTTAGATTGTTTTTAGATCAGCGTATGATGTATTCCTCGGCACTCTATCGTGCTGGCGATACCTTGGAACAAGCTTCAGATCGTAAGCTTCAGCGTATTTGTGAAGCCTTGGAACTTACCAAGAGTGATCATGTGATTGAGATTGGTTCAGGCTGGGGCGGTTTTGCCTGTTATGCGGCGCAAACCACAGGCTGCCGCGTCACTACCGTCACTATATCAAAAGAGCAATATCAGGAGGCATTGCGAAAAGTAGAGCAGGCTGGTCTTGAAGATCGAGTCACGATCAAGCTACAAGATTATCGTGATATCGAAGGTCAATACGACAAGCTGGTGTCGATCGAAATGATCGAAGCGATAGGGCATCAATATCTGGATACCTATTTTGCCAAGATCAACCATCTGCTTAAGCCTGAGGGCAAGGCGTTGATTCAAGCGATTGTTATTGATGATGCTCAGTACAAGGATGCACTCAAACGCGTGGATTATATTAAACGCTATATTTTCCCGGGTGGGTTTATGCCTTGTTATAGCGTGATTGCGCAAAGCGCTTCGTCGAACCGGCTGATGCTTGAAGATCTCTATGATATGGGGCTAAGTTATGCGCAAACTCTGCGAGACTGGCGTAAACGCTTTTACGGGCAAATTGAAACCATCACATCACAAGGTTACGACAAAGCCTTTCAGCGCATGTGGGAGTTTTATCTTTGTTATTGTGAAGGTGCTTTTGATGAGCGCGCTACCAGCGTTGGTCAAATCCTATTTCGAAAACAAGGTTTAGTAAAAGATTCGCGCGAGGTTTTATCGCACAACTGATACATTGACTAACTTTATTCAAAATCGATGGCTGGTATTTGCCATCACACTTTTTGCCGCCCTAGTGTGGTGGCTTCGCCCTGATAGTGTTATTGGACATTACGGCTGGTGGTCATTATTGCCCGCCAGCATCACGATTGCGGTGTGTTTTATTACGCGCAATGTATTGTTAGCACTGCTGATAGGGATATTTACTGGCGGCTTAATTACCTCACAGTTAAACGTGTTAAATGCGTTTTTAATACCTAGCCTTGGTAGCGAAAAATACGCGCAAATTTTATTAGTCTACTTGTGGGCTTTGGGAGCGTTGCTTGGCCTTTGGAACCGCAATGGTGGTGCACGTTACTTTGCTAAATCCATTGCTCAGCGCTTCGTCAATTCGCGTGTGTCTGCCAAGTTGTTCACCTGGGTGATTGGCATGATCTTTCATCAAGGTGGCACGATTTCAACCGTGCTGGCAGGCACAACGGTCAAACCTGTTACTGACCAACATGATGTAGCGCACGAAGAATTGGCGTACATTGTCGATTCCACTGCTTCGCCGGTGGCGACCATCGTCCCTTTTAATGTTTGGCCAGTTTATATAGCGGGCTTGATTACGATAGAACCACTTAGTGCGCTGGTGGCTGATCAGGAATCGGCGATCAAGCTCTTTTTTATGGCGATCCCGTTTAATTTTTACGCCTGGATTGCAGTTAGCATGACCCTGTTGTTTGCACTCGGCAAACTCCCGTTGTTTGGCACGCCGATGGCCCGCGTGGTAAAGCGTGTTGAGTCCACCGGCGAACTAGATCGACCTGGTGCGCAACCGCTGACCTCCGCGGAGCTGACTGAAAGCGAGTTGCCTAGTGGCTATCAAGCCTCGATTGTGGATTTCCTATTACCGATTCTGACCTTGATGGGCTTTTGTATATTGCCATGGGTTGCCGGTGGCAGCCCATGGGTGTTTGAAGGTTTTGGTATGGCGGTTATTGTCGCCTTAGTGGTCTCGGTGTTGCGAGGGATGACGATTGAAGACGCCTTTAATGCCATGGTGAGCGGTATCAAAGGCGTTACCATTGGCGCGTTGGTGTTGGGCTTAGCGGTCACCTTAGCGACGGTATCTGAGCAACTTGGCACTGCCGCGTTTGTGATTGATGTTAGCGCTGACACACTTAGACAGTTCCCTTTTGTGTTGCCGAGCTTGCTGTTAATTATCTGCATGCTAATTGCTTTTTCAATTGGTTCCTCCTGGGGTACTTATGCAGTGATGTTTCCGGTTGCCTTGCCGTTAGCTTTAGCGATTTCGGCTGACCCAACCTATATTCTATTGTGCTTTGGTGCCATTTTAGGAGGTGCGGTTTTTGGTGATCAATGTTCGCCTATTTCCGATACCACGATTTTATCGTCACTGGCCTGTGGAGCTGATTTGATGGACCATGTAAACACGCAACTGCCGCTGGCTATAATAGCCGCTGGCTTATCCGCAGTTCTTTATATGTTAATTAGTCTGCTAGTGCTTTAGCGGAAACTGAGGACTACTGTTGTTCGGCAGCCCGGTTTTAAAAAAATTATTAGAAATTCTGTTCCCAATCAAAATTGTATATGCTGTTCACGGCCAAGCTGGTATTTGGTTAGGACTTACTTTGTTGTTATTCGGGCTTAATTTTGAAGATTAATTTAAAACAGTTAGAGACGTTTGTCTGGGTTGCTGACCTAGGTAATTTTCGTCATGTAGCCCAGCGTTTGAATACCACACAACCGAATATTTCCGCGCGCATTTCGGCGCTTGAAGCTACCTTAGGAGAACCGTTGCTGGATCGTAATGCGGTGCCGGTGCGTCTGACTGCCAAAGGCGCTGATTTACTGGTTTATGCGCGCCGAGTTTTACGCTCAATGGAAGATTTTTTAGAAGCCGCTGATGAATCCAGCTTGTTCGACGGTGTGCTAAGGTTGGGTGTGACAGAAATGATAGTGAATTCCTGGTTGCGGGAATTTCTTTTGGCGTTTAAGCAGCGCTACCCGGATATTCTGGTTGAACTCACGGTAGATTTATCCTCAATAATAGAAACCCAATTACTCGAGCGCGCCATTGATCTGGCGTTTCAAAGTGGGCCGTTTAAGTCACCAATGCCCGGGGATCATGACCTGGGTTTATATCCCATGATATGGGTTGCTGCGCCAGACATTGCGGATAAGCTGCCTGACAAAATCAAACTTGATCATTTGGTGGCTTATCCAATTATTACGCATGCGAAAGTAACTCATACTTATCGTGAATTATCAGAATATTTTGCCAAGCGCCAGGATTTAAAAATGCGTCTGACAAGCTGTGGAAACCTGGCGTCGAGCGTGCAAATGACATTGGATGGTTTTGGTGTGTCGCCGATGTTGCTGCCGTTGGTGAATGATCATTTGGCTGATGGCAGTTTGGTGAAACTAAATTTCAACTGGCATCCAACGCCACTTTCTTTTCACGCTCGATACGAGCAAAGCAGAGCGTCTAAACCGATCATTCATGCTGCTCAAATGGCGGAATCAATTTCGCAAAGCTACCTAAGCAATTTGCAATCCTAACAATCAACATCTAATCAATATTTTTTATCTATTTGATAAAAAACAATCAATATTGTTGATTCTTGTGACGGCCTATAATGGCATTCTTATCATCTGGCGAGCGTAACTATATGACAGAATCCACCATCAGGTTGGGAGTGGACATTGGCGGTACTTTTACCGACGTGGTACTTGAGGTAGACAAACAACAATTTTCCACCAAAGTGCTTACCACATATGCAGCGCCTGAGGATGCGATTATCGAGGGTATGGCACAGGTATGCCAGCAGGCCAGCATTAAGCCATCGCAGATTGATCAAATAATCCACGGCACTACCCTAGCGACCAATGCACTAATAGAACGGCGTGGTGCAAAAACGGCGTTCATAACCACGCAAGGTTTTCGCGATGTAATCGAGATGCGGACCGAGTCGCGTTTCGAACAATATGACCTGAATCTGGTGTTACCCGAACCTTTGTTACCGCGTCAGCAGCGCTATACACTTAACGAGCGTGTTAGTGCTGGCGGAGATGTGCTGCAGGCACTAGAACGATCAGAAATTGAAGATTTAGTTGAGCGCTTAAAGCTGGCCAATTACGAAAGTGTGGCGGTCGGTTTTCTGCATTCCTATATCAATACCGAGCATGAACGAATGGTGCGTGAGGTGTTGGCTGAGCGAGCGCCGCAAATGATCGTTTCACTCTCATGCGAAGTGTCGCCGCAAATGCGTGAATACGAACGGTTTAACACCGTTGTCGCCAATGCTTATATAAAGCCACTGATGAAAAGCTACCTCGATCGCTTGGAGGCTCGCTTAGGCAAACAAGGTGTGGCCTGCCCGATCTTTTTAATGCATTCGGGCGGCGGCATTATCTCTATCGAGAGTGCAGCAGAATTCCCGGTGCGGCTGGTTGAATCGGGGCCGGCTGGTGGCGCGGTGTTCGCTGCAAATATCGCCGCCAAGTACGGCCTGGATAAAGTTCTGTCTTTCGATATGGGCGGTACTACCGCTAAAATTTGTTTGATCAAGAATCAAACACCTAAAACTAGTCGTGTCTTTGAAGTGGCTCGAAGCTATCGATTCAAAAAAGGCTCAGGCATGCCGATTTCTATTCCAGTGATTGACATGGTTGAGATTGGCGCTGGTGGTGGGTCATTAGCGCATGTCGATGGCATGCGGCAAATTCGCGTTGGGCCAGAATCCGCTGGTTCAGAACCTGGTCCGGCTTGTTATGGTCGCGGCGGTGATCGCCCGGCTGTAACAGATGCGGATTTGGTATTAGGTAAGCTCGATCCGAATAACTTCGCCGGTGGTTCGATCCCTCTCCATTTGGAGAATTCCGAGCAAGCTCTTGTTAGCGTATTGGGCGACAAGTTGGACATGGACGCACAAACTGCCGCTTATGGATTGGTGGAGGTCGTTGATGAAAGTATGGCCAACGCCGCACGCGTGCATGCTGTAGAAAACGGTGAAGACCTAGCCGATTACACTATGATTGCCTTTGGCGGTGCAGCACCATTACACGCCGGCCGTTTGTGCGAAAAATTAGGTGTTGATCGCCTATTGATTCCAACTGGAGCCGGGGTTGGTTCAGCCATTGGCTTTTTGCGCGCTCCATTTAGCTTTGAAGCCAATCGCAGCGTCTATATGCGCTTGTCACAGTTTGATGCCGATAAAATTCAGGCCCTGCTTGCCGAGTTGCAAGCCGAGTCCACTAAGTTTGTACGCTCTTGCGATGCGCATTCTGAGATTCTGTGTGATTTCAAAGTGTATATGCGTTACACCGGTCAAGGCTGGGAAATTCCCATTGCCCTAACAGCTGAACAAGCTCATCAACCGGATGCCGAGACGTTTCTGAATTTGTTTGTAAAAGACTACACCACTTTGTTCGGGCGACCGGTCGACGGTATGGATGTGGAGATTACTGTTTGGTCTGTTAACGCCACGACCCCACTTGAAGAAGTGAAAAAAATTAGTTTGATGAACTCCAATGGCGATGCAAGGGTACAAGAAAAACGCCCTATGTTTGACTCGGCTTATGGCGAGAAGGTCGACGGCTCGGTGGTGCTGCGTGATGATATGCAAGATGGTGAGGTGGTAGCCGGGCCAGCAGCTATCACCGAAAACGAAACCACCATTATTCTGCCGTCGAGTCGGCAGGCGATTAAACAGAGCGATGGTTGCATAGACATAGGGGTAAAGCCATGAAACTCGATGAGAGCAAGAATATGAGCAGATGCAACAACGATGTCGCCAAGCAAGTCATGTGGAATCGCATGATTTCAGTGGTGGAAGAACAAGCCCAGGCGCTGATTCGCACGGCATTCTCTACCTCGGTACGCGAAGCAGGTGATTTATCAGCCGGTGTTTATGATCTGCAAGGGCATATGCTGACCCAGGCGGTAACCGGCACACCCGGTCACGTGAACGCCATGGCCGAGGCGGTTGCCCATTTTATTCGTGTGATCGGGCAAGATAATATTTTTGAAGGTGATGTTTATATCACCAACGACCCTTGGTTAGGCACCGGGCATTTGCATGACATTACCGTCGTCAGCCCATCATTTTATAAAGATAAGCTGGTTGGCTTTTTTGCCTGCACCGCGCATGTGGTTGATATTGGCGGGCGCGGATTTGGAGCCGATGCCGCTTCGATTTACGAAGAGGGTTTATATATTCCGATTATGAAGTTTGCCGAGCGTTGCAAGGTTGATATGTCGTTTATTAATCTGGTTCGCAACAATGTGCGCGAGCCGGATCAGGTGGTTGGTGATTTACACGCCTTAGCCACATGCAACGAGATTGGTCACCAGCGATTGCTGGAAATGATGGAGGAATTCCAACTTGAAGATCTGGCTGATATCGCCGACTTTATTTTGACCAATTCGCGCATCGCGACTTTAGAGAAAATCGCTGCCTTGCCTCGTCAGCAAGCCGATGGAGACATGACCATCGACGGTTACGACAAGCCTATCGAATTAAAGGTGCATCTTGAGGTGCAAGCAGATCAGGTGATATGTGATTTTTCCGGAAGTTCAGGAATTGATAAGAAAGGTATTAACGTGCCGTTGGTTTATACTCAGGCGTATGCCTGTTATGCACTTAAATGTGCGATTGCTCCAGAGATTCCAAATAACGCCGCCTCGCTAGCGCCGTTTGTAATCACTGCTCCTGAAAACACTATCGTGAATGCATTGCATCCGGCGCCAGTTGCTTTGCGCCATGTGGTTGGGCATATGTTGCCAGACGCAGTGTACAACGCACTGGATAAAATTCTACCTGAGACGGTGCCCGCTGAAGGAGCAGGCACTCTCTGCAATTTTCAAATCTCAGTTCGGCCTCGTACCGATCAAACCGCGCCTGAGCATGCACGTCATGCAGAAGTCCTGACTTTTAATTCTGGTGGTTCCGGAGCCAGGCCAACGCTCGATGGTATGAACGCCACGGCTTTCCCATCTGGTGTAATGACCATGCCGGTCGAAGCGACTGAGCACACCGGCCCGGTAATTATCTGGCGCAAAGAACTTCGCCCTGATAGCGGCGGTGTGGGTAAGTATCGAGGTGGCCTTGGTCAGTTTATGGAAGTCAGCGCTACCGAAGGGCATGAGTTTGACTTCTCAGCCATGTTCGATCGTATTAAGTATCCGGCTCGAGGTCGACAAGGTGGTGGTGATGGTGCGCCCACTTCGATTGCCCGCAGTGATGGTGCGCAGATGTTCGGTAAAGGCAAACAACTTGTGCCGCATGGCGAGAGAGTCTTGCTCGAATTCCCTGGTGGTGCCGGTTATGGGCCAGCCAAAGAACGTGATAAAGCGATAGTGTTAAGAGATTTAGCGCGAGGCTATATTACTGAGCAAGTTGCTAAAGACCAGTATGGGCTGGATGATGATACGATCAAGGCGCTTCTAAAATCAGTTGCAAAAGGGGAGGCTACTTAGTGAGTAACAATTTTAGTGCCCCAAAACGTGATCTCTACGATGTTGTTATCGTCGGCGGTGCCAAAATTGGCTCTTCAGTCGCTTGGTTTTTAAGTAACAACGCCGACTTTGATGGATCTATTTTGGTCGTTGAAAAAGATTTAACGTATGAGTTTACATCGACCTCTCATACCAATAGCTGTATGCGGCAACAATTTTCGCGTGAGATCAATATTAAAATTTCTCAGTTTGCGGCAGAGTTCGTTAACAACTTTCAGGAATTTTTCGATAACGATCCGCGTGTGCCAGAAATATTTTTTGATAGTTACGGCTATATGTATCTGGCAGATACTCCGGAATTTGGTGAAACTTTACGCGAAGCACAAAGCTTGCAGCAAGCGTGCGGCGCAGGCACCAAAATTATGTCGCCGGAAGAAATCAAACGCGACTATCCATTCTACAATGTGGATGACATTGTCTTAGGCAGCCACAATTTAATCGACGAAGGATACTATGATGGCAATACCGTCTTTGATTGGTGGAAGCGATCAGCACGTGAAAAAGGGGTTGAGTATCTGCCTAATGAAGTTGTCGCAATGGATAAGAACAAAGCAGGTAGTGCCATCACTTCGGTGTTGTTAAGCACTGGCGAAAAAGTGTCTTGTGGTACTGTGGTAAATGCGTCTGGCCCTCGCGCGGTGTTTACTTCACGCATGGCTGGAATCGAAATTCCAGTCGAACCTCGTAAACGCTACACTTATATTTTTCAGGCGGAACAACCCCTGGATCGCTCACTACCTTTAACCATTGACCCAACCGGTGTGCATATGCGCTCTGAAGGCACTTATTATCTGGCGGGCTGCCCACCGGATGTAGACCCCGCCGTTGACTACGATGATTTTGTTGAAGACCATAGCCTTTGGCAAGACAAAGTCTGGCCAGCTATTGCTACGCGCATTCCACAATTCGAAGCCATCAAAGTCACTAAATCCTGGGTAGGCCATTACGCGTTTAATACCTTTGATCGCAATGCGATTCTTGGCCCGCATCATGAGGTTGAGAATTTTTTGTTCGTGAATGGTTTTTCCGGACACGGGTTTCAGCAGGCGCCAGCCATGGGTCGCGGCATAGCAGAGCTAATCGCCTATGGAGAATATAGATCATTGGATCTAAGCGATTTTAACTATCAGCGAATTGTTGATAACAAACCCTTTGTCGAACGAGCAGTGATTTAATGCAGTTTGCCAAAAACCCATTTTTAGCGGCTTTGAAAAATGATGCCGTGCCAAAGCAGATAGGTTTGTGGTTGAATCTATCTAGCAATGTCTCAGCCGAAGTTGTAGCGTCTAGCGGGTTCGAATGGGTATTGATTGACATGGAGCATTCACCGAATGATTTGCAGTCGGTATTAAGTCAATTACAGGTATTCGCTGCCAGTAAAGCGACCGCTTTAGTGCGCCCGATATGCAACGACCCAACACTCGTTAAAGGTATTTTAGATTTAGGTGCCCAGGGCATTATTTTCCCGATGGTGCAAAACGCCGACCAAGCCAAATTAGCAGTTGCCTCAACCCGCTACCCACCAAACGGTGTTCGCGGTGTGGCCGGATCCACGCGCGCTACGGGTTATGGTCGTGTTAAAGATTATCTAAGTGAGGTAGAAAATCAAACTGCCGTTATTATTCAACTTGAAACCAAAGAAGCGTTAGACAATGCTCAAGAGATAGCCAGTGTTGAAGGTGTGGATGCAGTGTTCTTTGGGCCAGCTGATATTGCCGCTGACATGGGGATAGTAGGGCAACCATTGGCTGATCAAGTCTGGCGAGAGATTACGCCTGTTGCGCAAGCTTTAATTGAGCGCGGCATGCCGATCGGCACTTATGTACTAAATCCTGAATTTTCGATCAAGCTCTTAAAACAGGGTTTTAAGTTTGTTGCCTGCGGTGCGGACACTGCGTTGTTGGCCAATGCCGCAGATCAGCTTTACATGAAGGTTTCTGTTGAAGGAAATGGTGGCGAATAATGAGCGAAGTGAAGAATCATGAATTGGCCTATTTGTCGTCGCGCCTTACTCCAGTGAAACCGTCGGCCTCGGCGTGGGTAAGTCAGGCCGCTCGACAATTAAAAGCACAAGGCCATGATGTTATCGATATGGGGCTGGGTGAACCTGACTTTGATACGCCAGCGCATATCGTTGAAGCCGCTTACACTGCCGCCAAGGCTGGTCAGACCAGATACCCGCCGAATGATGGCACAGCAGCAATGAAGCAAGCGGTCATTGAAAAATTCCAGCGTGAAAATGACTTATCAGTTGATGCCAAACAAATATTGGTCAGTAATGGCGCAAAGCAAATAATTTTTAATGCACTAATGGCCAGCCTGGAACCTGGCGATGAAGTGCTTTTGTGCGCGCCCTATTTTGGACAGTATAAAGACATGGTGTTGATCTTAGGTGGCACGCCGGTAGAGTTGCCATGTGATGCATCGAATCGATTTTTGGCGCAGCCAGATAAACTCGCTGAGGCGATCACAGATAAGACGCGTTGGCTAATATTAAACTCACCTTCCAATCCGGCCGGTGCAACTTATTCCCAACAACAGCTACAGGCATTAGGACAAGTGTTGAGCTTACATCCCCAGCTTATGGTGATGTCGGATGAAATCTATGAGCACATCGTATTTGATGACAATGAGTTTGCTTGTTTTGCTGTCGCCTGCCCAGATTTGCGTGATCGCACCTTGATCGTTAACGGTGTTTCCAAAGCCTATGCGATGACCGGCTGGCGCATTGGTTACTGCGCGGGGCCACCTGAATTGGTAGCAGGCATGAACAAAGTGCAATCACAAATTACGTCCGGTGCTTGTTCTGTCGCCCAAGCCGCCGCCGCCGCTGCCTTGCAAGGCCCGCAAGATTCAGTGCGCGAATTCAAACAAGCCTTTGAACGTCGCCGAGATTTAGTCGTTAAGCGCGTTGATCAAATCCCCGGTTTAACGCTTGACCCTCCAAGTGGCGCTTTTTACGCTTTTATCGGTTGTGACGACTACCTTGGTAAGCGCGATGGCGACGGTTACATCATTGAAAATGATTTGCAGTTTACAGAGTATTTGCTCAAACAAGCCAAGGTTGCCACGGTACCTGGCAGCGCCTATGGTTTATCGCCTTATTTTAGAATATCAACTGCTACCTCTGACGAGGTGCTTAGTCAGGCATTAGATCGAATCGATCAAGCGCTTAATCTATTGGTTGACTAAACAATTACACGCATTACTAATGCACGAGAACGCATGAAGAAAATTATCTTAACCGGCGCAGCGGGTCGTCTTGGTTCTTACCTAAGAGAGCCTTTGACCAAATTAGCCGACCAATTAGTCAGTACCGATATCATTGATGACATTGGCGATCTTTATCCAGGCGAATCCTATGCTAAGGCTGACTTACGTAGTTTGCAAGAAATCATCGAAGTAACTAAAGGTGCCGATATGATTGTGCACTTTGGTGCTTACGGTGATGAAGCGCCGTTTGAGCAAATCCTTGGTCCCAACATTGTCGGCGCTTACAACGTTTGGGAAGCCGCTTATCAAAATAGTGTGCGGCGCGTGGTTTATGCGAGTTCTGTGCATGCTGTTGGCATGCATTCGCGTACCGACGGTATTGATTTAAATGCACCTCACAAACCGGATACCTTTTACGGTTTGGCGAAATGTTTTGCTGAAGATTTGGCTAGTTTGTATTGGGATAAACGTGGTATTGAATCGGTGTGTATGCGTATTTTTTCCTGTGCGCAAGTCACGAATGCGCGAGCCTTAGGCACCTGGCTTTCTTATGATGATCTTATTCATTTGGTCGAACAGTCGATTAACACGCCAGTCACTAAGTTCACCGTGGTGTACGGAATTTCCAATAATGATCGCTGTCCGGTAGACAATCGCAAAGCCGACTATTTGGGTTATCGACCAAAAGACAATGCAGAGCAACTTGCTGATGCAATTTTGGCTGAAACACCGCCGCTTGATTTACATGACCCTGAACATTTATATCTTGGTGGCCCTTTTTCTTCAGTTGAGCTAGGCAATAGTGGTGTGGCGAGTATGAACATTATCGACGATACCAGGAAGACCTAATCTATCGAGGTTTATCCAAACAATGATTGATCAAAAAATTGCAGAAGTGATCGGTGGCGCTATCGGTGCCGACGCCGCCGTTAAGTTATACGACAATGGTTACCAGTTCGGCGTGATGTCGTCATTAAGTACATGCGACGTCCTAGGGCATAAGTCTTGTGATAAGTGTTTCTTTGCGGGCTAAGGTGATTATCAAATCTGGAAATACCTATGAATAAATTAGTTGGCCATTTGATCAATGGCGAAATTCAATCACCCAACGAAAGAACCTTAGATGTTTATAATCCGGCTAACGCTGAAGTAAGCAAACAGGTGGCGGTTGCCAGTCAGGCTACTGTTGAGCAAGCGATTGCCGCCGCGCAAGCGGCTTTTCCTGAGTGGCGTAATACGCCACCGTTGAAACGCGCACGGATTATGTATCGCTTTAGGCAACTGCTAGAGGAGCATGCCGATGAAATCTGTCGGCTGATTGGCGAAGAGCATGGCAAGATAGTGCATGATGCTCGAGGTGAATTGCAGCGCGGTATTGAGAATGTTGAGTTTGCCTGCGCAGCGCCAGAGCTTTTAAAAGGTGAGCATTCCAAAAACGTTGGGCCGAACATTGATTCATGGAGTGAGTTTCAACCATTGGGCGTTGTCGCCGGAATTACACCGTTCAACTTCCCTGTGATGGTGCCTCTTTGGATGTATCCTGCTGCCATAGTTTGTGGCAATTGTTTTGTTTTAAAACCTTCTGAGCGCGACCCAAGCTCCACTTTGTATGTTGCACAACTATTAAAAGAAGCTGGCTTGCCTGATGGCGTGTTGAACGTCGTTAATGGCGACAAAGAGGCAGTTGATACTTTATTGCATGATGAGCGCATTACGGCAGTAAGTTTTGTTGGTTCAACGCCAATTGCGGAATACATTTATCAAACCGCAACCGCCCAAGGCAAGCGTTGCCAGGCATTAGGTGGAGCGAAGAACCATGCCATCGTCATGCCAGATGCCGATATTGATAATGCTGTATCGCAGCTCCTTGGCGCCGCCTTTGGCTCCTCTGGTGAGCGTTGCATGGCATTGTCTGTTGCGGTGGCCGTTGGTGGTGCCGCCGCCGATCAATTGATCGACAAAATGCAGCAGCAAATGCAGGCTTTAAAAGTTGGCGAAGCGAGTGACGCCAATAATGACTTTGGGCCACTGATTACCGGCCAGCATCGCGATAAGGTGGTTGGCTATATTGATAGTGCACAACAACAAGGCGCAAAAATTGTGGTTGACGGCCGCGATATCTGCGTCGATGGCTATCAAGATGGCTTCTTTGTTGGCGCGACCCTGATTGATCAAGTCACAGCCGATATGCGTTGTTATCAGGATGAAATATTTGGGCCGGTGTTATTGGTAGTGCGCGCGCAATCTATGAACGAGGCAATGGCCATGATCGATGCTCACGAATACGGCAACGGTACCTGTATTTTTACTCGCGATGGCGAAGCCGCGCGTTACTTTTGTGACAATATCACGGTTGGCATGGTGGGGATTAATGTTCCTCTGCCAGTGCCGGTTTCGTATCATAGTTTCGGTGGCTGGAAACGTTCGTTATTCGGTGATCTTCATGCCTATGGGCCTGATGCGATTCGCTTTTACACCAAGCGCAAAACCATTACCCAGCGCTGGCCATCAGCCGATTTAAGAGAAGGCACTAATTTTTCGATGCCAACTTTATAGTATCTGCAAAGCTACAGGTCTAAGGCTTGATAAATTTCCAAGTATGACCCTTCGGGTGCTCTTAAGGCGGTGAGTGTTACTTTGCCATAAGGTGCGAGTTCAACCTCAATCGGCGCATGCAGGAATTGTGCGCCGCGTGCTTCTAGGGCTGTCATCACCGCAGTGAGATCATCCACTTGGAAGCGCAATACTGATAAACCAATATTGGTAGGCTGAGCCTTAGCCGAAAAATCGCTGCCAGTGGCACCATTAAATGACAATAATTCGATCTTACCTTCGGTCGAATCATCGCCATTCAAAATGTAAACAGTACGCGGTATTTCAGTTGTGATTTCATGTGGTAAGCCCAGCACATTCGGGCCCGCTTCTTTACTAGCGGCATTGTGTTCTAGCTGGATTTGCATGCCTAACACATCGCGAAAGTACGCCAGAGACCTATCCATATCCGCAACGGTTTGAGTGGAGTTGAATAACCGACTTAAGCGTTCAAATTCATAACCTTCAAGTTTTGGCTTTAGCCGTTCGATAAAAGCGAAACGCACACCATCCGGCCCGCGTGCAATCCATTCGATTACTTCATATGGCCCAAAGGTAATTTGATTCGGCGCACTATCGCCTTGCCAACCCAAAGCTCTTAGTGTTTTGTGCGCGGTCAGTAAGTCTTTGACGCGAATATTGACGTCGAATAGGCCACCGGTATCCCAAGGTCGATCGTCTGAACGAATCCAGTCCTGTTCAAAACCGGTAAAGTGAATCAGCCTAAGAAAGCCACGTTCAGTGCTTGGATTCGCTAATAAGATTTCTCGAGCGCTGGCGTTTTTTGGTGCGCCCCAGCTGGCTGCCAAGCCCTTATCGAGTTGGCCGTCGCTGACGATTTTCCAACCTGCGTAATCGATCATTAAATCCAGCCATGGCTGCGGATTCTGTGTGGTGACAACGGCTTCTTTCCAACTGCTGAGACTAATTTTTTCGCTGTCTTGCGCAGAGCTGCTTAGGGTAAAAACGAGTATGGCAGCAAAGATAAAAAGTCGAGGTACAAGCATGGTCTTAAGATTCAAAAATATTTATGTCAAAACCACTGGGGTCAGTAACCATCATCGAGCGGCATTCTCCTAGATTCGGGAGTAATCTTGTGGCAGGTGCTCGTGATATCGAATAACCATGTGCTGCGGCAGATTCGTAAACAGAATCAAATTGCGAAGAACCAAACGACCCCATGGTGAGGCCGCGATTTGATGATTGCATACTAGGCGCACCGCCTTCGATTCCGTGCCCACCATGCTCAAGAAATACTAAATAGCCGCTGCCACTGCCAGGTGCTAAGACCACAGACTCACCGCCAAATTTGGCGACCAGCTTGGTGGCTTGGAGGCCGTAGCTTTGAATGAATTTCTCTCGCTCATGAATTTTTGCGGTGATGATCATAAATGCTGCCACGATTTACCTTGCCCTAAAGTTAAGTGGGTTTTCGAGTAGTTGGTCAACGACTTGTGCAACTTCTGCGGCGTGGATATCTAAAAATCCATACCCCCATTGAGAAAATTCATACATCTTGCCGTTAGCTAAATAAGGCTCAGTACGTGGCGTCATTTCATATAAATCGTCGTTGATATTCATCAGTGCGATAGGATGTTCTAGCGAGCGAAGCACATCAGGAAAGCGTGTATTAAATTCGTAAACCGCGTAGTGTCCCCACTCGTAGTTCTCGCCGCTGCGCATAATTTCAGCCAGCGAGTTGGCGAGCATTTCCAGAGTTTGGCCAGGGCCTTGATTGCGAATGAGAAGCTGCCACAACTGATTTAGACGTGTGCCAGCTTCATCTAGTGGCACTGGCTCAAACGCTTTTTTAAGTTCAGCTAATTCTTCTGGGTATAACACCGCTGCCGATGATAAGACTAGGTGGTTAACTTCATCGGGGCGCTGGCTAGCTAGTTCAGTTGCGAGCTTAGCGCCGGCGTGAATTCCAAACAGGTCAAGACTGGCAAAATCATCCAGTAACGATAGTGAGTCGATTGCGCCCCAAATAGCCGCCGCGTAGTCACTGGCAGTAATTTGTTCTGCGGGGCAATCCGATTCACCATAGCCTGGGAAATCGGGCGCCACCACGGTGCGATTAGCTGGATAGTGATTTAAAAATGTCTCAAAGTTACGACTCGACTGAGGGAACATATGCAGGCAAACCAAGGGGCGCTTTTCGGGCGATGAGTTGGTTTTTATCCGATAGTGAGTTTGGCCGTAAGGGCCATCAACAAAGTTTCGTTTAAACTGATTCATGGGCTAGTGCATTTACTACAGTATGGGCTATTTTTTCGGCGCCATGCTCGAGCACAGCAGTGGTGATGTCAGGCAACTCGAGTAATCTAGAAGTACCTATTTCTTTGGCCGTGTTAAGTGTTTGTTCGTACAAACCGGCTTTAGTGGCGATGACTAGAGTAGGATGAGATACCTTTTGAAATTGCGTTTTGCAATCGTATTGAAACGCCGCGTCAAAGGCGCGATTGGTATCTACTCCACTAGTGATATGATCAACAAACATCTCATAAGCGCGCGGTAAAGGAATATGCTCTAAGCGCTTTGACACACAAAAATCCCAGGCAGATTTCAGCATGTCTAAGTCAGCGGTAAGTTCAACAGGCTTGGCCATTTTTTCGAATAACTTGGCTTGCTTTTCAGGGTCAAAGTAAGGTGAGTCGATCAACACCAATTGGTCAACAACTTCAGCAGCAATCAACGAAGTTTCAACGGCCACCAGGCAGCCAGTATGAAAGCCTAAGAGATCAGCAGATTGGTCAGGCAGTAAAGATTGAATAACGGCACGGACCGCTAGCGCATAGTCGTTAATACTTGGTGCGCCTGGGCAAGGTGCAGAATTGCCATAGCCTGGGTAGTCAATGGCAACAACCGGTCTGGATGCCGCTAACTTCGGAGCCAGGGAATGGTAAGCCCTTGAGCTAAAAGGCGAGGGCGGCAAGCAAACTATTGCTTTGGCATCATGGGCCTCTCCCCAGAATCGGCAATGAACTTGGCCGAATGGGCCGTCAATGTATTTTCCAATCATATTGCTCTTAGCCTTTGCGCTGCGTCGATCTTCGTCATTTGTGATCGATACAATCGTACCGTTATTGGTATCAACAGCACCGGAATCAAACCATAGATAATTGGTAACGTGGCAATGGCTTGATTGAGTTTTTCTTCCCCAAAGAAACGTGTCGATAACATGCCAACACTGGTTGGGCCAAGAAACAGACCGGCCATACTAATGGCCATATAGTAAAAGGCCACAATCTGCCCACGAATTTGCGCCGGCGTAATAGCGAGTACCGCCGCAACCGCTGAGGTCGAAACAATGCCAATGCCCATATTGCAAATGCTAAGCACTGCATAGGCGCTGGCAGCAGTCGGCATGATCATAGATACAGCGGCGCTAGGAACCATAATCAGTGTGCCAATCACTAGTAATCGCAGTGGAGCGTCGCTGACTCCAGCTTGAACCCATTTGTCCATAATAAAGCCGGTGGTAATAACGGTTACTGGCCCCAATACAATCAGAACTGCGCCATTAATGGCAGCATATTTTTCTGGCGCCCAGCCCCAGGTGCGCTCGAAAGCGGGAGGCAAGAAGCCATGGCTATAGGCAATAATCGTCATCACACAAGCGAGAGAAATAAAGCCAAGGTAGGCGCCCAAATTCTTTTTCAGATAGCCAAGCGCAACTCCAACGCCGTTGCCTTCCATTTCGATTTCAGCGGACTCAATAGGGCGGCGGATTGGCTCGCGAATAAAAAAGAACAGCAACCCCACTAGCAAGCCAGGCAAGCCCACGGCAATAAAAGTGATTTGCCAGGGAGCTAATACACCTAGGGTTGGAAGGCTGATTTCGCCAACGCCTTTGGCCCATACCAGAACACCGCTGACGATTAATGAGGCAATCCCGCTGCCTAAAGATAAGGCAGCAACATAAACTGAGATTGGCTTGCCGCGACGCTCTGGTGGGAAGCTGTCGGCAATCATCGACATCGCTGACGGGCTGAGTGTGGCTTCTCCAACCCCAACCGCCATACGCGCTGTGAATAGATGCAAGAAGTTCTTTGCTAAACCTGAAACAGCCGTTGCGATCGACCAAATAATGACACCAAAACCAACAATCCAGGTTCGTCTGGCGCGGTCAACCAACCAACCAAGCGGTAGCCCCATAGTGGCGTAGAAAACCGCAAAAGCGGGGCCTAAGACCAAGCCTATTTGCTCATCGGTGAGATTAAGATCAGCCTTTATCGGCTCAATCAGCAAGCCTAAAATGGCGCGATCAATATAGCTAAGCACATAGGCAGCCGTGAGTAGCCCAACCAGAAACCAAGCGCTGCCAGAAGAAGGGTAAGGTGGATTGGTTGTGGTAGCCCCGCTCATGATGGTTCTGTTCATTAATTATAATGATGTATCATAAAAAAAGTCGGCGAATAAACACGCATTCCTCAGCAAACGCTAATATCTTGGAGGTCTGCGGCTGCACTTAAACCCGCTAAGCCAGCACCTAGAATCTGCACATCGGTGCTACCAGTTTGAGCCGTCGCTCTACGCCCTGGATTCAAGGCTAGGAGCGAGGTCGATGCCAGTAGTTGTCTGCGTGAAATTGCCAAACTTGCTTTCTTCCAAATCTAGAGCCCGACTTGTCTTTGCTAAAGCTAATATTGAC
This sequence comes from uncultured Gammaproteobacteria bacterium, assembly GCA_964455815.1. Classification (GTDB taxonomy): domain Bacteria; phylum Pseudomonadota; class Gammaproteobacteria; order Arenicellales; family Arenicellaceae; genus Arenicella. The sequence goes on from CAYVYS010000014.1 coordinate 35,545, forward strand.
TCAGTCAGTGCACTTCTAATTGGCTACAACAGGCTCGATCTTGCTGATGAACATAGCCTCCGTGGGCTTATAGAGTCTCGTAATCTAGAGAAAACTATCACCTTTTATCGGGCTTTTTATGCAAAGCGGTAAATCATCAGTTTACACAACTTTGAGATAAAACATAGATAAAGTTATATTGATATGTCATTATATGTATAAGTAATACGGGAGATAGAGGCTTAGCATGAAACTGAATTTTAAAAAAAACATGGCCGCCTTGGCGGTAGGCGCCACCTTTGGAGCATCGCCGGTATATTTAGTTAATGCGCAAGAAGTGATTGAGTTGGAAGAAGTCATTGTGACAGCGCGGAAAACCGAGGAATCCATTCAAGAAATCCCTGTGTCGGTTACGGCATTCAGTTCTGAGGACATCGCTCAAAAGGGGCTTCAGAACATCGAGGATATTTCGCGCCTGACACCGGGATTCGTTTTTGATACGCCTTTTGGCCGCCAATTTGATCGTCCGATTATTCGCGGACAGGCTAATATCTTGGGTGCCAGCGGCGTTTCTGTATTCGTAGACGGCATCAATATCACGCAATCGATTCGCTCATTGAATTTCGGTGATGTTGATCAAATCGAAATTATTAAAGGGCCGCAAAGCGCCTTGTTCGGACGTAATACCTACTCCGGCGCGATCAATATCATTACGCGTCAGCCTACCAATGAGACCAAAGCTGACCTCAGTTTAGAAGTAGGTGAACACGGTTTATTTCAGTTGCTGGGTAGTGCCAGTGGCGCCTTATCAGAAGACAAAGTTTTCTACTCAATCGCTGGCCGGTATTACGAATTTGATAGCGAGTTCGATGTTGATAGTAATCTAAACCCCAGCGTGGGTAATGAGCAATCAACAACTTTTTCTGGCTCGATCCGCGCCAACTTAACTGAAAACTGGGAAGTAACCTTACGTGCTGCATATAACGAAGATGATGATGGTCACTTCCCGATTGGTCTGCTTGGTTTCGATAACCTCAATGTTAACGTTCCTGGTGGAACAGACTTCGGTGGAGTTCAGCCATTTTTCCAAGGTGTGGTTCCAACCACTGCGCCGAATCCTAGCGGGTCAAGCCAGTTGTCTGATACCTTGGGTGCCGGTGGTGGGATTGAGCGTGAAGAAACATTCTTCTCATTCAATAGCAACTATGAGTTCTCTTCTGGCCATACTCTGGTTACGACCTTAGGGTACACTGAAGAAGATTTTCGCGATGAGCTAGACAGTGACGGACAACCGGGCTCTTTTGTGGCTGCGAGCGTCGGTGGTCCGTTTCCATTAGGCCCTCCAGGAGCACCATTTGGTGTGTTGTTGTTACCGTTTGACTTTACTACGACCGACGACGATACGCAGGAAACCACCGTTGCCGAGGTACGAATTGATTCTCCTTCAGATAGAAGTTTTCGTTGGCGTCTAGGTGGATATTACTTTGACAATACGCAAGAAGATCGTGACTTACTTGGGCGATTCGCTGATGGACGGTTTGCAGCTTTGGCGCAAGCGTCAGTTATGAACGGTGCGAACGAGATTGCAGCTGCTCTGGGTGAGCCATTTGTTGTTAGTTTGATTCCCTTTAGTTTCGGCCCTTCTGACCCGTCGATCACCGAAACTGAAAACGTCTCGGTTTTTGGTTCGCTCTCATATGACTTTTCAGATCGACTGACGGCTAGCGCTGAAATCCGTTGGGCGGAAGAAGAAATTAGTGAGACCACTTTCGCTCTTGATACTGGTGAAGTATTGTTATCGCAGCAGGAAGAATTCACTGCAGTGACGCCCCGCATTACTGTTGATTACCAGCGCACCGACGATCAACTTATTTACGGGGTAATCGCGGCCGGTACCAAGCCTGGTGGATTCAATGGTGCCGACGCTGCAGAAGTGGGGTTTGGCTCGTTCGACGAAGAAGATGCAGTCGCATTAGAATTTGGTATTAAAAATACCTTCGCTGGTGGACGCGGAGTTTTTAACGCAGCGGCATTTTTGACCAATATTGACGGTTATCAATTAACCGAAAACTTGGCGGCACTGGGTGTTACTGGCACCATTGGGTCAGCCACCGCAAACATTGGTGAAGTCGATATTTTTGGTATCGAACTTGAAACTTCATACATATTAGAGTCGATTCCGTCGCTAACAATCGGTGGGACCTATGCCTATACCGATGCCGAATTTGCAGAAGGTTCTGAAAGTACTCAGGAGTCAGTGTTTGGCAATGGCGATCTTAGTGGGCAACAGGTGCCTCGTCAGGCGCCGCATCAAGCCTCAATATTTGCTGACTATGGCTTTACCGCCGGTCAAGGTGTAAGCGGGTTGTTCTCAATCAATGGTTCATACTTAGATAGTCGCTTTGCTCAGGTGCAAAATTTAGCTGAAACCGGTTCAAGTTTTGAGCTTGATGCTCGACTAACTTTTGGTTGGGCAGACGACAAATATACTGTTGCTCTATGGGGTAAAAACCTCACTGATGAAGACGCCGCATTGGGTGTGTTGCGTTTTATTGATGCCCTAGGATCAAACAGCTTCACGGTTGCTGGTCAGCCTATTCCTTCAGTATTCACGCTGTCAGCCGCTGGTCAGTCTCGTGGGTTTCAATTTAATAATCGTAATGGTCGACGTTTTGGCGTAACCTTTAGAGCCAAGTTCTAAACTGGTGTTACTCACCGTTTTGGGAAGTAGGTTGATCGATGACACGTTTTAGTCCAAATCTACTTCGCCAAATTTTACGCCAGTGAATCCTATAATTTCTAACAATAACCCTCCTAAATCCGGAAGGTTCCTCGTAGCGGTACCACGAGGAACCCATAAGGATTCGATTTGAAGGCATTGTATTAACCGTTCTTCAGAGTCGGATAATCGATCTTGCTCTGCAAACCTTTTTGCTAAATGACTAGTACTTCTTTAGACAATTCAGATCTTCCTCTCGCCAAGTTAAAGGTTGTTGAGCTTAGTCATATGGTGATGGGCCCCGCAGCGGGCGTTATATTGGCAGATTTAGGAGCTGAGGTAATCAAAGTTGAACCCTTGCACGGAGATAATACACGCCGCTTAAAAGGCTCTGGTGCGGGTTATTTTTCGATGTATAACCGCAACAAAAAAAGCGTCAGTATCGACATCAAATCCGAGCGTGGTCTTGCCTTACTGACAAAGTTAATCTGTACCGCTGATGTGTTAATCGAGAACTTTCGCCCTGGCGCTTTAGACAAACTCGGTCTAGGGTATGACACGCTCTCTGAGCTAAACCCCAAACTTATTTACTGCTCTTTAAAAGGATTTTTGTCAGGCCCCCACCAACATCGCACTGCTCTAGATGAGGTGGTGCAAATGATGGGTGGCTTGGCTTATATGACTGGCCTACCAAACAAGCCAATGCGAGCGGGGTCATCGGTAATCGATATTACTGGTGGTATGTTCGGTGTGATTGGTATTCTATCTGCGGTTGAGCGCCGTCATATAACCGGCAAGGGCCAGTTAGTGTCGAGTTCTTTGTTTGAAACTACGGCATTCATGGTTGGTCAGCATATGGCGCAAGAAGTTGTGTCTGGCACTGCTCCGTTACCAATGTCCGTGCGTCAATCGGCATGGTCGATATACGATATTTTTGATTGTGTCGACGGAGAGCGAGTTTTTGTCGGTGTTGTTAGTGATGCTTTATGGAAATTGTTTTGTCAGGCATTTGATTTAAGTGATTTTGCAAATGATCGCAACTTAGATACTAATGCCCAACGAGTTGAACAACGTGATCGAATCCTACCGGTCGTCGCTGAGTTGTTTAAAAGCATGACAGCTAGCGAATTAATGGATCTTCTTGATCAAGCTGGTGTGCCGTTTGCGCCGATCAATACACCGTCGGATCTGTTTGATGACGAGCATTTAAATGAGGCTGGGGGTCTGTTAGACGTAACGCTACCAGATGGCGACAAAGCTGGCGTCACAGCAAGCTTGCCAGCGCTACCTATCGAAGTATCTGGAGATAAATTCGCTCTTAGAATAGATTTGCCAAAAGCTGGTGAACATGCTCGCTCGGTCTTTGGAGATCTTGGTTTAGACCCACGCGAGATTGATGATTTGCATGCGGCGGGCGTGATTCGGCTAACAGTCGAAACTGAAAAACGCAAAATTGCCTAAGGTGATATAAGCTCAATTTGCGCCGTGATACGGAAGGCTTTTAATTGGATAGCGAAAGCTTCAGCTCATTAATTGCTAAAAAATCACTTTGCTTGGCAAGGCCAATAAAACGCCTTCTAAAGAGGGCTTGCTCTCGATAATTCGTCTTGGCAATAGAGTCGTCAGCGAACGACAGTGGGTAGCTCAATTCAGTGAAGGTGCCCCAAATATTTTTATGTACGTACAACCAAGCGCAACACCAGATAGGATGTCGCAGTTGGAATAAAGGGCAAGTATTATTTCTCTCTTGGGTAACGCGCGTGTGCTTCCAGCACATTTAAATCAAGGTGGTTACGCATATAGCGGGTGGTAGCATCTTGGCTTGGTTGAAAGTCCCAGGGTTGAAACTCACCTTGCCGCAAGCCTTGGTAAACTAGGTGGCGTTGGCGCTGGCTTAGTAATACGTCATTGCGAAATTGCGAAACATTCCATCGTTGATGAACTTGATCAATGAAATTCTGAACCTCGGTTTGATGGCTCGCTTGGTCAGCTAAATTGCTTTGTTCAAATGGGTCGTCTTTAAGGTTAAACAATTGCGGTGCATCGACTTCGCAATAATTAAATTTCCAGTCGTCTTGTCGAATCATTAACATCGGGTCGATGGATCCTTCGCCGACGTATTCACCGCATACTGAGTGGTTTGGAGCCTGACCCTCTTGCAAACTTGGCAATAAGCTTTGCCCGTGTTCTGATACTTCTTGAGCCTGGTCACCACCAGCAAGCTCAATTAGGGTGGGCGCTAAATCCAGAATCGATGCTGGCGCAGAGAAGTTATTCGCAGCAAAGTATTTTGGCGCATGAAACACCATTGGCACACGCATCGATCCTTCAAAAAAGCTCATCTTGTACCACAAGCCACGCTCGCCAAGCATGTCGCCATGATCCGCACAAAACACCACAATAGTGTCTTCCTGAAAGCCACTTTCATCTAAGGCGGCAAGGATTTCTGTAATCTTCTCATCAAGGTAAGAGATGTTAGCAAAATAGGCGCGTCTTGCATCGCGGACGTTTTGCTCAGTCGGTGCAAAGTTCTGATAGTCGACTGCTTTATACAAGCGTTGGCTATGCGTGTCCTGATCTTGATAGTCCAAAGCAGCAACATTAAGCTCAGGCAAATCGGCATCATCGTAAAGATCCCAATACTTTTGCCGTGCCACATAAGGATCATGCGGATGGGTAAAACTCACCGTCAAACAAAATGGTTTGTCATCAGCGCGGCGAGCTAGTTGATGCAATTTAAGTTTGGCGTGATAGGCCACTTCATCGTCGTACTCGAGTTGATTGCTGGTAATAGCTACACCTGCTCCGGTTACCGAGCCAAGATTGTGATACCACCAGTCTACGCGTTCATCAGGCTGATCCCAGACAGGCGTCCAGCCAAAGTCGGCTGGGTAAATATCAGTGGTTAAGCGTTCTTCATAGCCATGCAATTGGTCGGCACCAACGAAATGCATTTTGCCACTCAGGATGGTTCGATAACCAAGCGCGCGTAATGCATGAGCAAAGGTTGGTTGGGTCGAACTAAATTCAGCTGCGTTATCGTAGACTTTAGTAATCGAAGGCAAGTTGCCGGTCATAAAGCTGGCACGTGCCGGCGAGCACAAGGGGCTTGCGCAATAGGTACTGTTAAACCTGACGCCAGTTTCGGATAACTTCTTAAGCGTGGGCGCATGCAAAAAATCAGCCGGGCCATCTTGAAAAAACTGGCCGCTTAATTGGTCGACCATTAGGATTAGAAAATTGGGCTTTTTGGGAGTATTCGACATGACGTAAAGACTGAGTTGTTAACTTAGCGCCTCTTGAGTAAAAGCGATCTTACATGAGCCCTTTGCTTGTGAAGCATCTTTATCTTAAAAGTGTCGCGAATAAGCTATTTTTTGCCGCCTCGCAACTGTATTCTCGCTCACCTATGGCAATGGCGTAGCTACTGATTATTAGCGATTGATTCAATAACACGTTTAGTACTTATGACGAAAAATTTTGATTATGTAATCGTTGGTGGTGGTTCGGCTGGTTGTGTGCTGGCTAACCGGCTAAGTGAACACGCGAAAACTTCGGTGCTGTTGCTTGAGGCTGGTGGAAAAGACCCTTGGTGGGAATGGAAGATCCATATGCCAGCAGCGCTGGCATATCCGATGAATGGCACAGCATATAACTGGGATTATCATACTGAGCCGGAACCCTTTCTCAATGATCGAATAATGCATTGCCCGCGCGGCAAGGTGTTTGGTGGTAGCTCATCGATCAACGGGATGTGTTATGTACGCGGCAATGCTCTAGATTATGATCGATGGGCAAGTGTTGACTCGAGCATGCGCTATTGGGATTACGCGCATTGCTTGCCGTATTTTCGCAAAGCCGAAACACGAAATATAGGTGGCGACGATTACCATGGTGACAGCGGGCCATTGCACGTCACCAAGGGCGGCTCAGATAACCCCTTATTTGCCGCCTGGGTAAAAGCCGGCCAGCAAGCCGGTTACCCCTATACCGAAGACATGAACGGTTTCCAGCAGGAAGGTTTTGGGCCAATGGATCGCACTACCCGCAATGGCAAGCGTGGATCAACTGCCGCGGGTTATTTGCGACCGGCAATGCAACGCTCAAATTTACAAGTGCTTAAACGTGCGCTCGCCAATGAGCTAATCTTTGATGGCAATCGAGTCAGCGGTGTACGCGTTCAACACCATGGGCAAACTAAAGAAGTGTTCGCCAGCAAAGAAGTTATATTGTCTGGTGGCCCAATCAATAACCCAAAACTGTTAATGCTCTCAGGCATTGGCGCTCAAGAACATCTAAACGAGATTGGTATTCAAACCAAATATCATCTACCAGGAGTTGGTCAAAACCTGCAAGACCATTTGGAAATCTATATGCAGATGGCTTGTACGCAACCCATCTCTTTATTCAAGTATTACAATTTTTGGGGCAAGGCGTTTACCGGCGCAAAATGGGTACTAACAAAAACTGGCTTAGGCGCGACCAATCATTTTGAGGCCGGCGGGTTTATTCGCAGTCGAGAGGGCGTTGAGCATCCAGACTTACAATATCACTTTTTCCCAATGGCAGTGCGTTATGACGGGCAAAGCCCGAATAATTCGCATGGTTTTCAAGCTCACGTTGGGTCAATGCGCTCTAAAAGCCGAGGCTGGGTAAAACTTCGTTCCAAACAGCCGCAAGAAGCGCCGAGTATTCGCTTTAACTATATGTCTCATGAGGAGGACTGGCAGGAGTTTCGCGCGGCAGTACGCTTAACCAGAGAGGTCTTTGCGCAAGAGTCCTTTGCGCCATATCGCGGAGAAGAGTTATCACCAGGTATTGATGTGCAAAGCGATGAGCAGCTAAATGACTTTATCTTAAACGCGGTTGAATCGGCTTATCATCCTTGTGCGACTTGTAAAATGGGGGTTGATGATATGGCGGTAGTCGATAGCGAATGTCGAGTACGCGGCGTGGCAGGTTTGCGTATTGTAGATTCGTCCATCATGCCGGATATCGTTAGCGGTAATCTCAATGCACCTACTGTGATGATGGCTGAGAAGGCGGCCGATATGATCAAAGGTGTGCCTGGCTTAGAGCCGAGCGTAGCACCTGTTTATCGGGCAGAGAGCTACCAAACTAGCCAACGTTAAAAAGCCTTAGTAAAAACGTAAAGAGGTCACGGCATCAACTACCAATGACCTCTTATTGACCTCTTTAAGTGAATTACTTAGAGTGATTAGTCTTTTAAAACAAAGGTCACCTTAAGCTTTACACGATAATCCGTGACCTCTCCGTCTTTAACACCAACTTCTTGATCTTTAACCCAAGCGCCGGTGATGTTGTTCAGCGATTTGCTGGCTTCACGGATTCCCTTGCGTGCTGCATCTTCAAAACTCTTAGTGCTTGATGCAGAGATTTCAATTATTTTTGCGATCGACATAAATGCCCCTCCAGTGGATTGTGAGCTCATTGCTCGTTATTTTGGATGACAAAACTAATGTAAAAATGCTTAATGCGCAAGACGATGTCACACAAGCTTACGTTTGCCTGACACTCTGTTTGATTAATTAAGCAAATAGTGCGATAAAGTTAATCATGTATTGTTACAAGCAATAATCGAATTTTTAGGGAGAATATCGCAATGCAGGAAAATCCGTATCAAGCACCGCAAGCCAATTTAGATGGTCATTCAGAAACGACTACTCGCTATGCTGGCTTTTGGATTCGATTGCTAGCGTCAATTATCGATGTGCTCATTCTTGCAGCAATACAATTTCCTTTACTTTATGCTTTCTATGGTTCGGGTTATTTCACTGACCTCGATGCCGACTTGGTAAGAGGTGGTGCTGATTTAGTAATAAGTTATATTCTTCCACTGCTCTTTTCTATTGTGCTTTGGGTACAAATCGGCGGCACGCCTGGCAAACGATTATTAAGACTTCGGGTTGTCGATGAAAAAACGGGTAAAAACATCCCTTATGGTCAAGCTTTTATACGATATATCGGTTACATCGCATCATCGATTCCATTACTTTTTGGATTTATATGGGTCGCGTTTGATAAAAGAAAAAAAGGTTGGCATGACCATATTGCTGGCACCATTATCATTCAGGAATAGTTTTGCGTAATTAATCAGAGGCTCCCTAGAAAAAGAATACAAACATGCTGGTCATGCATAGCACTACCACGCCGCAATAGAACAAATAGTTTTTATACCAGGGGACATCGGTATTCTCCCAATTGATCATTTCTTTGCTGAAAGTGAATCGTTCGATCACTGTGTCGGTTGGTTGTTCCGTTTTTAAGCTAATAACAACAAACAACGCCGACAAAACCGCAAACATAAAGAACACATTCTCAAGGTAGTGCAACGGCCATATCTCGAGTTGATTGGCAATAAAGGTTAGTGCTCCAAAGGCTAACCCGAGAATCAAAGTCCAAAATGCGGCGGCGCTGGTGCCACGTTTGTAAAACGCGCCCATCACAAAGATAACCACAATTGGCGGCACAATGATTGAAAACATTTGTTGCAGGTAACTCCAAAGCCCGCCGAAGTGTTGGATATTCGGTGCCCAGAGCGCGGCGACGAACATGAGCACAAAGGTTGAAATGCGTCCGTATTTGGCGAGCTGCTTACCGCTTAAGTCGTTCTTTTTGGTTTTAATAAAATCAACCACGATCAAGGTGGACGCCGAATTGAGTGTTGAATCCACGCTCGACATAATTGCCGATATAAGGCCAGCCATGACTAAGCCGACCACACCAACCGGCAATACTTCGCTCACGATGGTGGGGAACACTTTGTCTGTTTCAATAATGCCTGGGAATAATATGAGGGCCATGGCACCTGGCAAAATCATGATGAAAAACGGCGTCATCTTTAAAAGCGCGGCAAACATAATTCCCCAGCGCGCGTGTTGAATAGATTTAGCGCCTAATATTCTTTGTGTGATGTATTGATTAGTTGCGACATACCAGAATCCTAAAAATGGCACTCCCATCAAAATTCCCGTCCATGGTAATTCAGAGTCGCCGATCGGGCGCACCAGCGAAAAATGTCCGTCGGGCGCGCTTGAGACCATGGTGCTCCAAGAAAAATTGATTTCCTGAAACATTAGATAAGTCAAAATTGAGCAGCCCAGAATTAAAATAATCGCTTGTAAAGAGTCGGTGTAGACCACCGCTTTGAGTCCACCAAAAGCGGTGTAGATACCGGCGAAAAGGGCCAGTGCAAAGCAAGTCAGGCCCAGCGACAGATTCGGAAAGAACGTCTGTAGCACTAAACTGCCTGCATACAAGCCGCCGGCCGTGTCGACAACAATGCTTGTGACAATGGTAATGCCAGAAAAGACCAGGCGAGAGCGCCGGTCGAAGCGGCCTTCTAAAAATTCCGGTACGGTGGTAATTTTGGCTCGCAGGTAAAGTGGCACAAAGAAAATCGCCAGCAAAATAAAAGGTAGGCCAGCCCCAAATTCCCAGACTGAGTGCACTATGCCAACGCTATAGGCGGCTCCTGCCAACCCTATTAGCGTAGTGCTGGAAATGTTTGACGCAAACAGAGATAAGCCGATCACTCCCCAAGTTAGAGATCGTCCGCCGAGAAACAAATCATCGCCGGTTTCTGTTTTTCGAGAAACCACAACCCCGATTATTACGACGATGATCAAATAGGAAACGACGATGGCGAGATCGATATTGCTTAGCATGAGTATTGTTCTCGAATAGATTAAAAATCAGGTGTTTTATTTATTGCCTAAGCTCTTGATGCTAAGGCTATACATCAAAATCTTAATCGATTAAGATAAATCCATCAAATTGTATTGTCTTTAATTTTTTCGAATCATGAAAAACTCGCTTGCTAAATGCCCATCAGATTGGTGGCGTAGCGCTGTTATCTATCAAATTTATCCACGTAGTTTTGTGGATTCCAATAGTGATGGCATCGGTGACCTTAAGGGCATAACGCAAAAGCTTGGCTATTTAAGCGACTTAGGTGTTGACGCCGTTTGGATATCACCATTTTTTGAATCGCCGATGAAGGATTTCGGTTATGACATCTCTGACTATCGACGCATAGACCACTTGTTTGGCAGTATGGATGATTTTGATGAACTAATCGACACCGCGCATCGACTTGGTTTGAAGATCATCATCGATCAGGTTTATAGCCATACCTCGGATCAACATCAGTGGTTTCAGGAGAGTCGACAGTCTTCTGATAACGACAAAGCAGACTGGTATGTTTGGGCAAACCCAAATGAAGATGGCTCGCCGCCAAATAATTGGCTTTCAATTTTTGGTGGTTCGGCATGGAAGTGGGATTCACTTCGCAAACAGTATTACTTGCACAACTTTCTGGAAAGCCAGCCCGATCTGAATTTTCATAACCCAGCTGTTCGTCAAGCGCAACTCGACAACTTACGGTTTTGGTTAGACAAGGGCGTTGATGGTGTGCGCCTTGATGTGGTTAATTTCTACTTTCACGATTTGCAGTTACGATCTAACCCGGCGGTATCCAAAGATTCGGCGTCTATGTTAAATGCGCGCCCGGACAATCCTTACACTTATCAAGATCATCTTTATGATATCGATCAAGCTGAGAACCTTGAGTATCTCGAGTCTATGCGCGCAGTGTTAAATGAATACCCAGGCGCAATGAGCATTGGTGAAATCAGTTCTCGCTGCGGGCTAAGACGCATGGCTGAGTACACATGCGGTGACCAACGCTTACATATGGCGTACACCTTTGAGTTGCTCTCCAATAACTTAAGCGCAGGTTTTGTTCGGGATGTAATTGAATCGAGTGATAATTTGGTTGCTAATGGCTGGCCTTGTTGGGCGATAGGAAACCATGATGTAGAGCGTTTTTATTCTCGTTGGGGAAGTGTCCCGGGTATCGATCGAGTCGCTTTCGCCGTGCTTTTTGCCATGCGCGGAAGCTTGTGCTTCTACCAAGGTGATGAATTAAGTCTGCCTCAGGCTGAAGTGGCTTGTTCAGAATTACAAGATCCTTATGGTTTGAATTTTCGGCCCATGTTTGCTGGCCGCGATGGCTGTCGTACGCCAATGATTTGGGATTCAAATCAACCCTTCGCCGGCTTTAGCGATGTACAGCCCTGGATGTCGATTCCTGACGAACACATGAGTCTCTCGGTGGTTGATAAACTGGCCGAATCAGAGAGTAGCTTGAACTTGCTTAAAGCCTTGATTTGTCTGCGAAAAGAATCAGCAGAATTACAACAAGGGCAAATCAAAGTGCCGGAATCCGATCAATCGTATATTCTTATCGAACGCCAATATGAACAGAGTGTCGTGGCGGTAGCGATCAACTTTTCAACTGAGCAAAAATTGGTCGATCTGCCGTATTCACAAGCGCAGCTTATTGAGCTCCCTTCTCTGGCGGGAGAGCTGCAAGGCCAGCAGCTAATGGTTGAGCCAATGAATGCGGTATTCATACAAAGTCGGTAATTTTTAAGGGTGTGAAACTGAGTGCAGTGCTATGGGGCAGTTAAAAAAGAGAAAAACGCTAAAAGATATTGCTGATGGGCTTGGTGTATCAACTGCGACGGTATCAAATGCTTTTAATCGCCCTGATCAGTTATCTTATGAGCTTCGATCGAAGATCTTAGAGTATTGCCATCAACAAGGATATTCAGGGCCAAATGCGGCGGCGCGCAGTCTTAGAACTGGTAAGACCGGTATAGTCGGAATAATGCTATCTAACTATCTGACGTACTCTTTTAGTGACCCAGTAGCAAATCGTTTTTTACAAGGCATCTCTGAAGTTTTAGAACAATCAGACTCGAGTTTACTGATTATTCCTTCAAGGTCGGATTCGATGAATCTACATGGCTACGAAGCTTTTGTTGATGGTTATATTATTTACGGGCCACCGCATAAGGAGTCGCTGACCCGCTTGAAGTCGCAAAATAAATTTGTTGTTCTCGCTGACTTTATCGACGCGGATTTTGTTTCAGTCAATATCGATAATTTCCAAGCCGCTAAGGCATGCGCTGAACATGCTCTGCAACATAAATCGCAAACGATTGGCGTAATCGGTTTGCGGATGCTGAACGTTGATCGCACTACCAAAATTGAAGGGCACAAGTTAAAAGAAGAAACAGTTCTTACTGTGCAACGCTTACGCGGCTTCGAAGCCGCAGCTAATGCGGCAGGGAAAGAATTAGATCCCAAAAATATTTACCATATATCTGACAATACCCATGAGTTGGCTTATCAAGCAGCCAATAATTTATTAACTCGGCATCCCAGGCCAGACTTGATTTTATGCATGTCTGATCGAATCGCAATCGCAACAATTCAAGCGGCCAGGCATCTAGGTATTAGTGTTCCCGATGAGCTGATGATTACCGGCTTTGACGATATTCCTGAATCTGCAACTCAGCATCCATCGATCACTACCATTCATCAGCCCAGCTTAGAAAAAGGCAGATTAGTCGCGCAAATGTTCGACGGAAGCAGGGAAGCAGTAGACACAACCTTGTCGACTCAGCTCGTCATTCGCGAGAGCTGCCCATACAAATTAAGTAAGAATTAAGAAACTGCGGCACTTGATGTCGGAGTTCGCTCTGACTAATATTTACTTAAACGATTAAGATAATAATCCAACAAAGGTTGGCCGAGACAATATTGATCGTTTTAAGAACACAAAACCATAAATTGTTCCCTACAAGAGGAGGAGGCGTAGTGATAGCAAATCGTTTCGATAAAGAGATTGAACATCAATCTAAGCAGCATTTCAGATTAAACAAAGTCAGCAGCATTATTGCTGGCATAGCACTTGGTTTGGCAGTCATTCCAGGTGTTCAAGCGCAAAACAGTGACCCCGCTGTCGACAATGCAGCAGCCGAGCTAGAAGAAGTTGTCGTAACTGGTATCCGTCGTAGTTTGCGAGATTCGGCCGCGTTGAAAAGAAACTCCAGCCAAGTAGTCGATGGTATTTCTGCTGAAGATCTGGGTAAGTTTCCGGATGTGAATGTGGCGGAGTCTCTGCAAAGAATTACCGGTGTGGCAATCACCAGAACTCGCGGTGGCGAAGGTCAATTCGTCACGGTGCGCGGTTTAGGTGAGGAGTTTAATGGTGTTACCTATAATAACCGTTTGATTGCAACAGAAAATAATGGGCGAGAGTTTTCTTTCGACGTTATTGCTTCGGAACTAATTTCCGGTGCGCAAGTTTTTAAGTCAACCACTTCCAGTCAAGGTGACGGAAGTCTCGGCGGATTGGTCAATATTCAATCGGCCAGACCATTAGACAATCCTGGATTTCGCGCCTCAGGATCAGTGTCAACACAATACGAAAATTTGGCTGATGATTTTGGCTTGCGAGCTTCAGGCGTAGTGAGTAACTCATGGGCTAATGACACCATGGGCATACTTGCCTCGTTTTCGTATCAGCAGCGCGATGCACGTACCGATGTTGCTGAAAGTATCTTTTTGGTAAACGACGTTCAGGTTGATGCCAATGGCATTGCTTTTGCTGGAGATTTAGACGCAAATGGCGATGGCCTAAATGATGAAAGCGGCGCCGCCATTCTAACCAGAGATGCGCGATTCAATAGTTTTGCGGCTGGTCTGGCAGAGCAAGAGCTTGAGCGAATTGGCGGCACGGTCGCGTTTCAATACACGCCATCTGATCAATTCAGCTTAACCTTAGATGCGCTTTATACAACCTTTGAGAACCCTTCTGAGCTTGATCAGTTTTCATTTTTTCCTAGCGTGCTAGCTCCTGGCTTGGTGAGTAATGCTCAGCTTAATGGCGCCAATCAAGTTGTTAGTTTTGATGCCGTGCCATTCGCTACCGAATTCGTTGGTCGGCGAGCAGAAGGTGATAGTGAGACGATTGCCCTGGGCGCAAATGCCGAGTGGAAAGTAGGCGAATCGAGCTACTTCACATTAGATGTGGCTTACTCTGAGGCTGATGGCCAGCGTGACGATTTTGGTTCGGCTGGTGGCAGTGGTGAGTTCTTTGTTATCGGCTACACCGACGGATTTATTCAACAACGCTTTACTGGTGGCCCAGTGCCGGATGTGTTTTACACCGCGGCTAACACTCCTGGAGCTCCACAAGTGCCGTTGTCAGATCTAAGCCCCTTAGATGCGCGTTTGCACTTTGCTCGCACCGATATCGTTGAGGTATCTGATGAAGTCTTTTCCATCAAAGGTGATTACGAGTTAGAGATTGGCTCTACCTCCAGTTTAAAAGTTGGTTTTGATTTCGTTGACAGAGAGAAAGCCAATACTGCTTTTAACAATATCCCGACTCAATGCTTCTTCTGTGGCTACGCAACCCCATTTAGCGTCGGCGGCGACCCGGCGACATTATTTGATGGCCTGACTCCAGGGAACTTTTTATCAAGTAGTGGTGCTAATGTTAATTCGGTATTCCCGCGACTCAATATCGACGTCTTACGAGCAGCATTTAACGGTTTAGAGCCAGGTGTTCTGGATCCAATTCTTGATCAAACCGCCTCGTTCGTGGTGGATGAATCAGTGCTTGGCGCTTACGTGCAACTCGATTTTGAGGGCACATTAGGTGAGTTGCCATATCGAGCAAATGCCGGTGTGCGTTTCGCTCAGACGGATTTAACCTCTACAGGTTTTGGTAATGTGTTGTCTGATATCACTTCGGTGGTTCAAGCTACCGACGGGAACAATCAAACCTTCACCTTGAACAGCCCAAGCGCAGTATCAGTGAACAATGATTATTTTGATGTTTTACCAAGCTTCAATTTCTCAGTGGATTTAACTGATCAATGGATTCTTAGATCAGGTTTTTCCAGAAGTCTGTCTCGTCCGACTCTGACTGACCTATCGACACGCTTCTCCATTGCCAGTACTAACGTTGGTGGTGAGGCGATCACACGATCAAATCCAGAGCTTGAAGCAATTCGCTCTAACAACTTTGATTTTTCTGCGGAATGGTATGGCGAAGGCGGTACTTATTTCTCCGCAGCATTGTTCTATAAGGACATTACCGATTTTGTTACACAAGTTGTGACAGATGAGAACGTTGTCATTAATGACGTTCAACAACAGCTCGAGGGCGGTGGCGTGCTGCAACGCGGGCCAACGGAATTTACCTTCCGTGTTCAGGAGCCCAGCAACGGTGATACCGCTGAAATCTATGGTATAGAGGTCGGTGGTCAGTACCTTGCTTCCAACGGGTTGGGCGTTGCAGCAAATTTCACTTTAGTTGAGAGTGAAGCAACCTCTGGGGGCAATGTTTCGCAACTGGAGAACATCTCCGATTTAGCCGCAAATCTATCGCTCTTCTATGAAGATAATAAATGGGCGGCACGAGTTTCCTACAACTTCCGAAGTGACTATTTGGTTGGTCAAACTTTTGAAGGTGGCAGAGACGAGTTTATCGATGATTTCCAGCAAGTTGATCTATCAGTGAGCTACTACATTAGCGATTCTCTTACCTTATTCGCAGAAGGCATTAATGTGTTCGAAGAGGATCTATTTAGATTCTCAGAAACTCAAGACTTTCTAGAAACTTTCGAGATCAATGGATCTCGCTGGGTATTTGGGCTAAGAGGTAATCTATAACTAGATACTACGCTATGGCATAACGTCATAGAATTTTTCGAGCGCTCTTGAAAAAGAGCGCTCTTTTTTTTTAGGAAGTTTAATTTTTCGATGATCGACGGTACCTCTAAAAGCAAGAGAGTCATCAAGTGCAATAAAGTTCTGCGCTAGTGCTGCTTGCAAATAACCCTCTTCGCCGACACTCAAACGCGCTCGACCATCATTACTATCAAAGCTAGGGTTCCGCCGAGTTGACAATAATCGTGCCGCCAATCGCATTTCTGCCCTGAGTCGTCCCTTGCGGGCTGCGAAGTACCTCTACTTGCGCCAGATCCCAAGCAGAGTAGGGGCCAAAAAACGTTGCCTGATTATTTGGTAAGGATGCTCCGTCGATGACCGTATTAACTAATAACCGGTGCCATCACCTGCACCTCTTTGATCGACACCGCGAATATTAAAGCCGCGTTCACCGAAACTCTCACCAACATTTGGGGTTCATCGAACTACTTCATAAATGTCTTCAATACTGCGTTCTTCCAGAGCATCACCAGTAAGAATTTCGATACTAGTGGTGGTGTCTCTAATGGAGCGACCGAGTTTCTCGGTAGTTACTACGACAGTTTCTAACTGATCTCGGTGGGTCTGCGCGATCACAGAATTGCAGGCGATTAATATTGATGGCAGGAGAGGCCACAATCGAGTAGATTTTTTCATTGAATCCTTAACTTAGAGGTAAGCGGTGATGCCTATCCAGGCGTTAATAGCTTTTAATTGCAAATGCAAAAAAATATCATTAGCAATAAAGACTTTCTGTTAATTTGTCGCGATCAGACAAACCTTTTGCCTAG
>CAYVYS010000014.1:52726-70031 GCA_964455815.1 uncultured Gammaproteobacteria bacterium
CTTAAGAGTTTGTATGCTCATATTCCTGGCATTGCTGACTTCCTGTGCCAGATTCGACAATAATATAGTAACCAGTAGAGCAAGCGAAAGCACCATCGATTATGGAGTCGATGATCTCGCTTATCTCACTCAATTAGGGTTAATGCGAGGTCATCTGTATGTGGGGTATGAGCTCTATAAAGCAGGTCATATTGAGCATGCTAAAACACATATGAAACATCCTGAAAGTGAGTTGTATGAGCAAGTGGCGGATGCGTTCGTGCAGCGTCAAAGCGGAGGGTTCGCACACGAACTAAGTGCATTGAGTGCAGCGGTTGAGAGCGAGCAGGAGATCGGCTCGGTTAATCGAGCGTATCGATTGTTAGTAACGGCGATAAACACCAATGAGGCGGCGGCCGGCTCGCAAGGAGTAGGCAAAAAACTGCAACTTATATCTGAGCTATTAAAAGTAGCTGGCGAAGAATATGCTATCGCGGTGGTGGACGGAAAAATGCAGAATGCGCATGAGTACCAAGATGCCTTGGGCTTCACCAATGTGGCCGCTCAAATACTAGCGACGATTGATGGTGGTGAAAGCCAGGCTGGTCAAGAGAGTGGCGACAGCTGGAGCCAGCTGGTTTTTAATTCTAAGCAAGCAGCTCAGGCGCAGTTATCAGAACTTGGTTCGCTGTGGCCGACATTGATACCCCCAGCGACGCTCGCAACAAGTGCTGATAGCCTTTTTGACGCAGCTAATAATATTCAGACGTTAGCTGAACGCTTAAATTGAGCACCAAGGGTTTACTCGAATCCGGCTAAAACTGCTGGCACGAGCACGGCAAGTTTGTCAGCAGCAACAGCGGCGTTTTTTAACACGTCTTCAATGGTGTCAACTTGCTGATCGGCACCACCGGTGGCGACATTGGTAATGGCGCAAAGCGCTAATACCTCCAGGCCACAATGTGCAGCGCCGATGGTTTCCATCACTAGCGACATGCCAACAGCATCGCCGCCTGCCGAGTGTAAATAACGTCGCTCTGCTGAGGTTTCTAGTTCAGGGCCCTTGACACCAGCATAGATGCCTTGTCGTATCGACACATCGGTTTGTTCGGCGCTTTTGATAGCGAGCTTTCGCAGAGCGGGCGTATAGGCCTGACTCATGTCTGGAAAGCGCACACCTATGGTTTCATCATTCGCACCGCGTAAGGGGCTGTGACCAGTAAAGTTTAGATGATCTTCAACCAGCATGATGTCGCCGGGCTGAAAATCTGGGTTCAAACCGCCAGCGGCATTTAAAAAGATGATTCGTTTCGCGCCTAAACGCTGGCTTAAGTAACTGGTGCTTGCTGCTGCTTTGGGCTCGTAGCCTTCATAGAGATGAAACCGACCCTGGAATAAAGCGATTAATTCGGAGCCAGCCTGAACCAATTTAAATACACCAGCATGTTCCGGTGCAGTGCTAATGGGCATGCCTGGTATGTCGACATAACTGATCTGTAGCGCGATTTGGAAGCCGTCCATAACCTCGCCAAGCCCGCTGCCAAGCACCAGCGTGGTGCTTATGGATTGGATTGCTAGCTCTTTTTGCTTGGCTTTTTGGCTAAGAATATGCGCGGCTGCGCGCTCTAAGTCGATCTCGGTGTTATTATCTGTGTGCTGCATAGTAAATATCGAAGAAAGCGCATGGCGATTTCATGTAAAGGAATTATAATATATGTCAGACAAATCGCGATTTTTTAATAACAGCGAGCATAACAAGAAGAACTGGAACAAAGATGAGCGCAGAGCAACTTTTTACTGAGGTTTATTCACATGCGCCCCAGGTCAGCAGCCATGCATGGGGGCGGGTTAATCTGATCGGGGAGCATATCGACTATAACGGTGGCTTAGTGCTGCCTGCTCCGATCGAGCGTTATATTAACCTCGCCCTGGCAACCACTGATATGGGGCATGATGAAATCTACTCAAATACCTTTGAAGGTCTGGCCGAACGGCAGGTTGGGTGTCAGGCTCGAGGGGTGTGGTCAGACTATGTAGTTGGTGCACTGAGCCTCGCTCGAGAGCACGGTTTATTAGATAAAAATGTGCGGGTAGCCATTAAGAGCGATGTGCCTTATGGCGCGGGAGTGTCCTCTTCGGCAGCGGTAATTATTGCCACCTTTCGGGCGCTCGCTAAAGTGAAGAATGAGGACATTGATGGAGTTCGAATTGCCAAGTGGGCGCAACAAGTAGAAAACGACTACATTGGTATGCCCTGCGGTATTATGGATCAAATGGCAGTATCGATGGCCGAGCCAGGTAGCGCGATTGCTCTAAATACCGATTCTTTAGAATTCTCATTGGTCGATTTGCCACCAGACTTTCATTTTCCGGTGATTTTCTCCGGTGTTACACGCCAATTAGAAGAAGGGCGCTATGCAATCCGTCGACAAGAATGCGAAGCGGCTGCCAAGGAGCTTGGTGTCGATCTTTTGTGCTTGATGTCGGCTGAGCAAGCTAATCAGATTGACACCTTACAAGATCCATTGCGTAGCCGAGCTCGCCATTGCTATAGCGAACATAAACGCGTAGTCGATGCCATCGACGCAATTCAGCAACACCAGATGACGCGCTTTGGAGAATTGATGAATGAAAGCCATGTTTCCATGCGTGATGATTTTGAAATCACGGTGCCGGAGATAGATAGCTTGGTTAAGACTTGTACCGAGCTTGGTGCCTTGGGAGCCAGAATGACCGGCGGGGGCTTTGGCGGTTGTATTGTCGCCTGTGTTAGAAAAGATCAGCTTGAGAGTTGGACTAAACAAGTACTCGACGCTCATCCAAATGCGCAATTGATTGCTTAATGACTAAGCTAATTTTAAATTAACAAGGCCATGTCTGAACTGACTTCTACAGAGGCAGCGCTTAAGCTGGCTGACACGTCTCATCGTCGACTTAATATTCTCACTGGCGAATGGGTTTTGGTATCGGCACATCGCTCAAAACGTCCCTGGCAAGGCCAGCAAGAACAACTGGATGATCAACGCAAGCCGCACTATGACAAATCGTGTTATCTCTGCCCGGGTAATACGCGAGTTTCCGGCTTGGCTAATCCAGCCTACGAAGATGTTTACGTTTTCAAGAATGATCATTCGGCCTTGTTGCCGAACGAGCAAGTAGAACAGCAAATCGGCGGCTTGCTCAGCGCTAAATCCGAAGCAGGCGAGTGCCGCGTCGTGTGTTTCTCGCCACGCCATGACTTAACCCTGGCGCATATGGAAGTCGATGACATCAAACGTGTGGTTGATCGCTGGGCAATGGAGTATGCCGATCTTGCTAAGCGCAGTGATATTAACTACGTTCAGATTTTTGAGAACAAAGGCTCAGCAATGGGTTGTAGCAACCCGCATCCACACGGGCAAATTTGGGCGCAGGAATCGATCCCCAACGAGCCAAGCAAAGAGCTGCAACGAATGCGCGTTCATTTTGATGAGAATAATCAATCTCCAATGTTGCTTGATTATCTAGAGCTAGAACTAGCGCAGAGCGAGCGCCTCGTGTGCCAGAATGATCACTTCGTAGCGCTGGTGCCATATTGGGCAACCTGGCCGTTTGAGATATTAGTGCTGCCTCGAGTTCATGTCAGTTCCTTGGTAGACATGGGCGAATCTGCACGACAAGATTTTGCTGACATCATCAGCCAGGTCACGATCAGGTACGACAATTTATTTACCACATCATTTCCATACTCAGCAGGCATACATCAGGCGCCAGTCGATGGTAATCAATACCCTGAATGTACCTTGCATATGCACTTTTACCCGCCTTTGTTGCGATCCGCCACGGTCAAAAAGTTTATGGTCGGCTATGAAATGCTGGGCGGCCCACAACGCGATATCACGCCTGAAAAAAGCGCTGAGATGTTACGCGATTGTTCTGCTAGGCATTACCTAAAGCCTTAGTTAAAAGACATCTTTATAGGCAGACAACCGCCGTTGCACCGTTCGCACTAATAATAGGAAAGCACAAAGATTGATCTTCAGACGGAGGGCATTGAGCGGTTTCTTCGCCAGACTGTGGAGGGCTATAAGATGTGCCTGGTGCTTGTATCTTGAATAGTCGATCGTTGTCTAACACGTAAAGCTCATTGTCTGAATCTTGCCCAAAGCCACGTACGGTTTGTAGTTGGTTTAGTGTTGGTATTTCGTTGATCTCATCATCTGATGTTAAGAACAACAAGCGGCTGAGAAATTCGCCAAAGACATAACGCCCGCTAAGAACCGGGATTTGCGAGCCGCGATAGACGTAACCTCCGATTACAGAGACACCATCGTCATGGTCATATTCTGCGACCGGGTCGATCAAATCATTGGGTAAACCAGGAGGTGCTACATCACTGACATACCGCTGATTGGGATCATTGGTGTCATAAAAAAAGAAGCTGCCTTCTTTCCAATTCCAGCCATAATTCGCACCACTGGTGACGATATTTATCTCTTCAATATCATCTTGGCCGACATCGCCAGTGTAAAGCTCACCAGTATTCGCATCGAAAGTGAATCGATATGGGTTGCGAAAACCATAGGCAAAAATTTCATCCAGGCCATTGTCGCTAACAAATGGATTGTCATTCGGAATGCCATATAGACCATTACTTGAATTACTACCATCAACATCGATTCTCAAGATCGCGCCGAGCGGGTTAGTGTTGTCACGACCATTGCCAAAAGGGCCATGTCCGGCGCCCTCGTCACTGGCGCCACCACCATCACCAAGCGCGATATACAACATACCATCAGGGCCAAAGGCAATATCACCAGCATTATGATTGCCTTGCGGTTGATCAACCGTTAACAGAGTTTGGGTTCGACTTACAAACGAGTTACAAGAGGGGTCACTGACTTGGTATTCAACAACGGCGCTAACGTGATTTTTAGCGGTGCTAGGGAAGTCGGTTTGCGGATGATCTGTGGCCGCTTCTGACTGAAAGGTGTAAAAAAGCCCGTTGCTGGCAAACTGTGGATGAAAAGCCAGGCCGAGCATGCCTCTCTCATCGCTAAAATTTTCGGATAGCAGAACTCGGGGGCGAACATCTAAAAAAAGTGTTCTTTCAAAGGTAGTGAGATCAACGCGAAATATTTGCCCCGCTTGCTCGACTATAAAAATGCTGCCGTTAATGCCCGGCGCAGCGACTGCCTTTACGGGTCGAGCCAAGTCCTCAGCGACTTCAACAAACTCAACGGAAATATTACCTGTTTCTATATCAGCGAATGGGTTGTCTACTGCATCAGGATGGTCAATACCAGTGACAGCAGTTGCGTCGGGTGGCGTGAGATTGCTTTGGCCATTCCCGACATTTGAAAATGTTTGGTTTGTATTGCCGTCGCGCCAACCAGGTTGAAAATGATCATTGATCTCATCAAGGTTTGAGATGCCATTGCCGTCTGAGTCTTCATCTTCGATCTGACGAAAAGCTAAGATCACTTGATCTGCATCGAAGGGATTCGTGATGCGCTGGTTTAGATCCCAGCCATAAGCATTCCAAGGGTCGCCGCCGCTGGTATCCTGATGGCAAAGCTGACATTCAAAATTGCCCGCATCAGAGTTTGGGTAGAACAAACGCCATTGATCGAGCACCGCGCCAAAAGCCGAGGCCTCAGAGCTTATCAAGGCAGCAATAAGCCCGGTAGCGAGTCCCGTCGTTAAATTTTTAAGAGTCATTAATTGCTAAACAAATAGGTTATCGAACATCCCATTGATTTCTATGTCCGGAGCAGGGCCAGAGTGGCTCGGTGATGTTCTTGGGAACAATACTGAACCGGAATTAGGGCTAACCCAGTCGCAAACCTTAGCAAAAAAGTGATCAAATTCTGTGAGTGGTGTGATGTCAGGGGTTCGGTTCGGCTCCTCACTGTATTTCGGAATCTCGTCGTCTGGCAAGATTTCTCCGTAAACACCGCCACGAACATTTTCGCCAATGACAAACATTAGATTGCCACGACCATGGTCGGTGCCAAAGCCTCCGTTGTCACGGATTTGTCGTCCGAACTCACCATAGATGGTAAACACCACATTTTGGCGGTTTAAGCCATTAATGCTCTCCCAAAGTGCGGAGAGACCACTATGTGGTTGACTCGAATCAACCTCGGATGACGGCCCGCCAAAGATATCGCGAAAGCCATTTTCAATCGCCCGGGACACAAAAGGGTTGTTAGGGTCATTCACTAACACTGGGTTCACTCGACGTTGCTCGCCATGTGTGTCCCAGCCTCCGTAAACCATCGATAGAACTCGAGGGTTGAGGCCAACGGTTTGACCTCCCACATCTGCAGTAAGATTATTAAGTGCAATCAGATCGTAAGCACTATTAACTTGTCTACCGAAGGTATAGTTTCTGTGAAGAGTTTGTCTTGCCGATACTGGGTTCCCATTTCTATCGGGGCCAGGGTTGATATTATTTACCCCGCTCATCAGTGCTTGAATCAACACCGGCACAGGTACGTCCTCGAGCCGTGCGCGGATTTGCTGGCCGAAACTTCGTACATTAAATTCATGCGTTAAAAACTTTTGGTAGCTATTACCAATGTTCTCTTGCCTGATCGCGGCGTAATAACTCTTTGCAGCGCGCGCCATTTTGTCATCATAGTTACCGCCATCAAACGGATAACCATCGCTGTTGTCGGCTTCAAAGAGTCCGAATTCACGCGAATCTTCCACGGCAATCAACTCGCTGTTATCGACCGCGTTAGGGTTATAACCAGCTTGGAAGGGTCGTCCAATTGGCCCAAACGAAAACGGAGTCGGTGAGCTAGTGCAAGCAATAGCGCGGCCACCAGCCGCGCGAGCGAGACGCCCGCCCCATCCTGAGCGATTGGTTTGGGTTAGAGAGATATCGACATCTCCCTGATAAGCCATTAGTTGCGACAAATCATGTGCTCGATTAGTACCGCCGACAGCGTTAAAGATTAAGGCGACATTGCCTTCTCTGAACATCTTTATTAACCAACCCGCTTCTTTCCATATTCCAAAAGTAACGCCGGAATTAAGATTGCCGGCATCAACGAGTCCGTTGGCCCAATTCGTACCGCCAACCGTAATCGGGTAGAAGTCTTCTTCCCAACGGCTTTGCGCAGTCCGTTGTAAGCCACTGATAGATGAATTTGGACTGTTAACATTTTCCAAGGCATCTAGATTGTGTGACCGTTGGCGATTAGCCCAGTAGTTAGCACCAAAGCTATTACTATTGTTGCTGAATGCCGGCGCGACTAAATGCCTGAAGTCAGGGCCACCATTGAGAAACAAATCGATTAGTAGGCGGTTCTGCAAGGGCGCGGCCATCCCATAAGCATTCGGTGCAAATATCGGTAAAGACCCTGAACCGTAAAGCATTCCTGAGGCAAGAGCACCCTGAAGAAAGCGGCGGCGGCTGATATTATTATTCATTTAGCGGCCCTCCGCGAAGACAAATGGGGTTGTAAAAATAAAGGCGAGCGCGGTATTAATTCGTCGCAGTGTATTTCGTCGCAATGTCCTGAGCTGCATCTGTTGATCGCTTAAATTGTTAGGGTTAGCATCGATTGGCGGGCCCACTTCAAGCGGCAAGGTGACCTCACCGAGCAAATCCAGTGTTGCCTGAATGTTGGCATCATTAGCAATATCGCTCCCCGTAAAGGCTTGATTTAGTGCCTGAATCTCATACGCTTCAAATTGACCGCCATCGTCACGGCAGTAATCATCCCAGCGCCGACTGGCCAGAATATCTAAAATAGTGGCGTTTGGTGGTGGGTCGCCTGCGCCTACGTTTGTGTAACGATCAGGGTTACGATCGTAATCTTCGAGTATGCACATCATTAAATTGAAATCCGCTGCTTGAGCGCCGTAACCCGAATTTTCTGGGTTGTCCATTCTCGGTGTGCCAAGCAGGGCATAAAGATGCGCTCTTTCGAGTTCAGTAAAATTATCGAAATTACCAACTGTATGATTCCAAAGCCATTCAGCGACATCGGCCACATAGAAGTTTCCGTCGGCTCTTTTTGGTAGTACTGTCGCCCATTTTTTCTCCCAGGCTGAGGTCGTGCCATTGCTGGCAAGTTCGCAATCGTCGCATTCGACGTTATCGCGCATAAAAAACTCATCGTCAGTGAGCTCGTTATAGTTGTTCTCGAAAATTAGTGCGGAGTCGGATGCTTCTGCGCCGGTTTGACCGCCAAATACATTATTAAGAGGACGGAAAAATTCGCCAGCTGCATCGTCTTCGATAATGCCGCCGACGGTGCGCCCGGCCCGGCCATCATTAAAATTTCCACCGCCAAAATAGGCTTCGAGATTATCAATATTATTTTTATTCGCCATATACAGAGCACGCTCATGGCTGGTAAAAAACTTTCGTTGCGATGGGCTATGAAATAAATCCGAAACGGCGTAAGCATGGATGAAATCCAAGAGCGTGCGATTCACACCCATTGCTGCCCATGCGCTACGCAGCTGGTTTCTATCACTTTCAGATAAATTATCATCGGCCAACACTGAGATAATCATCACCGGCAAATTTCGCAAGCTCTCTGGGTGTTGCATAGAAATCGGCATCAGATTATCTATTTTTTGAGCCGCATCGGAGCCTGAGATTGCGAATCGGCCAGCACCTGGAACCTCATAGTTAGGGAAGATAAAGACGTCGCCGATATGGTGGTCATCAGTTTGGAAATCAACCACAACCGGAAAGCCACCGGTCTGATAATCCACTCGCATGTCGGTTAACATTTTGGCCGTTTCAGGAATGGTTATTTCTTCATGATCAGGATCATCGACACCAAAAATTCCGTAAAAGAGTTGATGCAATTCTCGACCAAAATCGTCATTACATAAGCACTCGCCAGAGTCTTCGTCCCATTCATTGAAACGATGGCCATATTGGAAAGCAACAGCGGCTGACTTGGCCGCTTCGCCAAGCACTTGGTAATAACGCAAGCCGTCTTCATGGGCTTGCATGATCACATCATAATATTTGGCAACCTGTGCTCTGGTTACACCAACATCAAGATTGACTGCCAAATGATAATTCGTCTCCCAAAAACCAATTTTTTGTCTAAAGGGGTTTAAGCCTCTTACCGTAACCATGCGGCCAAAGCCATCATCGAAATTAAAACCAGTCAGGCTATATTGTTCGCGTACTCCAACTGGCAGTGGAATATTAGAAGTCGCTTCGCCGATATGAGTGCTGAAGTTGGTAAATAGGCCGATATCGTCTTCTTCGTTACCAGCAATTTGCTCGGTATCGCGATAGGTCTCGCCTTGTGCTAAAGGCGATAATTTGAAGTTATGTTTATCAAAATTGAGCATCTCGGCAATGGCATCAACTGCATCCATGTCGGCCCAGGCTTGAATTTGGCCGTCTAAAGCATGTCCGCCAAATGCAAATATTTTTAATACCTTTCGAACCGCTCGCTCATTCCATTCACCTCGAGTCAGACGATTCAATCCACCGAAGCGCTGATTGGTTGAGGCTAGCTCAAGGCGTGACAAATTAATTGTGACGCCGGGAGCAGTAACGGAAATAATAATGTAATTTATATCTCTTTGTTGATTTGGAGAGACCTTATAACAATTATCGTTACCAGGTGTGGCGCGCAACACTGTTTCGTTGATAGTGACTCTAATTGCGCCTGCAGGAACATTGTTGCCGCTAGTCACATCAAAACAAAACTCGATTTCTGTATTTTGCAGTTCAAACTCAGCAAAAATCTGTTGCTGTCGGTTTACCTGAAGCGGGCCACTGATTATTTGACCAACACCAATTTCAAAACCGCTTCCGTCTGGTCGATCTATCGGTGCTTCTCTTTCGCTAAGCAAGAACATATTGACGACTGTCATAACCGCAGACATTTGATCTGGGCTAAGTCGGTTTTGAGCGTGCGCAGAAGTGGCAGCCATGGCCAGCCACAGGCTAATCGCCAATATTGAAAATCGTGTTTGTAAACTAGACAGAAAACTCCCTACCATCAAGCCGGGCATTGTTATGTTTTTTTTCACAAGAAATTCCTGTGTAAGATGTTTCTCACTAGATGAACTTTGATTCAAGCGGCAACCAAGCAGCAACTAAGCGACAACTAAGCCTGGCCTCAAAAATGATTAAGACACAAAGAGGCCGAACGAATCTAAAATTCTTCGGAATTCCTACCCATTGTTTGCGATCAATTTATTTTCTGTAAGTGCCTAATCTTACTCAGAACCTACATCTGACCATAACAGCATCACGCAAACACCCAATGCCAGCAATAAGCTACCACGAACTATTTTAACCACAGGCTTGCATTACAAAAAAGTCAAAGAGATAAACGTTCAATTACAAGTGTTTAGATGTGTCTCAATTTTGGCTGCCAGCTGACGCAATTTGTCAGATCGTCATTTATCTTCCCTTTTGCGTGAATTCGCATTTTGCCAACGATTGACCTTTGATTATCACTGGTCTTATGCTGCACCAATGTGCGACCAGCGTCATTGGCGGCTGGCTTATATAGTAAATGTGATGCTTTTTATTGGAGTATTTTGCTATTTTGCCAAAGCGTCATTCTCCTACCCAAGTCTATTTAATCCCGATGATTTGATGAATCGGGCAGCTACCAGTTATCTGGCTGAACACCGCTCTTTGCCGATTGTTGACTCGGCTAATGCGGAAATTAGATTTACCGAACTTGGCACAACCCGATCATTACGTCCCCCTCTCACATATATAGTTTCAGCGAGCACAGAGGTTCTATTAGGTGATCTGGTGCCAAATTCAGCAATAGGCCAAAACCTTGGAGCATCTTTACTAGGAAGTTTGACCATTGCATTGGTTTTTTCTGGACTATTCCTTGCCTATCGATCAGTGCTCGCCGCTCTTTGTGGGGCACTATTGCTCGCTTTGTTACCGCGTTTTTTGATTCTGTCATCAAGCAATAACGATGATATTGGTGCGGTTTTTGCCGGAAGCCTGCTTTTTACTTCGCTGTTGATCGTACATCGAAATCCACAAAAAATCGCTTCTTATTTTACTGCGGCCGTCGCTGTTGGATTGGTTTTCATTGCTAAATTTACCGCTTGGATTTGTTTACCAGTTGCGTTTCTATATCTGCTGGTTAAAGCGCGAAGGCAATGGCGATCGCTGCTGCCAATGGCACCAATACTCGTAATGACGGTGGTGCTAGCCGGTGGATGGTGGCCGCTTTTTAATATGTGGCACTATGGCGCTAGTGATCCAACTGCCATCAAACATGCTGTTGCTTTGCAAGAGCAGCTCACTCAAGTTCAAGCGAATAGACGAGGTTTCTTTACGCTGGGCCTTTCATATTTTGGTACCTTAATAAACTGGTCGATGGTATGGCAGCCGAGCCTAGCTTCAATTGTAGGAGACCTTGGCTGGCTTGGTATCAAGCAAAGTGCAGCAATCAAAATTTTGTATGCACTGGTATTAATTTTTGCCTTTTTAGCTGCCTGTTTGGCATTTTTTAAAAAACCCAGAGAGAACTACTTTGTCGGCTTAGTCCTATTTTTGATTTTGATTCAAATCATTATATTTATCCATCACTTATGGCTGCGTGATATGCAAGTTGATGGGCGCTATTTATTACCAGTAGCAATGCCAATATTGTATTTATTCACTTCAGGGGTCAATCAGTGGCGCAGCGTCACAATACCGCCACAAGCACTGCGTCCAACAACGGTTGTGCTTATCTCTCTAATGATGTTACTTGGCGTCTTACATATCTTCGCGATTCAGAGCCGTTACCTTGATAGTTTTGTGCAGCCTGCTTTTAACAGTAAACTTCTGCGCCCTAAAACGGTATCAATACCGACTTTGTATACGCAGGCTGCTGCTACTGGTTTGAAAGTTTTCTTAGATGATGCTCGATTAACTCTGCAAAGGGATGATTCAGCACGACTTGATGCTTATGCGCAAATAAGTGGGCTTTGTGAATTGCTGCATATCAATTCCGTTCTTCATTTACGTCTCGATTCAATCTCACCGGGCTCAATTGGATTTGCTACGCTCGATAGCTCAGGGCAACTTCAAGACCAGAGTTGGCATGCTATTCAGTTTGGTGAAAACAGTATTTTGTTGACTTCCAAGGGGCTCGATTGTCAAAGCACTCGGTTTTATCTAGGTCGGCAAACGCATAAGGTTACTGTGAGCGAATTGCGTATTTATTCATTGCGTGTTCACCGATATGGTGAGCCTGTTTTGTAATGTTAGAAATTGTGCTTTCAGGAGTCTTGTGTTAAAACCAGACAATATGACTAATAACTGCAGAGTCATATTGAAAACTTAAGGGTAAGGTTAATTGGGTTCAGTCTTCGCTTGGCCTGCTTTTGGCGCACGTCCAAATCAGCTCAATTCCGTTGTTCTAACGTGCCTGGAGAACCTATGAAAAACACGCTAGTTGCTCTCATTATTGTTGTCTTATTTTTGTTCTTAAGTGGTCTCAGTCCCGAGACCAAGGCTGAAGATGATCTTGACTTATGTCCCGATAATTTTTCTCAACGGCTCGTTACTACAACTTTAGTCGAGTGTTTTGAGCAAACTCGAAACCGTAGCGATCGTGAAGATGCTGAACGCGATCGCATAGAAGCAGAAGCTCTTTGTTTGTTTACGCCTAACGCACGGATAGCTAGCTCCGACATTTTTTCAACCTCTTCAGGTGGCGCCTTTTTTGCTCAAATCGTTTGTGAAGTAAGTCGCTCATTGCCGCCGGGCACGACTCTTTGCCCCGAAGAAAGTGAAGAATTATTACGTGCATTTGATTCGGTTTTCTGTGGTTATTTTGGGTCGCCAACAGCAACTATGGCTGATGCGCAAGTCGAACTCGCTAGTCAGAATGCTGCATGCGCTGCGGCATCTGGCCGAGGAATTCGCAGCGAAATTATGATGGAACTCTTAGAGGATGAAACCCCGTTCTTTTTTGCCGAGACCACTTGTGTTTTAGCAACGGCTGCAGTTGATGTGTTTGAATGCCCGCCTGACTTTAGACAGGTAGATCGTGATGAAGACTCCCTTCGTTGCTTATTCGAAGATAGCGGTTTTGATACTCAACCCGAAGCCCAGGCGAGCCTAGACTCAGCAAGCGCTATTTGTGAAACAACCACGGCAAATTTAGGTACGGTAACGGATGCGATTACGCGGGAAACATCCAATAACCAGTTCGCCGCGAACGTCGAGTGTGAAATTCTTATCCCGCGTTTTGGTGAATTTCAGGACGATCAAGTTACCCGCGCCTGTGATGCAAGTTGCACGCTGGATATTCAACAATTAAGGCCTTGTATAAATGGTGGTGTAGTTGGGGGGCCAGGCTGTACAGAATCTGATACTCAAATCATATCGCGCAAATGTAATACCGGGCCAGACCCAGAAGGTTTGTGTCCATTTCCAGTGACAACCACAACGGTAATTCCAACTTTGTTACTGGATGATGAGCCCGAGGAAGACTAGTTCGGCTTGGGTTGAGTAAAAGTTAGTTCACCAGCAAGATCGTTATAGATGAATTATTAAAACAAATATTTTCATTTGAGTAGTCATCGCTTTAGAAACAATGTCAGAATCGCATCGTTATTACGATTCTAAGGCCGGCCGTGAGCTATATTAAAGACCCAATTTGGTCTGATTCTGCCAATAAGTTGTTCCCATATCAGGTTGGCTTTACCTGTCCGCCGCATGACTTTGATGCTGCACCAAGTGACTTTCTACGGATCGCGCCTGAGACAATCGGTGTGCATGGTCGAATGCTGCATGTGCCTGATTATGAACACCAACTTAAGCAGCGCAAACAGCACTTTCATTTGCTCGAGGAGTTTGTTCATTGTATGGCGAACAATGGTGCCGATGTTTGTGCTCAGGTCGGCTCTAATTGGGTTCATGCCAGCGGCCTGGGCGTGAGCGGTATTCAGGATTTCTGTGCACGTCTATCAGATCAGTACCAGACACCGTTTCATATGGCGGGCTACGCACTGGTTGAAGCCCTGCGAGCAATGAATGTCGAGAAGGTAGCGCTTAATGCGGTTTACCATTGGCCAAGTTGGTGGCAAGGAACCGTCGCCTTTTTAAAAGAAGCAGGCTTTGATGTGGTTTGGGCGGGTAATTTTGTTGATCAAGGGTGGTTCGATACTCAACAACAAGTTAATCAACAGCGCTGGTGTTTCGACGGAGAGCTAGCGACTAAGTCTTTTACCTACGTAGCGGAGCAAGCACCGAATGTTGATGCCTACTTGGCGAATGGTATGGCAAATTTCCGACGTAGCAAAGATGGCCTGGCGCAACGATTTGTCTCGCTTGAAGTTGAGCTGGAAACATTACTGGGCAAGCCACTTATCACACACGATAACGCTTTGTATTGGCGTATTTTTAAAACCTTGAGTCTGGCTCCAAATACTAAACAAGGCAGCCTGTTGTCTAGTCTGCATGGAGTGGCGAATGCATAAAATTATTGCGCTCTGGGCGGTGCCCCGATCAACCTCAACTGCATTTGAATGGATGATGCGTCAACGAGGCGATCTCGATTGCCTGCATGAACCTTTTGGCGAGGCTTGGTATCAGGGTGAAAATCCGCTTTGGCCGCGTTTTAAAGCTGGTGATAAAACTACACCAGGGTTAACTATCGATAGTGTTTGGCAAGACATTCGACGTCGTGCGCAACAAAGCCCGGTTTTTATCAAAGACTTTCCTCACTATATCAATCACTATTGGTCGCCAGATTTTCTGGAAAATTTTAAGCACTGCTTTTTAATTCGCGACCCGGCTAAAACAATTACCTCGATGCACGATAAATGGCCAGGCTTTGATGAGTTGGAGGTTGGTTTTCCTGAGCAGCGAGCACTATTTGATTTGCTCAGCGCATTGACAGGCCATCCGCCAGCCGTCATCGACAGTGATGATTTACTCGAGAAACCGTTTGAAATGACTAAGCAATTTTGCGAGGCGATGGATATTCCTTTTATAGAAGCCGCGCTAAGCTGGAATGCTGGCGGTGACCCCTCTGCCCACAGCTGGTGGGATGGTGGGTCATTTCATAAGAATCTAGCCAACTCAACTGGCCTAGTTGCTCAGCAAAGACGCTACGTAGAACTCGAGGACACACCTGAACGTGTGCAAAGAGTTTATCAGCGTATGCTGCCTCATTACTCTCATCTACATAAATACAGAATCTGATTGGATTTTTTTTACAAAGGAAAGCGTTAGTTAATTCTGAGTACTTGCACTCATAATCTCAGTATTATTTAATGGATAAAGGCTTTAGTTAGCCTACTCGGGAACACTTACTAGGAGAAGTTTATGAAACCTTCGAGGTTTGCTATTTCTAAAAAGCGTGCTGCTCTGGTGGTGGCAGCATTGACTCTAATTTCGGCGAGTGGAGTGAGCGCTCAGGCCAGTGAAGCGCATACTCAATACTGGCAATCTCCCCAAGATTCGCAACGAAGTTATGACTACACTGGCTCGTTAATTTCATCCACAACACAAGTTATCAGTGGCTACGCGGATCGATCGCAACGACCACTAGAACAGCAAACCATTTCATCAAGCTTTATTGAGGCAAATACTCAGTTTGCCGATTTTGAAGTAGCCAGTAATTATTCAGATCGCGAATATAGTTCGGCTCTATCAGCCCATTTCGGTGGCTTGAGTTTATACTCAAGTATGGGCAGAGGTTATTCCTACGCGAGCACAATTAGTGATTATCGGGGTTTAGATCCATACGCCTTTCATGGTGGTAACTTAGTCGATTTCCGTTATGCAGGGCAGGCCATCGGAATACAGTTACGAGGCGAACATCAAATACAGTTTGGCCAGAC
The DNA here is from genome assembly GCA_964455815.1 of uncultured Gammaproteobacteria bacterium. Classification (GTDB taxonomy): domain Bacteria; phylum Pseudomonadota; class Gammaproteobacteria; order Arenicellales; family Arenicellaceae; genus Arenicella. The sequence continues at coordinate 68,504 of CAYVYS010000014.1, forward strand.
CGTCGTTCGAGCTGATCGTTTAGAAGATCGCAAGGCAAGTTTTATCGATTACTCCAACAATCGATTTTTCACTAGGTTTACCCAGGTCGAGCGCGGTGCAGAACGTGTTGGCTTCGGTTTTGATGCCGGTATGAACTTTGGCAAAGTTAATGTCGGCTATCAGCAACTCCAGAGTCGATATGATGTGTCTACTCAGCGAATTCGTTTTAATTGGAATCGAGATAGCAAGAATCAATTTTGGTTAGATTTCACCAATCATGAAAACTCACGCTTAGTCGACAATACTGATTTTTCTATGATGCTAAGTTGGCGACATAGCTTTGGGTCTAAAGTTGTTCCTAGCTATTTTGATGATGTTGATGCAAGCGAGGGAGAGACAAACGAAAAGAAAAAGAAAAAACGCAGTAACCGTGGTTTGTTGATTGGCGGGGGCGCTGCCGCTGCTGCGTTATTGTTAAGCTCTGGTAGCAGTGGGCAAGACGAGGCGAATCGTGAAGTTCCATTTGCGGTTAATATTCAGGCACAACATGATGCAGCAAGAGCTGTATTGAATAATATTAACCCTGTATCAGTGCGGCAAAATGTTGAGTTTGGTGGTTATATCTTTCAAGCTGCCGACGGAAGCTATGCGTCTACGGCACCCATACGAGGTGAAGTAGCTTCTGTAACTTTGCCTCTGCCTCAATTTGCCATTCCATCCGGCACTAGAGCCAGGGCGTCTTATCATACTCACGCAGGCCCTGATCCGCGTTTTGATAATGAGAATTTCTCACCAACTGATCTGGCTAGTGATGTTGAGTTCAATCTGGATGGCTATTTAGGCACACCGGCGGGTCGATTCCGTTACCATGAAGTCGCAACGGGTCGAATTTCCACCTTAGGTAGAATTGCTAATGGCACTGGTGGTTAAGTTGCGACTATTTCTTGGTTTGATGTTCACTCAGTTGAGTACTGCTTGTATGGCACATGAATCTGATTCACTACAACAGCGTGTTGAAAAAGCACGCGCGCAAGCCATTGAGTATGTCGATGCCTTGCCTGGTGAATGCATGTATACCGATGGCTATGAGTGTGCAGAAGATGCGCCAGCAGTGGGCGAGTCATCAATGGCATTTCAAAAAGCGATCGACCAGCACGGCACCGTATCACCAATGTTTCTAGAAGCCTGGCCAGTCGCCTATGAAGCTTTTAAAGAGCATAAAGATTTAAGCGAAGAGCAAAAACAGCTTAAGCATTACCGGATTGGATTTCATTATGCGGATCAAATAACGACTATTTGGTTTCGACCTCTGTTATTGCCACAGATGGATAATGGCGAAGTAGTTGGAAAGATGCGGGCGGTAATAGGGCAGGATATTCGCATTGGAGTTGACATGAAAACCAATGAAGTAAACAAGGTGGTGGTAGGGCGTTAATCGAAATCAGTTAGCTTAGAATTTTTAGCAAGCTCATATAGACGTTGCAGTTGGTTGTTATTGATTTGTCTATCTATGTTAACGAACTACAGTTAAGTGCCAAACACGGAGGT
>CAYVYS010000015.1:0-4050 GCA_964455815.1 uncultured Gammaproteobacteria bacterium
TCTTTAGTGTCGGCGGCAGGTATGTCATCGGTGGCAAAGTAATAGATGTATTACGCCCTGCCAAACATGGGCCGTCAGTGGGTAACTGGGATGATATCGCGATTATGCAATACCCGAGCCAGACAGCCATACTGACCATGGGTCAAGTACCAGAATATAATGAGGCGCTCAAACATCGCAATGCCGGGCTGGAACGCACGGTCATTATCGCCTCCAAAAATTAGTGGGCGAAGCGGGTAATCTCGCTCGCAATAGATTAGAAATTTGATTCGTTGGGTAGGTTCACACCTTCATTAGGTTTCTTTCTGAGATTTCAACTTTTTCAAGACCAGCACTGTCCTCGCGAACAACGACACGGCAGGGAAGAATGGTAGTTGTCAAATCAATAGCTGTCGGTGCGTTTGTGTTTTTGGAATTGGTTGATAGGCTTTGCCCTTACACAACTCAAGCCTTACCAATCCCAACTTGCACACGATGTTACAATCTCAATAAAACAATCTTTATGAGCCAGTCTTTTCATAGCAATCAAAGTCGAGCCTTGTTGTTTGGTCTTGCGGCTGTGCTGTGCTGGTCGACGGTTGCTTCGGCGTTTAAGTTAAGCCTGAATTACCTTTCGCCAATTCAATTGATCTTGGTGGCTACCGCTACGTCGTTGATTTTTTTGCTTATTATCTTGGTTTGGCAAGGAAGGCTGAATCAATTGTCAGTGTTGACTCGTTCGCAATGGCTTTGGTCAGCGTTATTTGGTTTGATGAACCCGGCTCTTTATTATTGGTTATTGTTTAGTGCTTATGATGCCTTGCCAGCTCAGGAAGCTCAGGCCATTAATTACTCTTGGGCGATAGTGATGAGTTTGCTGGCAGTGCCAATGCTCGGGCAGAAGTTGTCTCGCTACGATGTTGTTGCGGTTGTTTTATGTTACTTCGGCGTGTTGGTGATTGCGACTAAAGGTCAGCCCTTTAGCTTGCAGTTTGATAACCTTGTTGGTGTGTTGCTGGCTTTAGCCAGTACTCTGGTATGGTCTTTGTATTGGATTTTGAATCGTCGCGATACCCGAGATCCAATCCTTGGCTTGTGCCTTAATTTTATATTCGCCTTACCCATTATTTTGCTGCTTGCTTGGTTGAGCGGTGATCTGCACGCTTTAGCTGATGTGCAATATGCAGGTTTATGGGGCGGTATTTATGTTGGCGTGTTCGAAATGGGTTTGGCGTTTGTCTTATGGCTCAAGGCCATGAAACTTGCTAGTAATACTTCACAATTGGCCAATCTTATTTTTATATCACCGTTTTTGTCGCTGATCTTTATTGCCGTATTGCTTAAAGAAGTCATATTGGTCAGCACTGTTTTTGGTTTAGTGCTGATTATTGTTGGCTTAGTGATTCAGCAGCGTTTGGCGCTTCGCTCGGCTTAACAATCGACCTAATAAAGAGAATTAAATTCATGAAGAAAGATACGCTTTTGGTCAGTGCCGGACGTACTAAAAAGTATACCGGCAACTTAGTGAACCCCATGGTCGGGCGTGCCTCAACGATTGTCTTTGATTCGATGGAGGCGCAACGATACGCTGACAAGCATAAGAGTGAAAACATTGACAACTATGGGCGGCGTGGCACTACTACTACCTACGCGTTTAAAGAAGCAATGTGTGAACTTGAGGGCGCGGCAGGTTGTTATGTTTACCCTTGTGGTACCGCAGCAATTACATCCTGTTTGTTGGTATTCGCCAGTGCTGGTGATCACATCCTGGTGGTCGATTCGGTCTATCAGCCAACCCGATTATTTTGTGACGGTACTCTGGCGCGCATGGGCGTTGAAATCGAATACTATGATCCTTTAATTGGTGCCGGTATAAAGGATTTGCTGCGTGAGAATACGCGTCTTATCTTTTTGGAATCTCCTGGCAGTCTCACTATGGAGGTGCAAGACATCCCGGCTATTGTTGAGGTTGCCAAGGCAAATAATGTTATTACGATGATCGACAATACCTATGCGTCGCCGATCAACCTTAAGCCCTTGGATTTGGGAGTGGACATTTCGATTCATTCAGCGACCAAATATTTGAATGGGCACTCCGATATTATGCTTGGCGTTGCCAGCGCCAATGAACAACATTGGCTGGAGCTGGTCGAGGGTAGCTATCAACTAGGTCACTGCGCCTCGCCAGACGATATCTATACAACCTTGCGTGGCATCCGTACCTTAAGTGTGCGCATGCGGCATCAGGCAGACGCGGCCTTAGTAATCGCACAGTGGCTGCAGGAACAGCCGTTGGTTGATCATGTACGACATCCCGCTTTTGCAAGTTGCCCGGGTTCTGAGTTTTTTCAAAGAGATTATCTGGGTAATAGCAGTTTGTTTTCCTTCGTTTTGAATGCCCAAAGCGAATCAGGTTTGGCGGCCATGATCGATAATATGCATCACTTTGCGCTTGGTTATTCCTGGGGGGGCTTTGAGAGTTTGATTTTGGCCAACACCTATTTTGATGATAAACGCACCGCCGTTAAGTGGCAGGCGCCGGGGCCGGTAATACGAGTGAGTATCGGTTTAGAAGATATTGATGATTTAAAAGCTGATCTCGAGCAAGGTTTGCAACGATACCAGGAGCAGCTCTAATGGAAGGATGGATTACCTTATTACCGCCTGCGGTTGCAATTGCCTTTGTTTTTTGGCGCAAAGAAGTCGTCACGGCCTTGATACTCGGCTTATTCGTGAGTGAATGCTTACTCAGTTTGGCTGGCGGAGCCGGTGTGCTAAATATCGGTTTTATCGGAAGCGGCTTTCTTGCCAGCATTGAACGCTTAATCGCTGTGCTCACTAGTGCTGGGAATGCGCGGCTACTATTGTTTAGTTTGCTGATCGGTGCGGTACTGGCATTTATGCAGTATTCAGGCGGCGTGGCCGCGTTGGTAAAAAAGTTAGTTGATAGTGGCTTTGCCAGCACTGCACGGCGTGCAGGTTTATTGAGTTTTTTTACTGGCGTGGTGGTGTTTATTGAATCCAATTTAAGCGTGCTCACCGCGGGCATATTGTCGCGCGGCCTATTTGACCGCTTTAAGATGAGTCGTGCGCGCCTAGCTTATATTATTGATAGCACTTCGGCGCCGATTTGTATTTTAATTCTGCTCAATGGCTGGGGCGCGTTTGTGCTTGGCATTATTCAGGATTTTTCTGTGTCGCAAACTGCGGTCAGTATTTTGATCGGCACCATCCCGTTAAATGTGTATGCCTTGACTACCTTGGTAGTTACTTTTTATACAGTATGGACCGGGCGCGTGCATGGCACTTTGGCGGCCTATGAGAACAAACTAGCGCAACAAGAATCCGCAGAGCAAAAAGCCGCTGAAGCCGAGGCAGGGCGCGCGCGAGACATGCTGGTGCCATTAGCGATACTGGTGTTGGGAATGTTGTCGTTTATGTGGTGGACCGGGCAGGGCGATATGATGGCTGGCTCGGGCTCAAAATCAGTGCTGTATGCCACCATCTTGTCGATTGTGGTAGCCTTCGTAATGTTGATAACACAACGGCGATTTGCGTATCGGCAAGTGGTGGATATGGGGTTTAAAGGCATTAGCGACGTTTTACCTTTGGTCGCCATTTTGTTCTTATCGATTGGCTTGGGCGCGAGTGTGCGTGAGCTAGGCACTGGCGTGTTTATCTCTGGTCTGGTTGCTGATTATCTGCCGTTATTCATGGTGCCGGCGGTGGTGTTTTTGGCTGGCGCTTTTGCGTCATTCACTACTGGCACTTCCTGGGGAACCTTTGCTCTATTAGTGCCAATTGCCATGCCAATAGCGATTGAATTGAATTTGCCACCGTCGCTTATTTTGGCAGCGGTATTAGGTGGTGGAATTTTCGGCGATCATAGTTCGCCAGTGTCGGATACCACTGCGGTGTCTTCTTTAGCAGCGGGTTGCGACTTATTAGATCATGTTAAAACGCAATTACCTTATGCCTTAGGCTGCGGGGCATTCTCTGTGATGGTTTACTTGATTTTGGGATGGCTCTATATCTAAGTCGTTGAGACTGATTATTCAAGCGGTTGAGACT
>CAYVYS010000015.1:4150-13683 GCA_964455815.1 uncultured Gammaproteobacteria bacterium
GATGATGGTGTCTAGCGCTGCTTGCATTAGCTCGCGAGCACTGTCTTCAGCTCCCTTTGAGTCGCCAGCGACTATCGCATCGTAGATGCGCTTGTGGTCATCATGGCTGCCGGCATTCACGCCGGTGCGCATATTGGTAAAACGAATACTAACGCGTAAGGTCGTATCAATAATTCGCCCTAATTGGCCGAAAAAGCGATTCTCGCTCGCGTCTAATACGCTTAAGTGAAACGCAATATCGGATTCGAGTGGGTCGTCGAAGCCTCGTTCAGCATTTTCCATTCGATGTAAGGCTTCGCCTATCACTGCTATTTTTGTTTTATTGTGGCGAGCTGCCGCCAACATGGCTGCCTCAGGTTCAATCGCGACCCGCAGTTCGGTAAATTCACGCAAGATGTTGATCGACGGATTAGAGTCGCGCATCCAACGTAAAACATCGGCATCAAACAGATTCCATTCTGATTCATCCAAAATCCGAATTCCCTGCCGAGCGCGTGATGTGATTAGGCCTTTGGCCGCCAGCGATTTAACCGCCTCTCGCGCAGCGCTTCGGCTAACTTGCATTTGCTCACACAGCGCGGCCTCACTTGGCACTGGATTGTGCGCGCCATAGTCACCATTGACAATTGCTTTGCCCAGCGAGTCAGCCACTTGCTGGGTCAGATTCATACCACGATTGGAGCGATTCATCCCACTTTCCCGTAAAGACTTTGTGTGATTCAAATGCAGTGTACATAAATATGATTTATACGGCAATTTAGTGGGGTTTAGATGATTGCGTAGTCTGATTTATATGATAATATCGCCGCGCAATTTGCTCGTGTTGTTGCATCAAATCAACAGTACAATAGCTCCGAAAAATACAGCCATAAGTGACACGTTTTCTTAGAGGATTTGCCCATGTCAGCCTTCGTAAAAGTCTCTGAAAATCACCAATTTCATCTTGGTAATGAACGAATTTCTTACATTATTGAGGTGTCACCTGAAGGTATCGTTGAACACAAATATTTTGGTCGGGCGATTTCGCGCACCGAGCAATTACCACGTTCAGTCAAACGCTTGCATCGATCGTGTTCGTTGCATTTTCAAGATGTGCCTTACTACAACTTGAATGATGTGGCGCAGGAGTATCCATTATTTGGCACCAGTGATCACCGTCAGCCAGCACTGCATATTGTTAATGGTGATGGCAATAGCACGCAGGTTTTTCTCTATGATTCTTATCAAGTGCTTGATAGCAAACCAGCGCTTGAAGGGTTGCCGTCAGCGCGTGGTGATGACTCGCAAACTCTGATCTTAACGCTCAAAGACCAATTAACAGGGTTGACTCTGGAGTTGAGTTACACCATCTACGCTGAACACGATGTGGTCTCTAGGTCCGCCAAATTGATCAATAACGGTGAGCGTACTGTATCGATTGAACAAATCGCCAGTACATGTCTGGATCTGTCAGCTGAAGATTACGATTTACTGCATTTAAAAGGTACTTGGGCGAGAGAACTAAATGAAGATCGGATTGCCTTGCCGCAAGGTCGTTTTACGATTGATTCGGCTACTGGCGCTAGTGGCAATGTGCACAATCCGTTTTTGGCGATCATGGATCGAACCACCAATGAGCACCAAGGTCGTGTGGTCGGCTTAGCCTTAATGTACAGCGGAAACTTTGCGATCTCGACTGAGATGGGCGAGTTTGATTCTGTTCGTATACTGGCTGGCATTAACCCGTTTAATTTTGCCTGGCGTTTAGAAGCGGGTGAGAGTTTTACTACTCCCGAAGCAATACAAGTTTTTAGTGACCATGGTTTAAATGGCATGAGCCAGGTTTGGCATGGTTTTGTAAAACAAAAAATCAGCCCACCACAGTTTGCCGATCAATCAAGACCAACGTACTTGAATTCATGGGAAGCCGCTTACTTTGATATTGACGAGGCAAAGGTATTAGAGCTGGCTGATCGCACCAAAGAGCTAGGTCTTGAAATGCTGGTAGTTGATGACGGCTGGTTTGAAGGTCGTGATAGCGATACCACCTCGGGCGGCGATTGGTTTTCAGATAAGCGAAAATTTCCCAACGGTATCGAGCACGTTGCTGCGCAAGTACAGGCCAAGGGTTTGAAATTCGGTTTGTGGTTTGAACCTGAAATGATGAGCCCGGTTAGCCAGCTTTTTGAGGCGCATCCTGATTGGATTATTCATGTGCCTAATCGAATTAATACTACCGGCCGGCATCAGTTGACCTTAGATTTATCTCGCCGGGATGTTCAAGATTATTTATTCGAGCGTATCGATTTCTTCCTGGGTTCTGGTCATATTGACTATGTGAAATGGGATATGAATCGCAATATGTCGGACATTGGCAGTGCCGGGCTCTCGCCTGATCGTCAGTTAGAAACCGCGCATCGATATATGCTGGGCGTGTATGCATTGGTTGGTAAGCTGGTGGAGAAATACCCCAATGTCTTGTTCGAAAATTGTGCCTCAGGTGGCAATCGATTCGACCTTGGTATGTTGCGTTACATGTCGCAAAGTTGGGTTAGCGATATGTCGGAGCCGATTGGCCGTTTGCCAATTATTAATGGCGCCTCGTATTTATTTCCGCCAAGTGTGACGGCCTCTTATATCTGCCCAGTACCGAGTCATTTGAATGGTCGCCAGGTTTCAATGAAAACACGCGCTGAGGTTGGTTTCTTTTGTGCAGCTCGTGGTTTGTCATTAAATGCCGAAGATGTAGATGCTGATAAAGAAGAGCTAAAAGAAATCGCGGCCATGTATCAGGCTACTGCCGAAGACGTGGTCAATGGCCGTTTTTATCGAGTGAAAAATGTTGAGCAGGAAGTTTGCTGGCAACTTAATTCAAACGACGGCAGCACAGTTTATCTCGGTTACTTTCATATTCTCTCAGGCGCGAACCTACCATTTAGGCATATCCGCATGCTGGCGTTAGAGCCACAAGCACACTATCGCTTGCAAGGCAGCGATCTGGTCTACAGTGGTGACGCCTTAATGAATATGGGGCTAGATATGCCGTATGTCTCGGCAATTCAAACCACTGATGATGACTTTCTTGAAGCAGGTGATTTCAGTAGTCGTTTATTCGTCTTTGAGCGAGTCTGAGTTATCGCCGTTTAAGTAACGTAGCCCCAGACCCCAGCGGTCGGAAAATCCTGGCCATGGTTTTTGCTCGCCTTGTTGGCGGGCAAACTCACGGCTCGGTAGCATAGCGCACGCGGCTTGCTCATCGCGAACGTGGCAGTTCATAAAGCTTAATAAGAAATGTTGATTGATGTAGGCCATTTGGCGAGCATCCCAAACTGGTTCAAAGTAGTGGCCTAAATCAAACTCCAGGGAGTTGGCTATTTCCGGCGCCGGATGCCCGGCAATATTGTGTCTGGCGTTTTGATAAATCAAAAAGCCTTTGTCTTTGCTTCCCAAGGCCTTGAAGAGTGGCAGCATGCCATTTTCAAAGCCAGATACATCGTCGTGATCACCACCAATAAACAATACTGGTAAGTCGATGTTGGTCAGTGAATCGAGATCGTGAACCTGGCTAGCACCGCCCCAGGGCGCAAATGCTGCCATCGCTTGCCAGCGGTTATCTACCGTTTCTAAACCGGCGCGGCATTGGTTGATCGCCTGCTGTAATAGATTTAGAGCTTGGTCTTGATATCCAAACCCGGCTAGCAACTCCCCGCTGACCTGGTGACAGCCACCAACCGTGTTTAGTGCGCCGTAACCGCCCATGGAATAGCCAACTAAGCCAGCCTTTGCTTGCAATGACTTACCGAATTTAGGATGGTCGTATAAAGCCTCTAAAACAAAGGACTGATCACGGCTTCGATTTAGCAATGTGCTTGGCATGCCAGACCAGGCTGAAATCGCAAAATCAACCTCGCTGTTGGTTGAGTCAGAATGATCAATGCTGGCAACCAAATAGCCATGGCTAGCCAAGTGCTCGGCAAGATGAAAGAACAAGCTGCGGTAGCCGGTATAGCCATGGGAAAAGATAACCACCGGAAGCGTTTGTTTAGCCTGTTTAAACTCAGCGTCGCGCCAGGCTTGGCCTTGTAAAGCAAATTGCTGGCCGCTACGAGTGACATCTTTATAAATAGCCAAAGAAGCGTTACTACCAGGCTCTGAAATGGGGTACCAGACTTCGACTGTCAAAGTGCGATCGATTCTTTGTGCGGGCTGAGCAACGTCGACCTGATTGCGGTTAGTCAGTTCAATGGTGCGAACTCCGATTTCGAATTCGCCAGCTTGGCTTAATTGGGGGCGAGTTTCATTAGCTGTGGCGGTAGCTGGGAAGAGTCGTTCGGCAGCGATGGATTGAAAACTATAAATACAAGAAAGGCTAGTAAGCAGGCTAAACAAAATCACTCGCGACATAAAATACTCGGGCTAAAGAATTTGGAAACAGGGCTAGTGTAAGCCAAATTTGTTTATCTTGGTGTTGAAAAAAATCGAGGAATGTCGGTACGGAACATGCGATTATCGGTGAGCTGAGTTACTCGATCTTAAATCAAAATAAAGTCTTGCTAAGCATGTTCCTTCGTGAAGTTAAAGCTCTTATAAAACTAGCGGCTCCGGTGTCGTTGGCACAGCTATGCCTGGTTGGGATGTCGGCCACTGATGTGTTAATCGCCGGTCATGCAGGTACCGAAGAATTGGCGGGAATGAATCTGGGTTCTAATACCTGGAATATGGTCATCCTGTTTTTTATGGGTATTGGCTTTGCAACTCAGCCGCTGGTTGCCAAGCACTTTGGTGCCAATAGTGAATCCGGTGTAAAGCATCAATTGCATCAAAGTATCTGGATGTGCCTTGGCTTAGGACTGCTGGCGATGGTGATTGTGTGGCTTTCTGCATTGGGTGTGCATCTGGCGCCGTTTGCGCCGAGTCTAAAAAGTATCGCTGTTGATTATTTACTGGTAATTAGTTTGTGCGCGATTCCGATGACCTTAATTCCAGCATTACGCGGCACTCTGGAAGGCATGAGCTTAACTCGTGAGGTATTCGCGATTAATTTCATCGTGTTCCTACTGAATATTCCTCTGGATTATATTTTTGTGCACGGCTTGTATGGTTTACCAAAACTCGGTGGAGTAGGTTGCGCGCTGGCAACGGTGTTTTTGATGTGGCTGGCGATTGCCTGTTTTGCTTTGGTGTTGCGAGGCCATCGTCAACTCAAGAGTCGAGCCTTATTAAAACAATTTCAGGCTCCGGCGCGCAGCACTATTGTGAGCACCTTTCAATTGGGTTGGCCCATCGGATTATCCATCGTCATCGAACTCAGTATGTTTGCTGGTGCCGGTATGTTGATCGCGTTTTTTGGAGTTATTGAAGTTGGTGCTCACGCGGTCGCCATCATTGTCGCCTCAATGAGTTTTATGCTGTATATGGGGTTGGCACAGGGCGTGACTATTCGTGCTTCGCAATTTCTTGGTGCAGGTGACCCTGATCAAGCCTGGTATACGATTAAGGCAGGCATAAGCTTTAATATGATGATTGCTGCTATTATTTGCGTCGTCTTTGTGTTTTTTAATGAGCCTTTGATTCGCCTGTTTAGCAGCGATGAAGCGGTAGTAAAACTGGCGGTGGTCTTATTGTATTTCGGTGCGGCTTTTCAGTTGGTGGATTGTTTGCAAGTGGCCGCGATTTGCGCCTTGCGAGCTTATCAGGATACCGCCAGCCCGCCGAAGTACCAATTTGTTGCCTTTCTTTTATTTGGTTTGCCACTTGGCGTCGGTTTGTCTTTTTTTGATTGGTGGCCGGGGCTTGATGGCGCTAAGGGTATGTGGACGGCTATGTTGGTAAGTTTGAGTTTGGTCGGAATGTTGCTAAGCTGGCGATTGTGGCAGCATCGAAAGCAAATCAGTCATTTGCCACTTGCGACTGGTAAGTAATAATCGAGATTGAGTTATGGGTATTGTCGTTAGCTTCACAATGTTGTTGCTCTTAAGCGTGCTCAGGCCTAGCCCCTGGAACGGCCGCGTACAAGATCAAAGCTCAACGCTCTTTTTTTCTGCCACCATATTAGCGGCTTTGATATTCGGCGGATGGAATGCGTTTTATGGTCTGGGGCATTTAGGCGAATTTTGGGGGTTCGCGGCTTTGCTCTCAGGTGTATTGATTTTGTTGTCTGGCCTGGTGTTAGTGATCGAGCGTAGCCAGGGTGCTTTGATTGCAAGCTTGCCACGCATCGCTTTAGTCGCTGCATTAGCCGCTTGCTTTGTTTTATACACAGTGACTATCGTACAATTAAACTTAAGTTTACCGTACCTGGGGCAGTAACTTGCCGTACCTGGGGTAGCAATAAGGGCGATAAAGAAGTAACAAAAAAAGCCAGCCGATTTGACTCGACTGGCTTTTCTAACAACGGATTGTCAATTCAGACTAGGTTGCTTTTTTTGCTGCAACCCAGGCATCAACTTTGGCTTCTACAACGTTTAGAGGTAGCGGGCCGTATTTGAGAATCTCATCATGATATTCACGAATATCAAACTTGTCGCCTAGTTGCTGGCGTGCATTCTCGCGTAACTCAATGATTTTCAGCATGCCGATCTTATAGGCCGTTGCCTGCGATGGCATAACCACATGGCGCTCAACCATTTTAACGGCGTCAGACTCGGCGTTTGGTGTGTTGCTGACGTAGTAATCAATGCCTTGTTGACGCGTCCATTTTTTGGTGTGGATACCAGTGTCGACTACCAAGCGGCAAGCACGCCAAAGCTCCATAGCCAGGCGACCAAAGTCAGAGTAGGGGTTAGAGTAAAATCCGAATTCTTTAGGTAGAAATTCTGAGTACAAGCCCCAGCCTTCGATGTAGGCGGTATAGCCACCAAAGCGCCGGAACTTAGGTATTCCTTTGAGCTCTTGTTGAATCGCTAGCTGCATATGGTGACCCGGTATGCCTTCATGGTAAGCCAAGGCTTCCATTTGATAGGTGGGCATCGCCTTCATGTCGTACAGGTTAGCGTAATACAAGCCCGGGCGGCTGCCATCTTCGCTGGGCCGTTGATAAAATGCTTTACCTGCCGACTGTTCACGAAACGGCTCAACCGCTTTGACGTTTAAATCAGCCTTAGGTTTAGTGATGAACATCTCATCCATTTGGCCTTTCATCGTATCGATGAGGTCGGTAGCTTCTTTTAAATAGCGTGCCTTGCCTTGCTCGTCGTTTGCATAGTAGAACTGCTGATCTTCACGCATAAACTGCATAAAGGCTTTTAGATCGCCATCAAAGCCAACCTTATCTTTGATGGTGCGCATTTCTGCATGAATGCGATCAACTTCTTTTAGGCCGATCTCATGAATTTCGTTGGCGCTCAGTTCAGTAGTTGTAGTGCGCTTGAGTGCAACGTCATAAAAAGACAAGCCATCTTGCCACTTCCAAACACCGTCGTCCGTATTTGCTGTTTTCTCAAGCTCAGTTAGATGGTCAATTAATTTTTGATAGGCAGGTTGTACCGATGTGGTTAGCGCAGCCGTTGCTTGCGCGATTAACTCTTCGCGCTGCGCCTCGTCAACCGAGTCATCATTCTCTGCAAGCTTAGTCACTTTGCCGGTAAAGTCGGCGAGCAATGCACTTGGCTCGCCATCGTCAAATGGTGCGCCGGTAATGATATTTTTACTGTCACGCAGAACGTGTGGGAAAACAAATTTTGGCGGGACGATATTCGCCGCCGTGCGCTCTTTGATACCGTCGATTAACTGATCAAAATACGAGCCTACTTTGTTTAAGCGAGCGACGTAGTTCTGTGCATCTTTTAAGCTGCTAATTCGGTGCTGGTTAATCAGCAAGGAGACAACACCACTATGGCGACCAAACATTTGGTTAACTGGGTAGTTATACAAACGCCAGCGGGCGTCTTCGATGTCTTCTTCCAGCCCTTGTTTGGCTAAATCGAAGCTAAGCCGCGTGGCTGGGTCGAGCTTGTCAGCATCAATGTTAGACAGTTCTTGTAAATATTTTTTGTTCAGCTTTAGTGTTTCATCGGTAAAAGCTTTGCTTAAATCATTCCATTCGTCGGCGCGGTCTTTACGGCCTAGCGAGGTAAGTGTCTCAGGGCTGCGCGCGACCATGGCTTCGAACATTTGGTCGAACAAGGCGTTGGCTTTATCCGATTCAGATTGAACAGCCTCGCTCGATACTTGAGCCTCTTTAGCTTCTGGTTCGGCTTTTGGTGGGCTAGCGGTATTTGATTCAGGTTGACAAGCAATCAAGCCGGCGGCCACTAAAATAGCGACAGCCAGTCGCGCTTTGGGTTTGAGTTGTAGGGGAAGAGTCATAAAGTTCTCCGGTTTATTATTCGTTTTAGAAAACAGCTTTCTAACTACCTTAGTTTAACAAACGGAGATGCAGGGAATTGCGAAATGGTCGCAAAATTAAAGCTTGATAATTAAACCTTCACTGGGGTCGTTGTTGCCGTTGCAAACTGACTCGTAAACCGACGCCAGGCCATCTAAACCATCTAGGTATTTAAATTGTAACCAAGCTTGAGTTTTGCCTATGGTGTTTTGGACATAGGCCATAGAAATGCGATCCCATTCTTGCTGGCCTAATTCCTGAATCCCTTGTTGAATAACCGCTGGTGCAAAAAACATTTTGCTGCGTTCATTGATCATGCCTACTGAATCACTGCCGAGCTCAGCAGCCTGATCCCAATGCGTTAAGCCAACTTTACAGGTGAATCGCATGTTGTCGGCTAAGCGCTGGTGTAATTTGATCAGCAGCGGAGCGTTCCCGGACATATCAACAATGACGGTTGCTTTGCTGGCATCAATTGAATCTATGTCATCGTAGGTCAAGGCTTGATCATAGGCCTGCATCGAGTCCACTAAGGAAAGGTTTCTTTTACTGGTCAAACCGATGGCGGTGGGCGCCGTTTCATCATTGACTAAACCAAAACCCAAGCCAGAGCTGGTTTTTGACGACGCCGAAATTACCAAAATTTGCTCGGCACCAAACCAATCGTTTTTGCGTAGCATTTCCTGAATGCAAAATGCTGTTAGATGCAGTACGTACAACAGCATTCGCTGATCATCGTGTTCCGACGCGTAGTTTGCTTCATTTAAAACGCGCCGATAGACATTGTAGCTAACTGGCAACTCAGTGCGATGTGGACTGGCCTCGATAAAGGTGGCCTGGTTGATTGAAGTCGGGCGCATGACCAGTTCCTGAGACGGTAAAAAGTAGCCAAATAATCTTTCACCAATCGGTAGCTCTTGGCATTTAGATTCAACAATATCGGCAAAACCCCAGACTGGAATGATGCCCCAATCGTTTTGCTTGTCGCCTTGTGGCGGGAAAAAATCCCAATATCGTATTCGTTCGCCAGCTACTGCATAGGTAATATTATTTGCGGTAAAAGCAAAGCGATCGATTTTGGCACGCACTTGTCCCTCGTTTAAGTCGCCGGGGTTGACATCGACTAAGCGATGTTCACTATAGTCATGCTTACTGGTTTGAAATTCTTGCATACTGATTCCTCATTATTGGGGCTGCGAGTCTATTATTGGGGCTGCGAGTCTATTAT
>CAYVYS010000015.1:13783-68984 GCA_964455815.1 uncultured Gammaproteobacteria bacterium
CTGATTCCTCATTATTGGGGCTGCGAGTCTATTATTGGGGCTGCGAGTCTATTATCGGGGCGGCGAGCCTAGGGCTTCTTGAGCTAATTTTGGCATATTCTCTAACACGCCTGGTATAGCGGTTTTAATGCGCGCTAAAATTTGCAATTCCTCTGGCGTGCTGTTGTCATCGGTTGACATCAGAGCGGTAAAGCCATCTAGCCGATTGGCTTTCATCCAATCTCTAAGCCCAGGTTCTTTTGACCAGCGCTGCTGATTGCGCATTTGCGCTGCCAGGCCGAGTAACCAATCGCTATCATGATTTGGCAGTGGCACGATTTGGCAGAGTTCATTTTTTGTTGATTCATCTTCGTATGTCGCCTCGATATGGGCAATAAACGCGGCGCTAAATACTGGCTGATACGAGCGCACCGTTTGCACTGTAATGGTTTGGTCGGCGAATACCGGGTAACTCTGCGTGACTGGCACCGCTCTTGCTGAACAGTCAATAAATACTGTGTTACTTGGCACTTCAAAACTAATGTGTTCAAAATCAATTTGGCCGTCTTTTAGCTGGGTAACTCGGCCATGTCTGAGAACGTTTTTAATTCGACGCAGCTGCACTAACTCATCTCGGCTAACTGTTGCGCCATGGAACATTTTTGGCGTTATAGATTCATCTAGCCGCATTAGGACGCCGCTGTCTTCCAGCCGTTTAAATAAGTCACTCATACTTTCAGCGGCAGCTACGGCTTCCATTTGTGCAGCCTGCGCACCGATGCTATAGGTGAAAAACTCTCGACCTGGTTGTGTGATTTGTCGATCAATCCACCAACCGTCACGTGGCATGATCCAATAAATTTTGCTGGCGTCGATTTGATGTTCGAGCATCCACAGGCAAGCATCTACACCGGTTTTTCCGCCACCAACTACAACATAAGCCTCGCGCGCAGATCTGAGATTTGGGAGTTCATTTAATGCAATAAATTCAAGGCCGTCAGCGATTTCGAAGTTTGGTGTGTGAGTGGCTGGAATCGACGTTTTAAAATAGGTCGCATCAACAATCTTTTTATTGACCATGACACTAAATTCTTGCCCACTAACGATGGAGCTAAACTCTCCGTTATCTTGTCCATTACCTTGATAGTGGCACATCGGGAAATACTGAACTCGCCCGCTTGGTAGAAAGCGGTGGCGCATTACCTGATCAAAATAGGCGAGCACTTCAGCGCCAGAAGCCAGTTCATGCATGCCTTTATTTAAGCCAACTTCGTCAAGACGACCGGAACTCAACTCGGTTGAACTCACGCCGTAAAAAGCGCTCGGTTGATGTAAGGTCACAAACGGATAGGCATCATTCCAATGCCCGCCAGGTTTGTGATAACGATCAACAATGATGATATTGGCATTAGTCTCGCTGAGAATCACATCAGCAAATGCCATTCCCACAGCACCGGCACCAATAATTAAATAGTCGGTTTCTAAGGTTTGCATAGAACAATATAAGTCAGTTGAAAATGCGCGAAACATAACGCCGTTAT
The DNA here is from genome assembly GCA_964455815.1 of uncultured Gammaproteobacteria bacterium. GTDB lineage: Bacteria > Pseudomonadota > Gammaproteobacteria > Arenicellales > Arenicellaceae > Arenicella. The sequence goes on from CAYVYS010000015.1 coordinate 15,304, forward strand.
ACGTTAACATAACGGCGTTATAATAAATAGTATCAATGTCATTGTTTTTAAGACATTGGACAAATAAAAATTCGATGCCAAGCAAATCACCGCAAACTAAATCAGAACTCACTCGCCAAAAAATATTGTCTTCAGCATCAGAACTATTTTTGCGTGGTGGAGTTCAAGCACTTAGCGTTCGTGCCATTGCTAAGGCGGCAGGTATATCCACGATTGGCATTTATAGTCATTTTCAAGGCAAGCAAGGGATACTCGACACGCTTTACATTGAAGGATTCGAGCACGTTTATGCCACTTCTTCGGGGATTAGCAAGCAAGCAAGCCGTGGTGATGTGCTGGATTCTGTACAAGCCTATTTAACCGTTGCAGAGAAGTACGAAGCACACTATCGGCTGATTTTTGGCGAAGTTGATACCTCTTACTCGCCCTCTGAAAAGGCATTGGCGGTACGCGATAAAGCCTTCTCCAGCCTGATCAAGCTGGCAGATGCCTATCTATTAAAAAATAAAGACAATAAAGAAAAACAACGATTTGCACTCGATTTATGGAGCATGGTGCATGGCTATGTGAGTTTGGCGCATCATGGCTTACGGGATCAAAGCCAGCCTCGCAAATGGCACAAAGAGGTGCTTCGCGCGGTCAATGTGTACCTAGATGGTTATGCCATCCAGCAATAAAAACATTGTAAAAATGGTCTCATACAGCATATACCAGTTTAACGTTTTGCGGTAAGTTAACTCTGGGGGTCAGGACAATTCGATGTTCTTAAGTCGAAAGCGCTGATTAAACGCTCTTATAAGTTGAGGCCAACGCTCGATGTGGCTGTTGGGGTGTAGTGATGTCAAAAATTTATTTGTACCGAGCCTGGCTGGGCGTTTTTATCTGTCTTTTTGCTCACGCTGAGACACATGCGTCGAGTATTCAAAAGCGCGCACTAAGTGAGCTTGCTGAGCAAGCAGTATTAGTATTTGAAGGCAAGGTAACTAAAGTAGCAACCAAACTGAGTGCCTCAGGGTCGAGCACATACACACTAGTTACCTTCAGCGTCAAGGACGTTATCAAAGGTGACTATCAAGACAATGAAGTAGTGCTCGACTTTGCTGGTGGATCAGTGGAATCTATGCAGCAACATATTGACGGTTTGGTTTACCCAAAGCTCGATGAAGCGGGCATCTACTTTGTTGAATCACTTGATAAGAAGTTAGTTAACCCTCTTTTAGGCTGGAGCCAAGGACACTTTAAACTAAAAAATAATCGGGTATACAGCAATAGCTTTAAGCCCGTTACTGGCGTACAACCGTTTGCACGTAAAGCATTGCCGAATGACTTAAGTGAAGGCTTTGCAAATGGTGTCACCTTGGGAAAAGAGCGCGACTCGGCCATAGATAAAAAGGATTTCATCGACACAATCAAGTTATTGGCGCGCTAGGCAATTATGGTTTTTAAGATGAAGTCTTTGTATTTCGTTTACGTCTTGCTGATAGCCCTTTGCCAGCCTTTTGCAGCGATGGCTTTTGACGCTAGTGACAGAATTTGGGAAGCAGGTCGAGTGACCTACAATGTTAACTTTGTCGATGCGGCGCAGAGTGTTTTGGATACCGTACCAGATGATGTGCCGACCAATGGGCAGACTCCAGGTGAGTTACTCACTGATACTTTTGTAGATGCCTTAGAAGTATGGAATAACAACTCGACCTTTCAATTTGATATTGATCAGTCAACCGGGATTGATCCCTGTGTTGCGAACAGCGGAAATGGCGTGCGCTTCCTGGACACCTTGTGCGACGGTCGCGCGTTTGGTAGCTCAACATTAGCAGTTCAGTCTGGGAGCTTTGTGGGCGGTGAACGCGTACGAACCATAATCGTATTTAATACTGCCGTTCAGTGGGGCGTTTTTGAGTCAGCTAGCGGGAGTGGTGCGAACTTTGGAAGAACAGACTTTTTTCGTGTTGCGGTACATGAGCTTGGTCACTCGCTTGGTCTAGGGCATGAGGATGTAATTACACCGGCTGTTATGCGCTCCTTTATCGGGCCAATTCGTGACCCGCAAGCCGATGATATCGCAGGGGTTGCCTTTATGTACGACAGCGATGACGACGGTGTAGGTATCGCCTTCGACAATTGCCCGTCAGTGAATAATTTTTCTCAAAGTGATGTTGATAACGATGATCGCGGCGATGCCTGTGACGAAGACGCCGATAATGATGGCGTATTTAATGACGACTTCATTGGCCAGGAATTTGGCTTTGCCAATTTAAGTAATAGTTTTTTTGGATTTGGTGGCACAAGTGGCTCTATGGGGCAATCGTTCGAGATCGATCGAAACGATGTCATTGTTGGTTTGTCATTGCCGTTACTCTGCACGGATGATCCACAACTGACTATCTCGATTAGAAATGTCGATGCCTTTGGTTTACCACTCGATGCTGTAATCACTTCGCAGACCGGGAGCTTGTCTGAACTGAGTGGTTCTGATGGTGTAGTTCGAATCACTTATGATGATCTTAGTCTGCCAATTAACACTCGCCATGCGATTGTCGTTGAAACCGCTGGGGACTGTGGTTGGTTTAGCGCGTCGGGGAGTTATGCTGATGGTCAGGGTTTAATTTTTAGCACCACGCAAGATCGCTGGTTTGCGACTAGCAATGATTTTCCTTTTCAGATTATCCAACAACCAAGCATTGTTGATAATTGCCCCTTGGTGGTTAACCCGAGTCAGGAAGATACTGATAATGATGGCGTAGGTAACGCCTGCGAAAACGATGATGGAGACGGCGATGGCATTTCCAACGACGTCGACAATTGCCCAAATGATGCAAACACCGATCAAGCGAATTTTGATGGTGATGATTTTGGTGACGTTTGTGATGCCGACATTGATGGCGATGGTGCTCTCAATGTTGCCGACATTGCTGACTTTAACGCTAATGTTTGTAGCGATACCGACAATGATCTCTGTGATGATTGCAGCTCTGGTGTTTTTGATACTAGCGATGATGGTCTGGATGACGACGCAGATGGAATCTGCAATATCGGCGAGCCCGACAGCGATGGCGATAATGTCATTGACGATGTTGATAATTGCCCGGCTGTGCCAAACCAAGATCAGAATGATGTCGACGAAGACGGCGAAGGCGATGCCTGCGATGACGACGACAACGATAGCGTTTTAAACATCAATGATAATTGCCCAACCGTTGCCAATACCGATCAAGCTAATTTTGACCAGGATGGTTTTGGAGATGCTTGCGACACTGACATCGATAATGACAATGCTGAGAATCAAAACGATTCTGATGATTTTAATCCGCAGTTTTGTTCTGACAGTGATAGCGACTTATGTGATGATTGCAGCAGCGGTACTTTTGCCCCCTTTAATGACGGTGTCGATACCGATGGCAACGGCATTTGTGATTTAGGTGAAGATGACAACGATGGCGACGGCATAGCGAATCGAATTGACAATTGCATTGATGTCGCCAATGTCGATCAGGCCGATGACAATAACAATGGGATCGGCAATCTATGCGAAGACGATTCGTTTTGTTTTCCAATCGTGACCCGAACTAATCGGGTTGCCTTAATTTGTTTGTAGGCTAGGGCAATTAATCGAAGCTTCTCTGGCTAAACAACTGCCAATTCGATACAGTCGCGATTTATAAAATGCTCCAAGTTTGAACTTTCAGCGTACTAAATTGTTATTGTGACGAACTCTATTTCTATTGCGGGTCACGCTATTCAGCCCGGTAGCTCAGTCACCATCGATCTGCCGATGGTGCGTTTATACACCGATACTGATATCAGCGTGCCGGTACATATCAAGTGCGCGCGTAAACACGGGCCAACGTTGTTCGTTTCGGCGGCGGTGCATGGCGATGAAATCAATGGTATTGAGATTGTTCGCCGGCTGCTGCGTCTTAAATCACTGAAGTTATCGCGCGGCACCTTGATTTTATTGCCGATGGTAAACGTCTACGGCGTTCTCAATCGCAGCCGGTATATGCCCGATCGCCGGGATTTGAATCGTTGTTTTCCAGGTTATGAGAACGGTTCTTTGGCAGCCATTGTGGCGGATAAATTTATTAGTGAAATTGTCGAACAGTGTGATTACGGTGTCGATCTTCACACTGGGGCTATTCACCGCAGCAATTTGCCGCAGATCAGGGCTGACCTGAGTGACAAGATGACCCAAGCGCTGGCGCATGCCTTTGGTGTGCCGGTAATCCTGAATTCATCTCCACGTGAAGGCACTTTACGGCACGCGGCTCAGGAAGTTAACACTCAAGTTCTATTGTATGAGGCGGGCGAGGCTTTGCGGTTTGATGAACTGTCGATTCTAGCTGGTGTGCGCGGAGTAATGAGAGTCTTGCACCATCTTGATATGGTCAAAAAGAAGCCCACCAAAATCAAAGCTCAGCCGGTGATCGCAAATACCAGTCGATGGAAGCGCGCGCCAAATAGCGGCATCGTGCATTCGCACGCCAAGCTGGGAGATCATGTACAACCTGGAGATGTCTTAGCCGAAATCGGTAGCCCACTTGGCGAAGTATTTGGCGAAATTATCTCGGATAAAAGTGCCATTGTCATCGGTAAACAAAACATCCCGCTGGTGCAAAAGGGCGAGGCGATGTATCACCTGGCATATTTCTCACAAGATGAGCAAGAAATCGCAGAGAATATTAAAGACATGGCGGATGTGCTTTTGCCATCCAGTTAGCCTTCCAGGCTTTTTAATTCTTCTTCGTCGAACCCGGCTTTTAATCGCGCGGCAAAATTAAATGGGCCTCGCAGCTCTCCATGCATGTGTTGATCAACCATCGCTCGAAACGTGCGTCGTGGGTCTAAATCTCGAATTTGGCATTGATGTTTGAACCATTTTGAGCCGGTATGAACATGCCCAATCTCGTCCTGATAGATAACCTTAAGAATCTCTACCGCAGCTTGATCCTCAACACGCTCAAGCCGCTTGATCATGCCGGGTGTGACATCTAGCCCGCGCGCTTCGAGTACTCTGGGCACCAACGCCATGCGTGCCACCACATCGTCTTGCGTTTGCACGGCCATATCCCACAAGCCGTTGTGAGCAGGGTAGTCGCCGTAACAACATTCATGTTGGGCTAAGTAGGTTTGCAGCAATTCAAAATGGCGCGTCTCGTCATCGGCAATACTTATCCAGTCGCGATAAAAATCCGAGGGCTGATGGCGAAAACGATAGACGGCATCTAGGGCGAGATTAATCGCATTGAACTCAATATGAGCCACCGCGTGCAATAAAATATTACGCCCAGCTTGGGTATTCATGCCGCGCCGCTTTAGTTCGCGTGGCGCAACTAACTCTAATTGCGCTGGATAACCAGGGCGAGCAATGCGTTCGATTGGCGCATCATGATCGAGACCTGATTCAAGATAGTGATCTATGTTTGCATTCAGATGATGCGTCGCCGCGCATTTGTCATTGGCATCGCGTAAGTAGATGATGCGATGTAGTTCGGTAAACAGATTCACGCTTGCCATTGGGCGGCGGTGCAACGAGGCAGTTGGTTGATATCCATATATAACTGGATGTCGGTATAGGCATGGTGCTTAAAAAACTGAGCAATCTCTTCGCCTTGCTCAAAGCCATGTTCCACAATAAGAAAACCACCGGGTTTTAAAAAATGCCGCGCGTGTTCGATGATATATCTAAGATCAGCCAGGCCTTCTTCATCAGCAACCAATGCTAAATTTGGTTCAAAACGCAAATCACCTTGTTGAATATGCGGGTCATCATTGTCGACATACGGCGGGTTGGCGGCGATTAAGTCAAACTGCGCTTGTGGTTTGATAGCGGCAAACCAATCGCTTTGCATAAACTGCACATTATCGATTCGATTGCTTTTGGCATTGCCCTTGGCGACTGCCAAAGCGGCATCCGAATAATCTGAGGCTAGAACATTTGCTAGCGGCCGTTCTTTGGCGATGGCTAGGGCGATCGCACCGCTGCCAGTACCGAGTTCTAATACGGCTTGTTGTTTTAGAGGGCTTAATCTTTCTAAGGCTTGTTCGACCAGAGTTTCGGTATCAGGGCGTGGTATCAAAACGTTGTTATTAACCGCTAATCGAAGCGTCCAGAAATCTCGATAACCCAATAAATAGGCCACCGGTTGGCCTTGTCGTCGACACTCGACTATTTCATAAAACGATTTTATATGTTCACTGATGGCGGAAGTGCCACCGTTTGCTATTAACCAGGCCAGGGGTTTATCCAGCACATGCTGCAATAGGATTTCAGCATCAATTCGAGGCGTGTCGCTGCTATTCGATAGAGTGCTTGATGCATCATCCAAGAGCTCTTGGTAGCTAGGCATTATCGCCTAATTCAGCTAACAAATTGGCTTGGTGTTCGGTGGTTAGCGGGTCAATTACCTGACCTAGATCGCCACTCATAACCATATCGAGTTTGTACAAGGTGAGGTTGATGCGATGGTCAGTCACACGTCCTTGCGGAAAATTATACGTGCGAATTCGTTCCGAACGGTCGCCACTACCTACCAAGCTCTTGCGGGTTTGCGCTTGTTCAGCGGCGAGTGCTTGCCGTTCAGCATCGAGAATTTTGGCTTTGAGCATGGACATCGCACGGGCCTTATTCTTGTGCTGAGAACGCTCATCCTGACATTCCACCACGGTGCCGGTTGGTAGATGCGTCAGTCGCACTGCGGAATCAGTTTTGTTCACGTGCTGACCACCAGAACCAGAGGCTCGATAAGTATCAACTCGCAAGTCAGCAGGGTTGATGTCTATGTCTTCGCCTACTTCATCGACTTCTGGCAATATCGCCACCGTGCAAGCCGAGGTATGCACTCGCCCCTGGGTTTCGGTTTCAGGCACACGCTGCACTCGATGCGCACCAGATTCAAATTTTAATTTCGAGTAAGCGCCATGACCTTCAATACGCGAGATGATTTCTTTAAATCCACCATGTTCGCCATCGCTCTTGCTAAGAATTTCAACGCGCCACTTTTGGCTTTCGGCGTAACTTGAATACATTTTAAATAGATCGCCAGAGAAGATTGCTGCCTCATCGCCGCCGGTGCCGGCGCGGATTTCCAGATAAATGTTGTTGTCATCGTTGGGGTCTTTCGGCAGCAATAGCTTTTGTAAGTCAGCCAATAATTCTTCTTGACGAGCTTTGATCTCGCTTAACTCATCATGCGCCATTTTGCGCATTTCTTTGTCGTCCTCTTCGAGCATCATTTGTGCGGCTTCGGCATCGCCTTCCAGGCTTTGATACTCCTGAAAATTTTCGATTACCGGGCCGATCTCAGATAATTCGATACTTAGTTTTCGAAACACATTTTGATCCGCCATTGTCTCTGGTTCAGACAACAAAGCGTTTAGCTCTTCCTGGCGATCAACCAGATTTTCGAGTTTTATTCGAATAGAATCTTTCACGGTAATTTTGTTTTTTAGTGCTTAGTTTTTAGATGCGTAAGGTATAGCAATACTGAGTGACTTTTTTGTAGCCTAGTCAGTCAAGCCAAATAACTTTTTGGCTGCCTCTAATAGCTCTTCATCACTTTTCTGGCGTAAGGCTTCGGTCGGTTGGTGCATAAATTTTTGGCTCACGGCATGCGCGAACAACTCTAGTACCACCGAGGGATCATCGCCAGCCTGTAGTCGTCGTCGCGCATTGACCAGTTCCGCATCGGTGATCGAACTAGTGTGTTGCCGCAATTGGCGAATGGTAGGCAGTGATTGCAGGTTTGTAAACCAGTCCATAAAGACTGTAGCTTGAGTTTCAACGATTTTTTCGGCTTCGATAGCGGCTTCTTTGCGGGCTGCCAAATTCTCATCAACCACTTGCTGTAGGTCATCCACGGTGTAGAGGTACACGTGGTTTAGATCGCCAACTTCCGATTCGACATCGCGCGGTATGGCTAGATCGACCACTAGCATGGGGCGGTTGCGGCGTTTTTTAAGCGCACTCTCAAAAGCACCTTTGCCAAGAATAGGCAGCGTACTGGCAGTGGAAGAGAACACCATATCCGCTTCGGATAACCGAGTTGGTAATTCGTGCAAGGAGATTGCTTCAACACCAAATTCCTGACTCAAGCGTTCGGCTCGATCCAGGCTTCGATTAGCGATGATCATTTGCTGAACGCCCTGGGCATGCAAATGACGACAGGTCAGCTCAATGGTTTCGCCGGCACCAACCAGTAATGCGGTTTGTTTGGCGATATCAGCAAAGATTTGTTTAGCGAGATTGACCCCTGCAAATGCCACAGATACCGCGTTGCTTCCGATCTCGGTCTGCGTGCGAATTTCTTTGGCGACTGAAAACGTGTGTTGAAACAGACGATTTAAAATTTTGCCCGTATTGCCATTTTTATGTGCCTTGGCAAAGGCGGTTTTCATTTGGCCCAGAATTTGCGGCTCACCTAGCACCATTGAATCCAAGCCTGAGGCCACTCGAAAAGCATGCTTGACAGCTTCCTGACCAGGGTGATGATAAAGATAGGCATCTACCTCATGACGCGATAGCTGGTGAAAATCGCAAAACCAGTTGCGCACCGCATCACTGTTTTCGCTGGGCGTTTGGCAATACACCTCAGTGCGATTACAAGTGGATAAAATCGTTGCCTCGGCAATGCCCTCGCGCGATTGAATGTCGCTAAGCGCGTCCTCTAAATGATGTTCGGTCACTGCAGCACGCTCGCGCACGGATACCGGCGCGGTAGAGTGATTTAGTCCAACAGATAAAACGTTCATAGCAGATCAAGGGCAGCAATTGGGCGCTATTCTACTCGATTGTGAGTTTATTCATCAGCTAGAGATCGCAATTACTCGGCAAACTATGCTTAAAAAAGCTCGGTTTCATTTGCTGAGCCTGAATCACGCAGCAATTTGATCAGATCCTGCCACCACAAGGCAGTGCTCAGAACTAAAATTAAGCTCGAACAAATGGCAAAAACAAATTCTTCGCGAGCGATCCAGTTGATTATCAACCAAATAATCTGTAGCGCGCCAAACAGTATCAGCACCACACTCAAATATTTCCATAAATCGGCTGACCAGGCGCTTTTATGTTTTGCGAGGCTCATTCCCAGGCCCAGATGGCATGATAAAACCCAGGCTAAGATGCCGATCAGCAACCAGATATCAACGCCAACACCATACTCGATCAAGTAACAGCTGCTGGCAAAAACTAAAATTGCCTGCGGGAGTTTGGATTCAAGTATCAGGCTAAATAAAGTGTCTTTTTCGCTCTCTTCTAAGCTTAACTGATTGGCGCAATTCATCATGAAACTAAAGCCAGTTACGCACAAGGCAGTTAGTACGATGGTGTGCAGCACCGAGCCAGATTCGGCTTGCGAGCCGAGCAGCACCAATAAGCTGGATATCGCTAAATTGAGGTGTTCGAGGATATTGAGTTCGGCTCCCCAATTTAGATAGTGACTCTTCCAAGCACCAATCCCTAGCGCACCAGCCAAGCTCATTAACAGGCAAATCAAAATCAAGCAATAAATCAAGCCACTCAATTGCAGGCGAGAAAATTGATCTACCCCTCTTGGCATTTTATTGTCCTCCTCATTTAGCAGGCGAATGATCAAGCTTGAAAAGCCAGTGAACAACAATAAATGTAAACCCCAGAAACTCGGCAGTGGATTGTCTTCAGCAGGCGATGCATTAAGTGGCGCGTCTAGAGTAGGTTGCGATACTAATAAAAATGCCAGCATGGCAATGAGTAAGGCAAGAATAATGCCGCCAGCAAATTTAGCTAAATCGCCTTTAAAACCAAGATCTTTTTCCATTTGAAATACGGCAATAACTAACACCAAGGCGATGACCGTCGGGTTGCGAAAGTTAAGCCACGGCAGCCAATCCCCGGCTGGTGCCCAATCTCCATAAATAGAAAAGCCCAATTGATTACTAACCGCGATGCCTAGTGCTAATAATCCCAATGCCCCTGCGGCTTTTAACCACAATGGCACGGTCTGACGAGGGTTTCGTAATAGTGCTCGCGCGGGAAATAAAAAAAGCAATGCAAACAAAAGCCCTGATTGACGGTCTATTAAGGTAGCGAGCAGGGCGGTAACCACGCCCATCGATAGCAAGAAAAAGAATTGAATCAAGCCTTGCTCTAAGCTCGCTAACCAAGTGCGATCATTGCGCAGTAAGTAGTCGGCAATGCCATGAGAATTATTCGGCGTGCTAACGCGTAACTGCGCGACGGTTTCAATGATGACATGAAAGACCGCCAGCCATATTAGTGCTGGCCCCCAGCCCCAAAATAGTAATAGGCTGGTGGCAGGCAGGCTAACAAACAAAGCAGAGCTGCCCAGATTGCTTAACAATTGCCCATTAAAAGTTTTGGCAGACCATTGCCGCAAGCTTTGAGGCTCAAATTCCTGCTTCGACATGAGCCTCACTAAGCTCAAATAACCGAACGCAATGAATGCGGTGGCGGCGAGAAATACAGTAAGGCTTGATTGCATTGTCATAATTGGCGCAGGTGTGAAAAATGAATTACCAAGTGAGGCGTTAAGCGCGTATTGATCTCAATACCGTATAGTCGCCAAGGTAAGTGTTTAAAATATTTGGCAGAGTATATAATTAAGCTGATGATTTTCCTTTCTGAATTTACCGCGCAATTGCGCGAATTGTATTGGCGCCTAGGCAGTGCTCTTTTGCTTAGCTTAGTTGTGACGGCCTGTGCGACCACTTCTTCGGTGGTAGATTCCCCCGAGAATGACGATGCCGTAATCGTCGCCAATAGCGATCAGCTTGAGCTCGATGAGAGCGACGAGTCAGCGGAGTCAAAGGTAGATGAAACTTTGCCATTGATGGATCTAAATGCTGAGGATCTAAGCGAGCTACTGATTATGAATCTCGCGTCTATGCAGCAAGATTGGGCAAAAGCCGCAGAAAAAGCAATAGCAATAGCTCAGCGCACTCGAGATCATCGTATCGCGCGGTTGGCGACTATGATGTATTTGCAGGAGCGTGATCATGCCAGGGCCTCAGAAGCCGCGGTCTTGTGGGTTGAATTACAACCAGAGAATCGCACAGCCCGTGATATGAAGCTCTTGGCTTTGGTTGGCGATGAGCAAATCCCACAGGCGATCGATGCAATCAATGAGCAATTGCAATCCCAGCAGATAGATGACTACATTCGCGAAATTGCGGGTTTATTAGTGCGTCAAACCAACTCAGTCGGCGCGCTCGAAATTGTAGATCAACTTACTCAAAACCATGCCGATTCGGCGCAGGTTCATACCAGTTCGGCTTTTGTTGCTGAGCACTTTAAAGACTATAAAAAAGCAACAGCCTGGGCAGATCGGGCTTTGGTGTTGCGCCCTGAATGGGATCTGGCCGCGCAGATGAAAGCGCGCTTGCTGCAAACTCAAGACAAACTTGACGAGCGCGCAGCATTCATCGCGCAATTCGTGGCTGACAATCCCAAATCAGTTGCGATGCGAATCAGCCATGCGGCCGAGTTAGCAAGAAAAGAAAATTACCAAACTGCCTATGAGGTCATGCTTGGTGTTATCGACGATGCACCAAAAGATGCTGATGCCTTGGAATACACTGGCAATCTAGCTGAACAATTGGAAGATACCGATGGGGCAGCCAAATTGTATCGTCGTGCCCTACGCGAAGAGCCTGGCAATGATAATGTCAGATGGTCATTGGCGCGTCTGGCAGTGGTCGATGAAAAATACGTCACCGCCGAACGCCTTTTTAATGATATTCAAAGCGACGACTTATATGTTCGTGCTCAGATTCAAGTTGCCAACATGCGTCATCAGACTCAAGGCTATAGGGTTGCGGTTAATACCTTGCGAGCTTTGCAGCCACGCACACGCGCCGAGTATGTTGAGATCGCTCTGACACGCCACTATTTGTTGATGGACGCCCATGAGTACAAAGAAGCGTTGGCATCTATGAACGAAACCCTGGTGTTTCTGCCCAATGAGGCGCAATTGCTCTATGCGCGTGCTTTGGTTGCCGCCGAGCTAAATGAAGTTGACCTGGCTGAGCAGGATTTGCGTCAGGTGATTCAGCTCGAACCAAATAATGCCAATGCGTTAAATGCGCTTGGCTACACGTTAGCTGATCAGACTGAGCGTTATCAAGAGGCGAAAAAGCTAATCGAAGCGGCATTAGAGCTGCGCCCTGAAGATGCTCATATCCTCGATAGCATGGGCTGGGTTTTGTATCGTCTGAATGATATTGAGGGCTCGATAGAATTTTTAAAGCGAGCCGCTGAGGCTGACAATAACCCAGAGATACTCGCCCATCTTGGTGAGGTATTGTGGGAGTCCGGTGAAAAACAAAGAGCGCTAGAAGTTTGGCAGCAAGGTTTTGAAGAAGATAAGCAAAACCCGGCCTTGTTAGAGACTCTGGAGCGATATCAAGTTGATCTTAGTGAGGCTCCCAAAGCTTAGGCACTTTTATATGAACTGGGGGAAACAACTAGGTGAAATCCGTACAGCCGCGATCTTGCTGTTTGCGGCATTGAGTCTTGGGGCTTGCGTTACACCACCTAAGCCTGGTGAATCCAGCTCAGAGAACTGGCTTACCGACCCGCAATTTTTCAGCCAACAAGCTTCATCTTTGAGCGAGCACAAGTGGCGATATACTGCCAAAGTCGGCGTCACTACGGCTGAACGCCGTGATCAGGCATCGCTGGATTGGCGCTATGCGGATCAGGCCAATTCTATTCGCCTGTTCGGGCCGCTAGGATTTGGTGCGGTGCGAATTCAATACGACCAATACGGAGTCGTGCTTTCCGATAATAAAGGTGTGCGTCATCAGGGACAGAGTGTCGAAGCGCTTATCAGCCGCATCGTTGGCTGGCCGATACCAGTCAATGCCTTAAGTGAATGGTTGTTTCTAAAACCATCCAAACACGGTGCATATCGTTATCAATTAAATGGGTCGGGGCAGCTAGTCGCTTTGCAACAACTGGGCTGGCAAATTAATTATGCCGATTACCGCGAATACAATGGACAAATGATGCCGCGAAAAATTATCGCTAGGCGACTAGTCGATGAGGGAGACCCACAGGCCGTCGGCGTAAAGCTGATTACCAAGAACTGGCAATGGTAATGCCCGATACTTGGCCGGCACCGGCGAAGCTCAATTTGTTTTTACACGTCGTTGGGCAGCGCGCTGACGGCTATCACCTATTGCAAACCATATTTCAGTTTCTTGATTATGGTGATGAGCTAACTTTCACTGTTACTGATGATGGACGTATCAAGCGCAACTATCAGGCTGATTTCAGTGCAGAGGTCGATTTATGTTTACGCGCGGCTCATTTGCTCAAACCCTTTGCTCAGGCTGATTTTGGTGTCAGTATTAATATGCGCAAGCATCTGCCTCAGGGCGGTGGCTTAGGCGGAGGAAGCTCTGATGCCGCCACCGTATTGCTGGCCTTAAACCAACTTTGGGGCATACATAAACCGCGCCAGGAATTAGCTCAGCTTGGTTTACTGCTTGGTGCCGACGTGCCAGTATTTGTTATGGGGCGGGCGGCCTGGGCCGAGGGCGTCGGCGAAGATCTTACACCCATGAAATTGGCACAGCCCTGGTATGTGGTTTTGATCCCCAATGTGCATGTCTCGACCGCTGAAATTTTTTCCAATAAACATTTGACAGCAACCGGTCGGATGAAGAAAATACGCGCTCTCGAGGAAGCGGCGCAGTCGCGTTTTGGTGAGAATCAATTGCAAGCAATTGCCATTGAGCTTTACCCGCAGATTGGTTGTTGCCTCGATTGGTTATCAAAGTTTGGTCCGGCGCGTATGACGGGCTCTGGCGGTTGTGTTTTTGCCCCGGTAGCAGATCAGGCTCAAGGCCAGGCGATATTGCAGCAAAAACCCGATGATGTTGGCGGATTTGTTGCCAAAGGGCTTAATGTTCACCCTTTATTAGACTTGAATTGCTAAGCTTTAAAAGTCTAATTAATAAGGGAATCGTCAAGCGCAATCGATAAACTAGTACACACTGGGGTGTGGCCAAGTGGTTAAGGCACCGGGTTTTGATCCCGGCATTCGTAGGTTCGAATCCTACCACCCCAGCCATTTTTATCAGAGCCGGTCTCAGATAAATCGTTAAAAGCCCATCATTTTTTTGTTTGCTTAGTTCTCACAGGCTATTTCATATCTGCAAAGATTTAATAACTTTGCTTGGCTCTAACTGGGTTTAGCATTGCATCTGTATTAGAATCTGCCCGCCGAGCTTAAAAACAAAAATCAGGGGAGCATAAAGTGGCTATCGACAATCTTTTAGTGTTTACCGGCAACGCCAATCCGTTGCTGTCGGCGCAGGTCGCTGATTACTTAAAGGTGCCCCTGGGCAAAGCGCGAGTTGAGCAGTTTAGCGACGGCGAGATCGCTGTAGAAATTGAAGAAAATGTGCGCGGCCGTGACGTATTTATCATTCAGTCGACTTGTGCGCCGAGTCATAAAAACTTAATTGAATTACTGTTGATGATCGACGCATGCAAACGATCATCAGCGCAAAGAATTACCGCTGTTGTGCCATATTTTGGTTATGCTCGCCAGGATCGTCGGCCGAAAAACTCTCGAGTACCGATTAGTGCAAAAATGATTGCATCGATGATCAGTGTCGCGGGCGCAGATCGAGTGTTGATCATGGATCTGCATGCGGATCAGATTCAGGGTTTCTTCGATATTCCGACAGACAATATTTACGGTTCGCCGGTATTGTTAGACGACATTCGAAAGCTCGAAGAGCCCGACTTAATGGTGGTTTCGCCTGATATCGGTGGCGTTGTCAGAGCTAGAGCTTTGGCCAAGCGCCTTGGCGTTGATCTGGCCATTATTGATAAACGTCGCCCCAAGGCAAACGTTGCGCAGGTGATGAATATCATCGGCGATGTTAGTGGCCGTAGCTGTGTGTTAATCGACGACATGGTCGATACCGCTAACACCTTGTGTAAAGCCGCTGATGCTTTGAAAGAACAGGGCGCGACTGCGGTCCGCGCTTATTGTACTCACCCGGTTTTGTCCGGCGAGGCGGTAACCAGAATTAATGCATCGAGTATGGATGAAGTGGTTGTAACCAATACCATTCCATTGTCAGATGCTGCTGCAGACAGCGATAAGATCCGACAATTGTCGGTCGCGCATCTGCTAGGAGAATCGATTCGTCGAATCATCGCAAGTGATTCGGTGAGTTCTCTGTTCAGTGAGGTCGACTAGGCAATACTGGATAATAAGTGCGTATTAATTAGTTTGATTAATGCGTGATTTGGAAACCGCTCCTTGATTGGAGCAATTAAATTGCTGGATATACCAATCCAGTTTTAACAATGAGTGCTAATTTTATAGTAGAAGCTGAAGTAAGAACCGGCAAAGGGTCAGCAGCCAGTCGACGCGCGCGTCGTGATGGCAAAGTCCCGGTTGTCGTCTATGGCGGTGGAGAAGATGAGCAATACTTGTTGGTAGATCACAATAAAATTGTGCACCAGCTAGAAATTGAAGCTTTCCATTCCGCATTGGTCCAACTCCAGGTCGGTGACGATTTGCAACGCGCAGTACTGCGTGATGTGCAAATGCATCCGTTTAAAGCCCAGGTGATGCATCTGGACTTTCAACGTGTGAGTCGTAAAGACACCATCACCATGACTGTGCCATTGCACTTCCAAGGAGAACAAGAGTGCCCTGGAGTTAAATTAGATAATGGTATTTTCAGCCCAAGTATTACCTCGGTAGACGTCACCTGTTTAGGTATCGACTTGCCTGAGTATATTGAGGTTGACGTGTCGTCTCTGGGTATCGGTGAATCAATTCACTTTGGTGCTTTACAGTTGCCTGAGGGTGTTAACCTGTCTGCTTCTTACCAAGAGCAAGATATGGAAATCTCAGTTGCCTCCGTATTGGCACCGAAAGGGCCAAGTACCAGTGAAGAAGACGTTGAAGGCGATGCCGAAGTTACCGAAGAAGGTGGCGAAGCGCCAGCAGCCGAAGAGGGCGACAGCGAGGAGTAATCTCGGTGGAAGCGACGCCAATCAAACTGATTGTCGGGCTCGGTAATCCGGGCGAAAAGTACACAAAAACCCGGCATAATGCCGGGTTTTTGGTTATTGATGCCCTAGCGGAGCAACTCGGCCTGACGCTAAAAGCCGACAAGCATTGTCATGGCCAGCTTGTGAAAACTCATATTGCTGAGCAGGAAGTTCGCCTGCTTAAGCCCCAGACTTATATGAATTTAAGCGGCCAGGCAGTAGTAGCGGCTTGTCGCTACTATAAGTGCGCCATGAACGAAGTGTTGGTGGTACACGATGAAATCGATTTAGACCCTGGTATCGCCCGACTTAAACTGGATGGTGGCCACGGCGGCAATAATGGCTTGCGCGATATTATTCAAAAATCAGGCACGCGTGAGTTTGCGCGTTTGCGAATAGGCGTGGGGCACCCTGGTGTGGGTCGCGACGTATCAGGCTTTGTTCTTAAATCAGCCAACCAAGCAGATCAGGCGTTGATTGATCGTGCTATTGATGAATCGCTGCGACTGATCTCGCCAATGGTTAAGGGTGAATTTGCACTGGCCATGAACGAATTACATACAGCATTAAAATAGATGCCTGAATTGCTCGGGCGGCAGAATTAAGAGGTTAATATGGGTTTTAAATGCGGAATTGTTGGCCTGCCCAATGTCGGGAAATCCACCTTGTTCAACGCACTTACCAATTCTGGTATTCAAGCAGAGAATTACCCGTTTTGTACCATCGAGCCAAATGTGGGCGTGGTCGAAGTGCCTGACCCCCGTTTGGCACGTTTAACTGAATTGGCGCAACCTGCAAAAACGATTCCAGCCACTATGGAGTTTGTTGATATCGCCGGCTTGGTTGAAGGAGCTTCCAAAGGTGAGGGCTTGGGCAATCAGTTCCTGGCAAATATTCGTGAAGTCGATGCCATCGCGCATGTGGTGCGCTGCTTTAATGACGAAAACGTGATTCATGTAGCGGGTAAGGTTGACCCGGCGGCGGATATTGAAGTAATTCACACCGAGTTGGGTCTCGCTGATTTAGAAACGGTGGAACGCGCGATCGAGCGCGCCGCAAAACGCTCAAAATCAGGTGACAAAGATCAAATTAAACTCAAGGAAATTTTAGAACGTGTGCAAACACATCTCGATAGTGGCGAACCAGTCAGATCAATGGAGATGGATGCCGATGACTATAAAAGAATAAAACATCTATGTTTGATGACCGCCAAACCAACCATGTACATCGCCAATGTTGATGAAGGTGGTTTCGAAAACAATCCGCATTTAGATACTGTTACGCAAATTGCTGACAAAGAGGGCGCTGGTGTCGTGGTGATCTGCGCGGCTATTGAGGCTGAAATCGCCGAACTAGATGACGAGGAGAAAATAGAATTTCTAGCCGAGATCGGTCAGGCTGAGCCGGGGCTACATCGAGTGATTCGTGCTGGCTATAATTTGCTCGGTTTACAAACCTACTTTACTGCTGGCAAAACCGAGGTTCGTGCCTGGACCATTCGTCAAGGTAATACCGCGCCCCAAGCCGCTGGAGTAATCCATACCGATTTTGAGCGCGGATTTATCCGAGCCGAGACGGTAGCTTATGGCGACTATGATCACTATGCTGGAGAGCAAGGCGCTAAAGAGGCCGGTAAATTCCGCCTCGAAGGCAAGGACTACATCATGCAGGATGGCGATGTCGTGCACTTTCGCTTTAATGTCTAATGGCACTAAAGCTTTAAATCCGTAATTTTAGAACAGCCAGGTTATTGGGTCAGGATGCGCCTGACCTTTTTCTAAATAGTTCATACCTTTAATGCATCGCACGATGTACCAAACCAAGACGGCAAGTAAAACTAAAATGCCAACAAAAACGGCCAACAACAAAACGCCGATCAAACTATAAAGTAAGCCTATCCAAAAGGTGCGAATCTGGTATTGATAATGCGATTTTACCCAATCTGGCGCATCGTCCTTATTTATGTAAGCCATAATCACGCCAATTAAGCTAGTCAGGCCAACGACAATTGCAACCAGATAAAGAATATAGACGATCTTGGCATTTTTAACTTCGTTTGGTTGAGTAGTGATTTCGTTCATAATATCCGGCGTTCAACTACCGAGAGCTGGAGCACTAATTTTTAGGTGACTCCATACTAAGAAAATTCTACTCGGTGATCAAACCTAGTAAGCCAGTTTGAAATGTTTCATCGCAATACAACTTAGAATCAATGCCATGCAAACCGCTAACCAACCGATAAAACAAACCATTGTTTTCTCAATTCTGGCAATGCTGGCTTTTGCTGGCAATTCGGTGCTATGCCGAATGGCATTAGTTGGCCAGCAGATTGATCCACTGACTTTTACTTTATTGAGACTGACGTCAGGCGCTTTAACACTTTGGTGTCTGGTTCATCTATCGTCAACGCGATCTAAAGAGTTGACAAATCAAAGCTCGTTTAGACTGAATAAATCGACAATTCTCGCCGCTGTTATGTTGTTTGCCTATGCCTTGTTTTTTTCGCTTGCTTATATCAGCTTAGATACTGCGACTGGTGCCTTAGTGCTGTTTGGGGTAGTGCAGGTAACCTTGATTGCAGTCAGTTTGCAGCGAGGTCAAAGGCTTTCGTTATTTGAATGGTTTGGTTTGCTGCTTGCCTGTGCGGGATTGGTTTATCTGTTGTTTCCGGAATTAAATACACCGTCCTTCATGGGGTTAGTGCTAATGAGTGTGGCGGGCTTCGCCTGGGCGGTTTATACACTGGGTGGGCAGGGGTCCAAACAACCCTTAACTGATACTATGCAAAATTTTATTGTTTCCGCACCTCTGGCTATCTTGGCGTTTATAACCGCCTTGTTTTTTGGGCTTAGCCCGGCCTTGTCGTTAAACGGTGTGATGTTGGCGGTCGCTTCCGGTGCCATTACATCGGGATTAGGATATGCGATTTGGTATGCTGCGCTGCCTAATTTGAGTACAACTGTGGCTGCGGTAATGCAGCTCAGCGTTCCAGTGATAGCGGCAGTCTTTGGTATGCTACTCATTTACGAGAGGCCAACTATGCATTTAATGATCTCTGCCATGATCATATTGTCAGGCATCTTAATTGTGATTCTACAGCGTGCGAATAAAGCTAGTTCATAGTTGCTCAAACTGGAAAACATACCGATGATATTGGGGAGGTTCTTATGATTTACCAAGGTGCATGCCATTGCCATGCAGTTAAGTTTGAAGTTGAAGCTCCGCAAATTATCGAAGCTGTGCATTGTAATTGCTCGGTTTGTCAAAAGTCTGGTCTGTTACATCTGATTGTGCCATTGAAAAATTTCACCTTGCTTGAGGGCGAGAGTTACCTCACCTCCTATCGATTTAATACCGAAGTGGCTAACCATACCTTTTGTCGAATCTGTGGTATCAAATCGTTTTATACTCCGCGTTCCAACCCAGATGGTGTATCGGTTAATGTCCGTTGCCTTGAAACGCCAGCCAAGGAAATCAGAGTGAAAGATTTTGACGGGCAAAATTGGGAGCAACATGCCAGCTCCTTAGCGCACTTAAGTAAGTAGAGCCTATTGATTAATGTCTGAGAAATGACCAAAGTCGCACTGATAACCGGAGCCAGTCGTGGCATTGGGCGTGCTACTGCTTTAATGCTGGCCGAGCAAGGCTATGCTATTGGTATCAATTACCTAAGTGATAAAACAGCGGCCGAATCTTTATTGAAAGAAGTGCGGTCTCGTGCGACTAAGGCTGTGTTATTGCAGGCGGATGTGGCGAGCGAAGAGCAAGTCGTCGCGATGTTCGAACAGCTTGATCGTGAGCTTGGCACTCCAAATGTATTAGTCAACAATGCCGGTATTCTTCGTCAGCAAGCATCTTTATTGGAATTAGATCAGGCGCGCATGAATGACATCATTCAAGTTAACCTTATAGGTTCTATGCTATGCGCACGCGAGGTGGTAAAGCGCATGTCGACCAAACATGGAGGAGTTGGTGGTGCAATTGTTAATGTCTCATCAATTGCAGCGAAAACCGGTTCACCGAATGAGTATCTTGATTACGCGGCGAGCAAAGGTGCGATTGATAGTTTTACGCGCGGCTTAGCGAGTGAGGTTGCTGACCAGGGTATTCGCGTCAATGCAGTGCGGCCAGGGTTTATCGAAACACAAATGCATGCTGATGGGGGTGAGCCAGAACGTGTTGCACGCTTAGCATCGAGTATTCCAATGCAAAGAGGTGGTAAAGCGGATGAGGTTGCCGCCGCGATTTGCTTTCTTTTAAGTGATCAAGCCGCGTATATTAGTGGCACCTTTTTGGATGTGGCCGGTGGCCGATAACGAAATGGCCGATAACAATAAAAAAATCATTGGCAGCGAAGAGTGGTGTGCCTTTCCTGAGCTGGGCATCCCCGCAGTTAAAGCGCGCGTGGATTCCGGCGCCAAGACCTCGTCTTTACACGCATTTAATATTAATCCTTTTCGCCGTGATGATGAGCGCTGGCTGAGTTTTGAAATTCACCCTTTGCAAGGCACTCGTCGCCCGGTGATTCGTTGCGAGGCGCGTGTCGTTGCGAGGCGCAAGGTAAAAAGTTCCTCGGGTGAAAGCGAAACTCGCTATGTGATTAATGCCTTAATGGATTTCGCTGGCGAATCTCAGCAGGTCGAACTGACTTTAACCAATCGAGATTCTATGGGTTATCGCATGCTGTTAGGGCGCGAGGCCATGCAAGGTCGTTATTTGGTGGACCCTTCTTTATCATTTGCTCAGTCATCCGTGTCTGATTCAAGATTAGCCGAGCTATACCCGCCCAAAAAACAAGTAGCGGGCGGTTTGAAGATCGCCTTGCTGGCGAGCAATAGCGAGTTGTATAGCAATCGCCGAATCATGGAAGCCGGGTTAGAACGCGGGCATCAAATGATGTTTATCAACATCAAGCAATGCTATATGAAGCTTGATGCGAAAGAACCAGAAGTGCGCTACCGAGGTGGTCGTTCTTTAAACGAAGTCGATACTGTGATTACCCGCATCCGCCCTAGTATGACTTTTTATGGCACCGCCATTACGCGTCAGTTTGAAAGTATGGGCATCTATACCACCAATAATTCATCGGCAATTACACAATCGCGCGACAAGTTGTTCTCGCTCCAGCAAATGCTCAAGCACGGCATTACCATTCCGACCACGGGTTTTGCGAATTCACCAAGCGATACGGACGATTTGATTGAGATGGTTGAAGGTTCGCCGCTGATTGTCAAATTACTCGAAGGCACGCAAGGCCGCGGAGTAGTGCTGGCCGAGACCAAAAAAGCAGCAGAATCGGTGATCAATGCTTTTAAGTCTCTGCACGCCAATTTGTTGGTGCAAAGTTTCATTAAAGAAGCCGATGGCAAAGATTTACGCTGCTTCGTAATCAACGGCAAAGTGGTTGCCTCTATTCAGCGCACCGCCGCGCCAGGAGAATTTCGCGCCAATATTCATCGCGGCGGTAGTGCTTCGATCGTTAAGGTGTCGGCTGAAGAAAAACGCATGGCGGTTAAAGCCGCTAAGGTGCTGGGTTTAGATGTAGCAGGTGTTGATATCATACGTTCAGGCCATGGCCCGCTGTTGCTCGAAGTGAATTCATCACCAGGCTTAGAGGGAATCGAGTCTGCCACCGGGAAAGACATTGCCGGTATGATGATCGCGTCAATAGAAAAGAAGCTTAAGTGGAAGCGACCACTGATGCACGAAGAGTAAAAGAGAATCCATTTCAACTGTGATGAGTACCGACTATCAGGCAAAAATTCCAGGTATAAAAGCCGTCTTCGACGAGCACTGGCCAGACAATAAGCTAGTGATCGAAGAGCTCGCTGAGCGCCGGGTAAGAATTCGCATGAGCCCGGATCCAAACAATGATTTACGCCCGGGTAATACGGTCTCCGGGCCTTTTATGATGAGCCTGGCAGATACCGCTTTATATGTGGCGATTCTAAATGAGGTTGGCTTACAAAAGTTAGCGGTGACTACCTCGTTGAATATTAACTTTTTGAGTAAACCACGAGCCGATGCTGATGTGATTGCGGAGTGTAGTTTGTTAAAAGTAGGGAGAAAACTTGTGGTGGGTAAGGTAAGCTTGTCGTCAGATGGTCAGGCACAGCCAATTGCTCATGCAACCGGCACTTACGCTTTACCAAGTAAATAATAATAAAGGTGGGGTGGTCTAAGTACCTCTACCAAAGATTCAACCTCGTTGAAGGTTTTTGTGAGGAGTCATTATGTTTTCTAATCGCACGCTGTGTTTACTTTGTGCTTTTTTCCTATTGCCAATTCAAGCTGCGGGGCAGGCAGCTGATCTGCGTTTCGAGCAATTATTAAGTCAGCACTGGCAGGCAAATTTAGAGGCTAACCCAGAGTTTGCTACTAGTCTTGGAGTGCGTGATTTTGATGATCGATTAAGCGATCCGTCATTAGCAGCCTATGAGCAATCGGTAGTTCAGGCAAAGGAGTTTCTAACACAGGCGCAAAGCATTAATGCTGATCAACTATCCGCTGCCAATCAATTAAACCATGCCTTACTAGTCCTAGAACTCAGTGATCAAATAGCCGCCAGTGAGTATGGTGGCCGATACATGATTATGACTAATCGTGGCGGCCCGCATTTAACATTGACTAATTTAGTTGGGCGCTTGCCGTTTTTTAAGTTGGTGGATTATCAAAGTTATGTAGATAGATTATCTGCCATTCCCGACTATATGAGTAAAGCTACCGCACGTTTGCAGGCCGGTTTAGATGCAGGCTGGGTACAACCTTGCGAGCCTATGCAGGGTTTTGAGAAATCCATCGAAACACACATTGTCGAGCGCGCTAAAGAGAGTGTGTTTTATCAGCCATTTAGTAAGGCCGATGCGAAATTGGATTCTGCCGAATTGCAAAAGCTTGAGAAGCAAGCCCTGCGTACAATCGATAAAAAAATCGTGCCATCTTTTAAAGCGTTCGCTGACTTTTATAAAGAGCGTTATGCACCAGCTTGCCGAGAGAAGGTTGGCACAAACTCGATGCCAGGAGGCGAAGCTTACTACCAATATCGGGTAAAGCATTTTACCACCACCGATCTAAGTACCGAACAAGTGCATATGATTGGTCTTAAAGAAGTAGCGCGAATTCGCAGCGAAATGCTTGAGGTAATCGACGAGGCCAATTTCAAAGGCAGCTTCGATGAGTGGCTGGTATTCTTACGCGACAACCCGGATTTTTACCCGAAAACACCTGAAGAACGAATGCAGGCAGTGGCCACTATCTCCAAGAAGATTGATGGTGAAATGCCCAAATTATTCGGCAAGCTGCCAAGAATGCCTTATGGCTTAAAAGAAATTCCTGCCGACATCGCAGAGAAAACCACTACCGCTTACTATCAACGTCCGGCAGGAGATGGCTCGCGCGCCGGTTTTTATTTTGTCAATACCAGCAAGTTAGACACTCGGCCTTTGTATCAACTCGAAGCCTTATCTCTGCACGAGGCGGTACCAGGTCATCATTTGCAATTGGCCTTAGCGCAGGAGCTCGAATTGCCGAATTTCCGCAAATACGGTGGCGTCACGGCGTTTATCGAGGGCTGGGGGCTGTATGCCGAACGCTTAGGTCTAGAGATTGGTTTTTATCAAACTCCGTATACGAATTTTGGCAGGCTTTCTTATGAAATGTGGCGTGCTTGCCGTTTGGTGGTCGACACTGGCTTGCATAGCAAAGGCTGGACACGTCAACAAGCGATTGATTTTATGGCGGCGAACTCAGGCTTGTCGATGAACAATATCGTCTCGGAAGTAGATCGCTATATCACCTGGCCAGGCCAAGCACTTGCTTACAAAATAGGCGAGCTTAAAATTCGCGAGCTACGTCAACGCGCAGAAGATTCCTTGGGCGAAAAATTTGATGTTCGCACCTTTCACGACAAGGTGCTCGAAAATGGCGCTTTGCCCTTGTCTATTCTCGAAACCACGGTTGATGAGTGGATCGACCAACAGAAATGAAACTAATCGATCGCACTCAATTTTGATTTGCTAACGAGTGATCACCAAACCCAAAGTACCAACCATATAAAGCACTACAGTAAGGAGTATCGTTTATGAACAATAATATTTTCGCCGTCATTTATTGCTTAGCTTTGGTGGTATTTTCGGAGTCGCTCGTTGCGCATGACACTGAGGTAACTCCAGAACCAATGACGATTGATGAAGCCACCAAGGCTTTTAACTGGGATTTGGAAGGCGCTGAAATTAGAACCCAAAAAGTGGTTGATGGCTTGTATGTGTTATTTGGTGTCGGCGGTAATATCGCGGTGAATATCGGTAATGACGGCGTGTTGATCGTCGACGATCAGTTCCCGCAACTGATGCCCAAGATTAAAGATGCTATCGCCAAAATGGGTGGCAAGGAGATTGATTTCGCCGTTACAACGCACTGGCATTTTGACCATGCTGATGGCAATTTAACGCTCGGTCAGGAAGGTACATGGCTGGTCGCGCAAGAAAATTCGCGTGCCATGATGCAAGATGATCACACCATTAATTTGGTGTTCGCCGCCGTCGAGCAAAAAGCGTACCCAGAGAGTGCATGGCCTGATATGACTTTCAAAGATCAAATGAAATTTCATATCAATGGGCAACAGATTGAATTAATGCACTTTGGCCCGGCTCACACCACTGGCGATGCCGCGATATTCTTTCGTGATTCCAACGTGGTACACATGGGCGACGTATTTAATAATTCTGGCTATCCATTCATCGATTCAGGTAACGGTGGTCAGATCGATGGTCTAATCGCTTTTTGTCAGCAGGTTCTAAAACGTATCAACGCTGACACTATTGTGATTCCCGGCCATGGTGAGGTGACGGATTTTCAAACAATGGAAAAATACGTCATGATGCTGAGTACAGTGCGAGATCGAATCAAGCAACTCATTGACGAAGGCGCTAGCCTTGAAGATGTTATCGCAGCCAAGCCTACTGCCGAATTTGATGAAGAGTACGGCAATAGCCAAATGCTAATCGATCGCGCTTATCATAGCTTGGCACACGAGCACTAATCAGCGCTTCGCAGGTTATTTTCTCTGCTAGGTAATTTGAAACCAGTTTCAATTCACGAGCTAGTTCATTTATAGCGCCGTGCTCGCAGTAGTTGAAAGTTTCGCTGGGGTATCCGGTAAACCTGTATGCAGACATTCGACGTGAGCCATTTATTCGAATGCTTTATCTTGGATAACGGTTCGGGGCGTCTTATCATGCGATCATGGAACTGATCTTTGAAGAGCTTGATTATCAAGTGACCCCGCATGGTGAAATTAGCCTGCGTAAACGTACTGAACCGCGCCTGGATAACCAGCTGATTTATGAAGTTAAGCTAGGCGATGAGTTTTTGATGTCCAGCTTGTTTGTCGAGGCCGAAGAGCAGTTGTCGGTACTTGGTTTGCAAAAGCTGAAATCGAATGGTCATGTCGAGCAGCTTAAACTCGTGGTTGGTGGCCTTGGTTTGGGTTATACCTCGGTTACCGCACTGAATGAACCGTCGGTAGTAAGCCTTCGTACGATCGACGTGATGCAACCGGTGATAGACTGGCATCGCAATGGTCTATTGCCAGTTGGTGATGTGTTGTCATCTGACCCGCGTAGCGAACTGATACACGCCGATTTTTTCACGCTTGCGACAAACCAAAAAACGGGTTTTCTAGATGATCAGCCGGTAGACGCCGTGCTTTTGGATATAGATCATTCGCCGAGCCATTGGCTTTCGCAAGGTAATAGCCAGTTTTACACCAAGGAATCACTAAGCAATCTGGCGCAAAAAATAACGCCAAAAGGCGTTTTTGCTTTATGGTCGAATGAACTCCCAGATGAACGTTTTATTGATTTACTAAATACGGTGTTTGTTGAAACTGAGGCGCACGTGGTGAGCTTTGCGAACCCTTATAGCGGTGGTGAATCGACTAATTCAGTTTATGTTTGCAGCGTTGCTAAAGCCGAGAAGATAAGCTAGTTAGTCGGCATCGGATTTAAACCAGTTTTAAGAGATCGCTAAGAGTCTCTATGGTATGTGTTGGGCGCTCTTGTAAATTTTGAAACGATTCTTCAACGTCTTTTTTGTTTGGATTGTAGTAAACCCCGCCTAGCCCGGAGCGGATTCCACCAGCCACATCGTTGAGAGCGTGGTCGCCAACCTGCCATGCCTCATGAGCTTGTACATTAGCCCGAGAAAGTGCGAGATCAAAAACGGCTGCTTGCGGTTTATGAGCGCGGGCTTGAGCGCTAACGGTGATTGAATCGAGTTTTTCATGGAGTTTTAAGGCTCTAACTTTAGCAAGCTGAATCGCCTCTATGCCATTAGTGATTAAGCCGGTAGAAAATCCTTGTTCTCTTAAACCAATCATTACTTGTTCAGCACCTGGGTTAAATCGGACTTGTGCGGCGCTGACCTCAATGAATCGCTGCAACATTGCCTCGCCCATTTGCTCTGCGTGTACCTTGTCGACCGCGCCGGTGGCAAAAATACTCTCACCATAGAGCTTAGCTAACTGTGCCTCTGGGCTGGTCTCGAACTCGAACATACTCGCCCATAAGCCTTGCGCATGTGCCCTAAAATGCTCAATAAATGCGGCGTAATTGTGATGATCCAATACATCGGCTTGCTCTATGTAAAGCTGCTCGAATAGCGCGGGGAATGAAATGGTGTTTTCGATAAGGGTTTCGTCCATATCGAAAAAAATCGCTTTGGGTTTAGTCATCAATTCTTACGCTCAAAATCGCCGTTTGCTTCTTGCCATGTTCTGGTTAACACAAAGGTTCTATCCAGACCAAGAGGAATCCCGGCGAAGGTGATTTCGGTATAGCCTTGATCTTGCGTCAAATTAGCGGTTGCTAAGGTGTCCTCTAATGAAAGTTTATTGATTGCTGAACCACGACCAATGCTGGCTAGCTGCGCTATGAAATCCTGGAACTTTGCCAGCCCGGATTTGTCTGTCGTATCACCATGACCTGGAATTATAAACTTAGCATCCATAGCCAGCACCTTTGACAAGGTAGCTGGCCAATCTTGCACCGAACCGCCGGCTTCCAGATCGATATTTGGGTAGTGCTGGTTGAAAAATAGATCGCCCAGCGCAATAGCGCCATCATCTACAAAATGCACGATCAAGTCGCCATCGGTATGCCCACGACCAGGGTGGATTAGTTCAATGGTCTTGTTGCCAATCGGGATGGTCTTGCGATCGCTAAAGGTTTGATTAGGGAGCAATTTCCCGGCATCGCCTTGCCAGAAATCTGCATCCAGTGCTTTTAAATGAGACAGAGTTCGCTCAGTGCTGACAATCTGTATACCCGGTTTAAAGCCCGGGTTGCCATGGGTGTGATCAAGGTGGTAGTGAGTATTAATCAACATGACAACATCGTGACCAGTAAGCTCTTCAGCTTTTGCTTGTATTAGCTTGCCTTGCATCTTAAATGTCATGCTGTCGACCACCACTGCACCGGCGTTGGTCTTGAGTACCGTGGTATTGCCGCCCATCCCTCGAATAACAAACAAATCATCATTAATTTTTTCTACCGTTAAGCTGCGCACCTCAAGCAAGAGCAAACCAATAAATAGCAAAATCAGCGCTACCAGACCGATTAAGACTTTTTTCCAAAATTTCATTATTTATCGAGCCTGACAACTTGAGTTTGCATTGTGATACCACTATAAACCATACTAACGGACAAGACATCTTCAGCTGGTTGGTGAATTGCTCGCATTGGCGAGCAAAGCGTATTTAGGTTGGAGTTTGTCTGAGAGAGACTTTATGAACGATACAACAAGCGAAGCCCGTATTGAATTAGTACAACTTGCCAATGGTGAGATCGTATTGCGCAGCTCCGATAATCCCGATGAACCTTTGGTGATCATTAATATCAGTGATCAGGTTCAGGATTTGATGCCAATGGATAAAATTGATATCGCCCAAGCTATGATTGAAGCTGGTATTGAGCGTTATCGAGATATTCAGGTAGAGCGTTTGGAAGAAGCCCATACGGCTAATTCTGGCTTATTGCATTAGAAAAACGTGTATTACTCTATTGTTGGGCAAGACACTGAGGGTTCCCTTGCTCTACGCAAAATCCATCGCCCGGCTCATCTCGAGCGTCTGCAAGACTTAGCTAGTCAAGGTCGATTACTGGTGGCTGGTCCAAATCCTGTGGCTGATACATCTGATGCTCCAGAGCAAGGTTTTTCCGGTAGTGTGGTCATCGCACAATTTGATAATTTAGCCGCCGCCAAACAGTGGGCATCTCAAGACCCTTACTTACTCAACAAGGTGTATGAGTCGGTTAGCGTCAAGCCTTTTCTAAAAGTGCTGCCGGAATAAATTTCTCTGATAGAACAATCACGCCGCCTCTTCCTTCACCGCTTTGCTCTGAAATTGCAGTTCAGCAAGATCACGATACAACGTAGACTCGTTCAGTAGTTGTTGATGATCACCTAATGCCACCAAGCGGCCCTGGTCGAGTACCGCAATTTGATCAACATTGCGAATCGTTGCCAGCCGGTGGGCAATCACTAGAGTAGTTCGTTCACGCATTAGATTGTCCAGTGCTCTTTGCACAGCTTGCTCGCTTTGTGCATCTAAGGCCGACGTCGCTTCATCTAATAGCAATACTTCTGGGTTTTTAAGAATCGCCCTGGCAATCGCTACGCGCTGACGTTGGCCACCAGAGAGTCTTACGCCTTGCTCGCCTAAATCGCTGTGGTAGCCATCGGGCAATGCAGAAATAAAGTCGTGAGCATAGGCCGCTTTAGCTGCTGCCATAACGGCGGCTTCGCTGGCATCCGGTTTGCCATAACGAATATTGTGTAACACCGTGCCACTAAACAGACTCGGTTGCTGTGAGACCACGGCGATTTTTGCGCGAAGCGCCTGTGGCGCAAGCGCTCTTATATCAACATTGTCGAACAAGACCTCTCCCTGCTGCGGATCATAAAATCGTTGCAATAGTTCAAAGACAGTCGATTTGCCTGCGCCTGATGGGCCAACGAGTGCCAGTGACTGTCCTTCTGAGATTTCCAGATTGAAGCTGTCCAGAGCGGCTTGATTAGGCCGAGAAGGATAAGCGAATTGCACGCCTCGTAAGGCGATCACTGGTTTGAGATCAGCCGTTGAATGCGGGCTGTCAGGTGCCTCAATTTCTGAGCGCTCATCGAGTAATTCAAAGAGGCGTTCGGCGGCACCGGCTGCACGCTGCACTTCACCTATGACCTCAGAAATTGTCGCAACAGAGCCAGCAACAATGATGGCATAAAATACAAATGCGCCGAGCTGACCGGGAGTCATCTGGCCGCTGAATACGCTTTGTCCGCCAACTAAAAGCATAGCCGCGATACCAGCAAAAATGAGTGTGATTACTGCAGCGATCAGCATGGCTCGTTGTCGAATTCGGCTTTTGGCAATATCAAAGGCCAGCTCGACATGTTCGGCGAAGGCTACACGTTCGGTCGCTTCCTGGGTGTAGCTCTGCACCGTTTTTATTTGCTGGATAATCTCTCCGGCATGGCTGCCAACATCGGCAATACTGTCCTGGCTTTTACGCGAAAGCTTTCTAACGCGGCGGCCAAACAGAAGTATTGGCAGCAATACAATCGGAACACCAGCTAGCACAATAAGGGTAAGCTTTGCGCTGGTGATTAGCATCAATATCAAACCGCCCAGCAGGGTGAGCGCTGAGCGTAAAGCCATCGATGCTGAGGAACCAATAACGGTTTGGATCAAGGTTGTATCAGTAGTGAGGCGCGAGATTATCTCGCCGCTGCGGTTTTCCTCAAAGTAGCTCGGATGCAGATCAATAATGTGATCGAAAACTGCACGCCTTAAATCGGCTGATACTCGCTCGCCGAGCCAGGTCACCAGGTAAAAGCGCGCATAGGTTCCAGCCGCCATTAGCAGTGCAATGCCAATCACAAACAAAGCCGCTTGCTGGAGTTTGTTGATTGAGCCTGCTACGAACCCGTCGTCAATTAGTAGGCGCACACCTTGGCCCATCGCCAGCGTCATGCCGGCAGTAAAAATAAGCGCAATCGCGGCCGCACATAAGCGCCCTTTATAGGGTAATAACAATCGGCCAAGCTGGCGATGAATGGTGGACTGAGTAGCCATAGTAGTCGAAAAGCGCTAGTTGGTTTAACCGCCAAACAAATCGTTTAGTTTTGGCATTTCAGGTGCATCTTGTATTTCGCCCTGGATTTCACTTTTTGCGCCGCTCATGCCGTATTCAAGCAGTCGTCCTTCTATTTGGCTGGTTTTGCCGTTGGTGACGGATTGATCCTCCATTTTCACGGTGCCGAACGGAACTTTAGAAGAAATCCAGATCGTTGCTTCACTCTCTACCTTGATTTTTTGAAACAACACCTTTGCTTGGGTGTTACCAGCTCCGGCTATTTTGCGAGCGTCAAAAGTACCGGCTTCAACCTCGACGCTTTCGTTGCCTTGTTCGCTAAAATCGTAATTGATTTCCAGGTTCATTATATTTGCTGCGGCTTCCATAATGCCTCCGGTATTGCTGAGCCTCATGGGTTTGTCTTTGCCGTTCTGTATGATCACCTCAGCACCAAACCCTTGCAGATTTTGCATAGCATTACTTGGGTCTGACTGAAACAAAGATTCGGCCAACAGAGTTTTAATTACTACTGGCTTGCCTTTGGTTTTACGTTTGCCATTTTTCTTAATTTTATAAGTCTGCATACTGGTTTCAACCCAATAGTGCATTTCACCATCGCGTTCTTCGCTGGCCAACATTGAGGTGCGGATTAGATTCGCGGTTTGCTTGCCTTTGTGATTAGTTTCTAGCTCTTCACGAAGTTGCCAGCTCCCTACCGGAGTTGAAGCCAGTAAATCCCATTGCACACCTTTGGCAGTGGCATTGTGAGATATGAGTAGCAAAATACTAAAAATAAATGTGACTATCGATTTCATATAAACCTCGTTAGACTTGAGTATGTGGTTAGTCGTCTTGTTTGGCGATCCTATAAGCCTTGGTAAGCAGTCATTATAAGACCTATCTAAGGCTAGCAAACTAAAATCTATTCAAACACTTACTATGCGTCAGCTTGCATCAATTGAAATTGCCAAATCTTATCTGCATTTTTCGGCAGCTCATTTCACTATTTTTTCGGCGACTAACCGTGAGCGTTTGCATGGCCATAACTGGCAAATTGCCGTCGAAATTACTGGCGAAGTCGGTGACGATGGTTTGTGTTTTGACTATGCGATCTATAAAAAAATTCTCAAAGAGTTGTGTCAGCAATACGATGAGTACGTGCTTATCGCTGAGCAGTCGCCACATCTGGAAATCAGTCAGGATGATGATTTTTACCTGATTAAACACAACGGTATTACGCAGCCTTTGCTAAAGAGCGACACGCTAATACTGCCGGTAAAAAACATTACTATTGAGTGTTTATCAGCATACTTTCTTGATTTATTAGTGAGTGATCAGCAGCGCATAGAAGCATGCCGCATCCATGCAATAGAAATGCGGGTGTCATCCGGGCCAAATCAATGGGGTATTTCCAGATGGAGTGGGGTATGAGTGAACTAGCGATCAGCGACTCTGCACTACAAGAGCGGCGCGAGCGAGTTTTTCTATTTTTGGCAGGCTTTTTCCTTTGTGCCATGGTGTTGCTCAACGTGATTGGTATTAGTCGCTTTGTACAAATTGGGCCAATGCAATTGGCCGTCGGTGTGCTGGCTTATCCGCTCACTTTTTTATGTACGGACATCATCTCAGAACTCTATGGTCGTGCTCGTGCCAACCTCATGGTGACGGTCGGTTTGGTATTGAATTTTTTCATCCTCGGCATTATGTGGCTGGGCAATGCCTTGCCAGCCATTGACCCGAGTAGCCAACCGCCATGGCAAACGCTTAATCTCTCGCAACCAGTTGGCTTGCCTGACGGCAGCCAGGTCAGTGAACAAGTAGAGCTGTTTGCCCTGGTTTATGCCAATACGGCAGGTGCGGTATTTGCTTCTATGCTGGCCTATGTGTTGGCGCAATATGTGGATGTATTTCTATTTCATTGGATAAAAAAAAGAACCAATGGCAAACACCTTTGGCTGCGTAACAACGGCAGCACCATGGTCAGTCAGGCAGTTGATTCAGTTACCGTGATTATGGTGACCTTCGGCGCTGTGATCTTCGCTGGCGGGATGAGCTTGCAAGCAGTGTTGGTTTTGATGCTGAGCAATTACGCTTTTAAACTGGTGTCGGCTTTAATTGATACACCATTGATCTACCTGGCAGTACATCGTTTGCAACCTTACCTTGGATTGGAGAACACGCATGAGCGAAACTAAGTTTTTAATCATCACTGGCGCTAGTAAAGGTATTGGTGCTGCAACGGCGCTGCGATTTTTACCAGTAGGCTACCAAGTAATTAATTTGTCTCGCAGTGCCTGTGAAATCGAGGGTGTGACAAATATTCCTTGGGATCTAACTAAGGCCGATTGGTTAGCCGAACAAGATCGATTGCTGGGCCTATTGCCCGAAGCGGCTAAGATCTGTTTGGTTCACAACGCGGCGATGATGACCAAGGAAACCGTTGCCGATATTAGTGCTGAAACCTTGCGAGAAGTCTTAGAACTAAATGTCGTGGCGCCAGCGCGCTTGAATACCTTGTTAATCGAACGCATGGCAGCAGGTTCGAACATTATCTATATCAGCTCGACTCTTGGCACCAAGGCGGTGGCGAATACGCATGCCTATGTGATTTCTAAGCATGCGGTGATTGGGCAGATGCGTGCCAGTTGTCAGGATTTAGCTGGTCGTAAGATTCACACCGCGGCGATCTGTCCAGGCTTTACTGAAACTGAAATGCTTAGCGAGCATCTTGGTGCTAACCCAGAGCTGCGCGCACAAATATCCGCCAATATTGCTCTGGAGCGAATTGCCGCGCCGGAAGAGATTGCCGAGTGTATTTTCTTTGCCAGTCAAAACCCGGTGATCAATGGCGCGGTGCTCGATGCCAACCTCGGCCAGATCGAAAGTTAGAATCGTCTATCTAATCCAATTTGTACCAAGCTGGTGAGTCACTATAATAAGCGGCCATTTACTAAGTCTTAATTTAGTGTGACTAAAGCGCATCCGCCGGCAAATTTAGAATCTGATACCCAGGCACTGGCGACCGCCAGCCTGGAAAATTTGTATCGGATTTTCACCGTCCCAGAGGCACCGAATTCCACACTGGGTGCAATCGATAAGGAAATCTCAGCAAACTTAATGGGCTTTCTGTCTGATCGCATCGTTGCCCGCGAACGATCACTCTCAGCCATCGAGGAAGACTTTTCCGGCTTTGCGATTCCGGACGTACCGCAGTTTGTCTCCGACTATACCGATTTTGTTATGGAAAAATTGGTTGCACATTCTGTACATACTTCAGCACCTGGTTTTATCGGTCACATGGCCACGCCATTGCCTTCGTTCATGCTGCCCTTGTCGCGCATCATGGTGGCGCTGAATCAGAACCTGGTCAAAATTGAGACCTCCAAAGCCTTCACGCCGCTCGAGCGACAAGTGCTTGGCATGTTGCACGGCTTGGTTTACCAGCGTGATGATGCTTTCTATCTGGAGAATTTGCACAATGCTCAACGTGCCCTTGGAACCTTTTGTTCTGGCGGTACTACCGCCAACATCAGCGCCTTGTGGGTGGCACGTAATCGGCTGCTGCATGCCAAAGATGGTTTTACTGGTTTAGCTGCAGAGGGGCTGCCGGCAGCGCTTAAAGCTCATGGTTATGAGCGACTCGCTATCCTGGTATCTGAGCGGGGGCATTATTCCTTAGGCAAAGCCGCCGATATTCTTGGCATTGGCCGCGCTAACGTGGTGTCGGTGAAAACCGACGCGCAGTCTAAGATCGATATTGATGCCTTAACCACAACCTGTCAGGAATTAGTCTCACAAAAAGTAGGCATCATTGCGCTGGTAGGTATTGCGGGTGCCACTGAAACCGGCCAGGTTGACCCCTTGGATGAAATGGCTGCGATCGCGGCAAAGCATCAAGTTCACTTTCATGTCGATGCCGCCTGGGGTGGACCAACGTTGTTATCGAACACTCATAAGCATTTACTCAAGGGTATAGAACAAGCGGATTCAGTCACCATTGACGCCCACAAACAACTCTATGTGCCAATGGGGGCTGGCATGGTGGTGTTTAAAGATCCGCAAGCCTTGAGTGCGGTTGAACATCACGCCGAATATATTCTGCGCGCTGGCTCGAAAGATCTAGGCCAGTATTCAATCGAAGGTAGTCGGCCAGGCATGGCCATGCTGGTACACGCGGCATTTCATATTATTGGTCGCCAAGGCTACGAGATCTTAATCGACCAGAACGTGGCGAAAGCCAAAGCCTTCGCTGAAATGATCAAGGCACATCCTGATTTTGAGCTGATAAGCGAACCCGAGTTGAATATCCTTAACTATCGCTATGTGCCGGCCGATGTTCAAGCTCGCTTAGCCAAGGCAGAACCCGCGCAACAGCAAAACATTAATTCGATTCTTGATCGGGTTACTCAACGCATGCAAAAACAGCAGCGCGCCGCAGGCAAAACCTTTGTGTCGCGCACGCGTTTCTC
Organism: uncultured Gammaproteobacteria bacterium; assembly: GCA_964455815.1. Lineage (GTDB taxonomy): Bacteria > Pseudomonadota > Gammaproteobacteria > Arenicellales > Arenicellaceae > Arenicella. Next base: position 49,923 of record CAYVYS010000015.1, read on the forward strand.
TCAATTTAAATACTCTAACGCGCCAGTTTCAGTGTTTAGAGTGGTTATTGCCAACCCAATGACCACGCTCGAAACCCTCAAAGCCATCCTTGATGAACAGGTCGCTTTGGCACATCGTCCAGGTACAAATGTGATTTTAGGTGAGTTAAACGGCCTTTAAGACGCTAAAAATGAGGAAAATGGCGTAAATAAATGTAAATATTGAGCTTTATTAGACAAGCCTCAATTGTTTTTTGCGCTACTATCACACTTCGGCGTTACTTAAAGGGGTGCGCGGTCAAGACCAAAGATGCCGAATTTGTAGTTCTGTCGCTATGAGGTGAATTCAGCCTCCACTCCATTAAATACTAAGCTTTCGGGCATAAAACGTGGTTGGCTCGGTTGAGTTTGTTGTTCAAAACGACAAATTTCGAGAGGTAGGAGTGGCAGAAAGCGGAAAAAGCAGGATTGGGAAATGATTAAACAACTATCAACAAGCCGTGGTTTGCTGATTGCAGTGTTTGGGTTACTGCTATTGGTGATGTTGTTCACGGTAATTTACGGGTCGATTAATAATCGATTTGTCTCTTTTTCGCTCGTTCATCAAAGTGTGGCGGAGATCGATAAACGCTTGCCGGCGTATTCGCAGGCTTCATCGGCTCTTATGACCAGTGATGCTCAGCAATTACATGGTTTTAGCGATTCTATTGCAGGCAAAACTTTTCCGGCAATTGCACAGCTAAAAGCTGCTCTTGAAAAAGGAGACTTAGCTGGCGCAAGAACGCTGGGCCAAAGTTTGGTCAGCGAATTAAACAAAGGTCTAGACAAACAAGATCGGCTACGCACCATGCTATTTTGGGCTGGGCTACTCTTGTTCTTCGCCTACTTCTTATTGATTGTTATTCCGCAGATATTAAAGCGTGCCGTTCAGGAAGAAGTTAAAGTCGAAGCGCAACAAGAATCGACTGACATCATGGATACGATTAACGAGGGTTTGTTTTTATTGGACACAAATCACGAAATTGGTATCGAGCAGTCAAAATCATTGCGCGAATTGTTTCGGCTTGACCGACAACTTGAAGGCAACTTCTTCGATTTCATTAGTCAGTATGTACCCGATAAAACAGTACAAACCGCCAAAGACTTCCTTGAGCTCTTATTCAAAAAACGTGTTAAAGAAAAGCTGATTAAAGATTTGAATCCACTCGATGAAGTTGAAATCAACATCGTGCGTCGTGATGGCAGCTTTGAAAATCGCTATTTGGATTTCTCGTTTAACCGCGTTGTTGCTGAAGACGAACTCCAGCATTTATTGGTATCGGTTCGAGATATTACTAACGAAGTGCAGCTACGCAATGAACTAGAAGCCGCTAAAGAAGAACAAGAAGCGCAAATGGAATTGTTAATGCGCATGTTCAATATGGATAAACAGACGCTTAAGAATTTCGTGGTCAGTTCTGAGGCAGGCCTTGATGAAATCAATCAGGTTCTCGAGCAGCGAGGCTATTCCGATGCGGAAATCCGTGGCAAGTTGCTCTCGATTGCTCAGCAAGCTCACAGACTCAAGGGCGACTCGGCGGCGCTTGGTTTACACGGCTTTGAATTCACCATGCATGAGTTCGAAACTCAAATCGGCGTATTGCAAGAGCAGGGTGGCAAGCTAAGTGGTAAGGCGCTTCTGCCAGCTGTGTCAGCATTAAAAGATGCATATGCACAGCTTGATCGTATTACTGGCATTGCCTCACGCTTTAGTGATTTAGATATCGAGACTGGCACTGCACAGGGTGCCGTCGCTACTGGAGCAAAAAGCAGTGGTGTGGCGCAAAGCGGAATATCAGCAAAACTGCATAATTTGACTAGCGAACTCTCTAAACGACGCGATGTGCGGGTGAATCTAACTACTTTTGGCCTGCAAGCTGAAGACGTACAGGAGGAACTCGATGAGGTAATTAGTAGCTCGGCTATTCAATTACTCAGAAACAGTATCGTGCATGGTTATAGTTCGCCTGAGCAACGTATTGCCAATAGCAAACCTGACTTTTTGAGTGTAACGGCGAGTCTTTCTCAAAATGAAAAAGAGGTTCGTTTCATTATTCGAGATGATGGCAAAGGCATTGATCAGGATGCGGTTATTGCCAAAGGCAAAGAGCTCGGCATTGTTGATGCTGATGCTGAGAATGTGTCACTTGGGAAAATTATATTTCACCCCAAGTTTAGCAGCGCCGAGGAAGCTGACCTCGATGCTGGGCGTGGAGTTGGATTGAGCGCGGTTTATAGTATGGTCAAACAAGCCGGTGGCTCAATCATGATGAGCCATGCCCCGCATAAGTACTGTCAGTTTCAGCTCGTCTTTCCACGCACTGCTTAGGAGACAATCATGTTAAAAATAATGGTAGTGGATGACTCAAGCGTCATCCGAGATAAGATTTGCCGCGTCCTAGAGGATGAACAGTTTGAGCTGGTTGGAAACGCTAAGAATGGCCTGGAAGCTGTAAAGCAATTTAAAGAACTTAAACCGCAGGCAATGACCCTGGACATCACTATGCCATTTATGGACGGCATTGAAACGATTCAGGAAATTATGTCGATGGACGAGGACGTTAGGATTCTGGTGGTCTCGGCGTTGGCCGATAAAGCAACTCTGATCAAAGCCATTCAATTGGGTGCCAGCGGTTTTTTATGTAAACCGTTTTCAGATGCCGACTTGTCTGAAGCTTTAGAAGAGTTATTAGAGGATCTCATTGATGAATAACGAAGAAATAGAAGCGTTTGTAAATTCTCTGCAAGATTTTTTCGATAAGATCGATGGCAGCTCAGTCAATATAGGCACTCCGTATTTGATCAGCGATATCAACTCACATTTGATGGACTACACCGGTGTGATTTCGATAACTGGAAATCACAAAGGTTCAGTGTTTTTCACTGCCACAAAGTTGATGACGTCGCGCATTTTGCAAAATATGGGCGTAGTGAGTTCGGTTGAAGAAAAGCAGATGGATCTGGTTGGTGAAGTCTGTAACACCATCTCAGGCAATGTGCGCCGTGAGTTTGGTGAAAACTTTTTGATCTCCACGCCGATTGTTATGCGTGGTCAGGCAGATGGCATGAAAGTATCCAACATTAAGGACATTTATTTGGTTCCCATTGTTTGGAGTAACTTAAAGTCAAATTTAATTATTAATATTATCGAGGCATAGCGATGTGTAAGGGTAGAGCGAAGTTTGGGTTGCTATTGTCGTGCTTGTTGCTTCCGGTTTGTGTACAAGCGCAAGAAGCAAGTGGTGCAGGGGATGGTTTATTTACCTTGTGGATTGGATTGTGTTCAGCATTGTTGCTGATTATGCAATCTGGTTTCTTATTGTTAGAAGGTGGTCTAGTTCGATCAAAGAACGCCATCAACGTGATCTTAAAGAACTTAACGGATATTGGCTTAGGAACCGTCGGTTATTGGATACTTGGTTTTGGCCTGATGTTCGGTGCTAATAGCACTGGCTGGTTCGGTGCGTCTGGGTTTATGCCGTCACCGGCTGGCAGTGAGGATTCAGTAAATCTTTTGTATCAATCCATGTTCGCCGCCACCGCGGCAACGATTATCTCCGGATCTCTTGCTGAGCGAGTGAGTTTCATGCCATATATTTTTGGTGCCTTGTTTGTTACCTCGTTTATCTACCCGATTTTTGGTTCCTGGGCTTGGGGGGGAGAAGGCGACCAACTTGGCTGGCTCAATGCTTTAGGCTTTCATGACATGGCGGGCGGTGCGGTGGTTCACGCCATCGGTGGCTGGTGTGCCTTGGGTGCGCTGATAGTGGTTGGCCCTCGAACCGGTCGTTATAGTCGCAAAGGTGAAGTCAATCGAATTCCTGGGCATAGTTTGCCTTACGTTGCTTTGGGTGGTTTTGTTTTGTGGTTTGGTTGGTTTGGGTTTAACGGTGGTTCGGCAGCAAGAGATTTTTCAAACCTCGGCCAGATTTTGTTGAATACTCACTTCGGTGCTATCGGCGGTATCTGCGGTGCGATTTTGACCTTAACCCTTCTCCGTCGTGGTTTTTTAATGACCCACATTGTGAACGGCATGCTGGGTGGTTTGGTATCAGTTACTGCAGGGGCCGATGTGATGTCTACTGGCAGCGCGCTTATCGTTGGCGTGTTCGCAGGGGTATTGGTTGTTGTCTCCCGTAATGTTTTACATAACTTCAAGGTAGACGATGTGGTCGGCGCGGTCTCTGTGCACGGTTTTTGCGGATCCTGGGGGGTACTTGCAGTGGCCTTGTTTTATCAGGGCGACGCGATGAATGTGGAGCGCATTATTACTCAAATAGTTGGTGTTTCGGCGGCTTTTGTTTGGGCATTTACTATGTCGTTTTTAACCTTCTGGGCATTGAGTAAAGTGGTTGCCTTACGAGTATCGACACGGGTTGAGCAACGTGGTCTTGATATTAGTGAGCATAAGGAAATTGGCTACAACGATTTTATGACGAATCCAGCTCGGTCCGACTACTAATAGCGAGGCTGACTTGTCATGACTGAATATGATGCTCGAGTGGTGTTCACGAGCTTACAGAACACTCTGAACAGCCGTGAGATGGTGCGCGATGCCTTTGCTTTTTGGCGTCGCAAAATGGCCAACTTAGAATTTGATGCAGTGCAAATTACTGAGCAACTGGATAGTTATCTTGGGTTGGGTTCGGCAGAACGAAAAAATTTAATGGTGAGCTTATTCGCTAATGCAAATCGATCACTAAGCGAATTATCCGAGATTCCAGAATATGTAGGCGATGGTTCCGCTGATGCTGGTAGTGGCAGCACTGAGGCCAGCGTTCCAAAGCCAAGCGGTGCCGTAAAAGACGTCTCTATACGCCTGGTGGAAATGTTTTTCAGCGGCTGTATCGAAGTGATGGATGAACGCCAGAGTAGAGAACGTGATGAAGTTGTCAGAGAGCTTGAGCAAAAAGGTTTGAATATAAAAAACCGTCAGGTAAATTCTGCTATTCAAAAAGGCGCTCGTGGCGTGCCAAATCTGCCAGCGGATCTATCTGAAGCCGATTGCAAAGAATTAATGCACGAGCACTATTTATTATTCTGCGATGTTATCGGCCCGGTAGAAACGGACTTGGTGTATCAGACTACGATGAGTAGCTTGCTAAAAATGGAAATTGCCAGAGAATACGACCCGCGTAAATTGTTGCCATAGAGAGCGATTAAGGTCTCAAGTCTATAGCTGTCTTAATGGCAGCTCGGTAGTGTTCTTAATTTCAGTGACTGATATGTGCGAATGGATTTCGCCAATCATCGGCACCTCTAATAAACGATTGCGCACAAATTGCTCGTAGTGGCTAATGTCCTTTACTACGATCTTGAGCATGTAGTCCCAGGCGCCAGTCATGGTGTAACACTCGATGACCTCGTCTAATTCTCGCACCGCATTTTCGAACATTTCCATATTGCGTCGGCCTGCTTCACTCAAGTTAATTGTAGTGAAGGCCACTAATTCCATATTTAGAGCTTTGCGATCGAGCAGGGCAACGCGCTTTTGAATAACCCCTTCTTTTTCGAGTCGATTTATTCGTCGCCAACAAGGTGACTGACTCATATTCAGCGTGTCGGCCACTTCAGCTGAGCTGCGATCGGCATTGCGTTGCAGTAAATCGAGAATTTTTACATCCTGCGTATTTAATTCGGTCATTTTATTCATTTTATTGTTTATGTGGGTCTATTTTAGACTTATATGGCTAGAATAGCGATTTAGTCAGCATAAAAATTGCACTTATGAGGGCGTATACTTGCTTGATAAAGCTATGAGGATGGAGAATGACCGCTAAATTGCCTGCCAAATTGCTGGATGTCTCACTAGACGATAAGTATTCACTTAGCGCCACACGCGCCTATTTGACCGGCATCGAAGCCCTGGTTCGCCTGCCGATTTTGCAACATCAGCGTGACCAGGAGCGAGGTTTGAATACCGCAGGATTCGTATCAGGTTATCGTGGTTCGCCTCTTGGTGGAGTTGATCAGGCTATGTGGCGCGCTAAGCCATTTCTTGATGAACACAATATCCGATTTGTACCAGGCGTGAATGAAGATCTGGCGGCCACCGCCGTTCGTGGCTCGCAGGAAGTCGGCTTAATGCCGGGCAGTCAATACGACGGTGTGTTCGGCATGTGGTACGGCAAGGGGCCGGGTCTGGATCGGTCAATCGATGCGTTTCGACATGCCAATGCAGCAGGCACATCTCAGCATGGTGGCGTTTTGGCGGTGGTAGGTGACGACCATGGATGTAAATCGTCCACCTTCCCATATCAGTCTGAGCATATTTTTATGAGTCTCTCTATGCCAGTATTAGCACCTGCCAATGTGCAAGAGGTGTTAGACCTCGGAATTTTTGGCTGGGAATTGTCGCGTTATTGTGGCTGCTGGGTGGGTTTAAAGGCCATCACCGAAAACATGGATTCGGCAATCTCTGCTGAGATAGATCCAGCGCGGGTGCAAATTCATTTGCCCAGCGATTTTGAGATGCCCAAAGGTGGCTTAAATGTGCGTTGGCCAGACGCGCCCTTAGCTCAGGAAGAGCGGCTCAACAAATACAAAATCTACGCTGCGCTGGCGTTCGCGCGCGCCAATCATCTTAATAAGATCGTCATCGATACTAAGCAGCCAAAGCTTGGCATCATTACCTCTGGCAAGAGCTATCTCGACGTGTTGCAGGCTTTTGATGATTTGGGTATCAGCGAGCAACAAGCCAGTGATATCGGCATTCGAGTGTTAAAGGTAGGCATGCCATGGCCACTTGAGCCTGTAAGTACACATGAGTTTGCACGTGGCTTGAGTGAAATTCTGGTGGTAGAGGAAAAACGCTCAGTGATTGAAGACCAATTAACCGGGCAACTTTATAACTGGCCGGTGTCTGATCGTCCTCGTGTTGTTGGTGAGTACGATGAACATGGCGAAGAGTTATTAACTAACTTGGGCGAATTAACTCCAGCCATGATTGCCAGAATTATCGCTGCGCGCCTCAAGCCGTTTTTTACCAGCGAGCAAATCGAGCAGCGCATCGAATTTATTAATCTGAAGGAGCGCGTATTATCAAAGCCACGCTTAGTCTCAAGCCGGCAAGCCACGTTCTGCTCTGGTTGCCCACACAATCGCTCCACCGTGGTGCCAGAAGGTTCTATCGCAACCGGCGGGATTGGTTGCCACTATTTAGCTACTACCAGTGAGCGCCGACCTACCCAAACCTTTACTCACATGGGTGGTGAAGGGATTCCCTGGGTAGGCATCGCACCTTTTAGTGACACCAAACATATCTTTCAAAACCTTGGGGATGGCACTTATTTTCATTCTGGCGTGATGGCGATTCGCCAGGCCGTCGCTGCTAAGGTCAATATCACTTATAAGATTCTCTACAACGATGCGGTCGCTATGACTGGTGGCCAAGCTGTCGATGGGAGCTTAAGTATCCCTGAGTTGATCGGTCAGCTAAAAGGTGAAGGCGTAGAAAAAATTGAATTGGTCTCTGACGACCCTAAACGACATCAAGGCTCGCACCTTGAAAACGTTGAATTGAGCCACCGTGACGACTTGCAAGTGGTACAAGAGCGATTACGTGAAACGCCTGGTTGTACCATCTTAATCTATGAACAGACTTGCGCGACCGAAAAGCGTCGACGAAAAAAGCGTGGCACTTTGGTTGAAAACAAAGCGCGCGTTTTCATTAATGATGCTGTGTGCGAAGGTTGCGGTGACTGCGGTAAAAAGTCCAATTGTTTGTCGGTGCTTCCAAAAGAAACCGAGTTAGGGCGCAAGCGTAAAATTGATCAGGCAGCTTGTAATTTTGACCACTCCTGCGTTAACGGCTTTTGCCCGAGCTTTGTCACCGTTGAAGGTGAGCTGAGAAAGCCTGATGGTTTACCAAGTGTGCAAGCAAACGAATTAGCTGAGCCCCAAATCAGAGAGTTAAGCCAGCCATGGAATATTGTGATTGCTGGAGTAGGCGGCACCGGCATACTGACCGTAACCGCGGTGCTTTCAATGGCCGCACACTTGGAAGGCAAGGGTGTTGCCACCATGAATCAAACCGGGCTGGCACAAAAGTTTGGCCCAGTTGTTAGTCATTTACGAATTGCTAATCGCCAACGACAAATTCATGCGGTAAGAATTCCGGCGGGCGATGCAGATTTGGTATTAGGCGCAGATTTGATGGTCGCAGCCAGTGATGATGCACTTGCAAAGCTACAGTTAGAGCGAAGCTATGTGGTGATCAATGATTCCGTCACAGCTAATGCGGAATTTCTATCTAACCCGGATACTGTTTTCCATGTTGAGCCGATGAAACACAGCATCGAAAATGAAGTGAGCGCTGATAGAGCGACCTTTTTACCAGCCACTGAACTCGCCAAAGGGCTGCTGGGCGACCCTATCGCAACCAATTTTTTTATGGTGGGGTACGCCTTTCAACAAGGTTTAATCCCACTTTCTGCTAAGGCGATTCATAAGGCCTTGGAGCTAAACAATGTACAAGTGGAGTTTAATCAACGCGCCTTTGAATGGGGGCGTCAAGCCGCGGCGGATTATCAAAAAACGTCCGAGCTGGCCAAGCTGGATGATCAGCTTTTTAGTGCCCTTGAGAATGTGCAAGAGATCTTAGCCTGGCGTCACCAGGATCTACTTGCCTACCAAGATAAAAAGTACGCAAAACTTTATTCTGATCTGGTGGATCAGAGTATTAGCGCAGAACAACGCATCGATGCTGGTGATGATTCTACTTATGCAATTGTGGTGGCTAAAAGCTTGTATCGCTTAATGGCGATCAAAGATGAGTACGAAGTGGCACGGCTTTATAGCGATGGTCGGTTTGCCGAAAAGTTAAAGCAAACCTTTGCCGACCCTCGCAATCTTAAAATCCACCTTGCGCCGCCTTTACTCGCCCGGCGAGATAAACACACCGGCGAACCACGAAAAATCAGTTTTGGTGGCTGGGTGTTGACGGTATTCAAAGTCCTACGGCACGGCAAAGGTTTACGAGGGACACCGTTCGATATTTTTTCTTATACCCAAGAGCGAAAAATGGAGCGAGAGCTGCTCGCTGAGTTCAAGCAAATTTTAGCGAAATTAAACGAAGAACTAAGCTCAAATAATCGTCAAATTGCGATTGAAATTATCGAGCTCTTTAATCAAGTGCGAGGTTTTGGTCATGTTAAGCAGGCCAATTTTGAACGATTTCGTCATCAACTTGAAACAAAACTACATCAATTTGAGCAAGCTGGTGAAGCGCAAGCGCTCGGCAAAATTAAGGTTGAAGTGGCGCAGGTCGCTTAGCCAATAAACCAAGGTTATTGGAGTAAAAATGTTTGATTCTCAAACCCCAACCCTAAACGCGTCATCGGCCATTAAGGCCGTTGACTCAGCCAGTCAGTCATCTTCTTTTGATGCACACCAACAGGTGAGTTACGTCAATGACCCGGTCAGCGGGCTGAAGGCGTTTATCGCCATTCACAATACTCAATTAGGGCCAGCCGTGGGTGGCTGCCGAATGTTCGCCTATCAAAGTGAGCACGATGCACTCGAAGATGTTCTGCGACTCAGCCGTGGCATGACGTATAAATCGGCTTTAGCCGGATTACCAATGGGGGGCGGCAAGGCTGTGATAATCGCCGATCCGCGCCAGGCAAAATCACCGGCACTATGGCAGGCAATGGCCGAATTTATTAATCATCATCAAGGGCGTTATGTCACCGCTGAGGATTCTGGCACTGGTGTCGAAGATATGCGCGCTATGGCTCAATCCAGCGCACATGTGCTCGGGCTTGAACAGTCGGGGCCGCACGATGGTGACCCATCGCCGCTGACTGCCAAAGGTGTTTTTACTGCGATGCAAGCGGCCGCTCGCCACCGTTTTGGTGACGAAAACCTGGCTGGCTTACATGTGGCAATCCAGGGTATCGGCTCGGTCGGTTTTAGTTTGTGCGAACAACTTTTGGCGGCTGGCGCAAAAGTCAGTGTTGCGGATACGCATTTAGTCCGCGTTCGACAGGCAGTTGATCTTGGTGCTCGAGAAGTAAGCATCGAAGAGATACATCGGCTTGATGCAGATATCTTCTCGCCTTGCGCGATGGGCGCAGTACTTAATGATGTCAGCATCCCGGAGCTAATGGCGCCGGTGATCGTTGGTGCAGCAAACAACCAATTAGCTAATGGTTATCATGCCCGCGTCTTAAAATCTCGTGGCGTGACCTATGCTCCTGATTTCGTGGTGAATTCTGGTGGCATTATCGATATCTATCGCCAATTCGCGAATGCTTCATTGTCCGAATGTCATACCAAGATTGCCAATATTGATGCCTTGCTAACTGAAGTGCTGAACTTAAGTGATGAGTACAATCAGGATGCCGCAAGTGTGGCTGAGCAGTTGGCCGAGCGCCGATTTAAAAAACCAAACCCAGGCAACAATAATAAACAGGCGGCGGCTTAAGACTAAAGCTTGTTGCGCCTGAACAGCTATAACTACTATTATCCTACAAGCAAATTTTCACCGGCGGAGACCTTAGCCATGCGTAAGCACCTTTTCATTCTACTAATTTCTCTTGGCTTGATGGCCTGTGAGAATCAATCTGACTCTGTCTCTAATGATGCTTTTGAGAAGCAAGCCGAACCGGTTGCCAGCGATCAGGCACAGATGAAGACATCATCAGAAAAGCTAAACGAATGGTTTGAGGATCAATATGAGCAGGAGCTAATGCAAAGCCCGATCGGCCTCACTTTTCAGGGTCGTAAAGAGCGCAATGATGAGATTGATGACATGACTGAGGCCGCTGAAGCACAGCGGCTTGAATGGAAACGAAAGTCAGTTGAGGCTATGAAGGCAATGTTTGAATACGAAGAGCTGAGTGATGATGCCAAGCTCTCGTATGACCTATGGGAGTATCAGTATCAGCGGATGAAAGCCAGCGAGCCGTTCAAACGGCGTGGTTATATTTTTGAGCAAATGAATGGCACGCATGCTTTTTTCCCAACCTTGATGATGAGCTTTCATGGTGTTGAATCAGCAGCAGATATGCAGGCTTACGTTTCTCGTTTGTCGGGCATAGGTCGAGCGATGAACCAATTAATCGAGCGTGCAAAACTCGGTGTTGAAGAGGGTGTGCGCCCACCACGTTTTGCGTATGAGATCGTACGCAAAGAAGCCAGTGAAATTATTTCTGGAAAACCGTTCGATGATTCTGATAAAGATTCCTCCTTGTGGGCAGACGCGAATGCTAAAGTGGCCGGATTGGTTGAAAAGCAGTTAATTAGTCAGGAAGACGGGGATCAAATTTTAGCTCAGACTCGTACTGCGCTAGTTAATGATATGGCGCCGTCTTATCAAAGCCTAATTGCTTTTATCGATGGCGATATGGCGAACACAACCGAACAGGCGCAAGGCGTACATGCTCTGCCTGATGGTGATGATTTTTATAATTATCGCTTAGAACAAATGACCACCACAGGCATGACGGCTGAAGAAATTCATCAATTAGGTCTTAGCGAGGTTGCGCGAATTCGTACGCAAATGGAGGCGATTAAAGATCAGGTTGGTTTTGATGGCGATTTGCAGGCTTTCTTTACTCATATTCGTGACAGCAAAGACAACGCGCAGTTTTACTATCAGAATACTGATGAAGGTCGACAAGGTTATATTGATGATGCAACCACGGCTATAGAAAATATTCGCGCCGAATTACCGAACTATTTCGGCATTTTGCCTAAAGGCGAGCTGATTGTAAAACGGGTAGAGCCGTTTCGAGAACAAGATGGTGCACCTCAGCACTACTTCCCAGGCACGCCCGATGGCTCTCGCCCTGGCATCTACTACGCGCACTTGTCGGACATGAGCACCATGCCGAAAAACGAGCTAGAGGTCATTGCCTATCACGAAGGCTTGCCGGGTCACCATATGCAAATTGCGATTGCGCAAGAGTTGACCGGTGTACCTAAGTTTCGCACTCAAGCTGGATTCACTGCATATTCAGAAGGCTGGGGTTTGTACTCTGAAGCCTTATCTAAAGAGATGAACAATACCTTTACCGACCCTTATTCAGATTTTGGTCGGCTTGGCAGTGAAATGTGGCGTGCCATTCGTTTAGTGGTTGATACTGGCATGCACGCCAAGAAATGGTCGCAGGAACAAGCCATTGAGTTCTTCGCTGCCAACTCACCAGCGCCGCAGGGGACTATCGAAGCGGAAATTCGCCGTTACTTGGTAATTCCTGGGCAAGCGACTGCTTATAAGATTGGCATGATAGAAATTCAACGCTTGCGCAAAAACGCTGAAGAAACCCTGGGTGACAACTTTGATATCAAAGCCTTCCATGACACCATTTTAGGTGGTGGCGCGATGCCACTGAGCTTGTTAAGCCGGCGAGTTGATTCCTGGTTGGTCAGCGCTAAATCGAACTAGAAGTTAGCAATCAAGTCGCAATAAGCGGCTACAATAGCGCGGAGTCTGGAATGGGTTCAGACTCCCAATCTCAAAGTAACTATGCTGAATTTCTGGTGGCGCAGTGCTGATGAAATCATCGGTGAACGCTATTTACATCGTTGGTTCTTGATTCGCAAACCAGGCCGAATCAATCTTTATCTGCATAAGTATCTGGGTAGCGATGACGACCGCGCTTTACACGATCATCCTTGGCGTTCCTTGAGTTTGCTGTTATGGGGTCATTTAGAAGAGCATACGCCAAATGGTGTTAAGCGGATATATCCCTTCATTCCTAAGTACCGCAGCGCGCAGTACACACATCGAATTGTGCTCAAGAGTCCGTTTGCAATTACCTTATTTCTAACTGGACGAAAACAACGAGAGTGGGGCTTTCATTGCCCCAAAGGTTGGGTGCATTGGCGTGAGTTTACTGATGATACAGGCCGCCACACCGGGGCAGGATGCCCGGACTAAGACGATTTGGCTAGACGGATCGCTCTAATCGTAAAAATCAGCTAGCTGTTCGCGAAGTTCTTCGGCTTCACGATATTCTTCCAAACGACGGCGGGCTCGAAGCGCTTTTTTGCGCCGCAGGCGAGATCGCTTTGGTTCATACTTATCGAAAAACGCATCATCTTCAAGTGCGTAGTCAGGGTTGCCTAGCATGGTTTCACGAATATCGTCTTCCAATAATACGGCGTCGGACTTGTCTCTGGGTTTTGCCATTGCGCTACCTCTCAAACAAAAAGGGTTTGGTCCCTACCTCTATGATTATTCAAACTGTCTGAGAAAAGGTAAAACGAAAATTTTTTATTAAGTTGACCAAAATTTATCGTCGACGATTGTCAAATAAATTATGCGATTTGTGGTAGCTTAAAATAACTCGACCACCTCCTTGATCAAGTCGAGTTTGGAATTGTCGGTGTGGAAGATCGCATTGGATTCGCGTTTAAATCGTGGTGCTTTGGGCACTAAAAACAATTCTTTTCGACTAATGGCGCGGGTTACTACTGGCTCAGCCAGATAAGCAAAGCCCTTACCATAATAGAGCTGTTCATAGGCTATGCGGCCAATACTGGTCTCGAGTTGCGAGGTGTTTGCTTCAGGGAATTCGGCGGCAAACTGAACCGCAAAATTCATCCCCCAATCGACTTTAATAAAGTCATTCAACCAGTTCTTAGGCAGTCGTGAAACCTTGGAGGCGCTCACTAACACTAGATCGATGGCAGGCAAGGGGTGCGCTATGATGTTCAAGCTCTGAGGGGCGTCGTATAAAAAAGCAATGTCCAGCGTGCCATCGATAATACGATTGACCAATGTTTTGGGGCCAAATATATCGGCGGAAATAGCGAGGTCTGGCTTGGCAGTTCGCAAGCGCGCTAACCAGTCATGTAGATTGATATCCCAAAGGCCGGGTAGGCCGCCGACCGAGAGGGCCGTCCGCACGCCGCTGCCGCTGCCAATCTCTTGTTGGGCGCGCGCCCATAGAGTCATCATGCTTTTGGCGTGAGTTAAAAAAGCTTTGCCAGCCGGGCTTAGATGAATATTGCCTCGCTCGCGCACAAACAGGCTGACATCTAATAATTCTTCAAGCGTGCGTATTCTCGCGCTTACGGTAGATTGCGAAACAAATAAATTGTCGGCTGCTTTGGCGAAGTGGCGCGTTTTGGCCACTTCGAGAAAGGTCTTTAAAGCGTTGATATCCATGTTTGAATCACTTGAAAGACCGATCTCTATGTGCGCTCTGTGGCCTACTCGAACTCGACCACGCTGCGGATGCTCTCGCCGGCATGCATCAAATGAAAAGCATCATTGATTTTGTCCAACGGCATCTTGTGCGTGATTAAATCATCGATATTCAACTTGCCGTCCATATACCAATCGACGATTTTTGGCACATCGGTACGGCCTCTGGCACCACCAAACGCTGTGCCTCGCCATACTCGACCAGTAACCAATTGAAATGGCCGCGTTGAGATTTCCTGACCGGCTCCTGCGACACCAATGATAATACTTTCGCCCCAGCCTTTATGGCAGCACTCAAGTGCCTGGCGCATGGTATTAACATTGCCAATGCATTCGAAAGAATAATCTGCGCCGCCATTGGTTAAATCAGCAATGGCCTCAATCAGATCATCGGTATTCTTAGGGTTAATAAAGTCGGTCATACCAAATTGTTTGGCGATCTCGACTTTGGATTCGTTGATATCGATACCAATGATTTTATTTGCGCCAATCATATTAGCGCCTTGGATAACGTTTAAACCAATGCCGCCTAAACCAAACACTACCACCTTAGAACCTGGTTCAACTTTGGCATCGAACACCACGGCACCAACACCGGTAGTAACACCACAGCCGATGTAGCAAATTTTATCGAAAGGCGCGTCTTGTCGAACTTTAGCAAGGGCGATTTCTGGTAATACGGTATAGTTCGAGAAGGTAGAACAACCCATGTAATGCAAGATTGGTTTGCCCTGAAAAGAAAAGCGTGAGGAACCATCAGGCATAACGCCCTGGCCTTGAGTAGAACGTATGGCCTGACACAAATTGGTTTTCGGATGCAGGCAATAGTCACACTCGCGACACTCTGGAGTGTACAAAGGAATGACATGGTCACCTGGTGCAACTGAAGTTACGCCAGCGCCAACCTCACGCACAATACCGGCGCCTTCATGGCCTAAAATCGCTGGGAAAGCACCTTCCGGGTCATCACCTGATAAGGTAAACGCGTCAGTATGGCAGACGCCAGTAGCTTTGATTTCGACTAGTACTTCGCCTGCTTGAGGGCCGTCTAATTGAACGGTTTCGATACTTAGATCTTCTCCGGCAGCAAATGCAACCGCTGCTTTGGTATCCATAGGGTCTCCGATTAGCAAAATGCTTTTATTTGCAGCAAAGTGTACACCCGTAAGACTTTAACGAACAGACTATCCTTATCTTGAACTTAGAATTTAAATCAATTAGATATCGGCGTTGGCAATACGCACAAAATTCTCGGCAGGGTTCATGTTCAATGCTTCATCGGCTAGACGCTTAGCGAGCCGCTGTACGTCGACTAAAAACCCAGATGCGATTCTTGCAAACGGGGATAGCACAATATTCAAGGGGATAGCCGTTCCGCTACGCAGATGCCGAGTTCCAAAGATAACGCCAGGTTCAATGACCGCGGCCGTCTGTTGTTCTGAATTATTGGAGAATTTCTTTGCAGCTTCTCGCGCCATGCGCTTACCTTTAAAGTAAGCGAAGTTATCATTGTTAAGTGGAAAACTAACTCGCGCACCAAGTAGCACTGCGCGTTTAACTCCCACTTCAGCAGCGGCTTGTAAGGCGTTTATATTCGTTGTGCCATTCATAAAAAACTGATGATCCCAGGCCGCTTTGCCAAAGGTAGGCAGCGGTGGCGAACCGACTAAGCACACAACAGCATCGGCGGTGGCTAGCTGTTTTCTATCCGGGTTGCTGGCGTCGCCTTTACACCAGCGAACGCCTTCACTCCACGCTTGATCTTGTAAATGGATTGGTTTTACCCCGGTACGACTTAAACAAACGACTGCTGCATCTCGCGCAGCAAGTTCTTTTGCGAGGTGCGTGCCTACAAAGCCGTTGCCGCCATACACAATTACTTTGGTTTGTTTATTGCCTATCCCGTTCATAAGATTAGATTAGCGTTTTGATTGTCCAAGAAATGTATTCACTGATCTGCTGAAACATTCTCAATCTGAATTCTAAGCTTCTATGTTATAAAGCAGCCATGAATATAGAAAATAAAACTACTGTAATCACTGGCGCGGCAGGTGGAATTGGTTCAGCACTGGCGCGAGCCTTAGCTGCCAAGGGCGCTCAAGTTGTTGTTTCCGATATTAATCTGGCAGCGGCAGAACTAGTTGCTGATCAAATTGATGGTTTGGCAGTGGCTTGCGATGTTAGCAAAGAAGCAGACATTCAAAGTTTGATCGCGGCCGCAGAAAGCAAATATGGTCAGGTTGATTTGTTTTGCTCCAATGCTGGATTAGGTCGCAGTGAGCCTACGCATGCCGCCTCAGCTCCTGATAAGGTTTGGCAATTACAATGGGATGTACATGTTATGTCGCACGTATGGGCAAGCCGAGATCTACTGCCCAAAATGATCGAGCGTGGCGATGGCTATTTACTCAACGTGGCATCGGCGGCTGGCCTGTTAAATCAAATTGGCGATTCAGCCTATAGCGCTACTAAACACGCGGCGGTGTCTTTGGCTGAGTCTCTAGCCATCAATCATAATGACGACGGCATAAAAGTCTCGGTGGTTTGTCCGCAGTATGTCAATACTGATATTTTGATGATTGACGAAGAAGCTCGTAGTAAGCCGCTGCAAGGCGTGATCAGCCCCGAGCAATGCGCTCAGGCTATCGTGCAGGGCATTGAAGATGAAACATTTATGATTCTAACCCACCCTGAAGTTGGTGAATTTTATAAAGGTCGAGCACTAGATCCATCTCGCTGGATCGAAGGCATGCGACGTTATCGCCAGAGTTTAATGGATGAAAACGGGCGCATGAGTTTCGCCAAGATTTTTGGAGTTGATTGATTGCGAGATCACTGCGCAAAAATTCTCATAGTTTGTTGCTTGTTTTTTGTCACTAAGCTCGCCCATGCTCAAAGCATCGACAAACTCTACATTCAGCGGTGTGCGAGTTGTCATGGGCCTGAGGCCTTAGGAAAACCAGCGACTTCAGCTCCCGCATTAGCAGGCCAACAAGCTGAGTACCTAGAGCGCCAGTTAGGGCATTTCGTCAGCGGCTTAAGAGGGCGGCATAAAAAAGATGCCTATGGTGCTGCCATGGCGCCCTGGGCTTTGAGTTTAGGTGAGCAAAGCAAGCGCCAGGAGATGGCCAACTATCTTGCCACTTTAACGCCTTTAACTGAGAAAAATATCGCCGACGATGCAGATCTCGACAGGGGCAAAAAATATTATCAAGCCAATTGCGGAAGTTGCCATGGCGCGCAAGCACAAGGCAATGTCGCCCTTAACTCACCAGGTTTGGTCGGGCTTCAGAGGTGGTACCTCGAGCGCCAATATCAGTACTTTATTGATGGCTTACGAGGTGCAGACAAGCAAGATAAGTTCGGCCGTCAAATGCAGTTAGTCGCAAGCCGTTTGACTGACGAAGCCTTGATAACAGACATTCTCGCTTATATTGATTCATTACCGTGATGCGCGATGGTTGGCGAAAGACGGTTTTTTTTTGGCTTAGTCTGCATGCCTGTTTTTTCATTTTTAGCGCAGTAGCGAACGATAAAAAAATACCAGTTAAAACGGATTTTCAGTTAAGTGCTGAGTGCCCACCAGGGTTTCATCTGGATCAGGCTAATGCTTGCCGCTTGCGTTCGCTCTACCAACTATATAGTTCAGTACAAAATCGTGGCATCGGCGGCACGCGTACAGGTCTGCCGGGATATCGTGATGGTTTTTCGCCGCAACAAATCGATCTTGGTCGTTATTTGTTTTTTGACCCGATTTTAAGTCGTGATCAAAGTCTGTCTTGCGCAAGCTGCCATCAACCGGCGCTGGCTTTTACAGATGGCAAAGCCGTGTCGCAAGGAATCGATGCGGCTATTGGTATTAGGTCAGCACCGAGTTTATGGAATAGTGCGTTTGCCACTTCTCTTTTTTGGGATGCGCGTGCTAAATCACTCGAGCAGCAGGCTCAAGGCCCGCTATATTCGAAAATCGAAATGGGCGCGACTCCGCAAGGTGTGTTATCTCGCTTACAAGATAATGCGAACTACGCCAAATTGTTCAAGCAGGCGTTTCCAGAACAGCCGCAAGTGAGCCTAACGAATTTGTATACCGGGCTAGCTGCGTTTCAAGCTTCTTTGATTTCTCTTAATAGCCGTTATGATCAATATGTGCACGGTGATCAAAGTGCTTTAAATGAAAAGGAGCTAGCTGGTCTGAATGTCTTTCGATCTTTTGTCGCCCGTTGTGCCGAATGTCATACGCCACCGTTGTTTAGCAATCAACAAATTGCCGTTATTGGTACGCCTGAACCTGAAGGAATGGCCTTTGATATTGGTGCTCAAGCTAGCTTCAAAGAGCCTAAATTACGCGGCGGGTTTAAAGTACCGAGCCTGCGTAATATTGCCTTGACTGCGCCTTATATGCACTCCGGTCGATTTCTAAATCTAAAAGAAGCCGCGCGTTTTTACACGCTTGGGCGTGGCCATGCCGTACCTCAGAACGAGTCCCTACAAATTCACTGGCATATTTGGGAGCCCAATTTGCAAGAAGCTGAGTTGGATAATGTCGTCAGTTTTTTACAGACCCTGACTGATCAGCAATTTAGCCCGGTGATCCCCCAAAGTTTACCTTCGGGTTTAGCGATCGACTCGCAAACCGGTTTGCCAAAGTTCAAGCGCGATGGCACAGTAGCCGAACAAACCCCCTAAGAGGAGCCTTCTGTAATGATATTTCGACGACTTTTTCTAGCGTCTGTAGTTGGCGCCTTAGCTGTGATTCTCAGCGCCTGTGAAGTGAAATCTGTACAAAATGACAATGCGCAGGCGAAACAATCGTCGCGCTTGAATGCCTCTATTACTGGTCACGTGGCTGAGCGGTCGTCCGGCAATAAGATTCTAGTTAAGCCTGG
>CAYVYS010000016.1:0-67999 GCA_964455815.1 uncultured Gammaproteobacteria bacterium
ACGACAACTATTAAAGTTTTGAAATCTACAGCCTTGATCGATTAATTTTCAATCATGCGCAATTGTTCAAGGAAGGAGCTGTGATAACGTGTAGCACGTGTGTAGTGACTCAATAGTTATTTACTAAACGCGGCCAAATCAAAATCGACTCTTACCCACCTGTGTTCTGAAGGAACTACCCAGCCTTTTGAACATCATAATGGCTTGCCTTGCAAAGTAGATTTGTAATTGCTAGCACCTCATACATTTACACCCCTTAAAACCCAAAAATAATCATAAACGGAGCACTCATGAACCTACCATTCAGATGTTTCGGTAAACGGAGTAAAGAATACAAACTCTTAGTAACCACCTTAGCAACTCTCATTCTTGGCCAATACGCCCCACACTCTTTGGCCGCAAACGATGATTTTTCAATAGAGGAAGCGCAAGCCGTTGACGTGAAACAGAGCGAAACCGCTGGCGAGTTACGCCTGTCTTTCTCAGGGTTCGGCCAGACATTTAACCTGGTCTTGGAAAAGAACAAAACTCTGCTGGAAAACTATTCATCTAAACTTCTAGACATAGAACTTTACGCTGGTGAAATCGAAGGTAACTCTACTTCCTGGGCACGTATTACGGAGTTAGACGGAAGTTATACCGGTGCTATATATGACGGCCGGGAGCTATATCTGATCGATAGTGGCGACATGATCGCAGGCGCTATTGAAGAACGTTCACAAGGCGTAATTGAAAACACCAACACCGTGATCTTCCGAGCGTCTGACGTGAGCAGCGAGCTCGCCTGTGGCGCAGATGATACTGACCATGGTGATGCTAAATTTTCATACCAGGAGCTTGTCACTGAGTTACAAGATCAAGTGGCAACCGTTCTACCTGAAGCTGACTTCCCTAGTGCGCAGGCAACTGCAACACGTCAGGTGAACCTCGACATCGTTGCCGACACGCAATATGTGGCCACGAGCACGAACGGTGCAGAAGCACAAGTTCTATCGCAAATGAATATTGTCGACGGTATTTTCTCAGAGCAAGTTGGCGTTCAGTTTGGCATTCAAGATATTCGCGTGTTAAGTAACAATGGCAGCCTAACGTCGACTAACGCTAGCACGCTGCTAAACCAGTACCGAACCTTTGTTGGCAACAACAACCCAGGTTTATCGCATTTGTTTACCGGCCGTGAAATCGATGGCAACGTTATCGGCATTGCTTTTGTCAGCGCCATTTGTACAACAAGTGGCGTTGGTGTAACCCAGGCTGGTGGCCGAGGCACATTAGGTGCCTTAACTGCTGCTCATGAATTCGGCCATAATTTTGGCTCGCCGCATGACAATCAAGCGGGGTCTGCTTGCGTCTCTACGCCAGGCACATTTTTGATGAATCCGTCACTAAACGGTAGCGATGAATTCTCGCAATGCAGCCTGGATCAAATCGACGATACACTTGCAGTACGTTCCTCTTGCCTGGTAGATGTAGAACCACCAGAACCTAACCCAACCCCGGGAACAGACTGTAGCGGCACAACAAATTTTGCAGGTGGCGCCAATGGCTTTACCTTTATTGATGATGCACAAACTCCGGCATATACCGATAGCTCTACCGTAAACGGTGCTTTGAATGTCTCGGTCGGCGGAGTAGACAACGATGACATTTCGAACATGGAAGGAGTATGGCGAGGCGAGTGCGAATCTGAAACAGCTGGCGCGGCGACCATCAGCGTCAATGGTTTAATGACACAAGCTTCTGATTATGAAGCCAATGAGTTCAGTGAAATCGCGGTACGCATCAATGGTCAGGAAACTACGCTTGCTACCCTTACCGGGGACGGCAATGGTGGCCCGACTATGAATACCGGAGCTCAAACGTTTACTGTTAATACGACGCTTGCGGCTGGCACTAACACCATCGAATTGGTGTGTTTCAACAACCTTAAAACTTTCGCGAATGAATCCACCAGCTGCAGTTTCACTAGCATCGAGATCGATCAGCAAGCTGGAAGCGCTGATCTACTCAATGTGAATTTCAACTCAGCTTTTGGAGGCTTCTCTTTCGCTGATGATACCAGCGACCCGGCTTATTCAGATGGTAGCCGCACTACCAACGGTGGAGTCAATGGCAGCGGTGCCTTACAGACCGTACTTGGCGGTGTAGACAACGCTGATATCCAGGACATGGACGCAAGCTGGACGCGCAGCTTCAACTCACCAACTGGTCAGTTCACATTAAGCTTGGATGCCAATCTGGTTCAGTCTTCAGAATATGAAGCGAACGAAACCAGTGAGATCGGCATCAGAGTTGATGGTCAGGAACTCGTCCTTAACAGCGTGGCAGGCAATGGCAACGGTGGCGGCTCCGTTGGTACCGGCTTCCAGCGCTACAATGTCAGTTTAAACCTTGGTTCAGGAACGCATAGTCTTTCATTGTTCTGTAGAAACTCAGAAAAAACCTTCAACAATGAAACAACGACCTGCACCTTTGATAATGTGTTGATCCAGTAGTTTCAATGTAAGTCATCTATGACTTATATAGTTAACGAAAACGGCAGCCGCTATATTCACTTTAGGGAATCATTTTATGGCTGCCGTTTTTGTTATTGATGTTTGACTAATAAGACGACATCTCTTCAACAAGCTTGGTATCAGTTAACTCGTTGTAAAGCCTGGTGCCAGAACACAAAGAAACTAGCTTGTCTTCAGGCAAGTAAAACAAATAATCGCGACCCGTTAGCAGACCTACCCCACAATTAGCACCGTCAGCAATATCGCCTATTATCTCTACTGACTCGCCCAACTCCCCTTTCATGCGTTGCTTAACTTTTACCGTTGTCGAAACCAACTGGCTTGCCAGGTCATCGGCTTGCTCACTGCTAATCAAATTGCTTTGAATAACAGTACCAACAAATACTAAGCCGGCATTCTCAAACAATTGCTTATCAGACAAGGCTAAGCAACTGCATGCATAACTTTGAGTTGAAGTTAGTGCTGCAAACAAACTAATAGAGAACAAAAAAGTTTTTATTGGCTTAGGCATAAGTAAGGCCTTCCGGGTTACAAAGGATTACCCTATATTAAACCTGCAAGTTAACAGCGATAGATTCAGTATTAACAAAGCATCAGGATCAGCTCATCAATGATTGGTCGAAATCACGGTGAAAATTAATTCAGGTTTTAAATGCTTTCAACCAGGCCGATCAGTACTCGAGCCAAATGATTTTGAAATATGGTTTTGCCATTCGACCAAACTCTCATCCTTGGTGCCTTCAATAGTGTCGCGGCAATTAGCGATTTCGTATTCGTTTAAGTTTAGAGAAATAAGGATTTTATTAAACAATTCGTTTAAACCATCATCATCCGTTGCAATGGCAACCGAGCCCATCTTAAAAAGTATGGCGTGATCATTTAATTTTAGATGCGCCAGCCTTTTAGCTTTAGCCACCCTAACGAAATGACTCATCAAACTTACCGTTTCAGCACCTAAACGAAAGTTATGGACATAGTGAATATCCACTTTTCTAACTCCTTAGAGTTCCAACCGTCAGATACCTTATCTTTTTTGACTCAGCAAAGATATAACACATATGTACTATATCTTTTTCAATGATCTACAAAAGTAGATTTAAATCAGTTTCGACGTTCAAACTAGCTCGGCACTCGTCTTTTAATAAGGTGGTGATCGATGCCTAAGGTGAGGAAATTTGCTTTCGCTGCCTAGTCAGACTGAATTTAAGGTCGACAAATCTTTGAGCTAGTGCATAAAGACTACTCGATTAATGTGAAGCACTGCATTAGACTGAGTCTAGACTCAAGTTTCATCTTTTAAAATGAACAATAAAAGCGAAAGGGTAAAAAAATGAAGATCAAACCCTCTTCTTCGCAGCCGTTTACGCGATCCACTCTTAGCAAGGCCATTACCACTTGCCTGCTCGGCTTGGGGCTCGGTCATACCGCCAGCCATGCGGCAACCATCCTCGTTACCAGCGATCAAGACAATGGGGCAAATTGCACTTTACGCGAGGCGGTTGAATCGATTAATACCAGTGGGCCACAGGGCGGCTGTTCGAATACTCTTCCAACTCAGGATTTTGGAGTAAACGACGTCATTTTATTTGATTCGAGCCTAAGCGGGCAAACGATTCAACTCGACGCCACTTTGGGGCCTATCTCCCCTGGTATCAGCCAGTCACTAAGCATTGATGCGAGCGCTCTAGTAGATCGTGTCACTATTGACGCTCAAAAGAACTCACGAATTTTTACTAATGCCGCGACCAGTTTAACGCTTAACAATCTAAGGCTCATTAATGGGACAGCCAATTACAGCGGCGCGATTAGTACCTATGGCGACTCTTTGCAAGTAGTAAATAGTGAGTTACGAGACAATACATCGAATGGCACCGGCGGCGCGATCGGCGGTACTGGCACGATCACGATTGAGAATTCTTCTTTTATCAATAATCTAGGCGCATCAGCCGGCGGCGCTATCAGTCTAACTAGCGGTAGCTTACGATTGGAAAACAGCCTACTTTCCGGCAATGAAGTCACTGGGGGCGATGGCGGTGGTGCCATTTACGCGGTGAACACTTCGATCAATGTTCTCGACAGTCGATTTAACGACAATTCAACCGGAGCCAGCGGCGGTGCCATGCGCTTACGGGGAAATCTGGGAGACAATTCCATTATTTCGGGAACAAGTTTTATTAACAATTCTGCATTTTACGGTGGTGCAATAAACTTGATTTCAACTGAAGAAGAGACGTTAGGGTTAGTAATCCAAGCCAGCAGTTTTAGCGGGAATCAGGCGAGGAATCAAGGCAGTGGTGGGGCGATCTATAGTTACGCTTTTGACGGCGCACCTTTAAATGATGGTTATTTCGTCGATGTTGACATTGTCAACACTACTTTCTCGGGTAATAGTGCCCGCTATGGCGGAGCGATCGGTGCTCGGTCTGACAGCCAGATCACCTTTTTTAATTCAACTATTGTCAACAATACCGCATCACAAAACTCCTCAGGCAGCCTTTTTGCCGAAAATCTTGGCAATTTTATAATTGGCGTGAACAACGTGATTGCTTCTAATAGCGGCGGTGATTGCAATCGCGTTTTCTTAAATGGTGGATTTAACTGGATTGAAGACGACAGCTGTACCGGTACTGCCTTTGGTGACCCAATGCTTGGAGACCTTGCCAGTAACGGCGGCTCTACCCTCTCGCACGCGCCTTTACCTGGCTCACCATTGATCGATGCCGGCAACCCTTTTAGTTGTTCAGCGGAACCGGTATTTGGTGTAGATCAACGAAATGAGCCTCGCGGCACCGAGACGTGCTTTATTGGTGCGGTAGAGGTGATCGAAAATACCAGTGGCTTTTTCGTCATTCCTCTACCTGGAGATCGTGCTGTGGTGGTGCCTAACTAAAATTACTTGTTGTTAGCTTTTGTTTTAGGTCAGTGGGCCTATAGCCGCAAAGAGAATCTGAATCGAGTTCTGAAAGTATTGGTCTAAATATCCGAATGGTTAAGATATTAATTTGATCGCAGCTCGTTAGCTAAAAAATGAAAACCTAGCTACGCAAAATCATTTCCGCCGCTTTTTCGCCAATCATTACGGCCGCGGCATGGGTATTGCCGGAGATAAGTTGCGGCATGATCGAGCAATCGGCGACCCGCAGCTTTCTTACACCATGCACTTTCAAGCTTGAATCCACCACCGCTTGTTTGTCATTTTCTTGCCCCATCTTGCAAGTACCGGCGGGATGATAGATGGTGGCACTGCGATGGCGGGCAAAATCGAGGAGCTCCTGATCTGAACCGACGTTTAAACCAGGCTCGTATTCAGCTTTAACAAACGCTGCCATTGCTGGCGCGGCAGCAATTTGTCTTGATAGCCGAATCGCATCAATAACCACTTGCTGGTCGAGTTCACTGGCCAAATAGTTTGGATGAATCGCGACTGGAGTCTTGATATCACTGCTAGCAAGTTTTAAATGCCCTCGACTACTGGGCCTTAACTGGCAAACCGATGAGGTGACGCCTGAAAAGTCGTGCGTGCCATCCGCTGGCTTGTCAGCGCTCAGTGGTTGGAAATGAAATTGAATATCTGGTCGCCCTCCTTGCTGCTTTGAGTCGGTAAAGATAGCCACCTGACTGGCCGCCATGGTCAATGGCCCGGTTCTTTTGCGAAGAAATTCCCAGGTCATGGCAAGCTTGGCTAAAGGTTTGCGAAGTTCGTCATTTAAGCTCATTGCCTGATTAAGCTGATAGATGCTTCTTATCTGCAAATGATCTTGTAAGTTTTGACCAACGCCAGGTAGATTGGCCACTACTTTGATATCAAAGCCTTGCAGCGAGGAGGCATCACCAACACCAGACACCATCAGCAAATGTGGTGACGCGATCGCACCTGCACAGCTGATCACCTCTCGGCCGATATGCACCGCTTGAGGTTTGCCACGGTGAGTAAACTGAACCAACTTGGCGACGCCGTTTTCAATTTCAATTTTTTCGACCATCGCACGCGTCAGTATCGTGAGATTCTTACGCGACTTAACCGGCTTTAAGAATGCTGTGGCTGAACTGCAGCGCAAGCCTTGCTCAGAAATATTCAGTTGAAAGTAACCAGCGCCAGCTTGATGCTCGCCATTAAAATCATTCGTGCGAGCAATACCAACTTGCTCGGCCGCCTTGATAAAGGCATCGCAAATCGGTCGATGGATGCGGATATCCGATACCGCTAATTCACCCTGATCGCCATGATAATAATCACTACCGCGCTGATTGTTTTCGGATCGTTTAAATAAAGGCAGCACGTCCTCAAACGCCCAACCTGGGTTTCCAAGCGCAGCCCAATGATCATAATCTTCAGCTTGGCCGCGAATATACAACAAACCGTTGATAGCGCTTGAACCGCCCAATACTTTGCCTCTTGGCCATTCTAAATTGCGTTCGCCGGTACCCCACTCGGCTGCAGTTTTGTAGCACCAGTCCCATCTAGGGTTATGCATGGTTTTGAAATAGCCAATGGGAATATGCAACCAGGGGCTACTTGCTTCGCTGCCTGCTTCTATGAGCAGCACAGAATGCTTGGGGTTTTCTGAAAGGCGATTCGCTAACACACAGCCAGCCGAACCAGCACCGACTATGATGTAATCAAATTGTGCGGCGGTCATGCCTGACAGCAACTATTGGGAATAATCATCAAGTCGACATTCAGCCGAGCGAGCATGTGCTGTTAGCGACTCGCCACGCGCCAAAGTCGACGCATGCTTGCCAATAGTTTGAGCACCTTGTGGCGAGACCTTAAGAATACTGCTGCGTTTTTGAAAATCGTAAACACCTAACGGTGAGCTAAACCGCGCTGTACCTGCGGTTGGCAATACGTGATTCGGGCCCGCGCAATAATCGCCTAAGGATTCAGCGCTATGCGCACCAATAAATATCGCACCAGCATTACTGATTGCCTCGGCAAGCTCTTCAGCATTCTGGGTAAAAATCTCCAAATGCTCGGCGGCGATTTGATCGGCGATCTGAACTAATTCGTCTTGCGATTGGCAGACAATCATCGCGCCATGATCTCGCAAAGACGCTTGGATAATGTCCGCGCGCTCCATATCAACCAGCAAACGATCGATAGAACGCTGAACTTTTTCGGCAACGAGTTCACTGGTGGTGAGCAAAATCGCCTGGGCGAGTTCATCGTGCTCAGCCTGAGCAAACAAATCCATTGCAAGCCAATCTGGATCGACTGAATCATCAGCAACTATGAGCACCTCTGATGGGCCCGCAATCATATCGATACCAACGCGCCCAAACACCTGCTTCTTTGCCGTGGCAACATAAATATTGCCCGGGCCGGTAATCTTATCTACCTTTGGAATACTCTCGGTGCCATAAGCTAAAGCCGCGACGGCTTGCGCCCCGCCAAGACGAAACACACGATCAACCCCGGCGAGTTTAGCCGCCGCAAGCACCATGTCGTTGAATTCTCCCCCAGGCGTTGGTGACACCATTATGATTTCACTCACGCCAGCGACCTTAGCCGGCACCGCATTCATAATGACCGACGAGGGATAAGTTGCTTTACCACCTGGCACATAGATGCCAACCTTGGCCATTGGTGTAATTTTTTGCCCGAACTCTGAGCCGTCATCCTCCTGGTAGCGCCAGGATGATTGCAGTTGATGTTGGTGATAGCTTTGCACTCGTTCGACGGCAAATTCCAGCGACTCACGTATGGCACCCGGGATGGCGTCAAGTGCTTGCTCGAGCCGAGCTGGCCTGACTTCTAATCCCCGAGCTTCGGCATCAAAACCATCGAATTTTTGCGTGTAGTGGAACAAGGCCTGATCACCACCTCGCACCACGTGTGCAATCACTTCGGCTACCGTTTGCTCAACCACAGGGTCATTGGCTTGTTGACGATTGAGTAAGTCAGCAAGCTCATCAGAGAACTGCGACCTCTTAGCAAACAAACGTTTTACTGCGACGTTCATTAGCTTTGTTCAACCAGCTGAGAAAGCTGCGAGACGAGTTCAGAGACAAGCGCATGCTCGGTTCGCATTGATGCAGCATTGACAATCAAACGACAGGAAATATCGGCTATCAAGTCTTTGGCGACCAAATTATTAGCCTTGAGTGTGCTGCCGGTTTCGACCAGATCCACAATTTCATCGGCCAGGCCTACCAGTGGCGCAAGCTCCATAGCGCCATATAACTTAATAATCTGCGCTTGTATGCCTTGAGCCTGATAGTAGGCTTGCGCTGAGCGAACATATTTGGTGGCCACGCGCAGACGTTTTTCAGAGCGAGGTTTGTCTTGATCTTCTTTTTTCACCGCCGTCATTAACCGGCATGGGGAGATTTTCAAATCCAGGAGTTCGTACAAGCCTTCACCACCATGTTCAAGCAAACCATCTTTGCCAACAATACCAAGGTCGGCCGCACCATATTGCACATAAGTCGGCACGTCGGTAGCGCGAATCACAACTGCTCGCAAATCATCTCGATTGGTCGCGAAAATTAGCTTGCGACTGGTAAATGGATCGTCGGCTAACTCAATACCGAGCTCTTTTAGCAGCGGCAGAGTTTGCTTAAGGATACGGCCTTTGGATAAGGCGATAGTAATCATGACACTAGCTTTTGTAGCTCGGGATCTTTGTTCCAAACATGGCTTGGTATTCGGCGAATGTTAGCCCCAAGGCGCGATAACTTTTCTTCGATACTCTCATAACCACGATCGATATGATAGATGCGATCAATCACAGTCGGCTTGTCAGATACTAAACCGGCTAATACCAAACTCGCCGAGGCGCGCAAATCAGTGGCCATCACTGGCGCACCGCGCAGTTTATTGCGGCCTTTAATAAAAGCAGTATTACCTTCGAGATCGATATAAGCCCCCATGCGCTGTAGTTCGAGTACATGCATAAAACGGTTCTCAAAAATAGTCTCAACCACTTTACTGGTGCCCTCTGCCACGGCGTTTAGCGTAACAAACTGCGCTTGCATGTCGGTCGGAAACGCCGGATGCGGCGCGGTATGAATATCAACCGCCTTAGGTTGACGCCCATGCATATTCAATTCGATGGAATCATCCTCGATGGTCAGATCAGCACCGGCTTCGCTCAGTTTATCGAGCACGGCATCTAAATAGTTTGCCTTGGTGGCGCGCGTTTTAACTCGACCTCGGGTTACAGCACCGGCAACCAAATAAGTACCGGTTTCAATACGATCAGCAATCACGCTGTGCCGCGCGTCACTTAGGCTATCGACACCTTCGATCACCAATTCAGACGTGCCCGCGCCGGAAACCTTCGCGCCCATGGCGTTTAAGCAATCAGCTAGATCGACGATCTCAGGTTCACGAGCGGCGTTCTCAATCACGGTAGTACCCTGTGCCAGCGACGCAGCCATCATTAGATTTTCAGTACCGGTTACCGACACCATATCCATAAAGATGCGCGCTCCTTGCAAACGTTCACAACGGGCTTTGATATAACCATCTTCAATAATGACCTCTGCGCCCATCGCCTCCAGGCCTTTGATATGCAGATTGACTGGCCGCGAACCAATCGCGCAGCCACCTGGTAACGACACTTCAGCCTGGCCAAGCCGAGCAACCAATGGGCCTAATACTAAGATTGAGGCGCGCATGGTTTTGACCAAATCATAAGGTGCGCGAAACTGGTCGAGCTTGCTGGCATCCGCGCTGATATTCATGCGTTCATCGACTTCCATTTCAACACCCAGAAACGACAACAAGCTCATGGTGGTTGTGATGTCCTGCAAATGCGGCACATTACTGAGCGTTAGCTTGCCATCGACCAATAACGATGAAATAAGAATAGGCAGAGCCGCATTTTTGGCACCAGAAATGACCACATCGCCATCCAATGCGCCGGCACCTGTCACAATCAGTTTATCCATAAAAAATTAGGCGTTTAAGGTTTGCTCTAGCTCACCAGATTCATACATTTCGGTCATGATGTCAGAACCACCAATGAATTCACCTTTGACATATAACTGGGGAATCGTTGGCCAATTGGAATAGACCTTAATGCCTTCACGCACGGCGTCATTTGACAGCACATCGACGGTGACAAATTCGGTATCCAATGCTTTAAGGATTTGCACGGCACGCCCAGAAAAACCACATTGTGGAAAATTGGCATTACCTTTCATAAAGAGCACCACATTGTGCTCATCGACAGTTTGTTTAATTTGTTCTTCAACAGATGGAGTTTGAGTTTCGCTCATAGCGTGGAACCTCCGTTAACTATGCCGCTTCGATCGGCGTTAGAGTTTTCATTGATAGCGCATGCACTTCAGCTTTCATTTTATCGCCGAGCGCTGCATAAACGAGTTGATGTCGCTGGATACGATTCTTGCCTTCGAATTCATCAGCCACGATCACCGCTTCAAAGTGATGACCATCGCCTTCAACGCTAACCTTGGCGTTGTTGAAGCCGCTTTCGATCCAGGTTTTTAATTGTTCAGGAGTAACCATAATGTTTTAACCTATATTTAGCCGCGCAAGAATACCTTAAAGCCTTGCTATCAGCTACATTCGAGACTATTGATCTCGCAATTTGTAACCCTTTGCTAACAAGCGGATTGAAATAAAAGACAGCACCAGGCTTGCAATGAGCATAATAAAAAAGCTGAGCCAGACTGGTTGATCTGACTGACCAAAAAATCCGTAACGAAAACCATCAATCATATAAAAGAACGGGTTGAACCTGGATAACTGAAACCAAAACGGCGGCAAGGAATTGATGGAGTAAAATACCCCGCTTAAAAAGGTCAAAGGCACAATTAAAAAACTTTGAAAAGCCGCAATCTGATCGAATTTCTCGGCCCACAAGCCGGCGATCAAACCCAGCGAACCAACGCAGATGCAGCCGAGAATCGCAAAACCAATGACAACAAAAATATTGCTGATCGGCACGTCCACATAAAACACCGCCAATAAAAAGACGCCAACACCGACCGCCAGCCCGCGCAACACAGCGGCGCCCATGTAGGCTAAGAACATCTCTAATGCTGAGAACGGCGGCAGCAACACGAACACAATACTGCCCATTACCTTAGATTGAATTAAGCTTGACGAAGTATTGGCAAAGGCATTTTGAATCACCGACATCATCAACAAACCCGGAATTAGAAAACTTGTGTAGCTGACGCCGGGAAACACCTCAACTCGCCCTTCTAGCACATGACCAAATACCAATAGGTATAGCAAGGAGGTTACCACTGGCGCAATCACGGTTTGTAACCAAACTTTAACCCAGCGCGCGACCTCTTTACGCAATAAGGTATAACAAGCAAACCAATCAATAGCGCTCATTGGTTCACCTCACTATTGTTCTCGCTGGCAGTAAGCCGTACGAACACGTCTTCGAGTTTTTCACTGAGCTCCGACACATAGTCAATACTGATCGAAGCGCCGCGCAAACTATCAAGAATCTGCATTACGGAATCCTGCTCGCGATTAAAACTCAATTCGATCTCAGCGCCATCAAGGCGCACCACTTTATCTGCCAACTCATTGGGTACAGTAGCAATGTCATGCGTAGCTCGAATCAATAACTTGCTGCCAAGGCCACGCGCCAACAAATCATCTTTAGTCTCTAGCGCGATAACCTCGCCTTTGTTGATGATGGCGATTCGATCACAAAGCTCTTCTGCTTCTTCCAAATAGTGTGTGGTTAAGACAATGGTATGACCGTCTTGGTGTAAGCGACGAACAAAACGCCACAAAGTCTGGCGAAGCTCGACATCAACACCAGCAGTAGGCTCATCAAGCACCAAGACTGGCGGTCGATGCACCAGCGCTTGCGCGATCAATACTCGGCGCTTCATACCGCCGGAGAGTTTGCGCATATTGGCGTCGGCCTTGTCCGCTAGGTTAAGCTGCTCGAGTAGCTCATCGATCCAGGCTTCGTTATTGCGAATACCAAAATAACCTGACTGGAATTGCAGAGTCTCGCGAACATTGAAGAAAGGATCCATTACCAACTCTTGAGGCACCACGCCGAGATTTTTGCGCGCCTGGCGAAAGTCTTTGGTGACATCGGCACCTAAGATACTCAGCGAACCAGAATCCGCTCGCAGCAGACCGGCCAAGGCGCTAATCAAGGTAGACTTACCGGCACCATTTGGCCCCAGCAAGCCAAAAAACTCACCTTGCTTGATATCAAAGCTAACTTTATTGAGAGCCTGTAAGTGTCCGAAGCGCTTGCTCACGCCACGAATTGAAACAGCATTTGCGGTAGTCAAAACGAATTACGATAATTGTAAATTTAGCAGGCGAACGAGCCAGGGAAGACAAAGACCCAAGCCCAGAAACGAAAAAAGGTGAGGCTTAAGGCCTCACCTTTGCAACCATAGCAAAATTAAAGAATTTAGCCAGAATTTCGGCCACGCAAGCTGTCAATCAAGCCATCAACACCTTTCTCTTTTAAGGTTCGTGAAAACGTTGCACGATATAAACGCGCAATATTCTGGCCAGCTACTTCTAAATTATAAGCGCGCCACTGGCCGGTATCATTCTTGTTCCAGCGGCTTTCACGTGTTGTCATCTGCAACTTAATCGGGAATTCGCCGCCCTTCGCGGTGATTAATTTCACCATGACGTCAGCACGATAAGCACCCGGGGCTAATTTAAGTGGTTCGTAAACCACCTCTTCTTCACCAGTCGCATACAAGATGCCGGTGGCGTAGGTACGAAGTAATAAAGTCTTGAATTCATCAACTAAGGCAGACCGTTTTTCTGCTGAGATATTGGTCGCTAATTCTTTGCCCAAAATCAGGTCAACCATAAACGGAATGTTTAGCGATGGCACTAAGTTTTTATCAAGCATTTGATAAAGCGCCGCGGTATCTTTTTCATACACACTGCGATTCGCCTGGATCTGACCGACCACTGTGTCGAAGGTATCTCGCACCACTTGATCCGGCGCTTTAGCGAAGGCCGCACTGTTAAAAAGCACCAGGGCAACCAAGGGTAGGAATAAAGAACGAACAATTAAACTTTTCATAGTAATGGGTAGTTTCTATCTAGGCTTATCTATATGACCGAATATTAGTGGGTTTTGCTTACTTAGATGTTCAAAATCTAACAACAAAATGGCGATTTCCACCTGCGTAGCCACTTTAACGAATTAAGCTGAACACGGCCTGAACGATGTTCACGTTTAACCCACAATGATTATAGGTCGTCTTAAAATATAGAGGCGAGTTACACTTTCGCAAGCTTTCGTTGCGAGGTAACTGTGAGACAGTTGTCGCGAAAAAGTCGTTGCGCCTAAGCGTCAGGGGCTTTTTTACTGACTTTCTTAGCGATTTTCTTAGTCGCTTTCTTGGTCACTCGTTTAGCTGCCTTTGGTGGTTTCACGTCCGACTTGGCGAACTTAGTATTTTCAGCTACTTGCTCCAGATTCTCATGCAACTTAAACAGCAACATAACGAGTTCAGCGACTACGCGCAGGACAATCACACCAATAGCGATGTAAATAACGCCCTCAAAAATACCAAAGAAGCCGTTAGTGAAAATATGACCCAAACCAGTCCAAACAACCGCAATTAAACCCAGCCAGTAGGCGGTACGAATCAGGCTCGGCGTCAGCATGTCATCGAAAAACAGAATTTTTCGTGGCAATGGTTCGGCTAAAAAATCATTAATTTTATCCAACATGTCGACCCTCGCGACGTTTAGATTGAGCGGATGCTATATCAGCGCCTTAACACCAATACTTCAATCCTTGGCTTACATAATTATAACGGTCAATCTTGATAATAACGTTATAAATTGTAAAACCTGATAGTCATAGTTGCATTTTGCATACTAAAACAACACACTACCGACCAATGTGCTCACAATATAACTCGAACCCCGAGAGCCGCTAACCACAACTCCTTGCATGGAATTAGTCGTACCTATTACGCTGGTCATGGCCGGCTTTTTACTCTTGATGTGGAGCGCCGATCTGCTAGTAGATAACGCATCCGCGCTGGCAGCTCAAATGGGGATCTCCACCTTCCTGGTCGGCATTATCGTGGTAGGTTTCGGCACTTCGGCGCCAGAACTTTTCGTGTCAGCAATGGCCGCCATTCAAGATCGCGGTAACCTGGCACTTGGCAATGCGCTTGGCTCCAACATCACAAATATCGGTCTCGTATTAGGTAGCGCCGCACTGGTTCGTGCTTTGCCCGTCACCAAAACAACCGCTCGCGTCGATTTACCCATCGTCATCGGTACTGGCGTGCTGGCCATAGTGTTAGTACTCGACGGTGAACTGTCGCATATTGATGGATTCATTTTATTAGCGGTGCTTATTAGTTATCTCTTTTGGTCAGCGCGTAACTCTGAAGGCGCTGGTGGTGAACCATCGATTGAAAAACTGGCTTCCAACCCACGTGATCTCGATCTAAGCCACCTTGATCATCCTCGCGGCAAGTCAACCTTGACCTGCGCAGCCTTTACCATTGTCAGTATCGTGTTACTTATGGTTGCCTCACGAATGTTAGTTGTAGGTTCAGTGCGCATAGCGGAGTTCATAGGTGTCGGAGAGCTGATCATCGGCTTAACAATCGTGGCCATTGGCACTAGCCTGCCTGAGCTAGCAGCGGCAATCGCCGCCGCCAGAAAAGGCGTTCACGATATGATCATCGGTAATATTATCGGCTCGAATGTCTTTAATACACTTGGGGTTCTGGGCGTAACCGGCGCCATCAAAGTCACCGAAATAGATACCAGCGCACTGGCGCGAGACTTTCCTATTATGTTTGCCTTTACCGTGTTGATGTTTATTTTCGCGCTCACCAAAGGCACCTTTAGCCGCTTTGAGGGCGGTTTGCTATTATTTGGTTACCTTGCCTATCTGGGTTATTTGATCTCTATCGCCGTTTGATCTTTACGGCAAGCGAGGCTACTCTCTCGCAGATGAAAAATACCGCCTTCTTAAATAGTGCTCGCGCCGTGCTGAAAATTGAAGCACGGGCGATATCGAGCCAGCTAGATTCGCTCGATCAAGCCTTTGAAGACGCTTGTCGGCAAATTCTGGCTTGCCAGGGGCGAGTGGTGGTTACCGGCATGGGTAAATCTGGTCACATCGCGAATAAAATCGCCGCGACGCTTGCCAGCACAGGCACACCGGCATTTTTTG
The DNA here is from genome assembly GCA_964455815.1 of uncultured Gammaproteobacteria bacterium. Classification (GTDB taxonomy): domain Bacteria; phylum Pseudomonadota; class Gammaproteobacteria; order Arenicellales; family Arenicellaceae; genus Arenicella. Next base: position 15,653 of record CAYVYS010000016.1, read on the forward strand.
TTCACCCAGGTGAAGCAAGCCATGGTGATTTAGGCATGATCACGCCTAATGACTTGGTACTCGCCATCTCTAATTCGGGCGAAACCTCAGAAGTGCTGTCGATCTTGCCGATTATTAAACGCATGGGCGTAGGCCTAATCGGTCTAGCCAGTGTGCCTTCCTCTACTTTGGCGCAACTTGCTGATGTATATATTAATGTACCGATTGAGCAAGAAGCCTGCCCAATGAACCTCGCGCCTACCGCCAGCACGACAGCAACCCTGGCGATGGGCGACGCCTTGGCAATCGCGGTGCTTAACGCGCGTGACTTTAATGAAAGTGATTTTGCGCGCTCTCACCCGGGAGGGTCACTAGGCCGACGCTTACTTCTTTATGTTGAGGATATTATGCTTAAGGACGACGACATTCCGCTGGTTGATGATCAAGCCAGTCTGTCTGATGCGCTGGTTGAGATGTCATCCAAAGGCCTGGGTATGACCGGCATTGTGAACCAGGAACAGCAACTAATCGGCATTTATACCGATGGTGATTTGCGACGTTCTTTAGCCGAAAATATTGAGCTGACCATCCCGATAAGCGAGATCATGACTGCCTCGCCTATCACTGCCAGCAAAGAACTGCTCGCAGCTGAGCTGGTAGCGATTATGAAAGACCATCAAGTTAGCGCCATTTTAGTCACCGACAAGCAACAAGTCGTTGGCGCTCTAAATATGCAAAGCCTACTACGTGCAGGAGTACTCTGATGTTACCAGCCTTGCCCTATGAGCTTAGTGAGTCGGTACGCGAGAAAGCCGCTAAAATTAAGCTCGCTGCGTTTGATGTGGATGGCGTTTTGACCGATGGCCGATTGCACTACGGCCCCGATGGAGAACAACTCAAAGTATTCCATGCTTTAGACGGCCATGGACTAAAGATGCTACAAACTGCGGGAATTCTGGTGGCGGTTATTTCGGCGCGACAATCACCTGCTTTGCAACAAAGGCTGGATGATTTATCTATCCAGGAATCTCATCTTGGTATTATCGATAAGCGCGCGGTGTTCAATCGATTGCTGGCCAAACATGGGCTTCAAACTGAACAATGTTGTTTCACTGGTGACGACGTCATCGATCTGCCGGTGATGCAGGAATGCGGCCTAAAGTTTTCGGTTGAAAATGGGCACTTCATTGTGCGCGATCTAGCCGATTGGATTGCCCCATTAAGTGGCGGTAATGGGGCAGTAAGAGCGATCTGCGATCTGATACTCTACTGTCAAGAGGCGTATCCATTGGGGCACGACACAACGCAATAGCAACTTGGCTAATGCAACGTCACATACATCCTCAGCTTTATAATATTTGGGTTAAGTCGTTTTTCGGGTAGATCAGAAGTGAAGCAAATCGAATCGCTTTTATACATCACTATATTAGGCTTTGTTGGCCTTGGTGGCATCTATTTGCAAACCATCATGGTCGATGATCCGGTGGAAGTACAAGACTTCGATAACCGTCATGACCCGGATTATTATATCGAGAATTTTATCGCCACTGGCCTGGATAAAAATGGCGAGCGCCGTTTTGTAATTAAGGCCGATCGCATGGCACATTTTCCTGACGACGATACCGCCTTATTTGATAACCCTCATGTCATCCAATACGAAAAAGGCTTTGCGCCACGCCATACTTATGCTAATTCCGGCTGGATGAACTCGACTGGTGATGAAATTCTGATGACTGGCAATGTTTTGGTGAAATTCGAAGCCGATTCCCGCGGGCCAGGTGGCACCATGAAAAGTCAGAAACTGCGAATCTTGCTAGACAAAGATACCAAAGACAGCCTGTTATAAAACCCTTGCTGCTCGTTCAGCTAGCAGTAAGCTTGTATGGTATATTCTGGCCAAAATAAGAACATCTCAATTACTTAATCTCCTATGAAACGCTTGCCTCTGAAAGTCGTTAGTCATCCGTTGCGCCGGACGATCCGCTTAACTGTTGCCAGCATTACCTTGATCAGCGTGATGCTTTCACCTGCGGCTATGGCACTGAAATCCGATCGTGATCAGCCAGCGGATATCCAAGCCGATGATATTGAGTTTGATTTTAAAAAAGGCACACGCACCTATTTAAATAATGTCCTAGCAGTTCAAGGCACAATGCAATTGAAGGCCGATAAGCTTATCGCCATATACGCTAATAATGATTTACAAAAGGCCACCATGTGGGGTTCGTTGGCGCGCTTTAAACAGCGTCCCGACGGCAAAGAATATGATGTCCAAGGCTGGGCTAAAAAGATGATTGTCGACCAACAAGCCAATACTATTACCCTAATTGGTCAGGCGGCATTGCAGCAAGGCCCGGACACCGCGCGCGGCGAAACCATTGTCTACAATATGGCCACCGACACCCTGCAAGTTCAAGGTGGTGCCAAGATCGGCTCGGGCGGTAGCACTGGCCAGGCTCGACCGAATAGAAAACTGGAAGACCCGTTTAAAGATGACGATCTGCCACCGCCGCCACCGCCATCAAATAGCGCACTCAAAGCCGCCGATGATGCGGCTCCAAGTGATGAAGAATCAGCAGCAAAAACGGAAACACCTAAGGCTGCACCAACCAGAAGCGGCCGATCTCGCTTGATTTTGCGACCAAGAAAAAAAGAGGTCGAAAAAGAAGACGATGACAAAAAGGCAGACGATAGTGACGAACAGAACACTGACGACAAGGAATGATCTGACCACTGGGTTTAATGTAGGCGCATGAGTATTTTAGAAACGCGCGATCTGAGCAAAAGCTACCGTGGCTTGCAGGTCGTCAAGAAGATTAATATTTCGGTTGAAAGCGGTCAAGTAGTTGGCTTGCTTGGGCCTAATGGCGCCGGCAAAACCACCAGCTTTTATATGGTGGTTGGCCTGGTGCGCAGTAATAGCGGCCGAATTTTGCTTAATGGTCAGGATATTTCTCACCTGCCAATGCATTCGCGCGCCAAGTTAGGTATTGGCTATTTGCCACAGGAACCATCTATTTTCCGCAAGCTGACAGTCGAAGAAAATTTAATGGCAGTGCTCGAAACGGATAAAAGCCTATCGACACAACATCGAAAACGCCGAGTTGAGCAACTTTTAGAAGAATTTAATATTGGTCACAAACGCAGCACGCTAGGCATTTCGTTGTCGGGCGGCGAGCGACGCCGAGCCGAGATCGCGCGAGCAATTGCCCTAAACCCCTACTTTATCTTGCTCGATGAGCCTTTTGCTGGGATCGATCCGATCTCGGTTGGCGATATTCAGCAGATTATCGACTACTTGCGCAGTACTGGCATCGGCATCATCATTACCGACCACAATGTGCGCGAGACTCTGGATATTTGCGATCATTCATATATTTTGACCGAAGGCCGAGTACTAACCGAAGGCACCGCCAAACAAATTCTCGCTCACCAAGGGGTTCGGGACGTTTATTTGGGAACAAAATTTAAAATTTAGTGATTTGAGTAGCCAGCTCCGGCTTCTCGGACTATTATGGAGACATGCACAAATTTTTGGGTGATGTCTTAAAGGCTCAACTGCGGTCTCGATATTTTCGAGGTATTGCGAAGCGGCTAATGCTCAGCCACAGCTCGCAAGGAAATAGCTCAACCCATCAATTTCTCGCCACTAAATTAACCATTAAACGCGGTGTTGTTTAATGGGGTTGCCGATGAAGCAAAGTCTTAGCCTCAATATTTCACAGCAACTCACGCTGACACCACAGCTCAAGCAGTCTCTCAAGCTCTTGCAGCTTTCGACTGCCGATCTTGAACAAGAAGTGCAAAGTGAACTTGAGGCCAATCCGTTATTAGAACGCCTTGAGAATCAGCAGCAAAATCATGATTTGCCACCGGAACATACGCCGTTACGTGATAACAATATTCCACAACCAATTGCCGAATCATCTGACCCCGAATTTGAGATGGCTCGCACAGACACCTTGGCGCCTGAACAAGATCTGGCAAAGAACTGGCAAGATAATTTACTCGAGACAGACTCTCGACGCCTAAATTCGGCATCAGCAACTAGTGATTTCGAGATCTCGCAGCTAGTGAGTCAAGCCGAAACGCTCACCGAACATCTACTGTGGCAATTGCAGATGACCACACTAAGTAAGCAAGACCAGCAAATCGGTCGAGCGATTATTCATAGCCTGGATGAGGACGGATACCTGGCGTCGAGTGTGGAGGAATTACGCACGCAATTGCTGGCAGATTTAGAAATCGATCAAGACGAGGTCGCGGCGGTATTAAGCTTGATCAAGACCTTTGATCCAATTGGTGTCGGCGCGCGCGACTTAAGTGAGCGCCTATTGATGTTGCTAAAACAACATCAGGAATCGCAAAGCAGCCCGGCAATGCCATTGGCGCAAACCTTATTGCGAGAGCATCTCGACTCGCTCGGCGCTCGCCAATACCCAAAACTGCAAAAACAATTGGCCGTCTCACAACAAGAGATGGCAGAGGCGATCAATTTAATTACCGAGCTCAAACCTCGAATTGCATTGCAGTTCAGCCAGGACAAGCAGGATCAGGTCATACCCGATTTGTTAGTCGCCAAAAATGCCGGGGCTTGGCACGCCGACATTAATCCGGATAATCGTATTCGATTGCGAGTAAACGATTTGTACGCCAACTTGGTGCAAAAAAATAAGCGCGAAACTTTGAATAAATCTGACAGCGACTACATCCACTCGCATGTCGCGCAAGCAAAGAATTTTATCAAAGGCTTAATGAGTCGATACGACACATTGCTGCTAGTTGGCCAGGCGATTGTCGAACGCCAACAAGAATTTTTCGAACAAGGCGAACAAGCTATGCAACCACTGGTATTGTCAGACATAGCCGCCGAACTCGATCTGCACGAATCCACTATTTCACGCGCCACAGCCGGCAAATATTTGTTATGCCCGCGTGGCTTGTTCGAATTGAAGTACTTTTTTTCGAGTGCCTTGGCAAATGCCGAAGGCACCACCTCCAGCTCAACCGCGATTCGTTCGCTGATCAGGCAAATGGTAGACGCCGAATGTAAAACCAAGCCACTAAGTGACAGCAAGATCGCCAAACAACTGGAGGAACAAGGGCATATTGTGGCTCGCCGCACTGTTGCTAAATATCGGGAAAGCATGCAGATTGCGCCATCTAGTCAGCGCAAATCTCTGCAATGATCAGGACTTAAATCGAACGTTAAAAACACGTTCAGACTCCTGACTCGATCGCTTTAGGCCAACGATACTTGAGCGCGCCAGATATGCAATTGGCTACTGCGGCCAGCCAGCCATGTGCCGCCTCAACATAGGAGTAAACTATGCAATTGACTATTTCCGGCCACCAAATCGAACTCACCGATTCTATGAAAAACTACATAGGCGAAAAGATGGGTCGTATCGAACGCCATTTCGATCATTTAAATAGTATCGATGTAGTTTTGCATGTAGAGAAAATTCACCACAAGGCCGAGGCCACAGTCAATGCCAAAGGCATCACCATGCACGCCCACGCCGACTCTGGCAATATGTATGCAACCATTGATGAGCTGACTGACAAATTAGATTCACAGGTTCGTAAACATAAGGAAAAAATCACTGATCACCACCAGCGAGAAGGCGGTATCAAAGGAATGGGAATGTTGTAGTTGTTGAAAATCTGAGAGACTAACTCTCTTCGACCACGCACAACATTTGCTACAATTAGAGCTTCGCTAAGATTAGTCGAGCAATCCAGCTATCTTGATTGCTCTGACTAATCGGTTGACCAAATTAACGATTCGCCCCTAGTTACCTTGTGAGTTGCCTGGGGCGACTTTGGTATCAAACTATTTTAATTAATCTCGCTGTGATCAAACACGGCGATGGCTTAATCAGGCCAATTCATGAACAGTTCTAAGTCTCTTTCTCCATCCTTGTTGTCGCGTTGTTTAAATACTGGCCGTATTCAGGTACAGGCACCGGTAAGCAGCCGTAAAAAATTATTTGAAGCGATGGCGTGCCTGCTACGCAATGGCATCGTCGGCGACGTTAAAGAAAAGGATATTTACTTACAACTCTGGGAGCGAGAAAAGCTCGGTAATACCGGTATTGGCGGTGGCGTTGCTCTGCCACATGCACGCTCGAATCAAACCAATGAAGCGATTATCGCCGTGATCACCCTGGCAGATGCCGTTGATTATGACGCCAGCGATCGACAAGCGGTTGATCTGGCGTTTGGTTTACTGGTCCCTGAACAAGCCAACCAGGAGCATTTAAATTTATTGGCTGAAATCGCCCGCTTAGTGGCCGATACCGATAAAAAGCAACGCTTATGTGACGCTGATTCCGCAGAGCAAATCATTGCCTTAATCAGCGACTGGACATCAGTAGAGAATGGAGTCGACTGAGACTATGCAATCACCTAAGTTCTTCATCATTAGCGGCACCTCAGGCTCCGGCAAGAGTATTGCTTTGCAAGCATTAGAAGACTTGGGTTTTTATTGTATTGATAATTTACCAGCGTCTCTGGCAACAGAACTCGCCGCACGCGTACTTGCCAATGATACCGCCGAGCGTAATTGCGCGATCAGCATCGATGCACGCAACCATGATTCCTTAGCCAACTTGCAAGAGAACTTCGACAACCTCAAAGCTTTTAATATGGAAACGCGGTTGTTGTTTCTCGATGCTGATAGCAAAACACTATTAAAGCGCTATAGCGAAACCCGTCGCAAACACCCTTTATCTGATGCTAACACTTCGCTGGCGGAAGCCATTGATAAAGAGCGTGACTTACTGCGCCATATTGCCAAACTTGCTCACCGTAAAATTGATACCTCGCATACCACGCCGCATGAACTACGCAGCCTGATCCGCGACGAGAGTGAGCAAGGTGGTGCGCATGCGCTCACTCTGCAAATACAATCGTTTGGCTTTAAGTATGGCAACCCGACTGACGTCGATTTTATGTTCGATGTGCGCTGCTTACCCAATCCGCACTGGCATGCCGAGTTAAAACCTCTCACTGGTCTGGACAACCAGGTTATTGAGTTTTTATCCAAGCAGTCAGCCTGTGAAGCCATGTACGAGCAAATTCGAGATTTTATCGACTACTGGTTGCCGCACTTTATAAAGGATAATCGTAATTACATTACCTTGGGAATTGGTTGCACTGGTGGCCAGCATCGCTCGGTTTATCTTAGCCAACGACTGCACCAGCACTTTAGTCAACGTGAGCAGGTTCAAACCTTAGTTCGGCATCGAGAATTACAACAATGATCGAACAACGCATTGAAATCATTAACAAGCTGGGATTGCATGCGCGCGCTGCGGCCAAATTAGTAAACACAGCTGCTCGCTACGCGAGTCATACTGAAGTCGAATTTGCTAATCACAAAGCCGATGCCAAGAGTATTATGTCAGTAATGATGCTAGCCGCTTCGCAAGGCAGCATCATTACCATTCGTTGCAATGGCAATGATCAGGATGACGCCATGCGAGCACTTTGTGAGCTCATCAACAACTATTTTGAGGAGGAAGAATAATCATGTTAAGCCTCTTCGGCGCCGGCATCGGTCGTGGCATTGTGATAGGTAAAGCCTATGTGCTTCGCAATAGTGACATTGAAATTCCACAGTTTCAGGTCGAATCCAATGAGGTGCGCAAAGAAGTCGAGCGCCTAAATAAAGCCATTAAGGCAACGCAGGAGAACTACCAGGAACTATTACGCAGCCTGCCCAAATCGGCACCCAAAGAAAGTGCCGCCTTTATCGAAGCGCATACTTTAATGCTGCGTGATCCTGTATTGATCAATGAAACTAAAAAGATTATCCGCGCCGAAAGAATTAATGCAGAGTATGCCTTGCAGACTCAGGCAGATAATTTAATCAAGGTCTTTGAGGCCATGGAAGACACTTATCTGCGTGCCAAAAAAGAAGATGTGCAGCACGTCACCAACCGCATTTTGCGCAAGCTATTAGGAATTGTGTCGCATAGCCTTGATCAGTTTAATCAAGAAGATCTGCGCGGCCGCGTGATTGTTGCACGTGATCTAAGCCCGGCCGAGACCTTGTTTATTAAAGATCGTAAGGTCGCCTCTTTCGTCACCGATCTAGGTAGCCAGATATCACATACGGCCGTGGCAGCAAGAAGCTTAAAGTTACCTGCGGTAGTCGCACTGCATGGCAGCACACGGTATCTCAATGACGACGACATGCTGATTGTAGATGGCATGCGCGGGATCATTATCGTCAATCCTGATGACAATGTGCTTAAAGAGTTCAAAGCTCTACAAGCACAAATTCGCCAGCGCGAGAAACGACTCGCAACGCTAACTCGCAAAACCAGCAAGACCAAAGACGGCGAGCGCATCACATTGATGGCGAATGTTGAAACGGCGCAAGAATTGAAAGAAGTCAAACGAGTGAATGCCAGCGGCATTGGCCTGTACCGCACCGAATACCTGTTTATGAACCGCGCCGAGGCTCCAAGTGAACAAGAGCAGTTCAAGGCGTATAAGCGCATGGCCACTGCGATTAACAAACCCATTGTGATTCGCACCTTAGATATCGGTGGCGATAAACAATTGGCTTTTAACTATCCCGACAAGCCATCAAGTGAGTCACCGCTTGGTTTGCGTGCGGTTCGTTTATGTTTAAACCACATCGATTTATTTAAACCTCAACTTAGAGCCATATTGCGTGCTTCTGCTTTTGGTAAGGTCTCCTTGATGATCCCAATGGTCAGCAATATGGACGAAGTTAATCAGGTACTTCAGCTGATTAAGCAAACCAAGAAAGACCTAAAACTTGAAGGCATTGCCTTCGACTCGCGCATCAAAATCGGCGCCATGATCGAGGTGCCTGCGGCCGCAATCATGGCCGATTTGTTTGCCAGAAAATTCGATTTTCTCTCGATTGGCACCAACGATTTAATTCAATACACCTTAGCAATTGATCGCGTTGATGACGCGGTGAATTACTTGTATGACCCCATTCATCCAGCCGTTTTACAAATGATTCGCCAAACCATCCGGGCGGGCCAAAACGCTGACATTCCCGTTTCCTTGTGCGGAGAGATGGCTGGTAACGTGCGCTATACCAAATTGCTATTGGGGCTTGGCCTGCGACATTTCAGTATGGATGCCACATACCTATTGGATGTCAAAGAGCATGTGCTTGATACCGATACCAGTAAACTGGCGTATCTAGTGGGTAAAATAAGTCGCGCCGATAATCCTAGCGAAGCGCGCGATCATCTAACGCAACTCAACGAGCACTAGGCTGGCAGCCTCGCCTGTTTGGCATTGCATTAATGCCATCTATGTATCACTTAGTGCGCCCACATCGCTAGGCCGTTATAATACTCGCGTCGCCAGCCAGCCGAGAAACTGAGTAACACCAGTTTACCCACGTGCAATCGCTTAGCTCTCCAATCACTAATATCGTAGAACTGCTCGACAATGGCAATGTCGAAGCGATAGCCAAGATGTTTGCTGAAGCACATCCAGCGGATATTGCTGATGCACTTGAGCGTCTAACTCCGGCCAAGCGACCGTCAGCATGGTTGCATATTCCTGAAGACGAGAAAGGCGAAGTTCTAAGCGAACTAAACGAAGGTGTGTTTCGTGATTTGGCCGAGGAGCTCGACAACAAGGATTTAGTCAATGCGATAAAAATTTTAGACATCGATGAAATCGCCGACTTAATTCCTGATTTACCAGAATCGCTGTTGGCCGATGTTTTGTTCGCCGTCGACACTGAAACACGAGCGAACTTAGGCGAGGTACTAAGTTACCCAGAGGATAGCGCTGGTGGCTTGATGGATTTAGATTTCATCACTGTGCGCGACAATATTTCTTTGGATGTTGTTTTGCATTTCCTGCGTTTAAAAACACAATTACCAGAACACACCGATACAGTTTATTTAGTCAATCGCAAAAACCAGCTAACAGGCATATTGCCACTCGACAGAATTATTACCCAGGGCGGTGGAGAAGCCGCGCTCAAACATGCCATTGAAAGCCCGGTAGTCTTCCAAATTCTGGATGACGAAGAACAAGTTGCCAAAGCCTTTGCCGACTACGATTTAATTTCTGCACCGGTAGTTGATGAGAATCAAATCTTGGTTGGTCGTATCACGGTCGATGATGTGGTTGATGTGATTCGAGAACAAGCTGAGCACGACATCATGGCCGCAGCGGGTTTGAAAGAAGAAGAAGATATTTTTGCGCCCGTCACTAAAACCACCGGCGATAGAACCATTTGGCTGGCGGTAAATCTGCTCACTGCGTTACTAGGCTCCTGGGTTATTGGGCAATTTGAAGGTTCGATTCAAAAACTAGTCGCGCTGGCAGTGCTGATGCCAATTGTTGCCAGCATGGGCGGTAACGCTGGTACGCAAACGCTCACCGTAGTTATTCGTGGTATGAGTTTGGGCACCATCTCGCGCGGCAATATGCTTAATGTTTTAAAAAAAGAATCGATGGTTGGCATGTTAAATGGCTTGATCTGGGCGGTGGTAATCTCAATTATTGCTGCGCTCTGGTACCAGGACATTTCCCTAGGTCTGGTGATCGCTGCCGCAATGATTGCGAATCTGGTCATGGGCGCAATTGCAGGTGTGTGCATCCCAATATTTTTAGAGCGCGTGAACATCGATCCCGCTCTGGCTGGCGGCGTTGCCCTAACTACGGTTACTGATGTTGTTGGCTATCTTTCAGTTTTAGGCTTGGCAACACTTATCTTGCTTTAAACGCAGGCGCACCTAACTCAGTGAACTCCTGTGCTACTGATTCTGGCTCAGCCACTTTGAATCCCTCACATTCAACCCAAGCGTGACTGCTAAGAGAATCAACCTTTTTACTAATACCAATTTTTACTTGAGCATCCAGCTTGCGTGCTTTGAGCATCTGCATTAACGCAATCGATTTGGGCAAGCAGTGCGCTGGCAGGAAATGCAATCGCGCGGCCAGTCGAACAGCTTCATGCATTGGCGCGGCCAACTCATGCACTGACATCTGCATAGAATGTTCCTCTTCAGTGTAATCAGTGAGCTGAATCTGCTCGCGCAACCAAGTTCCTTGCTTAACTTTAATTCGCAGCAGAATCGGCCAGAGTCGCCCATAGGCCTCAGCCAGCCAAAGCCACTGCTTAGCGCTAAGACGTTGAAAAGCCTTGTACTTCGACAGAATTAACATAACTATGAGCAACCAAAAAGCTGGTTAAATTGAGTGAATTACCGGATTTATCGATCGAACTTATTTAGGGCTTTGGCATCGCATCAGGTAAACTATAGGCTATGAGCGGATTTGACACCACATCGATCTCTCGCATCTTAACGCGACACGGCGTTACCCTGGCCTGGGTAATCGCTGGCTTGTGCCTGTTGTTGGTGTTGATCAGTATTGGCTGGCAAATTCGATCAGACCTGCTCGCTAAGAAACGTGATTATGCGCCTCAGCAAGCGCAAACCATTGTGGCACGCGAAGGACCAAGCTATAAGATTAATGATGTGGTGCGAGCTAATTTGCTTGGTGATCCAACGCCAGCTCCGGTGGTAAAGGAAGCTCCCAAGACCACACTTGATCTAACTTTGCAAGGCGTATTATGGGCAACCAATGATGGGCTAGCCCGAGCCATAATTAAATCTGGTCGAGGCAAATCCAAGCTCTACTCTGTAGGCGAAAAAATTGCTGGTGCCAGTGCCTCACTCAAAGAGGTACGTAACAATGAAGTGATAATTAGCCGAGGCGGTGCTGCCGAGAGCCTGCCACTGGTTACTGTTAAAGGTGGTGACAACATTATCTCTTACACCTCTGGCCAGTCCAACGATTTGTCACAAGCCAGCTTCACACCACGAACATCGCAACCAACCAACTCTGATTTCAGTCAGCCTGACAACACGAATCAAGTGCGTGAGAGACAAGCTCGCAAAGTCCGTAAACCTAATTTTTCAGGGCTGGATCGGGCGCTAGAAAAACTCGGCGAAATCTAAAGCTCGAACTTATCCTTAAAAAAGCAAGAGCCTTTAAAGGCTCTTGCTTTAATGACTTTGGCTACAAATCCTTTCGCTTAGTAACGTTCTCACCAGATAAAGACATTAAAAAACCAAGCATCCTTTTTTAATATCCACCATCGTTTTAGAGTGTTTATTGCAACCGGTTAGCGATACTTTACTGGTCCACTCCTACAATGTTTTTCTCGCCGCAATTCGATGCACAATCAACGCAAGCAAGCCTAACAGGCAAAGATAGACCACCCATTCGCCATATCGTTTAAAGGGCGTACGGCCTGTTTGTGGTTGTACTGAGTGGCTCATCGAGACGACTTCAAATTGTGCACTGCGCTTTACAATGCGACCACGCTCATCGATAAAAGTAGACGGCCCGGAGTTAGCACTGCGAATCATTGGCCGGGATAATTCACGGGCGCGCATCTGCGCCATTTGCTCTCGTTGGTGAGGCGCCAGCGAATCACCAAACCAGGCATCTTCACTAATATTGACTAACACGGTGGCCTCACCTGAGTACTGTTGCAACTCTCCCGAGAACGCATCCTCGTAACAAATCGATAAACCTATATTGAGTTTCTCGCCACACTTAAGTGCCTGCTCTCCTTGCCAGGAGGCCATATCGCTCATTGGGAACTGTAAATATTCAAGCACCCAATTGAACAAAAATCGCAGCGGCAAATATTCACCAAAAGGAACCAAGTGGCGTTTTCGATAAACCTGATTTTGGCCGTCACAAACCAAAACCGCCGCATTATAAATATCTGCTTGATCGGCCGATTTGCTGAAATCTGCCTCAAGCACACCAGTCAGCAACGCCACATTATCTAAGCCAAAATCACGCCAGAACTGTTGGTCAAGTTGATGCAAATACAAAGGTAGAGCCGTCTCCGGCATGACCAGCAGGTCGATATCTTTTAACGAAGCTAATTCACGCCCCAAGCGACTATAGTCTTGCAAGACCTTTTGACGGTGCTGGGCCGACCACTTTTCTTCAAGATCGACATTGCCCTGCAAAATTCCGATTTCAACTGCCGACCCATCAGGCTGAGACCACTGAACTTGATTCAGAAAATAGGATGATATGGCGATTAAAAGAATTGCGCAAACTGGCACAACTCTGCTTCGGATCAAGAAACAAAGGCAGATTGAGATCACCACCACGATCAATGAAACCAAATAGACTCCACCTATCGGTGCCCAGGCTAACAACCAGCTTGGCACTTGTGTATAGCCAATGTCGAGCCAGGGAAAACCAGTCAGCACCCAACTCTTTAACCACTCAAACACGGGCCAAAGAATAGCTAAGGCTAACCATCGTTTTGGAGTATTGGGGCGACTTAAGTAGGCACTTAGAAAAGCGTAAGAGGCAATAAAGGCACTTAGAATCGCGGCAAAACCAAGCACCGCAATTGAACCCATCCACAGCGGCATACCACCGTAAGTCGATAAAGAGATATAAACCCAGGAGACACCGAATATATACAGGCCTAAGCCAAATAAAAATCCAAACCTGGCTGATTGCTTGGCATCAGCGCGACTTAAAAAATATAGTAGCCCGGCCAAACATATAAAACTAAGCCACCAATAAGAAAAAGGCGCAAAACTCAACACCGTGATTGCGCCCAGTAAGAAACAGGCAAGACTAGCAACCCAAGACGGTGCCACCATCGATTGCATATAGATCGACTAGATAGACTTAATTTTTAGATAGTTCGGCTTTTAAAGTACGAAACAACTCTTTTTCTTTTTCAAAGCGCTCTTCTACGGCTTTTTTCTGCTCGGCTAGTTCTAGCAGTTCTTTCTTTGACTCTTCCATTTTAGTTATATTAGTCGCGATTTTCTCCTGAGTAATATCTAGTAAGCGACCTCTTTGTGAAGCAGTCTTTTTCTCAAGACTGGCATTCTGTAACTTAAGCTGATTAATAAAGGTTTCGTGTACCGCGATACTGGTTTCGACGGTGCTCATTTGATTGTCACGCTGACGATCTATGTCTTCTTCGGTTTCGTAAACACTGAGGATTCTAATTCGCTCTTCTTCGGCCTCGCGCTCCAGACGATACTCTTCTTCGGCTTTGGCTTTTGCCTCTGCTTCAAGTGCCAATTCGTTTTCGGTTTTGGGTCGACCTTTTTCGCTTTCGATAAAACCGCGGTCATTGAGTGTGGTTACTTTTGATTTCTTACAGGCGTTAACGGCCACATCTCCGTAGTGCCATTTGCCGTCGGCGTCCTGACATTTTTTGATCGCCCAGGCCTCACCACTCGAAAAAGCCGCACCAACTGTAAACAATAGTGATAAACAAAAATGTTTAGTTTGCATTTTTTTACCTCACAAACTTATATTCTTTGGCGCTTTGCTATTAATTTTATGTCGCTTACCCTTTTTTGAGCGGACGAAAAATTAGCAACAAACCCAATAACAACATAGGCAAGCTTAACACTTGCCCCATAGTGACCCAATCAAATAACAAATAGTTTAGGTGCTCATCTGGGACACGCACAAACTCGACCACGATACGCGCACTAGCGTAACCGACCAAGAAAACCCCGGATAAGAAGCCTGAGGGCCTGGGTTTACGCGCCAACCACCATGAAATCGCTAATAACACCAGGCCCTCTAGAACCGCTTCATATAACATCGAAGGGTGCCGTGGCAGTGGCCCACCATTGGTGAATACCATGCCCCAGGGCACATCGGTGGTCTTACCCCAAAGTTCTTGGTTGATAAAATTACCAATGCGTCCCCAAAATAAACCAATGGGTGCTACTGGCGCAACAAAGTCAGTAATGTCAAAAAAGGTCACCTTATGGCGCTGTGCAAATAGTGTGAGCGCCACAATCACGCCTAACAAACCGCCGTGAAAAGACATACCACCTTCCCAAACTTGCAAGATCGCTAGCGGGTTAGCTAGATATTCAGCCGGTTTATAAAAAAGAATATAACCAATGCGTCCACCAATAACCGCACCAAGCGCACCATAAAAAATCAAATCGGAGATGCTTTCAGAGTTCCATATGCTGCCTTGCAGATGCGAATAACGTCGCACGCGATACACCCACAACACATAGCAACTTAAAAATCCTGCCACATAGGTAAGGCCATACCAATGAACGTCTAGCCCAAAAACAGAAATGGCGACAGGATCAAAATTTGGATGAACGAGCATCTTGGAACTTAGCCTTAGTTAAACAAGTCTTCTGAGAATGCCGCTTTATAACGTTGTGCAAATTCATCCGGGCTAAAGGCATGACTTTGGGTGCCGCCATGCTCAATTTGAATGGCTCCACATACGGCCCCCATTTGTCCTGCCGTTTGCCAGTCTTGCCCAGTAGTTAGACCGTGCATAACACCAGCGCGATAAGCATCACCACACCCGGTAGGATCAACTGCTTTGCTGATGGGAGCGACGCCAATATCTATGCGTTCGCCATTCACAAAAATTTGTGATCCTTCGCCGCCTCGCGTAACGATTAAGGCATCAAGTTTGTCTGCTACCTGCTCCAGCGTTAATTCTGTTTTAGAAAGCAAGAGTTCGCTCTCATAGTCATTAACGATCGCATAAGTCGCCTGCTCTAAAAATGTCGAGCATTCCTCTCCATCAAACAAGGGTAGTTGTTGACCCGGATCAAAAATAAAGGGCATGCCCGCTGCCGACATTTCTTTACTGTGAGCAATCATCGCGTCTTTGCCGTTGGGGCCAATAATGGCCAGCTCTATCTCATCCTCAACATCACCTATTGAATTTAAATGCGCATGATTCATCGCACCAGGATGGAAATTGATGATCTGGTTGTTGTCCAGGTCGGTAGTGAAATACGCTTGTGCTGTAAAAGTGTCTTGCACTTCACGCACGTAGCGACGATCTAAACCAACTTCATCGAGGTAACGCGCGTAGGAACCAAAATCTTCGCCAACCGTCGCCATAATTAGTGGCTCACCACCAAGCAACTTTAAACTATACGCAATATTGCCAGCACAACCACCACGATGACGAGTCATTTCCGGCACCAAAAAGCACACATTCAAAATATGAATTTGATCGGGCAGAATATGGTTTTTAAATCGATCTTCGAACACCGTAATGGTGTCATAGGCCATTGAGCCCGTGACTAAAGTCTTTTTCATAGTATTTTCGTTGGGGAACTTTTATTCGGCAACTTGCGCCGCATAATCATCAGCGCTAAGTAAGGCATTTAACTCGTCGGATTCGCTGACTTTAATTCGAAACATCCAGCCATCGCCATAGGGAGATTGATTCAATAGCTCAGGCTCATCGTCTAAAGCGGTATTCACCTCAACAATTTCACCACTTACTGGAGCATAAATATCAGACGCCGCCTTTACGGACTCGACCGCACTACACTCTTCGCCAGCAGCAACAGTGTCACCTACATCAGGTAATTCCACGTACACCACATCGCCCAACGACTCTTGTGCATAGTCAGAAATTCCAACCTCGACTAGGTCATTTTCTAGTGATCGGGCCCATTCATGCGATTTGGCGTATTTCAACTCGGCAGGCGTCTCGCTCATTCGGCGCTCCTATTATTTTTGATGTTAAAAACTGCGGCTATTATAGTTAAAGCCATCAAAATTGTAGCTTGGTTTCTACAATTATCTTGCATTCCTTAGCTACATTGATGAAAATGAGAACCGTTCTCATTTATCTCATTTCGCTCGTCGGCACAAAGCAATGAAACAGGCTCTAATTACTCTATTCTTAATCGCTTTAACAGGCTGTCAGCCCGAACAACAGCAAGTAGATGCAAGCTCAGAAACGAGCGTTAAAAATCCTGAAGAGGTAAATATTTACTCGGCGCGCAAAGAGGATCTTATGGCGCCCCTCTTGAAAAAATTTACTGAAGAAACAGGCATCAAGGTCAATATCATTAGCGCCAAAGCCGATGCCTTACTTAGTCGCATTCAGTCAGAGGGCATCAATAGTCCGGCTGATGTCTTACTGACGACCGACGCCGGTCGCTTACACCGAGCTAAGAGCATTGGAGTCTTAAAGGCCATATCGTCGCCGGCATTAGAATTAATCCCAGCCCAGTATCGAGACCCTGATCAACAATGGTTTGGTTTATCGTTGCGCGCCCGGTTGATCATGCTAAATGACCCGGAGCAAAGCATTACTATAGAGAGCTATGAAAACCTGGCTGATCCAAAATATCAGGGGCAGATCTGTATTCGCTCTTCGAGCAATATTTATAATCAATCTTTAGTTGCATCTATGCTGCATCATGGTGGTGCTGAAAGCACACTTGAGTGGGCAACAGGCTTGGTAGCAAATTTAGCACGCTCACCACAAGGTGGTGATACTGATCAAATTCGAGCGGCTGCCGCCGGGCAGTGCCAAATAGCCGTAGCTAACTCTTATTATCTGGCTCGTATCCTAGGTGGCGATCAACAAAGCGATGATTACGCTGCGGCCAGCAAAATACGGGTGATCTGGCCAAATCAGATCGACCGAGGAACTCATGTAAATATCAGTGGTGCTGGGGTTTTAAACAATGCGCCTAATCCTGAAAATGCGGTTCGCCTCATTGAATTCTTAGCATCAGATCAAGCCCAGGCTATTTATGCTGACCGCAACTTTGAATATCCAGTCAAAGCCGGTATCGAATTAAATCCGGTATTAAAAGGCTTTGGAGAATTCAATGCAGATACTCTTTCGTTAAGTATTCTTGGTGAAAATAATGCCGCCGCAGTACGCTTGATGGACAGAGCCGGCTGGAAGTAGGCGGCGTAGAAGTCAACCACTTGGAAATAAGCACTCAATCGAGATTGCGCCGAACTGCCTGGCCAGGCAGTTCGGCGCTGGTTGCGCTGCTGGTATTATTGCCACTAGCGGCGTTGCTGAACCTGAGTACGCAAGCTGATCCGGAAATTTGGCATCATCTGCGCAGCACTGTTTTAAGTGATTATCTAGTCACTACCTTTTATTTAGTCGCTGGCGTGGCAATCTTTAGTGGCTTGCTGGGCGTCGGCAGCGCAGTGCTAATTAGCCAATATCGTTTTCCGGGTGCCAGTCTATTGAGCTGGGCTTTGTTACTACCGCTGGCCAGCCCCGCTTACATAACAGCCTACTCATATACTGGCTTATTGGATGTAAGCGGGCCCGTACAAAGTACTCTCAGACAGTGCTTTGACTGGCGGGTTGGCGACTATTGGTTCCCGTCAATTCGATCATTGCCAGGTGCCATATTTGTATTGAGTTTGGTGCTGTATCCCTACGTCTATTTGTTAACGCGTGCGGCCTTACGCGAACAGTCCTCGAACTTACGATATGCGGCCGCCAGCGCTGGCGTGAATCGACAGCAATTTATTTTCCGAGTTAGTCTTCCCCTAGCCCGACCGGCAATCGTTGCCGGCATTGCATTGGTTGTGATGGAAACACTGGCAGATTTTGGAGCAGTGAGTTTTTTCGGCTTAAGTACTTTTACTACTGGGATTTTTCGTACCTGGTTTGGCTTAGATAGCGTGCAGTCAGCGGCTCAACTGGCACTGATGTTACTTGGCTTTGTGGTCCTGGTTATGATGATAGAAAAAAGCTCGCGCCGCCGAGCTGCCTATTTTTCTCAGCCTGAAAGTCCTCGAGATCAGCGTGTTGCACTCATTGGTTACAAACAGCTGCTGGTGCTAGCACTTGCCGCTTCACCATTATTGTTTGGTTTTATCATTCCAATGATGCAGCTATTTATTTGGTCGCTGCAAAACTTCGATAACTTGCTGCAAAGTAAGTTTTGGCTATTGGTCGGCAACACACTAATGCTGGCAAGCTTGGCCGCCATATTGACTCTGACGCTGGCCTTGGTGGTCAGCTACTCTGCACGCTTCGCACCCGGCCGTTTTTCGAAATTATGCAGTGCCATAGCAGGCATGGGCTATGCTGTACCCGGCTTGGTGATTGCAGTGGGCGTGCTCACACCATTAGCGTGGTTTGATAATTGGTTTGATGACATTGCTCGTAGTTATTTTGGCACGTCTACCGGCTTACTATTAAGCGGCAGTATCGCGGCATTGGTGATAGCTTATGTGGTGCGTTTTTTGGCGCTCGGTATCAACAATGCTGAGAGTGGCCTAGCGCGCATTCATCCGGCCATGGAGCAATCAGCGAGAACACTCGGGGCCTCGTCGGCTTCAGTGATAAGACGTGTTCATGCGCCGCTATTACGCAATAGTGTTTTAACTGGCTTAATTATTGTCTTTGTTGATGTGATGAAAGAGCTACCAGCAACCCTGGTACTACGGCCGTTTAACTTCGATACTCTGGCAGTACGAGCTTATGAGTTGGCGAGTGACGAACGCCTTGCAGATGCCGCTTTGCCATCCTTAGCTATCGTTGCGGTGGGCTTGATTCCAGTTATTCTGCTTACCCGCTTGATGCGCGACAATTAGCGCAGATTCCGTACAGATACAAAGAATGATCTTCTAATTCAAAGTCATACTGATCGGCAACTTTGTGCTGCCGCTCTTCGATCTCAGCGTCAAAAAATTCCGTCACTGTGTTGCACTTAACGCAGACCATGTGATCGTGATGCTTACCATCGTCAATTTCGAATACCGCGCGACCGCCCTCAAAATTATGTCGCAATACCAAACCGGCATTTTCGAACTGCGTAAGTACCCGATAGACCGTCGCAAAAGCGATCTCTTCACCAGCATCAAGCAACGCTTTGTAAACGTCTTCTGCGGTGAAATGACGTTGTTCACTTTCAGAAAGAACTGACAAAATTCGCAAACGCGGCAGCGTGGTTTTTAGGCCAGCTTCTTTGAGGTCTTTGCTACTTGGCATCAGAGAATCCGTGTTTCAGATCAATAAGGCGGGCTATTTTAGCAGCTTTTTGAAAATAGCCTGGTGCGATTTTTACCTTTCGTATTGCGATTTACTGCCGAGATTCATTACACTTTTACTATGATTCGATCGGTTAAAATTCTCCTGATTGCGACTATTGCCTGCCTTTCACTGGCCTCAGTTGCGCAAGACAATGCCAAAACCAGTATTTTTATTCCGGTTTCAAAAACCGATTTCCCCTCGCTAAAATCAGACCTGGATCAAGCTATGGCAGCGGCTGGTTTAAAGGAATATGAAGTTCAAACCACGGATTTCTGGCATCGTTACCAGCAAGGCTTGCGCCATGGTCGACCAGGGATTTATTTGGCCGCGCCGCATTACGCCAGTTGGGCGATTGATCGACATCAGTTCACGCCAATATTGAGACTCGAAGACGACATTAGCTATGTCGTTGCTGCACGGCGACGCGATATCTCAATATTCGAAATCGATGACTTGAATGATCGAGTCGTCTGCTCGCAGCCGGGGCTGAATTTGGATTTTTTACTAATTACCAACGCTTTTACCAACCCTTTACATTCGGCTCAAACTGAATCTGTGTCTGATGTAGTCAATCAAATTGTTGATCACAAAAGTAGCTGTAATGCCTTTGTGATTAGCAATCATCTATTTTTATCTTATGACCGAGCGAACCCCGAGCAGTTGATTCGAGTTCAGCAAAGTCAGGTCTACCCACCCTATGCCTGGCTGGCACACCCTGACGTTCACGCTGACGAGCTGGTGAATTTCTTAAAATCAGATTCAGCACTGGCTATCCTCGCGCCGGTATTACAACAATTTAGTGAAGGCTCTCAACTACTAAGGGCAAAATCTAGCGACTACCCTCGTTCTCTGGGCGCGAAAACTCTGGCACCTTACTGGGGCGAGACTACAAACCCATAGCGTGGTTGGCTAACAATTGTCTAAGGCGGTCACTGCGATTAATTAGATTCATGCCCAGGCCGCGTATTGACGCCCAAATAGGGTCGTCATTCTGGTAGACATAGTGCAGAGCGGTCATCAATTGATCGGTTTGCTGATTATCTTTTCGACGGCTGCGCTCATATCGACCAAGCACTTTAAGGTCGCCGATGTTCGCGACATCTTCGTTAAGCAATATTTGGCTTAAGCTAGCTATATCCTTAAACCCAAGGTTGGCGCCCTGCCCGGCTAAAGGATGAATGCTATGAGCGGCGTCACCCACTAATGCCAGCCGAGCCTTCACATAAGCGCTTGCTGATTGGGAAACGAGAGGGAAAGCCTGTCTCGGGCTGCGTAGTTGAGTCGCTCCTAAGCGTTGATCAAGCGCTTTGCTCAAAGCCACTTCAAAATCAGTATCGGGCATTGCCATAAGCTCATCGCTGAAATCCGTATCTACACTCCAAACTATTGAACTATCACCATTTGCCAACGGCAACACGGCGACCGGCCCCGTGCTTAAAAATCGCTGCCAGGCACAATCCTGATGCGGCTCACTGCTGGAGATCGTCGCAACGATCCCACGTTGCTCATACGCCATTTGATTGGAAAAAATCTGACTCTGACGACGCAGCCAAGAGTGAGCCCCGTCGGCTGCAATTGCTAAACGGCTTGTAAAAACCTGCTCGCCATCGCTGAGCAAAATTTCATCGCCAGCGCACTCGAGTTGATTCAATTTAAGCTCAAAAAAGCATTGAATCTGGTTATGTTGGCGCAATATCTGTTGTAACTCGTAGCTCAATTTTTGTGCATCTACCATCCAGCCAAGCTGCGGCTGATCCAACTCCTGAGCACTAAAACGTAATTCTCCGGCCGATGACGCATCCCAAACATGCATTGCCTGATACGCATGGCGTTCGCTGGCTCCTAGCTTCTGAAATACATCTATCTGGCGCAGAAATTCAGCAGCCAAATGCCCAAGAGCAAGCACACGCTGATTCGCGTGTTTGGGCGCATTCAAGGGCGCACCACGTTCGATAATCTGAATCTTTAAATCACTAAACTTAGCCAGCCGTATAGCCAGTGCAGCGCCAAGCAAACCGCCGCCAACAATAGTGATGTCAGATTGATACTGCATACTAAGCAGCCATTAAAGCCTCAATATCATCAACCGCTTTAGGCGCATTGTCGGTGAGATTTTCAAAGCCGTCTTTGCGGATCAGTACATTGTCTTCGATACGAATACCAATATTGTGCCAACGCTCATCAACATCAGCACTCGGGCTTACATAAATACCAGGCTCTACGGTAAACACCATGCCAGGCTCAAGTTCACGCCAATTTTCCTCAATTTGATAGTCCCCCACATCATGCACATCCAAGCCGAGCCAATGCCCGGTGCGATGCATATAAAATTGTGTGTAAGTTTGCTTTTCTATCGCTTGATCAAGACTGCCTTGCAGTAATCCCTCATCAAGTAAACCTTGCGTGATAACTTGTACTGCCGCATCATGCGATTCATTCCAAGTGCACCCAGGCTGGCACTTTTCAAACGCTGCCGTTTGCGCTGCCAAAACAATGTCGTACATAGCTCGTTGCTCAGCATTAAATTTACCATTAACTGGGAATGTTCGGCTTATGTCAGATGCGTAGCACCCAAACTCAGCGCCTGCATCAATCAACAAAAGGTCACCATCTTTTAAAGCACAATTATTTTCGATGTAGTGCAAAATACAGGCATTCTCACCGCCAGCTACTATCGAAGGATAGGCATTGTAATTGCTGCCTGCCTTACGGAATTCGCACTCCATCTCAGCCTGTACTTGGTATTCATACATGCCAGGCCGACACACTTGCATGGCTCGAATATGCCCAGCTGCCGACATCTTGCCTGCTTTGCGCATCAAGGCGATTTCGTCACGGCGCTTAAAGAGGCGCATCTCATGTAAAAGATGATTCAAATCGACCAATTCATATGGCGCATGTTTGCCACGGCGCTGACTGTCTTCTTTTATTTTGTTCACCCAGGTAAGTAACTGAGCATCAAAATCGGGGTAGCGACCGACGGTAGTGAAGACCTTGTCTTTTTCCTCCATCATGCCAGGCAAGATGTCATTAATGTCGTCAATTGGAAACGCATCGTCGGCACCAAAATGCTCTACGGCGCCTTCTAATCCGGCGCGTCGACCATCCCACATTTCTTTAAAACGATCGCGCTCACGGCAAAACAAAACAATTTCACCTCGCGCCCGCCCGGGGCTAATTACCAATACCGACTCAGGCTCATCGAATCCACAAAGATAATAGAAATCACTGTCTGGCCGAAATAAATAGTCCACGTCGCTGTTGCGCGACTTGACTGAAGAGGTCGGCACAATAACGATGTCATTGTCGCCAAGCTGATTCATCAAATCTGCGCGGCGGCGGTGGTAAATATCATTAGTCATAATCGAATTATTGTTTTTATATTTTTTGAATCTTAGTAAAGTTTCGCGCAAAGCTATTGAGCTTGAGATGGTGCATCTTTCGCTCGCTCAGAATAAATGAACTCAAAAATCAGTTGAGCGCCAACTTTTACGTATTCCTCTAATTCAGCTAACGCCCATTCTTCCTGTTGTTCACTGTCCTCACCAGCAGCTGCTTCTGAAATTTCCATGAAGTCGCGGGCAATTTCAGCGCCATTTTCTGGCAATTGATCCAAGCTGAATTGATTGTTGTACATCAGGCCCAACAAAAAGCCTTTGCACCAGGTTGCCACACCATTGGTGCGGCGTGCCAATTCTTCAGATTCACGTGGTAGCACCAAATCGAAGCTCTCTTTGTTTTCAAACAATTGCTCGGAATTATCGCGATAAAGATCGTACAACAAACGCTCCATCGGCTTATATTGGCCCGAATCGGCGTTCGCTTGCGGCTCTACCAATTGCAGCAGGTTGGGCGACAAACCCGTTTTCAAATGATTACAAATAGCGCCGACAATTAAGCCATGCACCTCACTGCCAGTTTGGTGCTCAATTTGCGCCAGGTCGAGAGTCGCTTCTATTTGACCATTAAGGTCGGATTGATCAGTCATTATTAGCCGGACGATCGCGCCCAAATCTTAAATTTGCTCGATTTTACCCTGTTCAGCTATCCAGCGCGTAGCACAATATGAATAATCAGCCTGAGCACGAGTTGACGACACACCGCACCGCGCCTACTATTAAGCTTTATAACAAAACTAGGGGCTCACCAATGGAAGCCAGCTTTCTGGGGTTGGAACAACGTGTTGAAACTCTAATCAACGAGTGCCGCCGTTTAAGTTCAGAAAATCATTCATTGAAATCAGAGCATCAAACGCTGATCGCTGAAAAATCTCAGTTGCAGGAGAAGAACCGATTGGCCTGCAGCCGATTAGAAAAGATCGTAGAAAAATTACGCACTTTAGAAGATCAATAAGTAAGTCATCATTATGCAAAATAAAGGCGTTAATATTTCAATTCTTGGCCGCGACTTTTCGGTCGCCTGCCCACCTGAGGAACAAGAAGATCTGCTCAAGGCAGCGAGTTACCTCGATGACAGCATGAAAGAGATCCAAAAAACCGGGAAGATCATCGGCGCGGAACGCTGCGCTATTATGGCAGCACTTAATATCACTAATGATCTATTGAAGCTGCAACGATCTACCGCCGGGCAAGATCATCTACTCGAAAAACTCGATACTTTGCGCACCCGTATTGACGATGCTCTGAGCGAGGCTGAGCAACCCTCCTTGTAA
Organism: uncultured Gammaproteobacteria bacterium; assembly: GCA_964455815.1. GTDB lineage: Bacteria > Pseudomonadota > Gammaproteobacteria > Arenicellales > Arenicellaceae > Arenicella. Next base: position 40,144 of record CAYVYS010000016.1, read on the forward strand.
TAGGTTCCGCATAGCTGGCTGGGTATCGACTTGCGGCTTGTTAATTTCTATTTCGATTATATTTCCTTAACACCCTTCAGCTGACTCACTGGTATAATTGGCCCAGCGGCGTCGCCTGTGCTGTTGGTAATCGCTTCTAATCCCTTAGAACCTAGTATTTTACTTCGGGGGTTGAATGTAGAGCTGTTGTGCGCTCGAGTCAGTCAAGCCAGTCTTGCCCACTCGCGCGCCTGATGCGAAATCTAGACTCCCACTTGGACCTTCGGTTCAAGGCACCAAGCATTTACGGCAGCTATGGGTGACGCACGTTTTTATATATTCTTGATTAATCACTTCCCTGCATGGCAATAAGCAAAGCGCAGATTCGTAAACGCATTCGTGCGCGACGGCGAGCACTCAGCGCTAAACAATCCGGAGTAGCCGCGCAACAACTGTCACGCACAGCACGCCGATGCGCGCGTCTATGGCAGGCTAATCGCATTCTCGCTTACCGCGCATTCGAGGGCGAGATATCACCGCTATTATTATTAAACCAGCTTAGGACTCCTTATCAATACCTGCCAAGAATCAGCCATTATGGGCAACACACGATGCGGTTTTATTCGGCCAGACGCCTGGACAATCATAATCGCTATGGCATTTTAGAACCTAGCCCAATTGGCTCTCCAATCGAGGCTAATCAGTTGGATGTGATATTGCTGCCATTGGTTGCCTTTGATCGATTAGGTTCTCGCGTTGGTATGGGAGCAGGTTTTTATGATCGAGCACTTGCCAGCCTGGCACACCAACCCAGCACACGACCCTTTTTAGTAGGCGTAGCGCATGCATTTCAAGAGGTTAACAATCTACCAGCTGATCATTGGGACATACCCCTCAATGCTATACTGACTGATTGCGACTATATTCCCGTCAAACCCAAATAAACTTACGATGAATAATTCTTACTCACGAGTTCAACACATTGTGTTAGCAATCTTGCTGCTTTTTTCAACTTCATTGGCAGCTCAACAAAATTCCAACAACCCATCAGACAAACAGACAACAACCATGGTTATACTTTCTACTTCCGCCGGCGACATCACACTTGAACTAGATGCTGAAAAGGCACCGAAAACAGTCGCAAATTTTCTGGAGTACGCCAACGAAGGTTATTACGACGGCACAATATTTCATCGTGTAATTGCTGGGTTTATGATTCAGGGCGGCGGCTTCACTGAGCAAATGAATCAAAAACCAACTAAATCAGCGATACCTAATGAGGCAGACAACGGCCTAACAAATGTGCAGTACACTATCGCCATGGCGCGCACCTCAGAACCGCACTCAGCGACTTCACAGTTTTTCATCAATGCCAGTGACAACGCTTTTTTAAATTTCAAAAGCACACAGTCTGATCAATATGGCTATGCCGTTTTTGGAAAAGTCGTGGAAGGCCAAGAAGTGGTTGATCAAATAGAACAAGTCCGTACCGGCCGAGTTGGCCCTCATGGCGATGTGCCACTTGAGCCGGTTGTCATTAACTCGGTCAAAGTTGCAGAATAGTTCAGCGCTCTATACCTAGAGGGAGCACTATAAATCACGCTATGAAACGTAAGGAACTGTAATATTGCCAAGACGTTTGCTATCAGAAAGGCTTAAGTCCCCCTCCTTGGGGAACATCCAAAGCCTGAATGTGTTCCCTCTTTTTGACTCAATTCCCCGTTCAACGAGGAAGACTAATATAGGCCAAATCAATAAGCGGACGCATCACCCATATGGGTGATATTTGAGTCAAATTGAAGGGAATCTTTGAAATTATTCTGGGCGTCACTAGTGGTGATGGCCGCCTGGGCCATGGGCATGACCGTGCTCGATCTCTTCAGCCGTGGCGTCACGCACTTGTGCTACTGACACTGAAAAATGCAACTCCTTACCGGCTAAAGGATGGTTGCCGTCTACTGTAACGTTCTTATCATCCAAAGCCGTAACCACTACGGGTACTGGCCCCTGCTCGGTCTCGGCTTGAAAACGTTTACCTAGCTCAATATCAGCAGCAGCGTCACCGAACGCTTCTCGCGGCACGGTCTGAATCAAAGCCTCGACTGGATTGCCGTATGCTTTCTCAGCAGGGATAACAGCCTCTAATTCATCGCCAGTGGATTTGCCCTCGAGGGCTTCCTCAAGACCAACAATAATGTTGTTAGCGCCTTGTAAATACAATAGTGGCTCTTTGCCTTCTGAAGAATCCAGCTCGTTACCATCTTTGTCTTTGAGGACGTAGTGGATGCTGACAACTTTGTCTTTGGTAATCATCTGTGTCTCGCGTCGGTATATTATTTGCCGCGGCTCGCTATTGATTGCTTCACAACGATCGCCTCACGATGATCGCTACCAAGCGAAAAATCGTGGGTCGCAGATTATGCATGCTAACGCAAGCAAAGAGAAATCTAATTACAGGAAAGGAACGAAAAAAACCGTAGAAAAACACGAAGAGTTGTCTGCGCGAACAATTCTTATTAATTAACAACTATCGGAAACTACCCCAAACTCCTAGAAGCGAGCCTGAGATTAACAGGCTGCTACTAGGTGTGAGCCCCCCTCACACCCTTGGAAAAAAGAACCCAACTGGAGGTAACTCTTAGTACTACAGCACCTCTCAGTTGGGTTTACCCCACCGCTACTCTGTGCTTCGAACCCTACCATCGAGAACACAGTGCTTTATAGCGATGGGTTATTTATACGCATTTGCTTTGGCTCTGTGAAGTGCAGTTTTAATTTCTTAACAAATCACCGAAAACAAAGTTATCTTTTTGATTATAAAGGATATTTTTTTATGACAATTCCTGTCAAATAACAATGTTATAAGTCAGCTCGGTGACAAATTGTGGTTTGCTGCTAATTGTGCCGTGTTTGCCGACTTCGATGTGCCGAACTTGCCTTTTGAGCCTGCTTATTTGATTTGAATTGTTGCCCTTGCAAGACTTTTGGTAAAGATTTTTGACCAGACTCCAAGAAATCATCAGCAATTGCTCGTAGTAAGCTCTGTTGTTCTATTTGCAGTTCTTCAATGCCGATAGTAAAGACCAGATCAAAAAGTCGATTGAGCGCAATCCTATGCGTTTGCCCTGTGCGACCAAATATACTTTTACTCAACAAACTAAAACGCTGAAAAGGCCGTAGTGCTAATATAGAATCATGCAGGATGAGCGGCAGGCTATGGGTAAAACGCCCGGAATTTGCGATCAAATCCCAGTAGCGCGCGAATCGTGTCATATCTTGAACGTCCTGATATGTGAGCAGTGAGTTAGACACGATCGCGAACGGCGGGTTGGGACTAAACACCAGTTTGTGTTGTTCGGTGTGGCGAATAATTGGCGAACCCTTGAGACGCTTTAAAATACCCACTTGAATCTCATGCGGCTCAAGCGCCACCAAGGTATTAAAGCTTTCGGCAAAGCTCTCTAGCGATTCACCAGGTAGCCCGAAGATCAAATCAGCATGGATATAAGCCTGGCTTTGATCTCTCAGCCAGGCGAGATTTTCCTTGGCATTCTGATTGTTTTGTCGACGACTAATGCTTTGCTGAATCTCTGGGTTAAAAGTTTGAATACCAATTTCAAATTGTAAGCTGCCTTTTGGAAAACGTTGAATCATACTTTTGAGCGCCTCGGGTAAATGATCTGGCACCAGCTCAAAGTGTAGAAAAAGCTCTTGATCTAACCGCGCTAAAAAGAACTCTAAAATCCGAAGGGTATTTTTTATTTTTAGATTGAAGGTGCGATCAACAAACTTAAAGTGACGGGCACCTCGTGCATACAAAACAGCCATTTCATCGAGAAACAAATCAAGCTCAAATGGCCAGGCTGTTTTATCGAGAGCAGACAGACAAAATTCACACTTATAAGGGCAGCCCCTTGATGCTTCGACATAAATCACGCGATGCGCAATATCCTGGTCGCTATAGAGCCTGTAAGGCAAGCGAATATCGGCCAATTTACTTTGTTTTCCTGTGATAACTTTTGGCATTTGCTGACCGTTTTCAAGGGCACTTACCAACTCTTTAAAGCTAACGTCACCCCAGCCGGTAACAATATGATCCGCGTAATCGGCAATGGCTTGAGATTCCAGCTCATAACTCACCTCGGGCCCGCCAAGCACTATCACAATCTCTGGTGCGACTGCTTTTAATAAGGCGAGCACCTGCTTGGTTTGTTCGACGTTCCAGATATAGACACCAAACCCTATTAAGCTGGGTTGATGCTGTAAAAGCTGTTCGACAATATCGTCTGGACGGCTATCTATCGTAAACTCGACGATCTCGCAACGCGGCGCATAGTCACCAAGGTTTGCTTTTAGATAGCGCAAGCCAAAAGCACTATGGATGTAACGCGCATTCAACGTGCTTAGCACCAAAGAGGGCATTAACTTGTTCGCCGGCTCAACCATGACGTGCGATCTGATTGAGCACATGGGCACTGGCAAAAAAACCAAAGCTGCCAGTCACATGAGTTATTGAACCCATACCACCAGCACAATTGAGTGCATTGCTTTGCGTATGATCTGAGGGAGATGGTCGTTGTGGTGAGACACCGCCAGCTCCGTCAGGGTAAAGCAGTTGCTCATCTGAATAGATGCACGGAACGCCAAAACTGCGTTTTAAATTCTTGGGGAATGCGTAGTGCTGTCGCAGTAGCTTACGAGTGCGAGCCAGTAGCACGTCGTGCTCAGTGCGGCTTAAGTCAGATTGTCTGATTTTACTAGGATCAACTTGACCACCAGCACCACCAATAGTCAATAGCTTCTTCTTGTGCTCTCGACAATGCGCGATTAAGGCTGCCTTGGTGCGAAAATCATCAATACAATCGATAATGTAGCCGAACTCCGGCTGGATAAGTTCGGCGAGATTGGTTTTGCTAATAAAATCGTCGACGATATGAACCCGACAAGCGGGATTAATTTGCGCAATTCGATCTCGCATTACCAACACTTTGTCACGCCCGATGCTATCGCTGGTGGCAAGTATTTGCCGGTTAATATTAGATTCTGAGACCACATCCAAATCAATCAAAGTAATCTCACCTACCGCGCTGCGAGCAAGACACTCAGCGACCCACGACCCAACTCCACCAATACCGATTACGCAGACGTGCGCCTTGCGCAGTCGGTCTAAACCAGCATCACCATAGAGGCGAGCAATTCCACCGAATCGCCTGCCAGAATCAGATTGTGGGCGGTCTGCATCAGCCATGGTTATAATTCAATTATGTCAGCGCCAGAATTGATCGACACACATTGTCATTTAGATTTCGAAGACTTCGATCACGATCGTCAACAGCTGCTCGATCGCTGTCAGTCTTTGGGAGTAAAGCAAATCATCGTCCCGGCGGTAAGTGCCAACACCTTTACGCGAACCAGTAACTGCTGCCGCAGCAATAGTCATTTGCATTTAGCACTAGGCATGCATCCAATTTTTATTGACCAGCATCAGCCACATCATTTGCTTGAGCTGGATAATGCGCTTAGCGATCAGCCTGCTGTTGCCGTTGGTGAAATAGGTTTGGACTTCTATCGCAAAGACCTCGATCAGGAAAAACAAATTGCTTTTTTTACCAAGCAACTGATTATAGCAAAGCGTCACCAATTGCCGGTTATTATTCACAATCGCAAAGCGCACGATCAGTGCCTGGCTTTGTTGGCGCAGCACGGTGTAAAGGCTGGCATTATTCATGCTTTTAATGGAAGTCTACAGCAAGGTTTAAAATATCATCAGATGGGGTTTAAGCTTGGCTTTGGTGGCATGCTAACTTTTAGCCGCTCAAATAAGCTTAGAAAACTCGCCACTGATTTGCCACTAGAAAGTCTCGTCCTTGAGACCGATGCGCCCGATATGACCGTCGCGCAACATCAGGGAGAGCGTAATAGCCCTGAATACCTGCCCATGGTCTTAGATGCGCTGGCAGAATTACGACCCGAATCGAAACAAGACATCGCTGAGGCAACCACCCAAAACGCTGCCGATGTGCTTGGCTTGCCAGACTATCTTGCGCAGCAATGATCTCGCACGATAAAAAACTGCTGTTCATTCATATCCCAAAAACAGCGGGCACCTCAGTTGAGGCTCAACTAATTGATCAAAGCAGTGAGCTATACAGCAATCAATGGCATACACGAATCAAGTCGGCGCCCTTAAATCACCTGACCTTACAAGAACTCATATCAAACAACTTGGTTGAATTAGACACCGCCAAAAACTATTTTAAATGCTGCTTTGTACGCAATCCATGGAGCCGAGTGATTTCAGAAATAAGGTATTTGGGCGATGCCTTGGCAGGCGAAAATTACGAGCAGAAAATTATTTCACTATGCCAGATCGATAGTTATGCAAATCACATTCGCCCGCAGGTAGACTTTATCGACAATAGCTATGGAATCGAGATGGACTTTGTCGGTCGCTTTGAAAATCTCGAGCACGACTTCCAACGCCTTTGTGAGTTAGCAGGCTTAAATCAAACGCTGAAGCTCGACCACCTAAATCAAAGCAGGCACAGACCATACCGAGATTACTATAGCCCATTCACCAGGCAGTTAGTGGCCGATAAATACCATCAGGATATTGAACGTTTTGCTTACTCGTTCTAAGCGACAGCTTTTAGTAATTGTCTAGAAATAATTATAGTTACTAAGCGCTTTGATATACCAAAGCATTTGACGTTGTTGCGCTAAATCAGGCACGGCTACCCATCGCTGTGAAAATTTTCTCAAGTATTGGTCGATTGCAGTGTGCCTTTTGACCCACTCTGCCATCTCCTCTTCATTGTCAGGCAAATCATTTAATAAAGCTTCGTAAACCGACTGGTGATAAGCCAAGGCATGTGTGCAAGTAAGATATTCCCCATCTGGCATTGCCACAATCTTTGGTCGATCACATGAAGTATCAAACAACTCTCGCTGGTAAACACCGCCTAAGTAGAGTAGCTGCCATGGTTCAGAAAAATCGCGCAAAGCCATCTTCAGCAAAGTGTCGGCGCCTGATAAAAACACTGCATCGTCTTCAAAAACCAACACACTCTCGAGATTGTTTTGGTGTGCATACTCTATGATTCTTCGATGCGACAACGCACAGCCGATATGATGATTTTCGGGCGTATGCATCGCCGACCAACGTTGCACGCGATTCTGTATTTTTAGATTTTTAAAGCGCTCAGTTATTGCTTCCCATCTATCTTTGCGATGATTCAAATTGATGCACGCGATTGCCGCAAAAATGTTAAATGGTGATTCGGCTTCAGCCTCCAGAGCTTTTTCTTCTACTTCAACCAGGTGTTTTAAATTTAGATCTCGAAAATGCTGTTTGGCGGCCACCACATCTAAGCCAACCTCATTAAAGCCTCGCAAATAATTGTGTATGCGATCCTGCCAATTGACCGAATACGGCGGGCCGGTCGGCCGTTCAAAACGATGTGCCCAGCGCAGAAATGGCAGGCACAGACACTTGCCACCTAAGTTGCGATACTTTTGATGAATATAACCTTCTTCACCACCAAAACCGCGAAAGCGATTATTAAATCCAGGCCAAAATTTGCGGTTTGCTACGAACGAACCTAGCCCCTGCATGTCAATCTCAAAGGCCGGTGCGTCAATTTCTTTAGCACGCGTATCGAGTGCCCAGCGGCCATAAAAACCATCTCGCCATTCTGGCGTGAAGTGGCTTGCAGACACATTGCCAGCATCGTCAATCAAAGGCCCTTGTAAGAGCTGATTATCATTGGCTGTGGACTGCAAATAGTCGATGAGTTTTGCTAAAGAACCCGAGGCGAACATCACATGGCTATCCATACACAACACCCATTCGCCTCGTGCCAGATCAAACAATTTATCTCGAACAGCAGTACCCTGGCGGTCACCATAAGGTTCATAGCGCAGATTGGCAAAAGTGTTAGTCAGCTTTATTAAAGAATCTGAGATCTGACTGCCTGGGTTATTATCGAGCACCACAATTTCGCATTGCGCCATGACCTCAGGGTGATACAGAGCCAGCGCCGTTAGCGAGAAATAAACACCGTCATAGTCGTCATAGGTTGCCATACCAATGCTTAGAAATGGCGGTTTCTTGTGCTTTGTCTGTTGCTTGTGTTCTCTCTGCCCCTTGAATTGCTTTGGCTGCTGAACATGCCCGCCTGTGGAATCGAAACCGAGCAAGCGAGCCGCGCGCAGTAATAATCTACCTGGGTCGAAACCAGCACCGTATTCATCGACTATCGCCTTTCTGTCGAATAGCTTAGCTGGTTCAAGCTTCTCTGGCAGCATCACCCATTTTTGACTTAGCCGCGACTGAGAATAAATCAGAGTCGCTGATCGCTCAGACACTACCATTTGATAAGCGTCAATATCATGGTGTTCATGACTTTCACAAACCAGAATCGAGGCCCCTTCAGGCACTACCTCAACTTGAGGCTCAATATAGATATTGATGTCGACGTCTTGATCAGAAGATATTTCGTTCGGCGCCATCACAACTATGGTATGCGACAATGTAGACAGCAAAGCCAAAACCAAATTGCGCTGACGTTCGTAAGTAAAATCACTATGGATCACCACACGCAGAGCGGAGGCAATGTAGTCATTTTCTGTTGATTGCTTTGCAAAAATTCCTTTGGCAATTAAGTCATCAATAAGGTCCAAACAATCCTGTTGCTGAGCTCCTTCATGGTGCTGCGCTATCCGCTCGGCTAGCTCACTGCGACTAAGTGGCTCATCAAGCAACAACCATGCGCGCAACACCTGATCATTGACATGCCAAAGCGCCTCTGGGTTGTATAACTTAAAAGATGTTAAATCTTCCTTAATACGTTCAATCAAACAGGGGGCGGGATATAACGGCGCAGAATCATTCACACTGACTAGGGCTTCAAAGCTGGTGCTTAGAAAGTATTCGTAAATAGAGTCGTGAGTGTAACATCGCCAAGAGCTGGCTCCCAGCATCAGACTAGTTTAGAGAGCCTCTGGTTAGGTTTCGATGCTTTATGTCTTTTGGCGCTAGCCAAAACTATTTTCTAGCACCATTTTTACACAGCATTGTCTCCCTAATTTTACATTCATTAGTTACACTAAAGCATTGTTGGTTTGAATCGTTTATCAAATGCAAAACACTCTGACTGCCGCGGTAATTCTGATCGGCAATGAATTACTATCGGGCAGCATCAAAGACCAGAATCTCGCGCATATTGCCAAAACGCTGGAGCCGAAGGGAATTCGAATTCGAGAAACGCGAATCATTCCAGATATCCAGCAAGAAATTATCGAGGCGGTCAACGCGCTCAGAAGTAAGTATGACTATGTGTTTACCACTGGCGGCATTGGCCCCACGCATGACGACATCACCTCTGATTCTGTAGCAGCCGCTTTTAAAGTTGGCAACGTCATCCAGCAAGATGTGTTTGCTGTAATTGCTAGTTATTTAGAAGCTAAGGGCATCGAGTTTACTCCAGCGGCACAACGCATGGCGTACGCACCTGAGGGAGCACAGATGATCAAGACCGATCAATCGATTGTGCCCGGCTACCGAATCGATAACGTTTTCGTAATGGCTGGTGTGCCGCGTATCATGCGCATGATGTTGGATGGCATCGTGCAACAGTTGCAAACCGGCGTTGCTATCTACAACCAGAGTGTGCACGCCAACGTTGGCGAAGGCGAAATCGCGGCTGCCCTAGAACAAATTCAAAACCAACATCCGGATGTCGATATCGGCAGCTACCCGCAAGATAAAGACTCGACGCTCAGTAACTATCGAGTTATTTTTGTGGTCAAAGGAATTGATCAGAATGAATTGAATCAAACCTGTGATGCTATTCTGCAAGCCTGCCAAACTGGTGGGTACGAGGCCGTTAAAGGATAGACGCTGATAGAATTTTCTAAGTAAGAGGTGACAAATGTCACCTTCTTTTACTGACGCATATCAATATTCTTGAAAGCTGTGATTTTGAGATAGTGAGCTCTCAACGAGGGTTTCACTATGACTACAACGCTATTAAAACTTAAGCAAACTAAGCACGCCTTAGCTGAATCGATTACCACAGCTGTTCGCATCGACATAATCGCAGCCAGCTTAGCCTTGCTAATCGTATTCGCAAAAGTTGCCGCTTGGAATGAGCAGACTAGTGCGCCGTTACTTAAGAAATGGAATTGGCAGCAGCTCAGCCAATTTAGTAATAAGGCATGTCAGCGTCTATCAAAAGGTTTTGGAAAATCGATAGTCCATATTTCAATCGATTGTATTAGCGGCCGTTTGCTTGTGACCCTCGACAAACATCGGCACAACCACCATCATAGGTAATAGATATGCAAACTCAATCCACCTCTATTTTGGAAAAGCGCAGCCTGGCTGATCAACCTGCGTTCTACCTAATCTATTTAATCTTCTACTTTGTTCCCTGGCTGATCCAGGCACCGACTACGCAAGATATGATTGCAATTGCAGTTGCGATTGCTCTATTTGTGCCAATACATTTAGACGGCCATCGCCGCTCAGGATTAGGTAGCATCCCGCATATCATAATAATCAGTTTAATTGGCTTTGTGATGTCCAACTTTTGGGGTTCTTATGGCGTATTTCACATCTATGCCATGGTACAAGCGGCGTTCTTGCGACCTTCTCGTTATGCTTGGATAGGCTTGGTTATTGTGTCAATCGCATATTGCTTATTTGTAGTGATCACTCAAGCCGGAGTTTGGGATATTGGTATTCCACTACTGATCGGTGCAGTGGTAGGGATCGGCTGTATTGGTACCGCTGATCAAATTGAAGAAACCCAAACACTCAAGAGAATGCGCGAGCACGAACAAGAAATGGCGGCTCTTAATGAGCGAGAGCGCATCGCGCATGACCTACATGACGCCTTAGGTCAAACACTCACCATGGTGGCATTAAAATCAGAGGTAGCCAACAAGGTCATGCAAGAATCGCCTGAGCAGGCACAACAAGAAGTAAGTGATATCCAGGCGGCGGCGCACAAGGCGCTTGAAGATATGCGCAAAGTGGTCGCAGATATGAACCAAACCAGTGTCGAGTCCGAGCTTAAACGCGCGCAAAGAAATCTTGCGGCAGCCGACATTCAGTTTTCAATTGATGGCCAGCTACCATCCCTTGAACGCTTGCAAGATCAGCTATTAGGTCTGGCCATCCGCGAAGCCATCACCAATATACTGCGGCATTCCGGCGCTGAGCACACTACTGCCAAAATCAGCTCTTCTGCCAGCCATTTATCGATCAGCTTGTCTAACGATGGCCAGGCGCAAGACATTACCGAAGGTTCAGGCATCAATAGTATTCGCCAGCGAGTAGAAAAACTGGGAGGGCAAGTTAATATTAACTCCGAACAAGGATTTGAATTAACGATGCAAGTACCCTTGAGTAAGCTATAACCATGATTAAACTGATTGTTGTTGAAGATCAGGCTTTGTTGCGCGGTGCGATTGCCAGCTTACTATCGCTGGAGCCTGATCTTGAGGTTGTCGGGCAAGCAAGCGATGGCCTCGAAGCTTTAGAATTAGTTGAGCAACACTCAGTTGACCTGGTGGTTACCGATATTGAAATGCCGCGTCTTGGCGGCATTGATTTAGCAAATACGATTCGGCAAAGTGCTGCAGACATAAAAGTTATGATCGTCACCACGTTTGCCCGCCCAGGTTACTTAGAGCGTGCCCGAGCGGCTGGCGTTACCGGCTACGTTTTAAAAGATGCACCAAGCGAATCATTAGCGGCCAGCGTGCGAAGAGTCGCTAACGGAGAGCTGGTTATTGAGCAAGGCCTGGCTGAAACCGCTTGGGCAATGCCCGACCCATTGAACGAGCGTGAGCGCAGCATTTTAAAACTTGCCGAGCAAGGCAAAACCAATAAAGCGATCGCCAAGTCACTGCATTTATCGCCCGGCACGGTGCGCAACTATTTGGCTGAAGCCACACAAAAGCTTAGCGCATCGAATCGTATTGAAGCTTGTCGTATTGCGCGCGACAATGGCTGGCTATGAAACAAGCAACCGTCAACGTCTGGGACCTTCCAACACGCTTGTGGCATTGGCTAACCGCCATCGCCATTTTTTACGCCTGGTTCAGCATCGATATTCTCGAGAACATGGATCATCACTTTTGGTCGGGCTACACCGTGCTCGCATTAATCCTGTTTCGACTTATTTGGGGTTTTTGTGGCAGCACTTACTCGCGCTTTAAGGCGTTTTTCAAATCAATCAAAGACCTTAGTTCCTATCGCAAGACACTTTTCAAAAAAGACTCAACGCCCTACTTAGGCCATAACCCCATAGGTAGCCTCGCTGCTCTGACGATGATGTTATGTATTGCTATTCAAACCTTGACTGGCTTATTCAACACCGACGACTACTTTTTTGGCCCTTTAAGCGGCCTGGTCGATTCAGCAAGTCGCAATTGGTTTGGCCAAATTCATGACCGGAATTTTGATGTGCTTACAATACTAATTGGCCTGCATTTAATCGCGATTTTGTTTTATCAATTTTATAAAAAACAAAACTTAAGCCAAGCGATGCTAACTGGGCGTAAACCATTAACCGAGCTGTCACGCCATACAATAAAAAAGGCGAGCCTATTGCTCGCCTTGATTGTGATACTGATTTGTATTGCGGTAGTTTACGGTTTAGCTAACTGCTGCCAAGACTCGATCCCCAGTGGAGAGATCTACTTCTAATAGTGATTGACTGGCTATTCGTCTTTAACTCGAAAATCTCGGTGACATCCGCCGCAATTTTTACTGCCAAAATCACGCACATTAAAATCAACCATAGCACCCTCTTCGGTTAAGGCTTGCGACGCGGCGACCAACGCCTGCCCTTTTTCTTGAAAGCTGTCATAGTCTTCCCAAATCTCGGCTTTAGCGGCGCTTCCCTCAGGTATGCTATCAGCAATCTGGAAACCTTCATCAACCATCTTAGCCAGCATAACAAGATCGCTGGCATGCTTGTTAAATGCCGCTTCATCGCCACCAGCTTGCGCACCGTATAGCTGCCCAAGTTTCCAGGAAAAAGTTTGGAACAAGCTAGTGCGAAATTTATATGCTCGCTCCTCCGGCGTAGGCTGCTTATCTTGAGCAGACGAACTCGCTGAAATCAATAACAAACTTGCGGCCAATACCAAAAAACGTTTCATAAAGATGCTCCAGTAAATTAATGTGCTTTCAAACAAGTAGCATAGCCTAAATCAAAAGCCAGATGCAAAAACACAATGTGGCCGTTAACCACGAATATGCACATCCGGCCAACTGTCATTGCCAGTATGAAAGGTTAAACGCGTTGCTTTAGAAGAATCGCTGCCGGTCTTCCATAGAAAGATTTCATAGTCTTTAGTGTCGTGCTCATGATCTTGCTTGCTGCGGCTGGCACCAAAAACCATGTACTCGCCATTGAAGGATTGTTTAGGCCAATACTCCCGGCTGAATTCGCCATCCAGATCAATCAATGTGCTCAGCTCGAAGGTCTCTTGATCGACAGTGACGATCTGCAAATTACTCTTTCCACCCGTACCGGGGCTGACTTGAAAGAGAGTCGAGCCATCACTGCTCCAGGTCAACTCACAGCCATTCATGACGGCTTTGTGTTTGCCACCTGTATCGATCGCTGTGCCCCAAAAACCGGTGTTAGAACCAATATGCGTTTGGCGTGCGGTAAACACCACTTGTTGAGTCAATGGGTTGAGTTTAGGGTTATAAATACCCGAGCCCTTGGGCATTTGATTGTTCACGCCCGTTTCAAATACGTTACTAATCTCGCCACTTGTGACATCGTAGGTTTGAAATCGAACGGTATCCTGAATAAAGGTGATGGTGTTTTCATCTACCCAGGCTGGCGCCGTCGCACGCTCCTGCAGTTTGGTCTCCTCGCCGGTTTCAAGATTCATTAGGATGACATCCCAGGCGACGGTGTTGCGTTGCGACACCCAAGGCTGGTGCGCGCGAGCAAAGACTAACTGCCTACCCCCCGGTGAGACCCGAGGATAAGTCTCGGTGTGCGGATGCGTAGTCAACTTACTTAGCTCACGTGTCGCCAGCTCTAACTTAAAAATATCGTGATTACCATCGCGATTCGAACTAAACACCACAAAGCCATCTAGTTCATCAATATCCGATGCAGCTGCTTGTTTGGCCGAATCATCAACCACACCAGCGTCTGGCGCATTCATTGCACCTAGCTTACCTGCCGCCCAAACCTGATAGGCTAAAAAGCCCGTGCTGCCCATTAGTACTGCGCCAGCAAAAAGTGCTGATACGATCGTCACCAAACGAGCTCGCCCGGTCATTCCTGCCGCATCCAGAGCCGCGTGCGAGCGTTGACCGCCACGATTGATAAGAAAAAATAGCGCAAGTAAAAAACCACCTAAGACATATTCCATCGCTTGACTCCAAATGTGAACACACAGCATGGTGACCAATGCCGCAGCTTGATCGGCCACTCCCAGTAGCTGAAACACCAAGGCAGTGCCAGCCTCATAGCTACCGAAACTCATAAAAGTAGGCAGCGGTAAACTCGCCCCAACTTCACCACCAATTAGCGCGCCGACAATGGTCGCATCACTCAATGTGGCGAGGCTTTCAAAACTAGGTTCTGCTACGGCTTTAAACAACAAGTAAAAACCGAGGTACTTAAATAAACGGATAAAAACCGACAACACTACAATCGATACGGTGCCGCCCGATTGGCGAACCTGAGTCACGCTCTCACTTAGCTTGCTGACAAAACCAAGCAACTTGGAGAGAAAACTCTCATTCTCAAATCGCGGTGCCAGCCTTTGTTGCAAAATGCGATCAATAACGGGCAGCAATAAAAACAAACCAACTATCGCGACCACCGACAAAACCAGCGCCAGAATAATTCCGCTCACCGCCCAGCCTTGCAAATCACCAGCACCTAGTTGCAAGACAACAATGCACACTGCAACTAATAATAAGCCGACAAAATCAAAAGCAATGGCAATCGCCAATGAACTCGCACCATTCTCCAGTTTGACACCATAACCTCGATTCAGTAATGCCACATAGATAAGCTCACCGACTCGAGCAGGCAACATATCGACAAACATATTGCGCACGCCCGTCACCAAACACATTTGCGGTAAGCTTGGCACATTGTCTTCGCCACAGAGCCGCAATAAAAGTCGATACCGAATTGCTCTAAGCAGAATTCCAAACAAAAACACCAAGCCTACAACTACTAGCAAGGTGGTTGAGGTGTTTTGCAGTGCAGCAATCACACTTGGGCGCTCACCATCAGCCAGGCCAGTACTAACCATGCGCAACAGCAAGGCCACCACGCCAATCGATACACCAATCGATAGCGCAAGTTTCAAGAGTGTTTTAAACATGTCGAGACCCTATCACGACGAAACTGAATTTTGGCTTAACAAGCGTTAATTGCTTCCTAAATTTCTGTTTAGGGAGCCAACGTTTTTAGGACAATGGCTTATACCGAAAACAGCCCACCACATGATCATTGACCATGCCCGCGGCTTGCATAAATGCATAACAAATCGTGCTACCGACGAATTTAAAACCACGCTTTTTTAAGTCTTTGCTCATAGCGTCAGATTGCTGGGTAGTGGCTGGCACTTTTGCGAGGCTTTGCCACTGATTAATAATTGGTTTGCCGTCAACAAATGACCACAGGTAGTCAGAGAAACTCGGGCTCGCTTTATCTGCTTGCATCTCGAGATAGCGCTGGGCATTTACGATAAAGGCATTCACCTTGAGCTTATTGCGGATAATGCCTGGATCACTGAGCAGTTTTTCACGCTTTTTATCGGTGTACTTGGCAATTTTCTCCGGGTCAAAATTGTCGAACACCTTGCGATAATGCTCGCGCTTTTGCAACACCGTAATCCAGCTCAAGCCAGCTTGCGCGCCCTCGAGATTAAGCATTTCAAACAGCTCGCGATCATCATAGATCGGCACACCCCACTCTTCGTCATGGTAGCTCTCATACAAGGAATTGCCTTCGCACCAACTACAACGTTTAACTGAGCTCATTTAGGCTCTCCACGTAATTCTTGCACTTTGTCAAACAAAACGATTCGCCCAGCTTCATCGGGCGAAACAGGTTCGCCAGCACGCAACAAAATTCGTTTGAAAAAAGACTTAGGAATCCCTCTAAACGCACGCCCCTTGGCACGCGATGACCAGGTTCCCCACATGCCTTGAATGCCAATCGGAATCACCGGCACTGGCGTGCGTTTTATAATTTGATCAACGCCTGGCTGAAAGCGCCTGATATCACCTGTTTGCGTAATTCCGCCTTCAGGAAAGACAACCACCAGCCGACCATCTTCAAGTTCTTGCGCCACTCTATCAAATGCCTGATCAACCAGTTCTGGGCGATCTCTTCGATTACCAATGGGTATTGCCTTGAGCCATCGGAACAAATAGCCAACCACCGGCAATTCATAAAAGCCATACCACATAACAAATCGCGCTGGCCGTGGCAGCGCCGCCATCATAATTGGCGGATCAAAAAAACTGACGTGGTTACAGACGATTAACGCCGCCCCCTCTTCAGGCACATTATCGAAGTCTTCCTTCTTAACTCGATAAACACTACGCACTAACAACCAACTAATCAAGCGCAAAAAATATTCCGGGATGTGCCAGATAATTACCAAGGTAACAATCAAGTTGAGCACCGCCACAACCTGAAAGATTTGCAACACCGTTAAGCCAAGGCCGGTGAGCGCAATACCCGTGGCACCAGCTAACACCATAAACAATGAGTTAATAATATTGTTAACCGCAATAACACGCGATCGCTGAGCCGGCTCGCTGCGCGTTTGCATATAGGTATATAACGGCACAATAAATAGCCCAGAGAAAAAGGCAATCATAATCAAATGAAAAATCGCCCATAGCGCGCCTGAGGTAGCCAAAACTTCAGTCAAGGTGCGCAACTCCTCGCTGGCAGGAATCACAACGGCGCCAAGCTTCCAAGTAAAAAAGCTGATTCCCAGGCCGCCTATTGGTACCAAACCAATCTCAACTCGCCCACCTGAAAAAATCGAGCAAGCCAGCGAACCCAATGCGATGCCGACGGTAAAGGTTGCCAATAACATGATGGCGACCTTGGCATTGCCTGACAAAATATCCACTGCAAAAATCGGGAACATAGTCAGTATCAAAGACCCCACAAACCAAAACCAGGAGTTTGCCAGAATTGACTTGAATACCCCCTCGTTCTTACGCGTCATGCGAACAATATCGATCGTTTTAACAATAGGGTTTAGTGAGATTTTTAGATCAGGTGAGGCAGCTGGTGCATCAGGAATAAACTGAGAGGTAAACCGCCCCAGCGCAGCAAAGCCGACAATCGAAAGCATTAATAGGGTTTGATATTCTGGCTTCTCTCCTAAAGCTCCCCCCAATACTTGGCCTAGTAATATCGCGATAAACGTGCCCGCTTCCACATAGGCATTAGCACTAAGAATCTCTCGGTTATTCACATGCTGCGGTAAAATGGAATATTTGATCGGCCCAAAAAAAGCCGATTGCGCGCCTAAAGCAAATAAAATCCCCAGCATGGCGAGCACTGACTGAAAATACAGTGCAATGCAACCCAATAACATGATGATGATTTCCGCGGTTTTAATGCGTCGAATAAGAAACGCCTTTTCATATTTATCAGCCAACTGCCCGGCAATGGCACCGAACAAAAAGAATGGCAAAATAAAGGCGATCAAAGCGGCATTCACCATCACACCTTGATTTTCTTTAGCTAGAAAATAGGTAATCAAAATCGCGAAAGCATATCGGTACACATTGTCGTTGAACGCACCAAGAAACTGAGTGCAAAAGTAAGGCAGAAAACGACGTTGGGTAAGAAGGTGTGTGGCCATTAAGCTGGGATTGTCTTTGCTATAATCAAATTCCGCCGAAACGATAACATAACCGCTCAACAAATTCTGACCATGGTCGCTCGTTCTGTCGATTACCTTATTGTTGGCCAAGGCTTGGCGGGTTCTTTGATCGCGTATAAGCTTGCCTCGAATGGGCATTCAATTCTGGTAGTAGATCAACAACATAAGCGCTGTGCCAGTAAAATTGCGGCCGGCATCATCAACCCCATCACCGGCCATCGATGGAACTTAACTGAGCGATTCTTCGACTATCTAGAGTATGCCTTAGAACTTTACCGAGAAATCGAGAAGGACCTTAACTGCAAACTTATTCACCCGATAAAGCAGGTTCGCCTGGTTAAAAATGCCGGCCAGGCTGAGTATTTACAACGCCGTTTGACAGACACCGATTCAGCCTCATTAATCAACCCCTGCCAATACCAAGCATTAAAAGATCAAGGGTTCGGCTGTGCACAAATTCAACACAGCTACTGGTTGGATATTCAAACGCTTTTGCAAAGCACTTTGAATTGGTTGAAAACTGATAACGCACACCTTAATGAATGCTTTAACTATGAAGCTCTAGAAACCAACACAAACGGATTTGTTTACCACGACATCAAGGCGAAACGAGTTATTTTTTGCGAAGGCTTTCAAGCAATGCAAAACCCCTGGCTCAGCGAGCTGCCTTTCAAAGCAGCAAAAGGCTCGGTGCTCACAGTTACGACTGAAAACCAGAGGCAATCAATGTTGAACTGGGGTAACTGGTTTTTACCTACGACCGACGGCAAAGCCAAACTAGGCTCGACCTATGAATGGCACAAACTAGATGACACCATCAACACCGACGATGCTGAAAAGCTAACAGCCAGTGCGACAAAGTTTACGAATTTGAACTTTAAAGTCATCGATCATCAAACAGGCATACGCCCATCAACCAAACAGCGTAAACCATTCGTTGGCCCTCTTAGTAATTTAAACAATGCCTATTGCTTAAATGGCTTGGGCAGTAAAGGCTGTTTAATCGCACCGTGGCACAGCAACCATCTAAGCAATCATTTGGAACATGGCGCGAATATCGAGACTGACTTAAACCAATGGCTTTAACTCGTTTAGCACATCAATTGGTTCGCGAACACTTCCGCGACAAAGCAACTCGGCTGGCGGTAGATGCCACACTAGGCAATGGCCATGATTGCAAATTCTTAGTTGAACTTGGTTTTGATCGGATAATTGGCTTTGACATTCAACAACAGGCTATTGAGCAAACTGAGCGTCAATTTACCTCATCAGTGAAGAACCTAGAACTTATCAAAGACAGCCATCACAATATGCAGACTTACCTTAAAGGCTCTGTAGACTGTTTTATGTTTAACCTTGGATATCTACCAGGTGGAAACCACAGTTTAACTACGCAATCGAGAACAAGCGTCTTGGCATTAGAATGCGCGATCAAGAACCTCAGTGATAACGGGTTTATTTCTTTACTTGTTTACCCCGGCCACGAAGAAGGAAAGCTAGAGACGCAGGCTGTAGCAAATGCCGTTGATAACGTGAAGCATTTAAAAGTTAGCAAACACCGATCAAAGTCTGAAAATGAAACCGCACCGATTCTATATACCTTGAGTTAAACAGCGGGTTTCGATGGCTAAAAGCCGGTAAGATTTGATAACGTTACATTATTTACTATGAAAAGTGTCGGGTAAATTCAGGCCTTACCATATTGAAACTTAACGCTAGATTAAGCTAGTTCAGGCCTTTAACTAAATCTAATCAAATAGAGTACACTCAATATTTACTATTTCGTTAAGCAAACATGAACTGGCCGCAACGCATAATCTGCATGACCGAAGAAACGGTTGAGACTTTGTATTTACTTGGTGAGCAAGATCGGGTTGCGGGTATATCGGGCTTTACCGTGCGGCCTCCTCAAGCGCGCAAAGAGAAGCCTAAGGTCTCGGCGTTTACCAGTGCTAAGATTCCCAAAATATTAGAGTTAAAACCTGATTTAGTGTTGGGCTTCTCTGATTTACAAGCGGATATTGCAGCCGAGTTAATCCGTCATGGTATTGATGTCTATGTGCTCAATCATCGTGATGTGGACGGTATATTACGTATGATTCAAACACTTGGTCGATTGGTTGATGCTCAGGCCAAAGCCCATGAGCTGGTCACTCAATATTCAGCAAGAATCGCTGAAATCAAGTTAATAACATCCAGCTGGAAAATCAAACCAAAGGTATATTTCGAGGAATGGTGGGATCCGATTATCTCTGGTATTGGCTGGGTTAGTGAGCTTATTGAAATTGCAGGCGGTGAAGATTGCTTTCGAGAAAACGCTCAACACCAAGGTGGTAAAGAGCGAATCGTGGCTGACCCAATGACAGTAGTAGAACGCACTCCGGATATCATCATTGGCTCTTGGTGTGGTAAAAAATTTCACCCAGATAAAGTAACTGAACGCGTGGGTTGGGAGAAGGTTCCAGCAGTAAGGACTGGCAATGTTTACGAGATCAAATCTGCTTATATCTTACAGCCTGGCCCAGCTGCTTTGACCGAAGGTCTGGATCAAATTTTTAAGATAACTTCGCGTTGGGTTGCCCAGCAACAAACTCACTAACGCTTTAGCTAATGGCAGGCCTTACCGTGTTTTTTTAAGCGCCAATAATTATAAGGCCAAGGCGTTAAAAAACCGGCCAGCAACATCCATGGAATGACCCACCAGACTAATCGCGCACCACCGACTAGAAAAAAGTCTACCGTGTTCATTGCAGCTTCCATAGCAATCATGCTCACTAAGCTCATACCAATGGCGGTCTTAAATGCTAGTGTCAATTGCATTTGCCGCGATAGAATAATTGTTTCCAGCGCGATGCTGGTGAGCACACCGTTGATCATAGCCAGACTCACTACTAGCAGCACTGGGCTATTAGGCAAATAAAGCTGAAACCACCAGATTGTGCCCAAGTCACCGATGGCACAGCCGAGCAGGCACCAAAAAGTATTCACGGCAGAGCGAGCCCAAACAGATTTGTCTGACCAGTTAAATTCGCTCACTGGGCGTGATGGCGCCGCGCTACAACAAGCAGTGGATTTTTCGATTTCCATGGGGCTTATGTTAGCCCTTAGACCCAGATCGAGGTCAACTAAGTTATTTTTTATTCACTTTCTTTAACTTAGCTGACACTTGTTAGGCAAATTGTTCAAATATTTGTTTGACTTAGAGTTAACTCTAACTGTTATATTGTCTCTCGGGGATGTTGCTCATCGTCTAAACGCGAGGGGGGAGCAAAAAATGCCGCGGGTAGGTCACCAACCGAGTGGATTGGTGGCCTACCTCAAGGCTTAGTTGAAAGGCTACCTAAATACGGCTGCCTTTATTATTGGAATAAACACATGAACATCGCCTTGAATGCCTCTAATCCAAAGCCGATGAGTATTGGCGGAGCAGCCAAATTACTCGATGTGTCTGCGCATACCTTACGTTATTACGACAAGATCGGAATACTCGGTAGCCTGAATAAAGACTCAGCAGGTCGTCGCGTTTTTTTTGAAAAAGACATAGAGCGCTTGCGCTTTATTCGACGTGCGCAGCGAATGCAATTTAGTTTGGATGACATTCGAGCCATGCTAACTTTGAGTGCCGAGTCTGGTGATGACAAGCTCAAAGCCAGGCAATTAGTCGACTCTAAGTTAAACGAAATCGAAGAAAGTCTAAAAGAGCTGCAACTTTTAAAGAAAGATCTTAGTGGCATGCTTAATGCCTGCATTGGCAGTGACTCTGGAGAGCCTTGCCCTATTCTGAATAGCTTGCAGAAGTCTGAGCCGTCATGAGCTTGTGGCGCGCCATTCTGCCTTTATTTTTACTTGGGTTTGCTTCCAAGGCAACCGCTGCACCAATCACCACCTCAAGTGCCACACCGATTGCTAATGGGCAATTTATCGCGCGCACTGAAGTAATTCGCCAACATGCGGATACCGACAATATTCAGTTTTATCGCGACAGTGTTGCTGCTACTTTGATCTATGGTATTAACCCAAACTTAGCCGCATTTGTCACCAACACTTATAAACAGGGTCGACTCAACGATCACGATCATGTACGCCACAATTCAGGCTTTAGCGACACATCAGCTTTCTTACGTTATACCGCGTATCAAAGCAATCGACTTGGTAAAACTTTGCGAGTCGCACCGTATGCGGGCATGCAAATTCCAACTGGCCAACAAAACGTCAGCGACCAACATGGGGAGCTACCGGTTGGTTTGCAAACCGGGCATGGCACCGTCAACCCTTTCGCAGGGTTGACTTTAACTTATGCCACTCTCAATTGGCGGTTCGATTCGCAAGTGCGATATCAATTCAATAATTTTGAAATTGACGATGAGTGGCGCGTTGATACTTCGCTGCAGTATCGCGTGCTGCCAACTAAACTGAGTACTGATACCAATTCCTTTGTAAATGCGGTGTTGGAATTTAATTACATTAATCATGGTCGCGACCAAATGAGTGCTTTAAACACTGGGAATTCAAGCACACTGTTCATCGCGCCTGGCTTACAATATGTACGTTCGAATTTCATTGCTGAAGCCAGTGTACAAATACCGATGAGCACACGAATTGCTCCTGGGATGCTGGAGCAAGAATACATAGCACGTGTGGGCGTGCGTCTAAATTTTTAAGGGGGATAAATGAAAAAGCTATCTTTATTGTTAGCGACTTGCGTGCTCGGGCTGAGCGGTGCTGCGTCAGCTAAACAAATTAATTTGCAAATCGATGGGGTCACCTGCCCTTTTTGCGTTGCCGGTTCCAAAAAGAAATTAAAGAAGATTGATGGAGTAAATTCCGTAGTTGCCGATCTTGAGAATGGTCTACTCAAAGTCTGTGTAGACCCGGATACTGTGTTTGACGATGCTGAGCTTAAAAAAATGTTTCTTGACCAGGGTTTCGTTTATCGCGGTCAAGAGTCGCTCGACGAGTGTGAAGCATGAACGAAGTGGCGCCACGTCGCTGGGGCGCGTGGCTGGCATTATTCACTTTGCCTTCGCTATTTTGTTGCGCCTTACCAATCCTGTTTGTCAGCTTAGGAATGGGCTCCGTAGTCGCCACTGTTTATGGTGAGTATTTTCCTTTTCTCAACTGGTTTGGCGAAAACAAAGGCATTATGTTTATTGTCGTTGGCGTTATTATGATTACTTCAGCCTTCTTGCTGTTCAGACCAAATCGGCAATGCCCCAGTGACCCAGATCTTGCAGAACAATGTGATCTAGCACACCAATCGAATTTACGCTGGTTTTATATTGCATTGACTATCAAGCTTGTTGGTCTAATCAGCGCTTATATTTTGCCAATGATGCTACTCGATTAAACCAAATACACACTTTTATTCAGCACACCCCTGTTAATAAGCCCAACTCGCTAAGTTGTGAGTTGGGCTTTTTTTCATCACAACGGCTAATTAGATTTCATCCACACCTTCTAGCTCAAGCTCGTCAATTTGCGAATTCCTGATATGCAACTGACCAAAGCCCGCGTCTTCTTGCTCAACTTTTAAGGCCTCTTGTTGCACGCCGATAAAACTCGAGCGACGAACAACAAGCAAAACATTCCCATCATCGGCCTCTTCGATTTCGACACCTTCTCCATCGCCGTTATTATTACTGACACTCACAGCACTGAGACTTGCCCGAATACCACCGTCATCTTCTTCTGAAAGCTTAATGCCTTCATCGCTATTGCCTTGAGCCACAAGGTCGACCACTCGAACTGAAATGCCCCCAGTATCTTCTTCGTCGAAATCTAAGCCTTCGTCAAAATTATTAGTAACCTTGGTATCTCGAACACTTGCGAAAAGCGAACCCGCACCGGCTTCGTCTATATCAAAACCATCATCGACATCGGCGTCACCATCATCGTCGCATGCGCTGCCGGCAACGAACTCTATCGCCGCACAATACTCGCCATTACCATCAAATAGACTATTCCTAACATCGCTAATCACATCACCATTATTGCCTTCGTCTAATTCGACACCGTCTGCACCAACATTTAGAAATTGCGAATTACGAGCGTCAAAATAAATATCACCATCGCCTCGTTCATCAACACGAACGCCGTCAGCATCCTGCCCACCATAGCCAACATTATTGACCATTATATTCGATAAGCTGACATACACCGAAGCGACAGACCCGTCACCGGCGCCACCACTTCCACCGCCACATTGATCTCGTAAAGTGCAATCTGAAACATGAATGCCGTGATTACCAACATTAGCTACGCTAACATCCTTTAAAAGCACACGAACCAAACCCTCGCGATTGCTTGGCACATTCACAAATATTCCTTTGCCACCAACTTGAGTATTGCTGTCTTGATTGACTTCTAATGCGTTGCCTACCAGGTTTAGCCCGCTAATAGAAACATTGGCAGCATTTTCAATCACCAATAAATCGGCATTGCCAGTTAACCTGGTGCCATCTAAAGTTTGATTGCTTCCTATCAGGCGAAGACTTTGTGCGCCTGAATAAACCAAAGAATTGTCTAAGCGAATGCTCGGCACTTTACGATCTATCAAAATGGTGCTCGCTCCGCTATTTATGGCGGCGCGTAAAGAGCCCGCACCATCGTTGTTGCCATTCGTAACCAAAGCCACATCTGTTGCCTGAGCCGTCGCGACAAATACCAAGCCGGAGAGTAAACATGCACTAATTAAGGTAGCGAGACTTGTTCTAGTTTTCATAGAGAGATGCAATAAATTAAGTAAGGCGCTAAGAGCCTACCTAAGAAACATTACAAAAATTCGACGACACACAACTCTTTTATCACTCGCGCCCATAAAATCATTGTCGATACATTTGCCTGAGCAATGAATAGCTCGCTTCAAATTAAGGTCTGGTAAGCAAGCACTCCTTACTCATCAGGTTCATGGATAGTAAGCGCTACAAAAAGAGGAGATTGATATGAATCGCAAAATTGTATTCGTCGCTGCGCTGCTTATGACCTTAAGTGCCTGCGCAAGCAACTCAAACTACGTGCCAAGGCATGCCAAATACCAATCGATTAGTTTTGGGGTGGTTGTCTCGCGCGATGAAGTAACTTTAGGCGGCACCAATACCGGCATCGGCTCGTATGCCGGGTCACTGGCAGCAGTTGCTGATTCAACCAGCAACTCTTTTGTTAGTTTGTTTTTACGCGGCATTGCTGGTGGAATTGTCGGCGGGGCCGCCGAAGAACGTGTCACACGCAGTTCTGGCTTGCAATACACGGTAGAAAAGAACAGCGGCAGTCTCGTCGCTATCAGCAGCAAGGTGAACAACCTAAATGTTGGCGACTGCGTTAAAATTATCAAAAGTCACAGGCATGTGCGCCTAGAGGCAGCCAGCATCGGCTTATGTAATGGCGCTCCGAATAGCAAAGCCAACAGCAATCAAACCTAATGCAGCCGCGCTCTAGTTGAAGCACTACCTCTTTAACTAGTATCGTTGGAAATGCGCAAACAAAATTTGATGTTCGACATCGATGGCACTTTAATTCAAAGCTTTGAGTTTGACGAAGCTATTTTTATCGAAACCGTTAAGACCGTAAGCGATTTGGATATTGATACCAATTGGGAGCTATATCCTAACGTCACCGATACTGGTTTGATCCACACTTTTTGTTCGCAACACGGTTTGTTAGATCGCTTTGACGATATTCACCACAAGGTAAAACAAGCCTTTATTCAAAACACTGGTGCCTATTTAAAAAAGGAACCGGCCAAAGCGATTCCTGGAGCCAGAGAATTTATAGACTTAGTGAATTCTGACGAAGAATATTTGCTTTCCTTTGCGACTGGCGGCTGGCGCGAAACCGCACTGCTTAAACTAGAAAGCGCAGGTATTGAAATTAACCCAAAACACCTGCGCTCATCAAACGACGATTATCGACGCACACATATTATGCAAGCTGCTCAACGCAGCAATAATGTCGTTTATTTTGGCGACGCCCTTTGGGACAAACAAGCTTGCGCCCAACTCAGCATCCCTTTTATTGCTGTTGGTGACCGCGTTTCACACTCTGCTCGTATTAACGATTTCAAACAGAGTGAAAAAGTACTCAAACTGATCGAAGCGCTCATCAAAAATCAGAACGCTTCGCGCGAGATCATTGTTTAGCGAATAATCTTGATTTGTTGCCCTGGCGTTGGTTCACCATCTGGGTAGAGATTGTTGATCAATCTGATTTGCGATTCCGCGTATTCGTCAAGGTTCGAGCGTTGCGTTAGCGAGCGAATAGTATCTCCACGTTTTGCGGTAATAAGCTCGATATTACGGCCTTCGGCCAATTTACGTTCACTGTCTTTCAAACGACGAATACTTTGAGCAACATCAAAAAAGGATTGATTCGGCACAAAGCCTTTGCCTTGACCTGTGAGCACAAAAGCCTGATTGCCGCGCGTGACCATACCAACCCGCACATTAGCCTGCTGTTGGCTGCGTTGATTACTTACCGTCGCGATGCCAGACAGCGCTTGATCTTCCGCGGTAGTCATGTGTTGTGCCTCACGGAAGTTTTGAAATTTTGATGATAAGTAGCCTTGCGTATCAACCGGGGGTGCCACTGAATCCATTCGCATAGTGATCACCTGGTCACCAGCAGGGGCGACCGCACCAAGCACCGAGGGAGTATTCTGGATTCTCCAGCCCTCTGGAAATTCAACGAATAAATCCAGCCCCTTATGATAGAAGCGGTTGCCGCGGGTAATGCCCTGCTCTTCACTTTCGCCATATGCCATGCCATTGGTTAGCCGTAAAAACGTGCCATCATCTGGTACAGGCTGCGAAGTATTACGAAATTTCTCCGCCGCTTTGATGACTTCTTGTAAGCGCCGATCGTTCTTAGGGTGAGTCGAGAACAAACTGTGGTAACCCTGATACTCTCGACCTTCAGCTTTAGCTCGCTCGCGAGCAAACAGTTCCTGGTTTTTTAAAATGCCGATCACATCAATCATGTCGTCAGGCGCATAATTGTTTTGCGCAATATATTCGGCGCCTAATCGATCCGACTCTAATTCCTGCGTGCGACCATAGCCACTCATTAACGCGCCACCAAACAATTGCGAGGCTTGCGCTAAGTCACCACTGCCGGTACCGACAGCTACCACCAAGCTTACTCCGGCAGCAATTTGTTGTTGCGCTGCACGCTCAGCGCCATGGCGACCAGTAACATGACCAATCTCATGGCCGATCACACCGGCAAGGTGCGACTCTTTATTCATATAAGCCATGATGCCCCGCGTGATATAGACATAGCCCCCGGGTAAAGCAAAGGCGTTTACCTGTGGGCTATCAAGCAAGGTAAAAGTAAAAGGCAGATCAGGCCGGTGGCTCTTCTTAGCCAAGCGCTGGCCGATATCATTTAAATACTTCTGTAGCTCAGGATCATCATAGACCTTGTACTGCTTAAGAATCTCCTGATGATATTGCTTGCCGGCATTGATCTCCCAATTTTCAGACAAAGCAAAGGAAGGCCTGCCAGTAACCGGATCAGTGGCACAACCCTGTAAAAAGGCGATTGACAATACAACGAAAGCAGCAAAACGAAATCGAATCATTGGTAGAAGCTCCGCAAAAACTCTAAACAGCTATTATTATACGGCTCGAACCAAGCTGATCGTAAAATTTAGTGAGTTTGTTAATTCGGCACCTGATAATATTCTGCCTTCGCTCTTTTTAATTCTTATAGTCAAGGCTTACAACGATCTGCTCTGCGTTCATTTTAATTGCTTATACAAGCATGCCGTGTGTAACCCATCGTTTATCATGATACATGCATTCTCGAACGGTAAGATTTTTTGCGAACGGCGCGTGCGTCTGCGACACGCGAGCGTACCGGTAACGTGTAACAAAACATGCATCCTTGCTTGTCCTGCGCACTCACGCCATGTGTGTAGAGGGTGGTTGACTATACCACACCCACTTCTTGCCGCTGTTCTGGT
>CAYVYS010000017.1:0-64814 GCA_964455815.1 uncultured Gammaproteobacteria bacterium
CATTACACTGGCAGTGTTGATCTTGCTGCTGTGGCCGTTGATCACTAAGCGTCATGCGGCTAGTTCCAATAGAAGTGATCAAAACTTGTATTTTGCGCGCAATCGATTGCAGGAGCTGGCAGCACAACATCAACAAGGCGCTATTTCGGATCAGGAGTACCAGGCCTTAAAAAATGAGATCGAATCTAATTTAGTTGATGACATCAACTTAAATCAAAATACCCAATCCGCTGAAACTGATAGCGAATCGAATTCCGCGCCCGATAACAAT
This sequence comes from uncultured Gammaproteobacteria bacterium, assembly GCA_964455815.1. Taxonomy (GTDB): domain Bacteria; phylum Pseudomonadota; class Gammaproteobacteria; order Arenicellales; family Arenicellaceae; genus Arenicella. The sequence goes on from CAYVYS010000017.1 coordinate 272, forward strand.
CGCGCATTGATCATCAGCCTGTGCCTGAGTTTACCGGCCTTGGCTGTGCTGATTTATGCTCTGACTGGCACACCTGAAGCCTTACAGCAAAACACCGCTTCTCAAGCATCAATGGAAGACATCATGGCGATGGTTGAAAAGATTGAAACTCGACTTGCGGCGCAACCTGATGACCTGGCAGGCTGGCGCGTTATTGCGCCAATTTACAAAGGGCTAAATCAACTGGAAAGGGCTCGTCGTGCATATCTGCAAGTAATTTCATTAGGCGGCGCTGATTCGGCTACCTATGCCGAACTAGCAGATCTATTAGCGCGGATTTCAGGTGGTGCATTCAATGCCGAAGCCAGAGGCTATATAGAACAATCTTTGGCGCTGGATGACAACAACCAAATGGCTCTATGGCTGGCAGGTGTGAATGCCATGCAAACCGCTCAACCTCAGGCAGCTGTAGAATACTGGCAACGCCTAATGCCATTGCTCGCAGGCTCGCCAGATCAACAACAGGAATTAAGCGCCATCATTGCACAAGCTCAGGCTGAAACTTCTTCTGCCAGCTCGATTGTCACAGACGCCAGCATATCGGTGTCGGTATCGCTCGATGACCAGCTTGCAGCACAAGCCGCTACCGATGATGTGGTATTCGTTGTTGCGCAGGCAAAAGATGGTCCCAGAGCGCCATTGGCCGTGCGTCAACTTAAAGTGAGCGATCTGCCTGTGGTGGTGAAATTATCCGATCAGGATGCGATGCTTGCGCAAATGACCATCTCAGCCTTCGATGAAATAGTGGTGTCAGCCAGAGTATCGAAATCTGGCCAGGCCATCCCTCAGCCAGGCGACTTGAGTTCCGCACAAACACCAGCCGATAAGGCCAGCACGACCACGATAGAATTAATCATTAATCAAATTCTCTAATCGAGAACTTGGTAGTCGCCAGCGTGAAAGATCAAAGGCGCCTGAGACTGCATTTCATACTCCAATACCTGCCCTACCAGAATTAAGTGGTCGCCACCTTCGTAGCGATGCTCTAGCTGACATTGAAAACGAGCACAAATATCAGGCAATTGCGGCACTTTATTCAATCCTTCATACCATTCAGTATCGGCAAACACTGCATCATCCCAACTACGCATCGCAAATAAATCACTGAGATGTTTTTGCTGCGCGCTTAATACGCTGATACAAAAGAACTGCGCATTGGCAAATTCCTCATAGCGGTTGCTGTGTTTATCAACACACCACGAGACCAGCGGTGGCTCAAGCGAAACCGAGGCAAAACTATTTGCGGTTAAACCAATTGGTTCACCATGAGCATTGCGCGCCGTAACCACGGTGATTCCAGTCGCAAATTGTCCAAACGCATCGCGCAGATTTCGATGCTGGGGTTCTGTTGTCATAGTGCTCGAGCAATAGCCGATTGTTAATAGGCGCGATTATCGTCTTTTTACTCATCGAATGAAACCACTGAACGGTGTTGCTGTGTTAGGCTCAACACCATATCTACAAACCGCTTGAGTTCGCTGATCATGAACTACGACCAAAACAACATATTCGCCAAGATATTGCGCGGCGAATTGCCTTGCATCAAAGTCTACGAAGACGACTCTACATTCGCTTTTATGGACATTATGCCGCAGGCTACCGGTCACACATTAGTGATACCCAAAGAACCAGCTGTGAGCCTGATGGATTTATCCGCCGACGCAGCGGCTGACCTGATTCGTAAAGTTCAACATCTAGCAAAAGCCGTTAAACTCGCGATGAGTGCCGAGGGCATCACCTTGTTTCAGCTTAATGGTGAGGCCGCAGGTCAAACTGTGCCACACATTCATTTTCATATACTACCGGGTAGCATTGTCGCCGCACGTGCGCATGCGCAAGTTAGCGCTCAACCAGAAGACTTGGAAAACGCCGCTGCTAAGATTCGCGACGCGCTCGAAAAAATCGCTGTATAAGCTCACGACTTTGTTGTTCCAACAGCCCAAATTCAAGCTCACAGCGATGGTTTAGCTCGGGGTTTTGCAATACATTCAGCACCGAACCAGCGGCTCCGGAGCGAGGTTCGGGAGCCGCAATCACTACCTTTTTGATTCGCGCGTGCACCAAAGCACCAGCACACATCGCGCAAGGTTCCAGCGTGACGAACAAACTAGTTCCTGGTAAGCGATAGTTGTCTTTAAACTGACTAGCCGCTCTAAGAGCTTGTATTTCGGCGTGCGCTGTCGCATCAACTTGCGATATCGGGGCATTAAAGCCCTCGCCTATGATTTGATCGTCTTCGACTAGCACCGCACCAACCGGCACTTCACCAAGTTGTTCAGCCTGTCGCGCCAGCTCCAGTGCTCGCCGCATAAAAAGCAGATCGTTCATAAACTAGCAACACGACGCTCGATACCAGCACGTTGCAACATGCGCGCTGAAATTTCCTCGACCGACAACTGAGTAGTATCAATATAGGGGATTCGATATTGTCGATACATCAACTCAGCTTGGCGTATTTCATCCACACAGGTGCGTAAATTAGCGTATTGCGAATTGGGTTTGCGCTCGTTACGAATTTCAGAAAGTCGACCTGGTCGAATAGTTAAACCGAACAATTTCTTTTGATAAGGGTTCAGTGCGTCGGGCAGTTTTTTGCGTTCTAAATCGTCTGGGATTAAGGGGTAATTAGCGGCTTTGATACCGTATTGCATACCTAAATATACGCTCGATGGCGTTTTGCCTGTGCGAGAAACGCCAATAAGAATAATATCGGCATCAGAGTAACGATTTAGCTGCATGCCATCATCGTTTGCTAACGCGAAATGCACGGCATCGATGCGCTGCATATAATTCTGATCTACAACACGACTGTCTTCTTTGAAAATCGCCGGATGACCAACATTGTGGGCAGATTTAACTCCTAGTTCCCTCTCCAGCGGTGATAAAAATGTCGAAAAAATATCGATATAAAAGCACTGCGCCTGTTCAATAATACCACTGACATTCGGGTCGAGAATCGTATCTATCACAATCGGCCTTTGCGCGGTGGTCTGAGCCTCGTGATTGATCTCTTCGGCGATTCGTTGCGCTTTATCGTGCGCATCAACAAACGGCTTGGTGACACTTTCAAATTGAATTTGTGGAAACTGCACCAATAGACTGCGCCCTAGGTTTTCTGCCGTCATTCCGGTGCTGTCTGATAGGAAAAAGACCTTGCGTTTCATTTCTTGCCCTGGCAATGAATTTGATTGGAAATATAACAGATATACGTTGTAAAAATTCCCCTGCCTTGGTGCGCATGTTAGACTCGCCCTTCCACGAAAACACCATTTTCATAGAGTGACATCTATGTCTGATTATATTCTCGAGTTTGATCAACTCACGATTCACGATGTCGAAAGAGTGGGCGGCAAAAACGCCTCTTTAGGTGAAATGATTGGCCATTTAAGTGCCCTTGGTGTATCAGTGCCAGGTGGCTTTGCAACCACGGCTGACGCCTATCGCGAATTTTTAGCCACCGATGGACTCGATCAGCGCATCAATGAGCGTTTAGCTACGCTGGATGTGGATGACATTGCTGCGTTAAATTCGGCCGGTGCCGATATTCGTCGCTGGATTATTGAAACGCCCTTTCCCGCAGCGTTTGACAGCGCCCTTGAGACGGCATTTTTAGCCATGCAGGGCGGCAAGCAAAATCTCAAAGTGGCGGTACGCTCCTCAGCGACGGCAGAAGACTTACCCGATGCATCGTTTGCTGGTCAGCAAGAAACCTTTTTAAATATCCAGGGCTTAGATGCCGTTAAACATGCAGTGCATGAAGTATTTGCCTCATTGTTTAATGATCGCGCTATCTCCTATCGAGTACACCAAGGTTACGCGCATGAAAATGTCGCGTTGTCAGCCGGCATTCAACGCATGGTACGCAGCGAAACTGGCGCTGCTGGCGTTATGTTTACTCTGGATACCGAGTCTGGCTTTCAAGATGTGGTGTTTGTGACTTCATCATATGGGCTTGGTGAGACCGTTGTACAAGGCTCGGTAAACCCGGATGAATTCTATGTTCATAAGCCCACCCTAAACGCTGGACGCCCGGCAGTAGTGCGGCGCACATTGGGCAGCAAACTAATAAAAATGATTTATGGCCAGGAGTCCTCGGCGGGCCGCTCGGTAGCAACGGTGAACGTTGAACCTGCCGACCAACATCGCTTTTCAATCAGCGACGAAGACGTCGAATCACTAGCCAAACAGGCACTAATTATTGAGCAGCATTATGGCCGCCCAATGGATATTGAGTGGGCCAAAGATGGTGACGATCAGCAGCTGTATATCGTCCAAGCGCGTCCTGAAACCGTCGCCAGTCAGGCAGATGCCAACGTTAAGGTCAGCTACAGCATAAATGAAAAAAGTGAAGTACTTGCTGAAGGCCGCGCCATTGGCCAACGAATTGCCAGTGGCACAGTGCGCAAAGTCATGAGTCTTGACGATATGGATGTGGTTCAAGAAGGCGACATTCTTGTTACTGATATGACCGACCCTGATTGGGAGCCAGTGATGAAACGCGCCGCCGCTATTGTAACGAATCGCGGCGGTCGAACGTGCCATGCGGCTATTATCGCGCGTGAGCTCGGTGTGGCAGCGATTGTTGGCTGTGGCAACGCCACACAAGTACTCGACGATGGTCAGCAAGCAACGGTGTCTTGCGCTGAAGGTGATACCGGCTATATCTATGCTGGCAAACTGCCTTTTGAAAAGAGCGAAACTCGGCTAGATGCCATGCCAGAGATTCCTTTTAAGATCATGCAAAATGTCGGCAACCCTGATCGCGCCTTTACCTTTGCGCAGCTGCCGCATGAAGGTATTGGTTTGGCACGCCTAGAGTTCATCATCAACCGCATGATTGGTGTTCATCCCAAAGCCTTAATCGAATACGAAAAACAATCTACTGATGTCAAAGCCATCATCAATGAGTACATGGCTGGATATGATTCACCAACCGATTTCTTCGTTCGAAAACTCGCTGAAGGGGTCGCCACCTTAGCCAGTGCATTTAGCCCCAAACGAGTGATTGTTCGCTTATCTGATTTTAAATCTAATGAATATGCGCACATGGTTGGTGGCCACGACTATGAGCCGAATGAAGAGAATCCAATGCTGGGGTTTCGAGGCGCATCGCGCTACATCGACCCCAGTATGCAAGATTGCTTTGAACTGGAATGCCAGGCCATCAAATACGTTCGCGACCAAATGGGCTTAAACAATGTGGAGATCATGATCCCCTTTGTTCGCACCACGGATGAAGCCGCGCAGGTAATTGATTTGTTAGCAAAAAATGGCTTAAGGCGAGGTGAAAATGAACTTAAGATCATCATGATGTGCGAATTGCCGGCCAATGCCCTACTAGCTGATGAATTCCTCGAGTATTTTGATGGCTTTTCAATCGGCTCGAATGACATGACGCAACTAACCTTAGGTCTCGATCGTGACTCCGGTATTGTGTCGAATTTGTTTGATGAACGAAACCCGGCGGTGAAGAAGATGCTGTCAATGGCAATTAAAGCCTGTAATTCCGCTAATAAATACATCGGCATATGTGGGCAAGGCCCGAGTGATCATCCCGATCTGGCCGAATGGTTGTTTGATCAAGGCATTGACTCGGTGTCTTTAAATCCAGATTCAGTTGTTGAAACCTGGGAAAGACTGGCAAATCTAAACCGTTAGCAGACAGCGATTCCGCCTATTTGAACTGCTCGCTCATTTAGGCGAAATGCTTTTTGTTTCAACAACTCAGCCATCTAAAAAACTTAGCTATCTCAACAACTTAACCCGAAAAATTTAAGCAATCACTAACTAGCCAAATCAGCTTCTATCGACTTCCATTCCCGCACTTTGATCGAATCCAAGTTTAGTGTGCGATTTAACTTTTGCATTTCACTATTGGCTTTCGATTCACCACGATAATAATTGTGACTGGCAAAATACAAGCCATTCACGCGATATGCGTACATGCGGTCTAGTTGTTTATCCTTTACCCACTGCAATAACGATCTTTGTGATCTAAACGATCCCAATTCAATGGTATGAGTGGATTTTACAAAGCGCCCCTTGATATTTTGCTCAGTTAATAAGACGACTTTTTCATCGAATTCTTTACGTTGTGTTTTGGCCTCGGCAAGTAAGCTTTGCGCATTTGGCGCTCCATCCGCGACGGCCTTTTCTAACAAGGCATTGGCTTCGCTAATATCGCCCAGACCAAGCTGCCCTCTTAAGTGCACACGAGCCAGATCAACCAAGGCGCCCGTGATACCACCATCGGCGGCAACCTGTAAATTCTCTCGGCATTTACCTGGCACCACACCGCTGACCGACTTACTTTGGCAAAAAATACTAGCTAATGAATAATTCGCTTGCGCTAAGCCTGAATCAGCAGCTTGCCGCAGCCAGTCGACAGCAACAACTGGTGACGCTTCTACTCCGGTGCCGTTGAGATACATCAAGCCCATTTGATATTGAGCCCAAGTTTGTTTGCCATAAGCGTAACGGCGATAGATTGATAGCGCTTGATCAAAATCACCTTGCCTGACGGCTTCTTGAGCGAGTGCTTGTGGGTTAGACGCATTTTGAGCATGCGCAAGACTATTCATTAAACAGCCAAGAAACATCCCTATCGAGATACAACGTAACATAGTCATAAATTTACCTGAGTGCCCGTTCGCAGAGATTAGTCGTACTTTAGGCAGTACAAAAACTCCTCTTTGATTTTTATTTTTATGCTTCTCGATGCTTTCGTTTTTGGTTTATGTAAGCCATAAAACCTCGCTTAAATTAACAACATCAGAAGGCTTGCAAAGATAGCACAAATTCTTACTTATATGACGTATAGCAGAGAATTTATTCGCCAGCTAGCAAAGCAACATTGCCGCCTGACGCGGTAGTATTGATACACAGATGTCGTTCGTTTACACATCGCTCAGTAAAGTCAGTTTCGACAAACAAAGGCACAATGGGGCCATCTCGATATGCCAATGCAATTCGAGCCTGTTTCACTCGAGTTTCACTAGCCTGAAAACAAACCCCATCAATACCATCGAGTTGGCTTAGATTTGCCAGGTCAAGGCAGCCGTCCAAGGCGTTGTCGCCAGAGGTTCCTGGGCAAATCATAACGGCATGCCCACCTCGCTGACGAACCTGTTGCGCCTGTTGTTCTGCCATTGCAAGTGTGGGGCCAAGACATAAGATTAAGCCTTTAGCATAGAATCGCAGGCGATTTGATTCGCCAGTTGCACCTGGCAGACTAATCTCATCTAGTAATCGCGCCTCAACGGAAACTGAGTCAAGCAATCTCTGAACTTCTGGAAGATCGAGTGATGGTGGCTCTATTTCGAAGTTTTCAGTGAACGCAATCTCGGGCGAATAAAATCTGGATAAATAGCTTGGTCCGCCGGCTTTTGGGCCGGTGCCAGACAAACCCTCTCCACCGAAGGGTTGTGTGCCTACTATTGCTCCAATTTGATCTCTATTAACATAGATGTTGCCAACATTGAGACGATTAACTACCTGCTCCACCCGGTCGTCAATCCGAGTATGTAAACCAAAGGTTAACCCGAACCCTGATTGATTAATCGAATCAATCACATTATCGAGCTCATCAGCGGCGTAAGTCGCCAGGTGCAAGACCGGCCCAAATACTTCCTCATGCACTGATTCAATGCCTGCAACTCGTATCAGTGCTGGCGCTATGAAGTGGCCTTGCGCTGGTGCGCTTAGCTGTTTTATTAGTTGACCATCTCTGTCAGCTCTGGCGATATAGTCTTCAATCAATTTTTTAGCCTGAGCATTAATAATAGGGCCAAGATCACTGCTGAGACTCCAGGGGTCTTGGATCGACAATTCATGCATTGCGCCACAGAGCATCTCGGTAAATGGTTCAGCTATATCCTCCTGCACATACAACACACGTAGTGCACTGCATCGCTGACCAGCGGACTGAAACGCAGAACGAACAATGTCTCCTATTGCCTGCTCTGGTAGTGCGGTCGAGTCGACAACCATAGCGTTTATGCCCCCGGTTTCTGCAATCAACGCAGCACCTGGCGATACGAAATTCGCCATTGATTGGTTAATCTGTTTTGCCGTGCCAGTCGAGCCAGTAAAACAAACACCATTGATCTGCGGAAGCTGGCAAAGGGCCTCCCCTACCTTGGCACCATAGCCAGGCAAATATTGCAGCGCAGTGACTGGCACACCTGCTTGATGCAATAAACGCACGGCGAGTGCAGCAATTAACGGAGTGCTCTCTGCCGGTTTTACAATTACCGCATTGCCAGCAGCTAATGCGGCACTCAACTGACCAGTAAATATAGCCAGTGGAAAATTCCAGGGAGAGATACAAACAAAGAGCCCCGAAGCACTATTTTGTTGGTCAAGGGCATTCGTTTCTATCTGCTCACTGTAATACCGCAGAAAATCGATTGCCTCACGTAGTTCAGCAATGGCATCAATTGCGGTTTTGCCTGCTTCGCGGCTTAGCAAGGCAAATATTTCACCAGAGTGCTGCTGATACAAATCTGCCGCCGTTCTTAAAATACTGGCGCGCTCAACCACATCGACCGACCAGGGTTTAGCGTCGCTCGCGGCGAGCTTGGCATCTTCAGCTCTAGCATGCACTACCTGGCCAACCTCTTCTGCAGGATCAGCGGGATTAAAAATTGACAGAGCCTCACTGGCACTTGAAGCGCTGACCATAATTGGCTCAGCCTGCCATTGACTCAATTTATATGGACGACGCAATTGTCGATATTGCTCTCGATACTCGGGGCGATTTATGTCCAAACCCGATGAATTTACCCGCTGCGGCGCGTAAAGCTCGCTAGGTAATGGTAAAGCTTGCGTGTTTGTGAATAACGCGATTTGCGCAAAAGGATCAGCAACCACATCCTCAATTGGCACATCCTCATCAACGATTTGATTTACGAACGAAGAATTTGCACCATTCTCCAATAGCCGTCTGACCAAATACGCAAGCAAATCACGGTGCCGACCTACTGGTGCATAAATACGGCACTTTAGTGATTGTTCACTCTCTTTTAAAATGCGGTAAGCCGCCTCACCCATGCCATGCAATCGTTGAAATTCGTAGCTCGCATCAACTGGCGCTAACTCACGAATCGCGGCAATGGTATGAGCATTGTGAGTCGCGAACTGAGGGTAAATTCGGTCTTGCAGCTTAAATAGTTGGCTGGCACAACAAAGGTAGGCAACATCAGTAGCGGCTTTAAGCGTAAATACAGAATAGTTTTCCAGGCCCTGTAATTGCGCATGTTTAATTTCGGAATCCCAATAGGCACCTTTTACCAATCGCACCATAATCTGGCACTGATGCGCCTGAGCTAATTCATATAAAAAGTCGATTAGATGCGTCGCGCTTTTGTTGTACGCTTGCACTACTACACCAAAGCCCTGCCAATCACTTAAATCGGCTTGTTCGACCACTGCAGCAATAACATCTAAGGATAAATCCAGGCGATCGGCTTCTTCAGCGTCGATATTCAAACCTAAGCTATATTGTTTAGCTAGGCCAACCAGGGTTACGACTCTTGGTACTAACTCAGCGATAACCCGCTGCTTTTGTAAGCCTTCATATCGCGGATGTAAGGCCGACAACTTAATAGAAATACCGGGGTTTTCTTGCGTACAATCGCTCTTTACTGTTTTACCTATGGCATGAATAGCTTGTGCGTAGGCGTCGAAATATTGTCGCGCATCCTTTTGCGTAACGGCGGCCTCGCCAAGCATATCGTAAGAATAGGAGTAGCCTTGATCGACCTCATCTTGCCCTCGCTCTATGGCTGACTCGATGGTTTCGCCCAACACAAATTGCTGACCCATCTCGCGCATGGCCTGTTTTACTGCCAGGCGAATAACCGGCTCGCCTAAGCGCTTAACGGCGGTTTTCAGAGTTGCGCCAATTGTCTCTTGATCTGGTTCGGACAAAATCTTACCGGTTAGCATTAAGCCCCAGGTTGCGGCATTCACCAGCGAAGACGACGATTTACCCAAGTGTTCGCCCCAACTTGAAGGAACGATCTTATCTTCTATTAACTCATCGATGGTTTCCGAATCAGGTACTCGAAGCAAAGCCTCGGCCAAGCACATCAGCGCTACGCCTTCATCACTTGATAGGCCGTACTGGGCCAAAAACTGTTCCATCAAACCCGGCGAACCATCCTGGCGAATCGCCTGCACTAACTTCGCTGCTTGCTCTTGAGCAAGCTGTCTTTGACTGTCGCTGAGACCAAAGCGACTGGTTAGAGTTTGCAGAACTTCGAATTGATTCTGATGGCTCGCGATTCTGAGCGCATGGCGATGGCTGGCTAGCTGGGTCATGGATCACCTATCTGTTTGCCTCCATCCTAGCGAAATCTTATAGAGAATTTGACTTATATATTTATATTTTCAGCCCACGTGAATTAATATATCTGTCTTTATAGGCAATTAATCCAATAAAATTCTTATGACAGGTAATTTAGATTCATTCGACTACAAAATTCTAGAGATCTTAAGCCGTGAAGGACGACTGGCTGTTACGGCAATCGCGCAACGGGTTGGTTTGTCTAAGACGCCTTGTCAGGTTCGCCTTAAACGCTTGCAAACGGATGGTGTGATCAAAGGTTTTAAAGCCGTATTGAATCACTCTAAGTTAGGTCGCCAGCATATTGCTTTCGCCGAAGTAAAGTTATCTGACACGCGAGAATTAGCTTTGCAGCAATTTAATCAAGCAGTTGAGTCAATTGGTGCCATTGAGGAGTGCCATATGATTGCCGGTTCCTTCGACTATTTGTTGAAAATCCGCACTTCGGATATTGCTACATATCGTCAAATCCTTGGTGAGACTATATCAAGCCTACCAAATGTCGCCAGCACTTCGACTCATGTCTCGATGCAGGCGATTAAAGAGAGTGGTTAACAGCACTCTCTTTAAAGACTAAGCCACTGTTTTACTTGGGCTTGCGAAACAATAAAGTGAAACGATCAGTATTACCTGTAACTGTTTTGCGACCTACTTCAAACCGCAGCTCGTCATCAGCTCGATAGTGCAAGTCACTGCTGCCTGCAAATTCAAAGCCTAAGTCGAGTAACTCTTTAATAATCACGACCGGGTCAGCGCGGCGACGATTTTCTAAAGTATGTGGCTCATTATGACGACGCGTATGATCAACGATCCCATATACGCCACCTTTCTTTAACGCTTTGAATACGGCCTTGTTCATATTGTCGCGGCCTGTTGCATCAAAATTATGTAAGTTGCGAAAGGTTAAAACCGCGTCATAACCCTTACCATCAAAGCTGAATTCGCTAAGCGAGCGTAGACCCGGCAAATCACCTTGACCAACTTCAACGCCTTTTGCTTCAACTACGCTAACCTTATCCAAGCCCTCTTCCTTCATGAGATCTTCGAATCGTTGGTTAGACAAAGAGACATGCAATTCACCTTCTTCACGCAAAGCCGGAGCAAGCAATTTTGTGTACCAACCACCACCTGGAATCAGCTCCAAGACTTTCATATCAGGTGTAATACCAAAGAAGTCGAGCGTCTCAGCTGGTCGCCGATTGCGATCGCGTTTACGCTCATCTTCAGAGCGAATCTCTGCTTCCATCGCCGCTTTGATATTGGTCGCCATTGGCGTTTGTTCGGCATCTTGCGCTTGTGCTGTGGTCGACAGAAATAGCGTGATTGATAAAAATAAAAAAACCTTTTTCATGGTTACCTCGTAAATAGTTCAAAATTCAAATTGATTATTCAGGCACCGGGAACGCTTTAAGAACTTCGCGCGTTAAATCCCAGCGGTTAAAACCTTGTTGCCCCCAATCCAGGCCACGCCGAACGATGACTAAATCGTGACTAGGCACAACGACGACGTATTGTCCGCGATTACCCGCGGTTGAGTAAGCATCGCTCGGCACATCTTTGCGATTGTTTGGCACCAGCCACCACTGCGCACCATAGTCAAAATGTCGCACCGACGATGCTGGTGCCGGAGTACGACTGAATTCAATCCAGTCTTGCGAAATGAGTTGCTCGCCATTCCATTGACCGCCTTGCAAATACAGTAAACCAAAGCGCGCCAAATCGCGTGCATTGGTGTACACCTGGCTACTCAAAATAAAATCACCAAAGCGATCAGTACTAAGCAAGGTATTGTTCATGCCAAGCTTGTGCAGTAACTCTCGGTAAGGAAAGGCATGATAGTCATCACCGAGTTCAGCGCGCATTGCCATCACAGCCAGCAAGGTGTCGTAATTTTCATAATCCCAGAAGCTACCGGGTTGACGAATCAAACCACGTTGTAAGGCGCCCACTGCCGAACTTGAACCTGCCCAATACGCCAGTCCAGAGCCAGTGGCGTATTCCATATTAAAACTATCAATCGGCTCCAAACCGCTCGACATTCTTAGCAGATGTCGCAACGTTACGGCATCTCTCGGATCCTGCTCTTGCGCAGTCACACTCGGTAGCCAAGGCAAATCAAGCGGCTCATCCAAAGCCATTTTCTCCTGGTCAACTAACATGCCGATTAAGGTTGAAGCAATGCTTTTAGCCGTCGACCAGGTGCGAGTCTTAGTCTGCGCAGTTACCCCTTCGGCGTAGCGCTCTAAGATAATCTGGCCTTTGTGCACTACCAGTAAACTGAGCGTATCTTGTTCATCAGTGTCGCGCTCAAAAGCCCAGTCAGCCGCGGCGAGCAGTGCGCTTTGACTAATGCTGGAATCAAGTGCTTGCTTACCGACAACATCGCCCATCGGCCATAGGAGGTCTTCATTGGTTTTGCGGTTAATTGCAAACTTGTTGCTGGGTAACTCACTAATATCGTCTAAGCTTTGCTCAGGCGACATAACCACGCAGCCCAAACCTTCGCGAAAGGCGGCAGTGATGGCCATGCCCTCTTGCTCGCCGCCTACGCGGACTGCTTTATCTTTAGAGTAAATTCGAAAAGCGTCGCTTGGTGCGCGCTGATACTTACCAGTGATATAACGCAGCTCCTGGGCTTTGACTTGCTCGAGCGAACGATCAGAAGTAAACAAACCATTACACATCAGCACAGCCTGCACGCCATTGCGAATCATATCGCGATTGGCTGCAAAGTAATCGAACTCTGCCCTGGCCACAGCCGACACCAATAGCATTACGAGCAGCGCTAATCCTGCAACACGTTTTAACACAGTGATTCTCTTAAAGGTATTTTAACTTGAGTCTATTCGGCGTTTGCTTGAGCCGAATAAGAGATACGGTAAATCGCACCTGCCTGATCATCCGAAACTAAGATTGAACCATCCGGCATCTGCAAGATATCAGTGGGTCGACCCCAGTCGTTTTTGCCTTGCAACCAACCTTTGGCAAAAATGCTCATGGCCTGAGCTTCACCGTCTTTTACCTTAACCATGGAGATGTAATAGCCGGTAGGCTCTGTGCGATTCCAACTACCATGATGCGGGATCAATATGGCGTTTTTGTATTCGGCTGGGAACATATCACCAGTATAAAATTTCATGCCAAGTGGCGCAGTATGCGGCGGCAATTCCAAAGCGGCATGTTCAAACTCGACATCGGGGACTTCAAACACATTGTCGCGATGCCCTTTACCATATTCATACGGATAGCCAAAGTGCTGACCTCGTTCGCTGACACGGTTCAGCTCTTCCGGCGGCATGTCATCCGACCACAAATCTCGGCCATTATCAGTAAACCAGAGTTCTTTGGTAACCGGGTGCCAATCGAAACCAACCGTGTTGCGGATCCCAAAGGCTTCGATTCGTTTGTCACTGCCATCGGCGGCAATACTATTGATAACAGCGTAGTCATCGCTGGATTCGCAAATATTGCAGGGAGCTCCAACTGGTAAATACAAACGACCATCCGGGCCAAACGCGATGTATTTCCAGCCATGATGAATATCACTTGGAAAGGATTCATTAACAACCACTGGCTTAGGTGGCTCACTTAAATTGGCCTCAATATCGTCGTAACGCAACACTCGATTTGGCTCAGCAACAAACAATGCATCGCCATGCATCGCCACACCATTTGGCATAAACAAATCTTGCGCCACAGTGATAACCTCATCGGCCACCATGTCTTGGTCTTTATCGACAACGGCGTAAACATCGCTTGGCCGCTTTGGATCACCATTGCGGCCACGTGTGCCAACAAACAGAGTGCCATTGGCGCCCAAGGTCATCGATCTGGCACCAGGGACTTGATCACTAAATATTTCAATCTGAAAGCCTTCGGGCAGCTCAATTAAATCAATGTAGTCAGCAGGCTTGGCATCTTTAATTGGGAATCGACCTACTACCACTGGGCTTTGCTCAATCACCGCCTCGGGTTTCGATTGTTTCGCATCGACCAAATTTGAACTAGCAGCCGCCAATAAAGAAGCTGCAAACAATAAAGGTAGGGATTTAGCTATATTCATAATTAATGGTAAATGGGTCTAACTGAACTGGGGTTTTCTTTTTTCGATAAAGGCGGCCACACCTTCGCGACCATCCGGTGAGTCTGCACATTCGGCAATCGCTCTGCTTTCAAGTTCCATTTGTGTTTCAAGGCCATTATCAAAGCTACAACTTAATAGGCGCTTTATAGCACCGTTCGATCTAACTGAACCTTTAGCCAGACTCTGAGCTAGGTCTTGTGCCGAAGTCAGCAAATCATCTGCTGGCACCACGCGATTAACCAAGCCCCAGCTTACTGCTTCATCAGCGCTCAACACGCGATTGGTAAACATTAATTCCTGGGCTTTGCGCAAACCGACTAGTCGCGGTAAAAAATAACTGGAGCTGCCATCTGGGCTGAGACCTACATTGCTATACGCCATAGTAAATTTAGCCTGCTCTGAGGCAATCACCATATCTGCTGCCACCGCCAGGCTAAAGCCAGCACCTGCGGCGGTGCCATTAACAGCGGCGATCACCGGTTTATCCATGCGGCTGAAAATCGCTATCGCCTTATGTAGTTGATCAGCAATTTGCCGAACTACCTGACCCGGGCTTTGCGCATCATCAGAAACCTGATGCATGGCATTTAAATCACCACCGGCACAAAAGAAACGTCCTTCGCCGGTCAATACAATAGCTCTGACTTGATCATTAAAATCGCAATGTTCAGCGGCGATCACGAGCTCGCTTGCCAATGACAAATTCATGCCATTCGCATCATTCGGGCGATTCAGTGTTAGCAGCGCGACGCGGTCTACAATCTCAAACTTGATCTGCTGTAGCTTTTTCATGGTCACTAGTGTAGCTCGAGGCTTGTGGTAGAAAAATGTAAATTGTTGACCAAAAACCGAAATTATTTTTGTATTCCACAAAAAAAGCCTCCGAGTGGGAGGCTTTTGTTATTTTTTAAATCAAAATTTTAGAATGGAATGTCGTCATCAAAATCATTGGCCGGTGCGGATTGTGCGGCAGGCGCTGGAGAGGCTTCTTGATTTTGCGCCGCCGGTCGTGCAGGTGCTGCTTGGTAGCCGCCACCGCCCTGGCTCACATTGTCGCCTCGTGAATCCAGCATTTGCATCTCATTTGCGACGATCTCAGTGGTATAGCGATCTTGGCCACTCTGATCTTGCCACTTACGTGTTTGCAATTTGCCTTCTATATAAACTTTAGAGCCTTTACGTAAATATTCACCAGCAATTTCACCGAGACGATTGAACATAACGACTCGATGCCATTCAGTTTTTTCTTGTTGTTCGCCAGTGTTTCGATCCTTCCAGCTTTCGGATGTGGCGATGCTTAGATTTGCGATGGCGGCGCCATTATTGGCATAGCGCACCTCTGGGTCGTTACCCAAATTACCAACCAAAATTACTTTGTTTACACCTCGTGCCATCTGAGTCTCCGTGTTCGCGGTCGGTGCCGCGGTGATTTTGTTAATAGTGTATTTTATCGCGCTGCCGCTGCAACCGCAAAATATATGAGCTAATTAGGTTCGTAGATTAAATCTGCCAAACTTGTCGAGTCAAATAACTGCGGGTCGACCTTTAAATAAGCCATACCATCTCGGCTCACTACGACGGCTTCTTCAACACCTTCGATTTCCAGAAAACGCTGTGACTCAACATTGTCAGCAATGCACACCGCAAGCCCATCCAGCAACCGTGGTGGCTTGCTTCGATATAAGATCACAATCCAAACAATTAAGGCAAAGGCGGCGGCGATGTATACTGCATCTACACTGTCAAACCGACCGTATAAAGTACCACCAGTTAGCCCGCCACAGAAAACACCTAAGAATTGGAAGGTGTTATAAACTCCCATCGCCGACCCTTTAGTTGCAGCAGGCGCGATTCGCGAGATCAGGGACGGCAGCATAGCCTCCAGTAAATTGAAACCCCAGAAAAATACGCTAAGCGCAAAAATCATTGCCGCAACACTATTGATGTCACGCATCAGCAATAGTTGAGCGAACAATAATATACACACTGCGGTTAGAAAAACCCGCATGGTCCAATTTCTGCGCGCCGATAAAATAATCAAAGGCACCATTAGCACGACCGAAATAAGCAAAGCTGGCACATAGACTCGCCAATGCCCATCGGTGGATAACTGAATGTTCTCTACCATTACGATCGGTATTGCGACGAACATGGCAGTAAGCACAAAGTGCAGAATAAAGATCCCCAGGTTTAGACGCTGCAAATCACGGCTTTTTAATACCGTCCACATGGTCGCCGGAACCGCCCGCACATCCAGATTGCGCACCTGTTGTGGCGCTGGCAACAACTTAACCACGACCACCATCGAGACAATAGCCAGCAAGGCCGTCATCACAAATAAGCCTTGTACGCCAATGATTGAACTCAATAATGGCGCAGCTATTAGTGCCAGCATAAAGGCCAGGCCAATACTCATACCGATTATCGCCATGGCCTTAGTACGCTGATTCTCACGCGTTAAGTCACTGGTTAGTGCCAGCACGACAGCGGCAATTGCTCCCGAGCCTTGCAAAGCGCGACCAATGATCACACCGGTGATAGTGTCGGCCCAGGCCGCAACCAGACTACCAACAATAAATAAGCCCAGCCCAAATAAAATCATTGGTTTGCGACCAAAATGATCCGACAAATAACCAAACGGAAGCTGAAATACAGCCTGACTAATGCCATAAACACCAAGTGCAATGCCCATCAACATCGGTGTGGCACCATCTAAATCCTGAGCGTAGATAGCCAGCACCGGTAAAATTAAAAATAAGCCAAACATACGCAAACCATAGACAGACGCCAGGGTCGCCACAGCACGGCGCTCCAAACCATTGAAGCTTGATTGATTTAGGTGATTATCGGCCAAGAGAGTCGGATTAAAATTATGCTCAAGATTTTTGTTCGCTGGAGCAAAAAAATGATGTCACTTTTATGAGGGCGGACGTATATTAGCAGTTTGTGTCTGCGTCTTACTAGCAGAAAAAACTGCGGTTTAATTCCGCACCAACTGTCGACAGTTTTATCTTCGTGTTAGAAAAAATAATCATTCGCGGTGCGCGCACGCACAACTTAAAAAGCATTGATCTTGAATTACCAAGAGACAAGCTAATTGTGATCACTGGCTTGTCTGGTTCGGGTAAGTCTTCGCTGGCGTTTGACACAATATATGCCGAAGGCCAACGCCGTTACGTGGAATCTCTATCTGCCTACGCGCGACAATTTTTATCGTTGATGGAAAAACCGGATGTTGACGTTATCGAAGGGCTGTCTCCAGCTATTTCAATAGAACAAAAAGCCACCTCTCATAATCCGCGCTCAACCGTTGGCACGATCACTGAGATTTACGATTACTTACGTCTACTTTTCGCTCGTGTTGGTGACCCGCGCTGCCCTGATCACAATGTGACGCTGCAAGCACAAACTGTCAGCCAGATGGTAGATCAAACCATGAGTCTGCCGGTTGGCTCTAAAGTGATGCTAATGGCGCCAGTGGTGCGCGATCGCAAAGGAGAGCATGCCAATCTGTTGCAGAGTATGCATTCGCAAGGTTTTGTTCGGGCGCGCGTTGATGGCCAGGTTATCGACTTATCGGAACCACCTGCCCTAAAAAAGAATTTCAAACACAATATCGACATCATCGTTGATCGCCTGGTGATCAAAGAAGGCAATGAGCAACGCATGGCAGAGTCATTTGAAACCGCATTAGAACTGGCCGAAGGTGTGGCTGAAGTGTTAGTGCTCGCCAGCAAAGAGAGCGAAGAACATACGTTGGTATTTTCAGCCCGTTATGCCTGCCCTCATTGCGGTTATAGCTTAAGTGAACTGGAGCCGCGTCTGTTTTCTTTTAACAACCCGGTCGGTGCCTGCACCTCCTGCGATGGCTTGGGCAACAAGCAATATTTCGATCCCGAACGATTGATTTTTGATGAAGATTTAAGCTTATCTCAAGGCGCAATTAAAGGTTGGGACAGCCGCAGTTTGTTCTACTTTCGATTATTACAAAACGTCGCTACCCATTACGGCTTTTCTGTTGATGACCCTTTAAGCTCACTGACTTCTAAACAACGCGACAAGCTATTGTATGGCAGTGGCGAAGAAACCATCGAATTCAGTTATATGCGGCACAAAGGCCAAGGCGTCACTCGTCATCATAGCTGGGAAGGCATTATCCCTAATATGGAACGTCGTTATCATGAAACCGAGTCGAATACCGTACGCGAAGAATTATCGAAGTTTATTAGCTCGCAAACCTGCCCTGATTGTTCAGGTACTCGCCTTCGTTTAGAAGCGCGAAATGTGTTTATTAATGACACCAGCATCAATCAAATCGTTGCACGCTCTATCGGAGATGCACTGGCCTTTTTTGAAGGCCTAAAGCTGAGTGGCAACCGCGCTGAAATCGCTGAAAAAATCGTCAAAGAAATTCATGATCGATTAGGATTTTTGGTCAATGTTGGGCTCAATTATTTGAGCATGGATCGTTCAGCAGAAACGCTTTCAGGCGGCGAAGCGCAACGCATTCGATTAGCCTCTCAAATCGGCTCAGGTTTAGTGGGCGTTATGTATGTGCTCGACGAGCCTTCAATTGGCCTGCATCAACGCGACAATGATCGTTTGATAAAAACCTTAACGCATTTGCGTGATCTTGGTAACACGGTGATTGTCGTCGAACACGACGAAGATGCTATGCATCACGCTGATTACATTGTCGATATCGGCCCCGGCGCAGGAGTACACGGCGGGCAAATAGTCGCACAAGGAACGATTGATCAAATCAAAAAAAATGCGGATTCGCTAACTGGCCGATTTTTATCAGGCAAAGAACAAATCGCAATACCGATAAAGCGTCACCAGGGCCCTAAGAACAAATCGCTTAGTATTAAGGGCGCGATCGGCAACAATTTGCAGAACGTCACGGTTGACATTCCACTTGGCGTTTTAACCTGTGTCACGGGCGTGTCAGGCTCAGGTAAATCAACTTTGATTAATAATACGCTCTACCCTGCAGCGGCGCGTAAAATTAACAAAAGCCAAATCGAATGCGCACCGCATAAAGATGTGATTGGCTTAGATTTGATTGACAAAATTGTTGATATAAATCAAAGCCCGATTGGCCGAACTCCTCGCTCTAATCCAGCGACTTATACGCAACTCTTTACCCCAATTAGAGAGCTGTTTTCCGGCACACCTGAAGCGCGTGCTCGTGGTTATAAACCCGGGCGTTTTTCCTTTAATGTTAAGGGCGGTCGTTGCGAGGCTTGTCAGGGCGATGGCATGATTAAGGTAGAAATGCATTTTCTTCCAGATATTTATGTCGCCTGTGATATCTGCAAAGGCCAGCGTTACAACCGTGAAACCCTAGATATTCGCTACAAAGGCCAAAACATACACGATGTATTAGAAATGACTATTGAAGATGCTACTGACTTCTTCAGTGCGGTGCCTAATATTCATCGCAAACTCGAGACGCTGATGTCGGTTGGCTTGGGCTATATCAAATTAGGTCAGAGTGCGATTACGCTGTCAGGCGGAGAAGCGCAACGTATCAAGTTGGCCAGAGAGCTTTCTAAGCGCGACACCGGCAAAACGCTGTACATTTTGGATGAGCCAACAACGGGCTTACACTTCCATGATATTCGTCAACTATTAGAGGTACTGCATACCTTACGAGATCACGGCAACACTGTAGTGGTGATCGAGCACAACCTCGACGTGATTAAAACCGCCGATTGGATCATTGATCTTGGTCCAGAAGGCGGCAGTGGCGGCGGGCAAATCGTCGCTGAAGGCACACCTGAAGAAGTAGCCGGTAATGAATCTTCTTTTACCGGCCAGTATCTGGCATCTTTTCTAAATGTTCAAAAAGATGTGCAGGCAACTGCCTAGGCTCTTAAAAGCAGTAAAAACATTAAAGCTGCAATTCAGGAAATCCTAATAGATTCCAGCCTAACAACACATCAAGCGCATCTGGGCGCGACAAGGCCAACTCGGTTTTGGCATCTGTGATTGCTTGGCCAAGTGACTTACCACTGGCTAGCTGAGCGTAGAACCGATCAGCTAGCAAGCGCTCATTATGAGCAGAGGTTAAGGTCGTTGCGCCCATAACCGCGACTGCTCCTCGATTATCATTGATCAAAAAACGGTGCCCCATAGATTCTTCATTGGGGTTCACATGATAAGTATTCCAGCAACCCCACTGCGTGACTACTGTTGGTCGCCCATCGTTCTGTAGATTATCTGCATCAAAACCGTTGAACAAACCTTCAAAGCTCCACTGATTGGTTGAAGAATGACCAAAAAAAGCAGTTAAGGACACGCCATCATTAATACTCTGATTAATTCGATTTCGGGCATCGCGAACATCGAGTTGGTCAATATACGCTGGCGTCACTTGCCAGGAAGAAAAATAATCGGCGCGCATGCGTTCAGCATCAAGGGTAAAACTATACTGCTCCAAATCATTAAAACGATCGGCAGCAAATAAGGCCTGATTAGCGTAAGAGCGTGATGCAAATGCCTCACGCTTATCGATCAGCACCTTGAGCTCATTCATGGTTCGCACCGGCAAGCGACCGATTGGCATATCAGGCACATTATCTTGATTAAAATCGACATACTTAGCGTCGACTGGAGCAAAACGGATCAAATCGTCAGTTTGCACATAAATTGATGGGATAAAACTGCGCGCTTCCTGGTTCTCGAAATTGCGATAGTCATAGATATCACCTCCAACCAACAACACCATTTTAGTGTTACGTTGATTGCGCGAGAATTCCAAATAACGTTGAATTGCCAGAGGGTCAAATAAATGATTACCAAACTGAGCGTAGATTTGTTCTACATTCACCACATCGACGCTGTTGACGTCGGCTTGCAAGGCATTGACCAGTCGCTCTAACTCATCAGTCTCCCCTTCTTCGGCAATAAAATCAGGGTGCGTGACGATCAAGTATTCGGCGTTACCAGAACGAATATCTTCAGTCACTGGCAAATACATTAATTGCGCTTGCTTAAAGCGATCAGGGCTTAACACAAAATACTCGGCTACTTTGCCACTGCCACTAAATGTGGCAACGCAAGCGCCTCGATCAGGGCAGCGCCCGCCCACGCTGACATTTTCGATACGCTGTAATTGCTGGCCTTCTCGCGCATACACCAACACCTCATTTTGACTAAAACCACGCACTCTAAATTTGCGAAAACCTGAGGTAAAACTCAGTTCATTGTCTTTTGCGACAAAGGCACGAGGGTAAGAGATCTCGATTTTATCTAAGTTTATCGCGTCGAAAGTTTGGCCCTGATCTAGCGGTAAAGAAATATCTACCGAGTTAGAGCCTTGCTGAATGCTGTCAACATCGGAAGTTAAATTTATTGTCTCAAAACCATCAAACACATGACTTATTACCTCAACGCCATTGACCGACACTTTAACGTGATGATCGTTATTGCTGCTCGGCATATTTGAAGCGCCCCAGGCGTCAACGCTTAATTTAGCTTTGACCGATCCGGAATTTCCGCCGACCTGATAATCGTCAAGTTGCAGACTCACGCGCTCCTGATTGGGTCTATTGAGCGCCGAGATACGTTTAGCGTACCAAGGGTCATTAGCATTCGGAGAGCTAAAACTATATTCGAGCTGCGGTGCGAAAGATTTTTTGGCCAAATAGGCGGTCGCAAATGGCATGCGATCAGGCGCTACCGGACTAACTGACACTGCCTGGCGCTGCGCGCTAGGGTCTAAGGCTAAGGTATAGACATTAGTACCTGTGTACAGAGTATCCAACGGTTCACCAAAAAAACGTATCGCGCTGCCTGGACCAACTACTTGTGGGTCAGCATCGCTGCCAAGCACTTCGATCGCAACCGGTTGACCTTGACTGAGCAATGCAATTGAAGTTATCGGCTCACCCTGGATATCTAAGCCAAAATCCAGTAATTGCTGATAAGTGACTTCATGCATCCCCTGTTCAGTAACCCCAATGTTAAGCAGTTGCTCAGCATGGAGGTTGGTACCTAGAAAAGCGAAGATGCCAGCGGCTAATAATTTTTCTTTAAGTTGCATGATTAATTCTCCCCTGCAGCGCGACGCTGTCGTCTTGCTTCGTTCTGTTGCTGCATCGCTTGACGACGACGCTCAACTTCGCTCTGTTGTTTTGATTCTCGGCGCAGTATTGATTCGCTCCAGTCAGTCACCTGAGAAACCGAATTTGCACCATAAATGCGACCGACGCTAAACGGCCCGTGGATTGTTTCACTGCCATAGGCATCGATATCACTCAGCGCAAGGAACTCCACATTAGCAGCAACTTGAAAACTGTATTCAACTGTTTTAATGGAATCACCTTGACCAGGGATCACCTCGGCGTTTAAACGTTGCCATTGATCGTCTACTCGACCATATAAATTAAAGCCTAAATTGGCGACTTCAGTTTGAGTTTGCCAGCGCACTTCTATTTCGCCATTACTTAATAATCGACTTTGGAACTGGCCAAGCGTGATCGGCAAGGCTGAGACATCATCTAAAGTAATAATAGTTGGATCACCAGCACCGCCTGAGCCAACACTCGGGTCCACACCTTGGTTTGATAAATCACTCACCTGCACATCGCCAGGTGCGGTAGCGTTCGCCTGCGCACTATTCTCAAAGGTTTCAGCTAGTGGCAATTCGCGAGTTGGGTCGATTCTGACGCTAAACCTAACTTCGATGGTGTCACCAACACCAAGGAAACCGGAGTTACCATCAAATAGATTCTCACTCGCGCCGGTATACGCACTATTAGCGGTCGGTAAGACCACGTCTATCGGTGCGACATCGTTAACCACCGAGATCACTATTGGGCTGATCACGCCGCCACTAGTTTCGCTGGCGGTCGAAGGGTCAAACAGATTACCCAATTGACTTTCGATATCGTCAAACAACTCCAGATTGCTCAAATCGACATCACCCGTGTTTTGCAATAACAAGGTATATTCAGCATCAAATGTGAAGCCTTGATTTACCATTAACACAGCGGCCGATTTAGCCACACCAAGTTCTGGTGATGGAACTGGCGGCACAAATGGTGTTGGTGTACCACCATCATCTGGATTTGCTGCGTCTGGATCAGTACCGTTATCGGATACATCATTGGCCTGATCAGAACCACCGCTTGCGGTATTCTCAGCTGGATCCGGGAAGCTGCATGCTGCTGCATTCGGGTCAAAACGAACTATAAAGTCAGTAACCACAAGGCTGTCTTGCACACCTAATTCATCAATTGATGCAATCACCGGTGATGTACCAAGAGCGGCATTCAGAGAACCGCCAGCTTCGCCACCATCTATAATTGAAACAATCCCCGATGAGACCACGCCAGCAAAACAGGCGCCAAATTGCGCCGGAATATTGTCAGTAATTGAAACGGTATCAAGGGTAATGTTGCCGGTATTTTTCAGCTCAAAGTTAAACACCTGATCAAAACTACCATCGTTATTGAGAGTCGCTATACCGGCTGATTTAACCAGGCTCATTGATGGCGTTTGCGGTACAGGTGTGGTCAATTGATCGGTAGCGTTACCTAAGCCTCCACCTGGCGCAGTGCCATCAGCAGTTACATTGTTTATCACATTACCATTGTCGATTTCTCCCTGCGTGACTGGTATAGACTCACAACTATAAGTCCATTGCTCAGCCGCAGGTGAGCCACCAGCCCCGGCCGGAGACAAAATACCATCAGCATTGATATCAGTACTGGCATCTAGAATGGCCACACCACCAACGCATTTAGCATCGCTGACGGTGATCGCACTAATGCTGGTGTTGCCGGTATTACTCAGCACAAAGCTATAAGTGAGCGTATCGCCAACCGCCGTTGGTATCGAGGTGGTCGATTTCTCTATTGTCCAAGCGGGAGCTCTTGGTAATGTGGTATTGGTTGGATCGTCATCAGCACCTGTATCATCTCCTGGATTACCAGAATCCGAATCGTCCTCAGTGGTTTCACCAGATGGGTCTTGACCGGATGCGGTTGCGGTGTTTTGTACCGTGCCAGCATCGAGATCTGTTTGCGTAATCGTATATTCGCACTCAAATAACCAGGTTTCGCCAACATCAAGCGCTTGCGGGATCGCCCCACTATCACCCGAGACGAAGCCGCGCGTGAATGACAATGGGCCAACCGGCGACTGACACATTGGATCATCTAAACTTGGGTTACTAATGGTGACATTACCGTTATTGTTAAGCGTGAAACTATAGGTAATTATCGAACCAGCAGAGACCGGCGCACTGATACTGGAAGTCTTGATCAACTCTAGGCTTGGATCAGGTTCAACACCCGTTTCAACGGTACTTGGGTCGACTGGCGGCAACAGACCTTGGATCGGCTCACCATCTGCTGTGGCTTCGTTGTCAATCGCCGTTGCCGGGGCGGAGGCCGCCGCCATATTGTCTAAGTCTTGCTGAGATATCACATAGGTTGCGGTAAAAGTCTCAATCTCGCCAGGAGCCAAATCGGCGCTAACTGGGCTGAAATTGCTCAAAGCATTGGTGCCAGGCACGCCGTTAAAGGTTGGCCCTAAATCGATAGGAGCAACATTGTCGATCGTGACATTGCCAGTATTCTCGATTTCATAGCTATAAGTGATGACCGTGCCGGCAGCTACATTTGCAGGAATCGCTGAAGCTGATTTATCAACACTCAACGACGGCTCAGGGTCGATTGGCACCATGGCGCCACTCTCTGCTTCTGGTGCTGGCGGAATCACACCAGGAGGATCACCAATTGCGGTTGCCATATTCGATACCAACCCAGCATCGACATCCTCTTGAGTTAGCGTATAAACCGCTTCACAAGTAATGCTCTGATTAATTGGCAATTCAGTGGAGCCTAATGTAAACGACACTGGCGGAACTGTATCTAACTCACAACTGAATGCACCACTATTTGGTGGATCAGTTATCAGAGGGTCATCAATAGTGACGTTCTCAAACGGTAGATTACCGGTATTCGCAACATTAAAGGTATAAGTTATCGTGTCGCCCACATCAGTAGCGGTAGCTAAGTCACCATCGACCGTGGTTGGCACGCCGGCTATTTTATCTAGTGTGATAGACGCATTTTGCTCTGCAACAACCAAAGCAGAACTGGTGCTAGATGGCTCATCCAAACCTGAATCCGCCGGTGGCGTACCCGAACCAGTGGCGGTATTTGAAATCTCACCTGCGGTTATATCTTCCTGAGTAATAGGATAATCACAGCTAAAGGTCCAACTCTCGCCGGCATCTAATACACCATCAGACCCAACATCGGTGGCGGGGTCTAAACCAACGGTGGCGGTAAGTGTGGTTGGAGTACATAGCAGGTCTTCAATCTGTGGTGAGCTTAAACTCACGTTGCCAGTGTTCTCCAACACAAAAGTAAAAGTCACAATATCATTCGGAAGTGGCGGCGGAATGGTCGGCAAAGTGCTCGCCGTTTTGGTCAAGGCCACTGATGTTCTTTGCGTAAATGGTGACGTTTCTTCGGCAACCCCATCAACTAATTCGCCACTAGGGTCGGTGCTTGCTACTGATGCGGTATTGATTACCTGCCCGGCATTAATATCGTCTTGATCAATTATGTAAGTCGCTATACAAACAACCGTATCGCCAACCTCTAGTAAGGATCCGGGATCACCGGCATTAGTAAAAGCATTGCCAGATGGAGTAGCCGGGTCTGGGCAACTTACCGAAGTCAGAGAATCCTGCACCAGAACATTAGTCAAAGTGGTATTACCCGTATTTTCAACCGTGATGGTAAATTCAATGGTATCGCCCGGGTCGGTCATAGTTGGATCCGGCCCTTGGTCTACCGACGGAGAAGCCGCATCTTTAAGGATTACCAAAGCTGGCTCACTGTCAATCGAAGTAAGCTCTTGATCAGCAGGCGAAGCGACTGCCCCATTGTCGGGGTCATCGCCTGTCGCTGTAGCCGTATTAGCTACCGAGTTAGGGCCAGCCGCAATCGCCGCATCGATATCATCCTGCGCTAAAGTATAAGTGGCAGTACAACTGGTAGTTTGCGTTGGCAACAAAGTGGTGGCTGGGCAACTCACACCAGACCACACACCAGCTCCGGCATTGCCACCGAAAGTGGGCCCGGGATCGGTCACGCTCAGATTGCTGATAGTGACATTACCGGTGTTCTCAATATCGAAGGTATAAACAATTGTGTCACCTGGGTCGGTTGCGGTGCTTATATCACCTAAGCCAACTGTCGGTGCTGCAGACGACTTATCGATCTCCAGCGCCGGTGCCGGAGCAATCGGCGTAGAAATATTGTCTTCTGCAACAGGCAGCAGTGGCGCAGTTGGCGGAACCGAGCCGATCACATCGACTTCGTTGTCAACCATGCCGTCATCTACCTCAACTTGCGTTACTGGAATGGAAGTACATTCATAAACAAAAGTCTCAGGTGGTGACAACACCAAATCATTACCGACATCGCCTGACACCAATACCGGTGCAGCCGCACACTTGGCATCGTTGACGGTGATCGAAGTGATATCAACATTGCCGGTGTTCTCTACTTCAAATTGATACACCAATGTATCGCCTTCCATGGTCGGCACAGAGGACGTTGATTTAGTTACCGTCCAGGATGAGGTTTGTGCCAAGGGTGTATTGGTTGGGTCGTCATCAGCGCCGGTGTCGTCGCCCGGATTATCTGAATCAGAATCATCATCGATATTTTGGCCACTCGGATCCTGCCCGCCTCCGGTGGCGGTATTTTGCACTGTTCCGGCATTGATGTCGGCCTGCGTAATTGGGTAGGTACAACTGAAGATCCAGGTCTCACCAACATCAAGCGCCTGAGGTGTTGCGCCGGTATCTCCGGATACAAAGCCGCTCGCGAAATTCAGCGGTGAAGCTGGCACCGCGCATTGCGGGTCATCAACGATTGGGCTGGCAATGGTGACATTACCAGTATTCTCCAGATTAAAGGTATAGGTGATAACCTCACCAGCGGCAACCACCGCTGGAGGTGTAGAAGACTTAATCAACTCAACTTGTGGATCCGGCGCCGCGCCAGTTTCGGTGGTGCTCGGTGTGACCGGAGGTAAGTTGCCATTCTCAGGTGTGCCCTGTGCGGTAGCCGAGTTGTCTATCGCAGTTAATGGGTCTGCGGCGGCAGCGATATTGTCTATATCTGCCTGTGACAGCGTGTAGGTAGCGGTAAATATTTGCGTTTGGCCAGGATCAAGATCAGCTGTCACTGGCGTGAACGCCGACAATGAATTGCTGCCAGCGGCGCCATTAAAGGTTGGCCCAGAATCGACTGGCAAGATGCCATTAATAGTAACGTTACCAGTGTTCTCAATTTCAAAGGTATAAGTAATGACGTCATTTTCCTGCAATGGTGCAGTTAACGCGGCGACAGATTTTTCGACCTCCAATTCAGGCATCGGTGGAATGATCACCGAGTTAGAACTATCTGCTTCTGGGGCCTCTATTGGTGGCACGCTTGGCGGTGGTGTACCAGTGGTATTTGCGGTATTCGCGACCATGCCGGCATTAACATCGTCAAGCGTTAAAGCGTAAGTAGCAGTACAAACAACCACATCACCCGGTGCCATAGAACTAATTCCCGCTGGGCAGGAAATACTACCGTTATTAGGTGCCGCGGTAATGAGCGGGTCGGTGACCGTGACATTATTGAGCGTTACATTACCGGTATTCTCCACTTCAAAGGTATAGCTTACTGTGTCGCCTTCATCAGTAGCACTTGTTAATGACCCGTTTGCTACGGTAGGCAAAGACGATGATTTCACTAAAGAAATCGCGGCATTTTGTTCAGCGTCAGCCAAGTTACTCGCGGTGCTAGTAGGGTCAGCTAAGCCTGAGCCAGGCGGTGGTGTGCCTGTACCAACGGCAGTGTTGGCCACTTCACCGGCATCAACATCATCTTGATCGATGGTGTAAACACATTCAAAAACCCACGTTTCACCAGCCTCCATTTCACCTGCCACACCGGCATCTCCGCTAATAAAGCCGTTAGTAAATGTCAGTGGTGACGCTGGTGTTTCACATATTGGATCAGTAACTTGCGGCGACGATAAGCTAACGTTGCCGGTATTGGTCAGCATAAAGGTGTAGGTGATGGGGTCGCCATCGTTGGCCGGATCAGGCAATGGCGTTGCTGATTTGACCAAAGCAACAGAAGTTCTTTGCGTAAATCCAGAGTCCACCGTATCACTGTCGTTAATCGGTGCGCCGGTAGGATCAGTGCTTTCCACATCGGCGGTATTTTGCACGCCACCAGCATCTAAGTCTGTTTGTTGCAATACATATTCAGCGGCACAAACGATGCCATCGCCGACCGCTAGCTGGGCAGTACCATCATTGACGAAAGGTGCGCCAAGGTTTGTTGTGGCTGGGCAAGTAACAGTGGCAATAGAGTCACTGACTAACACATTGCTTAGTGTGGTATTGCCGGTATTGTCGACCTGCAACTGATAGCTAATCGAATCTCCTGGGTCAACGATGGTTGGGTCGGCTCCATTAGCAATAGTTGGGGCGCTAGCTGACTTGGTTATCTCGATAGAAGAATCGGCAGCAATCGTTTGATTTGCGGTATCTGTTGGCGAATCAACGGTATCGCCATTGGGGTCTTCACCAGACGCCTCAGCTGAATTTTCTACTGCGTCAACGCCTCCGACAATGGCATTGTCTACGTCGCCTTGCGACAAGGTATAGATCGCCGTGCAGGTGGTCATTTGATCTGGCGATAGGCTGCTTAATGGGCAGCTAATCGCAGACAGCGTGCCAGTTCCGGTAGCACCATTAAAGGTCGGGCCACTATCACTAATTACCAGGGCATCAATAGTGACATCGCCACTATTAGTAACGTCAAAACTATAGCTAATAGTATCGCCGGCATCGGTGGCACTGGCATTGGTGCCCAGACCAATAGTTGGCGCACCTGCCGTTTTACTTAAGGTAAGTTCTGAATCCAGGGCAAAACCAGTCTCTGCCTCACTATTAGGCACTGGTGGTAGTACGCCACCGACTGGAGTTCCGCTAGCAGACGCGACATTGTCGATAGCGGTCGTTGGGTCGGCGGCCGCGAACATATTGTCAATATCGTCTTGCGATAAAACATAGGTTGCCGTAAACAACACCGGCGGATCATCCGGCGCAATAGTCGCCGAACTCGGCGTAAATCCACTAAGCGAATTAGTACCTGTTACACCGTTAAAAGTTGGCCCATTATCAGTAGGCGCAACGCCAGAAATCGTGACATTACCAGTATTCTCAACTAAGTACTCATAAGTGATGGTATCGCCAGCCTGAGAAAATGTCGTAGCGCCTCCAACGGATTTAGCGATAGTCATCGACGGAACCGGAGCAAAGCCTGTCTCGACTTCACTTTCGGTTACCGGTGGCAAGGCTGTATCACCAACTGGATCACCCGTGGCGCTGGCTGCATTGTCAATTGCCGTTAAGGGGGCCGCCGCCGCCGCCATATTGTCGACATCGGCTTGCTGCAATTGATAAGTAGCGGTAAATACCTGCATTGCATTCGGTGCCAAACTAACGCTAGCTGGGCTAAACGCACTTAAAGTACCAGCAGCTGGCGCACCATTAAAGGTTGGGCCAGGATCAGTTGGCATGACGGCGTCAATGGTGATATTGCCGGTATTGGTAATCGTATATTGATAAGTGATGGTATCGCCAGCCGCTGAAAAGGCAGTGTCAGCGCTGACTTCTTTTAAAATTGACAGACTGGGTTCAGGGCTGAAACCAGTTTCAACGCTGCTATCAGCCACCGTAGGCAGCGATTCGCCACCGGCTGGATCACCGGTTGCACTAGCGGTATTTTCGATTGCCGTAAGCGGGTCTGCGTCAGCCGCCATATTATCCACGTCCGCTTGAGCAAGCAGATAGGTCGCAGTAAAAATCTGCGAGTCGCCCGGCGCTAATAGCGCCGAGGAAGGTGTAAAACCGGCCAAACCGTTCGTTGCCGCGTCACCACCAAAAGTTGGGCCAGAATCAGTCGGCACCACATTATCGATATTGATATTGCCGGTGTTGACGACTTCATAGCTATACGTGATGGTGTCACCAGCTTGGCTAAAAGAGGTTGCCGAGCTTACGGATTTGGTAATTTCCAGCGACGGATCTGGCGTTTCGGCCACCACGAATGAAAAAGTTAAAACATCACGACTTGAACAAACACTTTCATTTGCCAGTGCTGTAGTCGTCTCATTCGTTAGGGTATTGCCGGCGACCGCTGGTGCTTCAACTTCGGCAACGATGGTCAGCACTTCAATACCACCAACCGGTACATCGACGTTACTCCACGCCACGGTGTCAGGTGCGCCTTGCGTTTCAACAACAGTGCCGCTGGTCGCTGATGCCATAATTAGATTCAATCCAATCGGCAAAGTATCGATCAGGTTACCGCCGGTAGCGTTCGCCGGGCCGGCATTCGACATTTCAATCTCGAAGGTAATTTGTTCCCCAACGGCCGGTGAAGTCAAGCTAGTGCTTGATACTCCTTTAATGGTCGCCATATCGACCAAATTCACTAAAGTTGGATTGGCGTCAAAAGGGACATCGCCGTCGGCATCGTGCACAAACCAACGTCCTCTTGTAGTGGCAAAATAATTGACCGTCCACTCAGTCACCCCATTCCAGCTATATTGAATAAAGCCCTCTTGTTGACCACCGTTTTGGTTCTGTGTGCCCTCGCCTAGAATATTGCCGCCCGATTCAGTAACTTGGATATTTGTGGCACAAGCTGGATCATTATTAGCATTGCAGTTTGGGATGAAGTTACCGTTAACCGTGTAAGAGGTTAAACCAGCACAAGCCGCGGAAACACTCTCAATCGGATTACCATTATTACCATCGATATCGGTAATTAAAAAATTCGGGTCGGCGGTAATCGGCGCCCCAGTTACCGCGTTGAATACCTCCCAAACCACAGTAGCCGCTAAGGTTCCCGTATTCGCTCTAACTACCGGATTATCGCCACTTGTAAAAAGTCTGATGGTATCGCCAGCCGACAGACTCGTTACGGTGGCCCTCAGGCTTATCGGAACACCATTGACGGTTCCCGCTTGAGGCCAAAATTGCGTATCACCTACCGCCGTTGCATTAACCGCTGCTGGCGGATTCGAAATCGAAATAAGTGTTTGCGCATGACTCAGTGCCGACCAAAATATGGAAGCAGTGAATATGACAAGCGCCAATAAACGCGCAGACTTGCTTGAATTAGAAAACAGCTTGAAAAAATGATTATTTACCATGCCAGCTCTTGGATTGGCTGAAGATACGAAAGAATACAATTCGCAACTTATTAGAAGAAAAGAAGGGTAGATAGACAGATAATAAGAACAGTAAAAAGGCGCGAGTGTTCGCGCTAAGACCGCTGATGATCATTAAAATCCTTGCGCGAGACCTTATTTGCTCAATGGCAACGGTCACAACTGCTAGAAAATCACGCATTCCTCCCTCCAGGATGGTGTTCTTTAGTTGTAAAATCAATTTGTTACAACTAGTTTATAGCAATTTTTCTCAGCTTAAGAAGTTAAATCTAAGTAAAACAATGTTAAATGACTGATTTTCACGCTTTTAGCTGCTTTTAACTTAAGCTGAGTTATAGTCCAGCTATCACGCAATTTTTTTGACTTAAAACACCATGTTAATTCTGGTTTCCCCAGCAAAAACACTAGATTTTGAGACCATTTCGATCGCTCCCAAGCATAGCCAACCGCTTCTATTGGATAAAAGCGAGACGCTGATTGATGAATTGACCACCAAATCACCAGCTGATCTGGAAAAACTCATGGGTATTAGCTCCAAGCTTGCTGAGCTCAACGTCGAGCGATATCACCAATGGTCACGCCCGTTTACTAAGAAAAATGCCAAGCAGGCCGTGCTCGCCTTTAAAGGTGATGTTTACACTGGGCTTGACGCCGAGAAATTCTCTGAACAAGAGTTTCTATATGCGCAAGAACATCTGCGCATTTTGTCGGGTCTATATGGAGTGATTCGCCCGCTTGATTTAATTCAACCGTACCGTTTGGAAATGGGCACTCAACTCAAAAACGAATTGGGCAACAATCTGTATGACTTTTGGGGCAGCACTATTACTGAACAGCTAAACAAACAGCTTAAGAAGCTAAAATCAGATTCGATACTCAATCTTGCCTCAAATGAGTATTTTAAATCCGTCAAAACCAAAGAGCTGAATGCTCAAATCGTGGCGCCGGCTTTTAAAGACTGGAAAAACGGCCAATACAAAATGATCAGCTTTTTCGCCAAGAAAGCGCGCGGAGTTATGTCGGCATGGGTAATCAAGAATCAAATCGAAGACCTTGAGCGATTACGCAAGTTTCGAGGTAACGGCTATCGTTATTCAGCCAAAGAATCAACGCCAGAAAAACCGGTTTTTCTCCGCAAGCAAGCTTAAGTTCTTTAGCTCAGCTCTTTCAGGCTAAGCGTCAATCCGGTTCTTTTTTGTTTGGATAAGGCGGCAGCGATGGTCTTCGCCACGCGCTCGGCAATTTTGAGCATGCGTATTGCGTTCTCACCATGGTGATTGGTGTTCACTGCTTGCTCAAACAGAAAAAGCCAGCGCGTGAAATGCCCCGGTGTAAGAGGTAGTTGGTCGTGAATCTCGAGGTGCTTTTGCATGGTGTTACGTTGATACAAATCACTGCCGAATAAGGCATCCTCCCAGAAATCACCGATAATCGGCAAATGCGACTCGAGATCAATCTTAGCCACATCGGTAAAAATGTAACCAATAATCGGATCTTGCAACATGGCTTGATAAAATCGACTGACTATATCGTCAATATCAACCCGATTAATAACATCGTTCATAGCGAATAGGTATAATTCCGGCTGCTATTGAGAGCCAGGCTCACTTATATGTCTGATATTACCGCCAAATCAAGCCGTCCCAAAATTAAACCTGTCGTTGCAGGAGAAAAACTGCGTGGCGCCGAAAAAATGGCGCGCATCCCGATCAAGATCGAAAAAACGGTTACGCCACTGCGTAAGCCCGATTGGATTCGTATTCGCCTGCCGCACGATAATCGTGTACAGGAGCTAAAGCAGACCTTACGCGACAATAAGCTGCACACCGTTTGCGAAGAAGCCTCCTGCCCGAACTTATCTGAGTGTTTTTCGCGTGGCACTGCCACTTTTATGATCATGGGCGATATTTGCACACGACGTTGCCCTTTCTGCGATGTCGCGCATGGCCGCCCTCTAGCACTGGACGAAAACGAGCCCAAACATTTAGCCGAGACAATAAAAGCCATGGGCTTGAGCTATGTGGTCATCACCTCGGTAGATCGTGATGACTTACGTGACGGCGGCGCAGGTCATTTCGTGAGTTGCATTGAGCAAACTCGTGCGCTTAACCCGGATACGCAAATCGAGATCTTAGTCCCCGACTTTCGAGGGCGTATGGATATCGCAATCGAACTGATGTCGAATTGCCCACCAGATGTTTTTAACCATAACTTAGAAACCATCCCTGATTTGTATACCAAGGTCAGGCCTGGTTCTGACTATCAATGGTCACTAGATCTGATAAAGCGATTTAAAACAGCTCAGCCCGACGTCGCTACAAAATCGGGGTTGATGCTAGGGATCGGTGAATCACTCGATCAAGTTAAAGCCGTGCTGGCCGATCTAAAAGATCATGATTGCGACATGATCACCTTGGGGCAGTATTTGCAGCCAAGTCTGAATCATTTACCGGTCGAACGTTATATTCATCCGGATGAGTTCGAAATGCTGCGAGAGTATGGCGAATCACTCGGCTTCTCCCACGTTGCCTCCGGGCCCTTAGTTAGATCCTCTTACCATGCCGATGTGCAAGCGCATGAAGCGCAGAACAATCGCTAATGCATTTTGTTGGTCTGTAAATTTCCAGTTCATAACAGACCAGTAAGCCTTTTAAAACAACGACATGGCATTTGAAAAGCTTCTTAAGTCTCTCTACAAGACTTATTTGCAGAACTTAACAATACCAACACCAACACGACATTCCACAACCTAATCCAAGATTACTATGAGCAATAAACTCCGTGATGCGGCCCTACACTACCATCGCTGGCCGAACGCCGGAAAAATCCGCGTACAAGCAACCAAACCACTGTCTAACCAACGCGATTTAGCACTGGCCTATTCTCCTGGCGTCGCCGAACCTTGTCTTGAGATCGAAAGTGACCCGCTTACAGCAGCGGATTACACCTCGCGAAGCAATCTAGTTGGCGTCGTCACCAACGGCACTGCGGTGCTGGGCTTAGGAAACATCGGCGCACTCGCTTCCAAACCAGTTATGGAAGGTAAAGCGATTTTGTTTAAAAATTTCGCCGATGTGAACGCCTACGACATAGAAGTAGACGAGACTGACGTAGATGCATTTTGCGATGTGGTTGCAAAACTAGAACCCACATTTGGCGGCATCAATCTAGAAGACATCAAAGCCCCGCAATGCTTTGAAATTGAAGCCAAGCTTCGCGAGCGCATGAATATCCCGGTATTTCATGATGATCAGCACGGCACCGCAATTGTCTCGGCTGCCGCTGTCATTAACGGCTTACGAGTAGTTGACAAGCAAATCTCTGATATTAATTTGGTGGTATCAGGCGCTGGCGCGGCAGCGATGGCTTGCACCAATTTACTGCTCGATTTAGGCGTTGATATTAATAAGGTAATGATGCTGGATTCGCGAGGAGTGATCCATAGCGAGCGCGACAATCTCGACCCAAGCAAACAAAAGTTCGCTATCGACACGAGTGCGCG
Source organism: uncultured Gammaproteobacteria bacterium (assembly GCA_964455815.1). GTDB lineage: Bacteria > Pseudomonadota > Gammaproteobacteria > Arenicellales > Arenicellaceae > Arenicella. The sequence goes on from CAYVYS010000017.1 coordinate 35,525, forward strand.
TACGCTTGAAGATGCCATGCGAGATTGTGATGTTTTTCTAGGTGTGTCACAGCCCAACTTGGTCAGCGTCGACATGCTGAAAAGTATGGCCGACAAACCACTGATTTTAGCCATGTCCAACCCTGATCCAGAGGTGCGCCCTGAACTAGTGCATGAACATCGCCCTGATGCTGTAATGGCAACCGGCCGTTCTGACTACCCAAATCAGGTAAACAATGTATTGTGCTTTCCTTTTTTATTCCGAGGTGCTCTCGATGTTGGTGCAACCACCATTACCCGCGAAATGGAAATTGCCTGTGTGAATGCACTCGCTGAACTCGCTCTTTCAGAGAGCAATGAAACTGTCGCGCAGTACTATCAGAATGAAAGCATGATGTTTGGCGCAAACTATATTCTGCCCAAGCCATTCGACCCTCGTTTGATCACGACTATTGCACCGGCTGTCGCGCAAGCTGCGATCGATAGTGGCGTCGCGCAGCGCCCGTTCAGCAGCCTGGAAGATTATCGTGCGAGCCTGGAGCCATTGGTGTATCGCACAGGTAACGTGATGCGACCCATTTTTGAAAAAGCTCAGGACACAATCAATAAAGTGGTCTACACCAATGGCGAGAATCAACGCGTATTACGCGCCGTGCAAGATGTGGTAGACCAATGTTATGCACGCCCTTTATTGATTGGTGAAAGAGCTAAAATTTTAAGCAATATCAAAGATTTAAGTTTAAGAATTGAAGAAAAAACTCACTTCGAAATTGTCGACCCACAAGGCGCCAGCCAGGCCGATAGAATCGCGCAGGCAAGCGACATGATTGACGCAGGTACGGCGCATGCGGCATTAACCGGGCCAGGCGAGAAGCTGCATAGCCAAATCGAAGCCATCGAAAAGTGCACCAACAATCAACTTGGCGATGAGCACATGGCCGTAATGCATTTATTGTTATTGGATAATGGCTCTTATTTTTTGGCTGATACCAGCATTCACGAAGACCCAAGTGCTAAAGAGTTGGCTCATATCACTATGCTGGCCGCGAAAGAGGTGCAACGCTTTGGCATGATGCCACGAGCTGCCCTGCTCTCGCATTCCAATTTTGGCAGTCATGCCACGGCGTCAGCGATCAAGATGGCAGAAACCAAGAAGTTACTCGCTGAGCTGGCGCCAGAACTTGAGGTCGATGGCGAAATGAAAGGCGGCATGGCCTTGAATGCGTCGGTGCGCAATAAAACCGACAAATGCAGCCTGACTGGCAATGCCAACCTACTGATAATGCCAAACCTTGATGCTGCCAATATTACTTATACGGTGCTCAAAGCACTGGCGAATGGCATTTCAGTTGGCCCGATTATTCTTGGCTGTGATAAGCCAATCCATGCGATTACTGAAACCACAACTCCACGTGGCATCGTGAATCTCACCAGCCTGGTCACCGCTAGTGTAAAAAATTCGGTGTAACCGCCAAAAAAAAGAGCGAGATTTGATGTTACAGATATTTACATTCCTCAAACTTATAAATATTATTCACCGCGAAAATAAAGCAGCATTATCGCCCTTTTAACCACCCTTTTTGCAGCCCAGAACCACAGCAATTATGAGTCTAGAGACCAATCTGACACAGGATATCGACCAACAAGAAACCCAGGAATGGATTAATTCACTAGAGAGCGTTATCGAAGCCGACGGCAGCGACCGCGCGCGCTACTTATTGCGCAAATTAGCCGAGGTCGCTCACGAAGCTGGCGCCCAGCTTCCATTCGGTTTAAACACGCCCTACATCAACACGATTCCGGTTGAAAAACAGCCAGCTCTGCCGGCTGATCGACAAATTGAGTTCAAAATTCGCTCTATTATTCGCTGGAATGCAGCCGCCATGGTATTGCGAGCCAACAAAATCAGCACCGAATATGGCGGCCATATTGCCAGCTATGCTTCAGCGGCGGTGCTGTATGAAATAGGCTTTAATCATTTTTGGCGCGCCCGCAGCGATGAGCATGGCGGTGACATGATTTACTATCAAGGTCATTCAGCGCCAGGCATGTATGCCAGAGCATTTTTAGAAGGCCGGCTTAGTGAAGAACAATTAGATAGTTTTCGTCAGGAAGTCGGCGGCAATGGTTTGTCTTCTTACCCGCATCCTTGGTTGATGCCAAACTTTTGGCAATTCCCAACGGTTTCGATGGGCCTAGGCCCGATCATGGCGATCTATCAGGCTCGATTCCAGCGATATATGGAAAATCGTGGTCTGATTAAAACTGAGAATCGCAAAGTCTGGGCGTTTTTAGGCGATGGCGAGATGGATGAACCAGAATCTCGCGGTGCACTCGGCTTGGCTGGTCGAGAGAAACTTGACAATCTGGTGTTTGTTATCAACTGCAATCTGCAACGCCTGGATGGCCCGGTACGTGGTAATGGCAAGATCATTCAAGAGTTAGAAAGTGAATTCCGCGGTGCAGGCTGGAATGTAATCAAGGTCATTTGGGGTTCACAATGGGATATCCTGCTGGAAAAAGACGACCAGAATTTGCTCAAAAACCGTATGCAGGAATGCGTTGATGGCGAATATCAAGCGTTTAAAGCAAAAGGTGGTGCGTATACGCGAGAACATTTTTGGAATTCACCTGAATTAAAAGCCATGGTCGCCCACATGAGCGATGAAGACATCGACTTAATGTCGCGTGGCGGTCATGACACCGACAAAGTTTATGCTGCTTATCGCGCGGCCGTACGCCACTCAGGCCAGCCGACCGTGATTCTCGCCAAAACCATTAAGGGCTTTGGTATGGGCGAATCTGGCCAGGGTTTGAATACCGCGCATCAACAAAAGAAAATGGATCTCGAATCCTTACACACCTTTCGTGATCGATTCAAGATCCCGGTTGATGACCAACAACTGGAGAACCTGGAATACATTCAACCCGATGAAGATTCACCAGAAATCAAATACTTACACGCCAGACGACAAGCATTAGGTGGCTATTTGCCAGCGCGACCCGAGTCATCAAATAAACTCGAGGTGCCTGAATTAAGCGCCTTTGCCAAACTGCTTGAAGACTCTGGTGACCGAGAATTCTCATCAACCATGGCTTTCGTGCGCCTGCTATCGAGCTTGATTCGAGATAAAAACCTTAAAGACCGAATTGTGCCTATTATTCCTGACGAAGCACGCACCTTCGGCATGGAAGGTTTGTTTAGACAGCTTGGCATCTACGCCAGCGAAGGTCAGAAATACGAGCCGGAAGATTCCGATCAGCTGATGTATTACCGTGAAGACAAAAACGGCCAGGTATTAGAAGAAGGTATTAACGAAGCTGGCGCCATGTCGTCCTGGATCGCAGCGGCAACGTCTTACTCAACCAATGAATTGCCGATGGTTCCGTTTTACATCTACTACTCGATGTTCGGCTTTCAACGCATTGGTGATCTAGCCTGGGCAGCGGGCGATATGCAGGCACGAGGTTTTCTGATCGGCGGTACTGCAGGGCGAACCACCTTGGCCGGTGAGGGTTTGCAACATCAGGATGGTCATTCTCATGTGCAGGCGGCAACTATTCCTAATTGCGTTTCATACGACCCTACTTTCGCCTATGAACTAGCAGTGATCGTGCAAGACGGTTTGCGCCGCATGTACGCTGAAGAAGAAAACGTCTTCTATTATTTAACGGTGATGAATGAGAATTATCATCACCCTGCGATGCCTGATGGTGTGGAAGAAGGCATCCTCAAAGGCTTATACCAATTCTCAAAAAGCCAGAAAGATGATGGCTCGACAGCAACGGTTCAGCTATTGGGCAGTGGCACGATCCTAAATGAATGCATCCACGCAGCCGAATTGCTTGAGGGTGAATACGGTGTTGCCTGTAATGTGTGGAGCGCTACTAGCATCAACGAACTGCGTCGTGAAGGCGCTGAAGTCCAACGTTGGAATATGCTTCATCCTGACGAGAAACCTCGAATCAGTTACGTTGAACAATGCCTGCAAGACCAAAACGGGCCGGTGATCGTCGCTACCGACTATTTAAAAGTTTATGCTGATTCAATCCGTGAATTTGTCCCTTCGCGTTATGTGGTGCTAGGCACAGATGGCTTTGGTCGCTCAGACAACCGCGAGCAATTAAGAAGCCACTTTGAAGTTAATTACAAATACATCGTGGTAGCTGCTTTGTCTGCACTGTATGAAGATGGCAGTATCGATGTTGAGACTGTTAGTAAAGCAATTAAGCAATTTGATATTAATCCGGAAAAGCCATCGCCTGATACACTATAACGCTTCAATCAGGGTAATTTTAGGTCAAGTGGCTACCCAACACTATGATTAAATACATTGAATTGACGGCACCGGAAGCCAGTGCGTTTCGGCAATGCAAAATCGTGTCGATCGAATGCCAAGAAGGCCAAACGGTCAATGTCGGAGATGTGCTGTTCATCGTTAAGAGCGGTTCTAAAAAAATAGAGTTGCCAGCCACCAGAGCTGGCCGCATAACTGAGGTGATTGCTGATGTGAAAGAAAACATCAGTATCTCAACACCATTGATCTTGCTCGAGACTGAAGTTGAGCAGGCAAGTAGCAAAGCTGAAGTTGTTGAACCTGAATCATCATCTGCTGAGGAAGATTCGGCCTCAGACAGCAGCGAATCAAACACTGAATCGGTGAAAAAGAAAAAGGCTTCTAAAAAGAAAGTCACCAAGAAGAAAGCGAAAAAGAAGCTCGCCAAAAAGCCAAAGAGTGAACCTGATTCTAAAACACACAAACAACAATCTCTGGACCTGATGCTTGATAAGCAAGCCCACGAGACTGAAACGACTCAAGCCTCAACGGAGGATATAACCACTATGTCTAACGACGCCGTTATCGAAATCAGCGTACCTGATATTGGCACTGACAGCGCTAAAGTGATCGAAATTTTAGTGCAAGTTGGCGACCAGGTAGAACAAGAGCAGGCGCTGCTTACCCTTGAAAACGATAAAGCCAGCATGGATGTGCCGAGCACTCATAGTGGCACCATCAAATCGATTGAGGTCAATATCGATGATGATGTCAGCGAGGGGCATATCATAGTGACTGTCGAACAAGGCGCGCAGAAAAACGATTCTTCATCTTCTGAAGCGCCGGAAAAAAGTTCAGATACCCTAACTGAACAAGAAGAACAGGAGCAATCGCCAGCCAGCGTAGATGAATCAAAGCAAGTCGATCAGACTTTCTCATCGATGGAAGTCGTAGTGCCTGATATTGGAGGTGATGCGGCCAAGGTTATCGAGATCTTAGTCAAGGCTGGCGATGAGGTCAGCGCCGAAGATTCTCTAATTACACTCGAAAGTGATAAAGCCAGCATGGATGTGCCAAGTCCACAAAGCGGTGTTATCGAAAAAATTCATGTCGAGATTGATCAAGATGTATCAGAAGGCACATTAATCGCCACACTCAACATCGTTGCTTCGTCGGCACCTGCTGCGAGCCCAAAGCAAAACGAAACGAGTAGTAGTACTGACAAGCCAGTTGAAACTACCAGCAAAGCAGCAGCTACTAATACTGCTTCGCAGAGCGCCATACCAGCAGCAGTTGCTACTCAGGGAAAATCACACGCCTCACCATCAATACGGCGGTTTGCGCGTGAATTAGGCGTCGACTTAAGTCGGGTAAGTGGCAGTGGTCGCAAAGGTCGCGTGCTAAAAGATGATGTTAAAGCCTTTGTTAAGGGTGTACTGAGTTCGCCCTCTTCCACTTCACATTCGGCTGGCGCAGGTATTCCAGAGGTGCCAGCGCAGGATTTCACCAAGTTTGGCGACATTGACATTCAACCACTCAATAAAATCAAGCGCTTAACCGCTAGCAATCTGCATCGATCCTGGTTGAATGTGCCGCATGTCACGCACAACGATGAAGCCAATATTACCGGGCTTGAAGCGTTTAGAAAGAAAATCAATGCTGATTTTAAACAACGAGGCGAAGCCACTAAAATATCTCCGTTAGCATTCATTGTTAAGGCGTTGGTTCGCTGTCTGCGGGAGTATCCACAATTTAATGCCTCGCTCGAACCTGGTGGTGAAAACTTAATCTATAAGCAGTACTTCAATATTGGTATCGCGGTTGATACGCCTAATGGCTTAGTCGTGCCAGTGATTAAAAACGCCGACCAGCTCTCAGTCTCAGAAATCGCCGATCAGATGGGCGAACTTGCAGCTAAAGCGCGCGACAAAAAACTATCAATCAATGATATGAGTGGTGCCTGCATCACGATTTCCAGCCTCGGCGGAATTGGTGGCACTAGCTTTACGCCTATCGTCAATGCCCCAGAAGTAGCTATTTTAGGAGTATCTCGTAGCAAGATGCAGCCACATTGGAATGGCTCTGAGTTTGAACCAGCGCTGACGCTGCCACTAAGTTTGTCATACGATCATCGAGTCATCGATGGCGCTGAAGCAGCGCGTTTTGCTCGTCATCTAGCCGACGTGCTCGAAGACGTAAGATTACTGACTATTTAGGGCATCACCGATATGAGCATAGAAATTAAAGTGCCCGATTTAGGTGGCGCTGAAAATGTAGAAGTCATTGATATTTTAGTCAACGTTGGTGACTCAATCGACGTGGAAGACCCTTTAGTGACACTCGAGAGTGACAAAGCCTCAATGGATGTGCCAGCTTCTTCGGCAGGCACGATTCTTGAACTCAACGTGCAGGTCGGCGATCGGGTTAACATCGGTGATGTGATTGCTAGCGTAGAAGCAACTTCGGATTCAGCAAAACCTGAATCAGCAGCTAGCCAAAGCCCACAGCAAGAACCAGCTCAAGCGCCTAGCACTGTAACGACCAGCACCAAAGATCAAACTAATAACCGTGACTCGCACGCGAACTTAGTCGTAATCGGCTCGGGCCCAGGTGGTTATACGGCAGCCTTCCGAGCAGCCGACCTTGGTTTGGATGTCACGCTGATCGAAAAATACGATGCCCTAGGCGGCGTTTGTTTAAACGTAGGTTGCATTCCGTCTAAAGCCCTATTGCACTCAGCTGCTGTTATCGCCGAAGCGCGCGCCATGTCAGAGCATGGTGTTGAATTTGGCGAACCCAAGATAAATCTGGATAAACTCAGAGGCTTCAAAGAATCTGTTGTCGGCAAACTGACCGGCGGTCTGGCGTCGATGGCAACCGCCCGCAAAGTAAACGTGGTAAGCGGTTATGCGAAGTTTACTAGCAGTCATGAACTGCAAATTGAGCATGAAGGTCAGACCAAAACAATGAGTTTTGACCAGGCCATCATTGCCGCCGGGTCACGCGTGACGGTTTTACCAACTTTTGAATCCGACGATCCACGAATCATCGACTCCACCGGTGCGCTTGAGCTTGAAGATATTCCTGCCTCAATGTTGATTGTTGGGGGCGGCATTATCGGCCTTGAAATGGCTACCGTTTATAGTGAACTTGGTAGCGAGGTCAGCATTGTAGAATTTATGCCGCAAATTATTCCGGGCGCCGATAAAGACCTCATCACGCCACTGAATAAGCGCATGAAAAGTTTGTTAAAAGCCATTATGACCGACACTAAGGTGGAATCTATTGAGCCTCAAAAAGACGCTATCTTAGTGAACTTCGCCTCGGCTAAGTCTGGTGATGCCCTGCCGCCACAATCTTTCGACAAAGTATTAATCGCCATTGGGCGACGACCCAATGGTGATTTAATCGAGGCAAGTAAGGCTGGTATTAATGTCGACGAACGTGGTTTCATTACCGTCGATCAGCAAATGCGCACGAATGTTTCGCACATCTTTGCCATTGGCGATATCGTCGGTCAGCCGATGTTGGCGCACAAAGCAACGCATGAAGCCAAAGTGGCCGCAGAAGTTTGCGCCGGTTTAAAGAGTGGCTTTGAGGCCAGTGTGATTCCTTCGGTTGCATATACCGACCCAGAAATTGCCTGGGTTGGGCTCACTGAGACTCAGGCCAAAGAACAAGGAATTGCTTACGAAAAAGGCGTGTTCCCTTGGGCTGCTTCTGGGCGCGCGCTTGGTAATGATCGAACAGAAGGGAAGACCAAACTATTGTTCGACCCGAAAACACATCGTGTCTTAGGTGGCGGAATTGTCGGCCCGCACGCAGGTGATTTAATTGGAGAAATCGGCTTGGCGATTGAGATGGGCTCAGATGCCAGCGATATTGGCTTAACGGTGCATGCGCATCCGACCTTGAGTGAAACAGTGGCTATGGCGGCCGAAGTGTACGAAGGGACGATTACCGACCTATATATTCCTAAAAAGAAGTGATGAAGTCGATGTCTTAATGAATAAACTCATTAACCGGCAATAGACTTAAAAATTCTTGCTCACTTAAAAACTTAAGCGGTTTTGAACTGGGTATTGGTGCGTGCCCTATTTCACTATTGATTGCGGCTATATTCGAGCGTGATCGCGCTAGCTTTTCAAACCAGGGGTAACCAGCCTCAGTCATAATTTTAATGATTATTTCATGGCTGTCTGGGTTTTTGGTAGCACGATATAATTTGAGCAAATTGTTACGCAGCAAATTGCCATCACCAATTAAATAGTGACAATGATCCTGAGCCTCAATTTCACTGAGACGAAACAAAAGGCGAGTGATTTTCAGATTAAGTTGCATAACAAATTGGATGGTTAATTTGGTTAACTTAAATACGACCTACAATAGTAGACAGCCTGTTCAATAAAGATATTGCATAAATTGCCTCATTCCGAGTGAAGAAACAGCGAATCTCGTTAACAATTGCAAACTGGACATGATCTGGATGAGCAGCTAAAAAGCGTTTTAAGATCCCTCGCATGTTATATTTACAAGCTATCTGGACAGTAGCTAAAAAAGCCAAAACCAGCGACAATAACCGTTATCGCATATCGAGCCATCAAACACCTTCCCTGGCGACATAAAATCAACTATGGCTAATTCCTACCAGTTACTCGAAGCGAATCCGAGTCTCGAACTGAAAGACAGTGTTTACCAAAATGTTGAGACTTTCTTTCGCGAATCGGAACTAGACCACAATCTGCAGGTTTCTATTCAAGAGGTGTTCGATAAGGTCGATGATAAATCGCTATTTTCATTTGCTATCGAAAGCGAGTTACAAACCGATCAATTGCGTCAATCGCTCTCGACTCATCAGTTCAGATACCTTAGCGCCTTAAATTTTTCTTCAATAGATACGGCCTTAGATCTGACTCAGGATTTCGGTGGCGTCAGCCACTATCTAGCCGATAAAGTTGCTTCTCTGGATTCAGTAAAATTCGATCTAAATAAGTCTAGATTTGCTGTGCAGCGCTGTGCGAGCCACTCGAATATTTTGCATGTCTCTGAAGATCTAGATCGACTAGCCTTCCCGCAAGCTAATTATGACTTAATCGTTATTGGCGAAGCAGAATCACTCGAGCTAGATCAAACACAATTCGTCGCATTGATTGCCAAACTTCAAACCTGCTTATCAGCTAGTGGCGTGCTGTTAATCGATGTAGTTAACGAAAACAGACTAAATCGCTGGTTTGACGAAGGTTCAGCCTTTGATTCGTCGTCTACCCCGTATCTCGATTTGTATCATTCTGAAGAGTCATCGCTGTTTTTCTCGCGCAGCGTTCTTCGCTCGGGCTTGTTAAATAGCGGCTTCAGCAAAATTGAATTTCATGCCAACTTCTCTGCTGGCAAAGAATGTCGAGCCTTATTTTGCGAGGATTATCTTACTGCCAACCCAAATGCCAAAAATCATTTTCATCGTCTGGGTTTCATTAAGAATAGTCAGATAAACGAATATCTATTATTCGATAATCTAGTAACTAACAAGCAGAACCTAAATGACTATGCTGGTCGGTATGTGGTTTTTGCGGGCGCTGATCGACAAAATATTAGGGCCATCTACGATAACGATTTCACGCATTTTCCAGGCGGCGGGCGTCGACCTGGCTGGCGTACGCTGACCTTTCGCCACCGCTCAGCAACCGAAATTGTTAAAGAGTCTGTTTTCGCTGACATCGAACCAGACAATAGTCCGTTCAGTCAAAATCTTGACCCGCAAAAATTTGCTAAAGGACGATTGCTAGTTCATGACTGGCTGCTGGCAATCAAAAACCTAGATAGCAAGGCCTTTCGCAATTTGGTCGTTGAATATTCCGATTGGCTGGATAGCCTAAATACGTCAACTGAAGACTTTGCACGAATCGCTTACGATGCCTTGCCGTTTAATGTCATTGTGCAGGCCAAAAATCAGCAACAAGAGTTTCATCTAATTGATCCGGAATGGCAGTATGACGGTGAGCTAACGAAAGAGTTCATATTATTTCGCGCCCTGTTTTGGTTTGCGCATGAGAACCGCTCATTGATCAAGCGATACTGTGATGAATATGAGCTGTATTCAATCGGTCTATTCATTCTCGATAACATGAAGTCTGTTGGTGCCGTCAATGACTTAGCAGATTTCGTTCATCTTGAAGAAAGTCTGCAAGAACACATCAACCAAAATTCGATGCCACGAACCGTCGCCAATGCGGTGGTCCAAGGTTTGGATGAAAATTTCCCGGTGCTTGAAGTAAGCTGGTCAAATGAGCAAGGGCAAGTCCCCAGCCTATTAGCAAATAGCCAAGTATGGAATCGTCACTCCGGCAAACAAAAACTAGTCATACCTGTGCCAGCCAACAACTCTGAACCTTCTCATCTACGGATTGATCCGATGGCCGATTTGGGCGGCTTGCAGCTAAGTAGCATTGAATTACGATCCGAATCTGGACCATGCCTATGGCAAGCCAGCACGGCTGATGAAGTAAAAAAATCTGTCGACTTAGTCGGCATTGTGCCAATTGATGAGTCTTTTGTTTGTATCAGCGACGACCCCTATTTTTTAATCGATATGAGCCAAATTCAGCCAGAGTCTGCTGGTGCTTTGGAGCTACATATTGAGATAGCACATAAGGCGCTACACAATCTGGAAAAAACCATCAGCGTATTAAGCCTGGAATCTTTAAAACAAACAGCAGCCCTTACCAGCCAGGCAAATCGCAATAACGAATACCGCTCAGAGATCGAACATTTGCAAACAGTCGTTGATGGCTTACGACAAGATCGAATGAACCTCAAAGGTGATATCAATAGAATTCACTCACGAGTCAACGATAAGCAACGGCAAATTAATTATCTGATCCAACGTCTGAAAGATCAGTACAATCTCAACGAAAACCTATACCACCACCTGACAAATCGGCCTACTACCCGAGCAAAGGGGATTTTAAGACGCTTAAAGAACAAAGTGCTGCGCCGCCCCGCTGTTGAACTACCAACCGCGACTGAATTCTTATTGCAAACACCAAAGCCTGAAACATTTGAAATTCCGGAACTGGTGCGACATTTCCCTCTCCCTAAAGGCGATCTGCTTGGTCAGAACAATGAAGACTATGGTCAGTGGGTAAGAGAAAATAGTCTATCGGCTAAACAAATAGAGAACGCTCGCCATGAGATTGAGCAGTTTAGCCACAAGCCGGTTTTTTCCATCCTGGTACCGATCTACAATACTGACCCAGAATATTTGCTGCCAATGATTGAATCGGTCAAGGCGCAGATCTACCCCCATTGGCAACTTTGCCTGGTTGACGATTGCTCGCCTAAAAGTTATTTGCAACAAATTTTGCAACATGAGGCCCTACAGGATGAGCGTATCTCGATTCAATTAAATGATGTGAATCAAGGTATTTCGGTAACCACCAACGATGCCTTGGCAATAGCGAATGGCGACTACATTGCCTTACTAGATCACGATGATGAAATCAGCATCGATGCTTTGTATGAAAATGCCAAAGTCATCAATGAATTCCCAGAAGTTGGCTTGATCTATAGTGACGAAGACAAAATCGACATGCAAGGCAATCGCCTTGAGCCCTTTTTCAAACCCGATTATTCACCTGACTTTCTGTCGACCAATAATTATATTTGTCACTTCAGCGTAATCAGAAAAAGCTTGGCCGATGAAATTGGTGGCTTTCGCGAGGGTTTAGATGGCTCCCAAGATCACGACATTATTTTAAGAGCCGCTCACAACTCTAAGCGAGTGGTGCATATTCCTAAAATTCTTTACCACTGGCGCAAGATTCCGGGCTCTACCGCGGTTGTTTACGATGCCAAATCCTATGCCTGGGAAGCCGGTCGTCGCGCCGTTGAAGACCAGCTACGCAAAAACGAAGGCGATGACCTAAAGGTTGAATTAGGAACGCTTAAAGGCACCTACACAGTGGTGCGCGACATTCGATCAGAACCATTAGTCAGTATCGTAATCCCATTCAAAGATAAGCCAGAATTACTCGATACCTGCTTGAGTTCGATTATTGACCGAAGCAGCTACACCAAATTTGAGATCATCGGCGTCAGTAATAATAGTGAACAGGATGAAACGCATCAACGCATGAAGGCCTGGAGTGAGCACGACCAGAGAATAAGGTTTATCGAACACAATATTCCCTTTAACTTTTCTGCGCTTTGCAACTTTGGTGCTGAACAAGCCACTGGCGATTATCTATTGTTACTCAATAACGATATCGAAGTAATAAATGCAGATTGGTTAGAACGATTACTAGAGCACGCGCAAAGAGATGAAATTGGTGCAGTTGGCGGCAAGCTCTTGTACCCAAATGGGCGCATCCAGCACGCTGGCATTGTCGTTGGATTAGTTGGTGCAGCTGGCCATCCACACAAATTCTTCCCTGATGACCATATTGGCTATCATGGCCGTTTGCACATGGTGCACAATGTATCTGCGGTTACCGGCGCTATGCTAATGGTCAAAACTGACAAATTCGCCAAAGTTGGTGGCCTGGATGAAACTAATTTAGCGGTGGCGTATAACGACGTTGATTTTTGCTTAAAGCTTCTTGAGCAAGGTTACTACAATGTGTTCACGCCATATGCGCGAGCAACGCATCACGAATCCATAAGTCGAGGCTATGAAGATACCGATGAAAAAATGCAACGTCTTCTGAAAGAGCAAGATTACTTCCTGAATCGCTGGCAGGATTTTGTCGCACAGGGAGACCCGTATTACAATCCAAACTTAAGCCTTAAGAATGAGTACTTTTCACTCCGGTTTCAGGACTAAACAACGACGATGAGCCTTAGCAGTGAACAACAACGCCAGTGGGAAGACAATGGCTTCTTATTACTCCCTGCGTTCTTTTCTAAACAACGAATTGATGAGCTAAATGGCTTAATCGATCAACTCTGGAAAAAACGCAAACACTTAGATGCACAATACGTCATTGATATTTTTGTCGAAACCGATGAAGAGCGACGCGTTTATTTCTCAGATGCACCACTTGAGGCCAGGCAACAGCCTTACAAACTCAATGATTTATTTTTAACTCAAGCGCAAGTGCGTGAAATGATCGTGGGCCAAGAGCTAGCGCCAATTCTGTCCGAATTGCTACAAGGTTCGCCATTGGTCTGCAACACCTTGAATTTTGAGTTTGGCTCTCAGCAGGATTATCACTTTGATACCTTTTACATGCCGTCGCCAACGCCAAACAAAATGGTGGCATCGTGGATCGCCTTAGAAGATGCCACGCCAGAAAATGGGCCGCTCACTTACTTTCCTGGCAGCCATAAGATTCCGCCTTATCATTTTTCCAGTGGCTCAACGATTATTGTTAACGAGGAGATGCCGCAGTTTAGAGATTATGTTTACCAGGAGATCGAACACCGAGGTTTACAAGCAGAAACCTTGTTGGCCAACAAAGGCGATGTGCTAATTTGGCATTCGCAACTTTTTCATGGTGGCAGCGAAATAAAAAACAAACACAAAACCCGTAGATCTTTAGTTACGCATTATTTTACCAACGAAGATTTTCCTGATCTCAATCCACCAAAAGTTGGCAGCCAGGGCGCCTATATGGCACGCGCAGCTCAGCCTGTGCCCTACCCTTATAGTGCTAAAAGTTGGTGGCAACGAACCTTTGGTGCCTAGTTCGACATTCAAACTAAATGAACTCAACACGTTCAAATAAGCAGTTCTTATTAATTGCCCTAGGTTTGGCTGTGTTCGCACGTTTTCTGGCCATGCCATTCTTTGCGCATGTCGATTTGTTTTCAGAAGCCAGGCGAGTTTATTTCGCTCTTGAGAATGGTTACTTGCTCGAGAACAGCCATCGAATTGTAGTGTATTACATCGAGTTATTGTTCGCCTCTTTGTCTTTGTTGTTCGTTGACGTCACTGAAGGTCTGTTTCATTTGGATGATCCAAAAAATTCAACCGCCAGCCTGGTCGACTACGGCTTCTTCTTAAATGACCCATATATTTATCGCTATCTGTTTTTTTTCAAACTACCTTATTTGATATTTGATATCGCTACCGCCTTGGTTATTTGGAAGTTTGTTGATGATGTAAAACTCAAGCGTCTGGCGATAGTGCTATGGTTATTTAACCCCGTTACTTTTTTCGCCACCTATATTTTTGGCCGCTTTGAAGTCATTGGATTGTTTTTCCTGGCGCTAACCGCGTTACAACTAAAACATCGTCAGTTTATCTGGGCTTGTATGGCATTTGTGCTGGCACTTCATTCTCGCGAAATCAATTTACTCTTTCTACCGTTTTTACTATTGGCCTTGCTGGATCATAAAGATCCAATTCTTCGCAACATCATAGTGAGCATATTAGCCGGCGGTTTGATTCTCTTTCTCTATTGGCTGCCCGATCCTTTGTTGGGAGCACTTGGTGGTAATACTGACTTGTTTGTCCCTGCCGCCGGCGTACATGACACCAACACCGTCAAGAAGCTGATGTCGATGGGCTACTATTGGTTCTTTCCTATAATTGTATGTATGGCTGGCCTGGCTCTTTATGCCTGGGAGCGCGGCAATGATTCTCACGAACAAAGATATGTTATCTGTTGCGCGGTCGCGCTATTCATCTACTTCGGCTTTAATGTGCATAGTATTCACTATGCAGCCTGGCTAACATTATTCCCTATTTTGAGCTTGCAGTTTAATCGTAAAATAGTACTGCCGTTTTTAATATTCGCTGGCATCTGGGTAGTGCTCTGGCTGTTTAAAACCGACCACGGTGTTTTTACTCTGTTCTTAGCAGCTCCATTGTCGCCCGAGCTAATGAGCCATGGCTATTTCCCAGCTTACTTTAATCAGCACTTTGCCAGCCCTGAATTTAATTTGGTTCAGGCAGTATCAATTCTGCGTTCGCTGTTTTTTGTTAGCATGGCTTTCTTTGCCTATCGTTTATTACGCTCGCACGCCAATTAATCATGCGCCGATTTTCTTGCACAGTTTTGCTATTTCTATTGGCATTATCACTGCTAATGTCATTGCCAGGCAAAGCTGCTTTGCTCGCCACCAATGACATCGAAGCTTCGCAAGTAAACCATTATTCACTCGGATCTGCTGACCCATATCTGGTTTTTTCGTCACCAGAAATAATTAACAATCAGGTGCAATTGCCAATAAAACTTGTTAAGTCAGCGAAATCATCGAATATCGAATTGGAGTTATTTTTTGCCGGAAAGAAAACTGCCAAGAACTATGCCTTTGATGCTCGCAAACGCCTGAAGTTAGAAGTCTCTGCCGATAACTGGAGACAACTAGACGGTATAAAATTTGATCTACCTAAGGGCCTGTCACTTGGCGAATTTATCCGCCTGGACTTCAACGACTGCTCAGAATGTGAATTTAAAATTGACGATCAATCCAACGCTTTTTCCTCAACGTCAGCCAAAGTTACTTCCGTAAGACAAGGCTTACAAGCTCTTGGGGATCAAGTTAAACCCATTATTGAATCCGGCGGCTGGTTTGATCACGATACGAACACCAATGGCCAGATTATCGGCATTGACCCTTTCATAGTATCCCCTTCACTTGATGCATCAACTGAAGATTTGGCTGGCGTTTATTTCGAGATCACCACACAGTCCATCGAAAAAAAACTGACGACCTTCCAATTGTTCTACGCAACTGAATCACACGACTTTATCGAGTCAATCAGCCAATACATAGAACTATCACCGCAAGAACCAGGAATCTACAAATTTTTCTTACCGCTTGATTTTTTGGCAAAGCAAAACCCACCTAGCCGCATCCTCGAACAACTTCGTTTAGACATGGTCGATGGAATAGATCATTGGCAACTTCATAAAGCATTGCTCGTACCCAGCAGCCTTCAGGATCAATACCAGCAATGGCAACCTAATTTATTTGTGCAAAAGAAGCATCAAAAGGCAGGCAAGCGCCAAATTCTAAGAGATATTCTTAGCAGGCTTGGTCGTGACCCTTGGTTTATTGTTTTGTATAGTCTGTTGCTGATCACCACAATTACTTTGTTATGGCGTCAGCGAAAAGCTTAGTGCGAAAGCTCTCTCTATTTGAAACTTGCTGTTTTTTGGTACTTTTCCTTGCCTGTTTTTCAACGCTTAAGGCGAAAGTAATTTCTGCCGACACCACCGGCTTTGTAATTGAATCGTCAGCGCTCACCGAAGCAAACCCAACACAAGCCTATAAGCAGTTTATCCAGGTATCACAATGGTGGGATCCCGATCATTCCTGGTTTGGTAAAGCAGAAAATTTTAGTTTAGATGCACAAGCTGGCGGTTGTTTCTGCGAAATTAGTGGCGCTCAGCAAGTTATGCACATGCAAGTGCTGTTTGTAAATCCGCCACATGAGATTCGATTAAACGGAGGTTTAGGGCCGTTACAAGAGATGGGCTTAAACGGTGTAATGACCTGGACGTTTAAGGCTACAGAAAGTGGGCAAACTGAAGTAGTCCATCGATATACGGTCACTGGCTATCACCCCGATGGCCTGGGATTTTTAGCGCCGATTGTTGACCAGGTTCAAAGCTCTCAACTAGGGCGATTAATTTCAACCCTAAAAACTGAGACACCTAATTAAACAACGCCTATACAGCACCAATGAGTTAGAACGACTTATAACTCAAGCTTTTTTCTAAGCGTTGAACGACTTCTTCGAAGAACTCTTTTTCAGCCTCACCAAAGCGATTTTTTATCGGGCTATCGACATCCAGCACACCAGCAACTGTAGTTTGATCTGCAGTTAGGCTAAAAGGCACAACGATCTCAGATTCGCTGGCTACATCGCAGGCGATATGCCCGTCAAATTGATGAACATCGGGCACCACTAGCGTCGCTCTCTGTTTGAAAGCAGTCCCACAAACGCCTTGCCCGATTGTAATGCGTGTACAAGCAACCTGACCTTGAAATGGCCCAAGGACAAGTTCATCTCCAGCATACAAATAAAAGCCCAGCCAATTAACCTGGTCTAAAGCGTTATACAAAAGCGCGGATAAATTCGCCGTGCTCGCAATAAAGTCAGACTCGCTCTCAAATAAAGCATCAACTTGTTTTAATAATAGTGGGAAGTCTGTTGTCATTACTACTGCTCAATTTGTATAGTTCGAATTTGCGTAATACCAAAAGACTGCATGGCCGAACTCAGATCCGAATCACTGGAAATTGCCTGACTAAAACAAGCAATATCTTCGATAGGCTCATCGCCAACAGGCAAGTTTGAACGCCCTAGCAGGCTTTCTACACGCCTTGCGATCGCTGCCCCAGAATCAACCAACTTAATCTTTCTCGAGTATTTAGCTAACACCTGATTTATCTCATCGGCCACTAAGGGAAAGTGCGTGCACGCCAACACTAAAGTATCCAGGTCTAGGTTTTGCAAAAGTGGTTCAAGAATATGTTCGAGCAATGGCAACTCAACGGCCTGACCAGCCATCTTCAATTCGGCCAAATCAACTAGCTCGCTGCTACCAACTTTTATTACCTTGCAATCAGCAGCAAATTCTTCAATTAGCGATTCAGTATACGAGCGCCGAATGGTTGCCGGTGTCGCTAATAAGCCGATGACTTTATTCTTGCTTAAGTGAGCGGCTGGTTTAATCGCAGGCACCACACCGACCACCTCGCAGGCAAGCCGGCCTCGTAGCAAAGGCAATGCTACCGTGCTGGCTGTATTGCAGGCGACCACTAACAACTCGGGTTGAAATTCATCATTAATGGCATCAGCCACCTTGGCTACTCGATCTAACAATTGCTGATCGGATTTAAGCCCGTAAGGATATGCTGCATTATCGCTAAAAAAGATGAGGGGCTGTGCCTCTCTATCTCTACGCGATGCTTGCTGATGGGTTTGATCAGCGCTAAGAAGTTTTTTGATTTCCTGATAAATGCTCAGGCCGCCAACACCTGAATCAAAGATAACAACTCCAGCCATTGCTAAGCTAGATTGATTCTTGTAATTGCGCAACGTAGTTGGCAACGCCCTGTTCGACGGTGGCAAAACTTTCATTGTAATCGCCATCCATAGTCAGATTAGTAAGATCCGCTTTGGTGTAACTTTGATATTTGCCTTTGAGTGCATCAGGAAAAGCAATGTACTCTATCTTTCCGAGTGCGGCCCATTCCTGCGCCGTTTTATGTTCGCCATTAAGCGTATTTAAAACCGCCACAGCAACATCATTAAAGCTTTGTGCTCGACCAGTGCCACAATTAAAAATGCCGGAAATTTCAGGATGCTGTAAGAAATGGAGATTCACATCTACCACATCATCAACCCAGACGAAATCTCTCAATTGCTGACCATCTTCATAGCCGCCAGAGCCTTCAAACAACTTCACCATACCGTGTTCACGATACTGATTGAAAAAATGAAACGCTACTGACGCCATACGGCCTTTGTGCTGTTCACCATTGCCGTAGACATTAAAATATCGCAAGCCAACTACCTGTGAATCAGCCGCAATCGCACTATTTTTACGCACGTAACGATCAAACAATAGCTTTGAATAGGCATAAGCATTTAGTGCCTGCTCATTCTGAGGCTCTTCTTTGAAGGTTTGATTACCACCGTAAACAGACGCACTGGAAGCATAAATAAAGGGGATGCTTTGCTCACCGCAATAATGGAACAAAGCTTTAGAGTAATCGTAGTTGGCGCGCATGATATAGCGCCCATCGGTTTCCATGGTATCTGAACAGGCACCTTGGTGAAAAATCGCCGACGGACCTCCAAACTCAGCTCCTTGCTTAATTCGATCAAGAAACTCGTCTTTATCCATAAAGTCTTCGATCTCAAGCGACTCAATATTACGCACCTTTTCAGCATCACTTAGATCGTCAACCAACAAGATGTGATCCAAACCTCTTTGGTTTAAACCTTTAATTAGATTTGCGCCAATAAAACCGGCACCACCAGTTACGATAATCATTTCAATATCTCATGGGTTGAGCAGAACAGAAGAAAGTTTTGAAACTTTATTCCGATTCGAGCTTTTCAATTACTTCATCTATAGTGGCGACTGCCGTGCCAAGCTTGCCGACTACTATTCCCGCAACGGTATTGGCAAGATGCAGACTATCTCGGGCGTTTGCACCAATCGCCTTACACAAGGCCATCATGGCAATTACCGTGTCGCCAGCGCCACTGACATCATAAACTTCCAGCGCCTGAGCTGGCGAATCAACCTGCTGATCATCGCTGGTAAACAAACTCATTCCTCGCTCGCTGCGTGTCACCAACAGCGATTCGACTGACAACTGCTTACGCAAGTTAAACGCGCGCTGACTAAAATCTTCATCACTTTTTGTTTTACCCGCTACCGTTTCAAACTCTCGAGTATTCGGCGTGATTAAACTGGCACCGTTATATTTACTATAGTCATCGCCTTTAGGATCAACAATAACCGACTTTCCGACAGTAATCGCAGCTTCGATCATCTGCTGGCACTGATCTAGACTTCCCTTACCATAATCAGAGAGCACCACTACATCAGTATTCGTGAGTGCCTGTTCATAGGCAGCGTAACAACTTTGCAGGCTTGCTTGACTGGGGCGGTGATCAAAATCCACGCGTAACAGCTGATGGTTTTGCGCCATCATTCTTAACTTGACGATTGTTTTAATCGACGCATCTTTAATACACTTTGATTCAGCGCCGAAGGCTTTAATCAATGACTCTATATCGTGACCTGCTTCGTCGTCGCCAATAATCGAAAGTAGCTGGGTTTGCGCACCAAGTGCACGCAAATTATGCGCCACATTTGCTGCACCGCCGGCGCGCTTCTCAGTTTGCTTTACTGCTAACACCGGCACCGGTGCTTCGGGCGACACTCTATCTACCGAGCCAAACCAATATTGATCCAGCATCACATCACCGACTACCAGCACTTTGACATCGGCAAATTGTTCTTTAGAAAGGTGCATGTTCTTGCTAATAAAAATTACTGGTTTGAGCGGCCAATGCCAAAGTAGGTAAAATCGTAATCACTCAAGGTGGCAGGATCATAGATATTGCGCCCGTCAAAAATAATCGGCTCAGCCATCTCCGCTTTCAAGCGTTCAAAATTTGGTGCCCGAAAGACCTTCCACTCCGTGACGATCAGCAAAGCATTCGCATTGATAGTGGCCATGTAAGGGTCTTCGACAAAGTCAATTTGATTTTGCCCGGCATACAAATGTTGTGCTTCATGATTCGCAACAGGGTCATGCGCTATCACTTGCGCACCTCGTGCTAGTAAACCATCGATCACCACGCGGCTTGGCGCTTCACGCATATCATCGGTATTTGGTTTGAAAGCCAAACCCCACAGACCAAAACGTTTACCTGAAAGGTCTTCACCAAATTGCTTAGTAATTTTGCTTAGCAAAACCGATTTTTGATCTTGATTAACCTGTTCAACCGCAGCCAAAATTCGCGCATCATAATCATTCTGCTTAGCAGTACGATGCAAGGCTTGAACATCTTTAGGGAAGCAGGAACCACCATAGCCACAGCCAGGGTAAATAAAGTGGTAGCCAATCCGTGGATCAGAACCAATACCTTGACGGACCAATTCTATATCGGCATCTAGCCGCTCGGCCAAATTCGACAATTCATTCATAAATGAAATTTTAGTCGCTAGCATGGCATTGGCTGCATATTTAGTGAGTTCAGCTGACGGAATATCCATAATGATTAAGCGTTCGTGATTGCGATTGAATGGCGCATAGAGTGTGCGCATCATCGCTACCGCTCTGTCATCATCCGCGCCGATGATCACGCGATCTGGCTTCATAAAATCATCAATCGCAGCGCCCTCTTTCAGAAATTCCGGGTTCGACGCCACACTAAATTCAATTGACACACCGCGAGCATCGAGTTCCGCCTGGATCGCTTGTTGAACCTTCTTGGCTGTGCCAACAGGCACGGTTGATTTGGTCACAACCACACGATAATCATCGATGCTTTGACCAATCGATTTGGCCACCGCCAAGACATGTGACAAGTCAGCCGAACCGTCCTCATCTGGTGGCGTACCAACCGCGATGAAAATAATCTCCGCGTGCTCAACGGCCTGGCTGATATCGGTAGTGAACTGAAGTCGATCTTGCTCGACATTGGCTTTAACCAGGCGCTCTAAGCCTGGCTCGTAGATAGGGATTTGCCCGGCAAGCAAAAGATCGATTTTGGACTGATCGTTGTCGACACAAAGTACTTGATTGCCAACATCAGCAAAACAGGCGCCAGTGACTAGCCCCACATAACCAGTTCCAACAATAGATAATTTCATCTAATTTATTAGCCTAAAAAAAGCGACATTAGATCACAGAACAATGACAAGCTTAAGTCGCCAGACAGATGCTTTTACAAGCCCGCAATCATAGTCTATTCATGCTTATGAGTCACAAATATCGGATGTAAAATACCGCCCAAAGCACCGTCGATTAATGACTTCAAACGCATAGTTATAGCAATCGACAAGCCCAGTGCCGGGCTATAACCCATAATTTGTAGCACATTGATATAGGCAAATTCCATCAAGCCCAGGTTTCCAATCGATATTGGGATGTTCATAATCAGCATGATTATTGGTGTCGCGATCAGAATATCGACTAGATTCACATTCGCTTCAAAGATTAGCGCGGTAACGTAAACATTGATCACGGCAAATAAATAGAACAACAAGGAATTAGCGAAGGCAACTAAAAGTGGCTTTTTGTCATCTCCATATTTTGAAACGGCGACGACGAGCTTATCCAGCTTTTCAAACACTCGATCAAAGCCACTATGCCATGCGCGCAAGCACCGGCTGACAGCATAATAAGGTCGTAAATCGATAACCAGCCATGCCATCAAACCTAAAACCAGCGTAAAACCGACCAAGCTAACGATAATAAAATCTTGATTAAAACGAGATAGTTGACTCAAAGTCGCTACCACAGCGACAGCGAGCAGAGTCAGCATGCCGGTATAACGCTCTACGAACACCGAAGCCAACGACCTGGCTTGTTGCCCGGTAAACTTCCCCAGCTCATAAGAGCGAACCACATCACCGCCCACACTGGTGGGCAAAAACAAGTTATAAAACTGGCCTACTACATAGTAGGCAAAAACACGACCAAATCCGGCTTGCATTCCCTGCGAATGAATCAAGCAGTACCATTTAAAACTGCTGACCATGTTGACCACAACGCCGAGCAAAATTGAGGCAACTAGCCACTTGATATTTGCGGTCGCCAACAGCTCAATAAACTGAGTTTGGCCAGGTTTGGTGAACAAGCCAGCCTGATGCAACACCAAGCCCAGCAAGGCGATAGTGATTAAAATCTGTATAATTTTAAACGTCGATTTTGGCATCTATCTATTCATCTCTTGATACACCTCGCTATTCATTTGGGAAAATGACAGTTTTCTCGCTTTTTTAGGCGTATTTTCGGCGATTTTTGCGCATTGTAGCTGGGATTAAGATAGCAAAGTAAGTATTATCCGCGCCTTGCAAAAACTCCTAGTATTTTTAGACCAATGACAACAGCTTCTGCTCGACACATTCTGGTGTCAACTGAACAAGCCTGCCTGGATTTGCAGGCCAAAATCAACTCTGGTGAAACTTCTTTTGAAAGCGCCGCAGCTGAATTCTCACAATGCCCGTCAGGTAAACAAGGCGGCGAACTTGGCAGCTTTGGGCCTGGCATGATGGTGCCGGAATTTGACCGCGTTGTTTTCAACGAAGAAGTAGGCAAAGTCCACGGCCCAGTACAAACCCAGTTTGGTTATCATCTGGTCGAGATCACATCTCGAGAAAGTTAAGTTTCCTAAGGTCTCATTCTGAGGCCTTAATTTTATCTGCTCCTAATTACTTCCTGCCAATCTAAAGGCCAAGGTGCAATACAAAAAATAAAGCTGTACTTATAAGCACGGTAATTAGACTGTGAACCTTCGCTATAGTGAGAGCAGCGGCTACCGCAGCCGCAATTAGGTAAGCCGGGCGATCGGCCGATTCAACGTGCACCACAATCGGAGCCCAGATCGCAGTAAGTACAGCGTATATCGAATATTCCAATAAACGTTGTACTCGAAGACTGGGCTGCCAGCGAATCGATCGGGCTAAAAACCAATACCGGTTCGCAAAGGTAATGATCGCCATGCCAACTAATAGCAGCCAGGTCATAGCTTGCTCACTGAATCTGCTGATTGATCATTCGATATGGATGCTGGCTTTGATAATTGCTCCAATGGCCGATCATCAATAAAGTACGCAGCCGCCATGCCCAATATTGAAGCAATCACAATATAGGCATCACGCAAATAAGGTTGCAGTAGTACCGCGCTCAAACCCGAAACCAATATCGCCGTCAAGACCGGCTTTTGTCGCACATCACCAAAAGTCATGGCGATAAATGTCGCCACGATGGCAAAATCCAGCCCCAGGGCCTGCAAATTTTGTGATAAATCGCCCACCAAAATCCCGATTAAGGTTGCCAAATTCCAGGCAACATAAAAGGTAAGACCTGCAGCAAGAGCAAATACCGCTGAGAAATGCCCAGTCTTTTTAGTGTGATCCTGGGATACCGCAAACGACTCATCTGTAAGCAGAAAACCGAGTGACAAACGCCAAGGTAAACTCAATCCAACGATATGGCTGCGCATCACAACCGAGTACAACAAGTGGCGAGAACTGATAACAAAAGTAGAAACAAAAATGCTTGGCATTGAAGCCTGTGAGAACATAGTGATACCGGATAACTGCGCTGCGCCAGCAAACACCAACATTGACATAAACTGAGCTTGAAGCGGGCTAAAACCGACTTGAACGGCTAAAGCTCCAGTCAGAATACCCCAGGGAAAAACTGCCAGCGACAAAGGTAATATGGCAACAATAGCCTGCCCTACCAAACGACGGCAGCTCATAAGCGATCTGTTGGCCTAAAAGAAGCTCTGTTCTGGAGAATCTGGTAAAAATTCTTCAACGCGTTCTCGTAGTGGACTGGTGCGCGGGAAATGCGCTTTTAAAAATTCCATTTGATCGGCTAACACTCGTCTGCCCCGCAAATACACATACTCAGCATGAGTTGGCTTAAAAGGCACGGCTAATAACTGCATGCCAGCTTGCTCTGGAGTGCGCCCTGCTTTGAAGTTATTACATCGTTTACAAGCGGTAACAACATTAGTCCAATTGTCATCACCGCTTTGCGATACAGGTCTTACGTGGTCACGCGACAAATCATTTCTAGAAAATTCATTCCCACAATACAGACATATCATGCCATCGCGTGAAAACAGGGTCTTGTTGGTCAATGGCGGTGCATAGCTCGGCAGATGATGAAACTTACTTTGCGCTTCTGACGGCGTTGCAATAATCGAGTGCACGTCAATCACGCTACGATTACCAGATAGCGCATTAAGACCACCACGAACACGATAGATTTGTCGACCACAACTATATAAAACCAAACCAGCGTGATAACAACGCACCGCTTCCTTGTAAGAAATCCAATCGAGGGGCATACCTGCCGCGTCGGTGCGCAACACCTGTTGATTCAAATCACAAGACTGATGCGAAACATCTAACCCTGGCTCAGTAAACAAGGCCTCTCTCCTGCGCATAAGTGCGCGATTACTTTTTATTCTGCTATTTTTTTAAGTAAATCAAACTTAGGTAATCTTAGAGTGTTTATATAACAAAATTGTGTCAAAGGCGACCATTGATTTTGTTGCTTTTATGCTTTTTAAATTTAACTAAAAGCACTTAGTCTTCACCTCTCATATAAGCCATCATTGCCTTTAATTGTTGCAAACGTTGAGGTTCATTTTGGTATTGTTCGTCAATGGTTGAGACCTGCACTTCATCAATCAAATCAGTGAACAAAATGCCGTTCAAATGATCGACCTCATGTTGAACTAAACCCGCCTCTTCGCCAGTTAAATGCCGAGTTTGTTTCTCGCCAGCGTGATCCAAATAGTCAACCTTAACGGCATAGTGTCGTTGCACCGTGGCGCGCAAATGGTACAAGCTAAAGCACTCTTCTTGAAAAGCAAATTTTTGATCTGATGTCGGCTCCAGTTCAGGGTTAATCATCACGACAAATTCCCCGTCAATTCGCAACACGACCAAACGTACTGAATTACCAACTTGTGGTGCTGAAAGCGCGTTTCCGTTTTCATCTGAGATGGCTTTAATACCATTCAAAATTGTTTGCATATGAGCAATCAAACCTTGAACGCTATCCGCCTCAATTTCTTTTTTATCAATGACTTGAGAAACTTTTCTCAGGCCTGGATCACCGGATTGAAGTATTCTCATTAGTATTACTCCAGAAAAAATCAGAGGGAAGTTAACACAAACTTCGGGCACCGATCTAGAATACTTTTAGAACGATTCTCAGTCAGCGAAAAAATATGTTGAATTTAAAACCCAATTGCGAATGGTGCGACAAAGATCTACCACCAGACAGCAGCGAAGCTCACATTTGCACCTACGAATGCACCTTTTGCCAGCAATGCGTACATGAAATTTTAAAGAATGTCTGTCCGAATTGTGGAGGCGGCTTTTGTCAGCGCCCAGTCAGACCGAAAACGGCCTATCGCACAGGTGTCAGTTTGAATGATCAACCGGCTAGCTCTGAGCGTATTAACTCCTGGTACTCGCTAGATGAGATCAGCGAATTCGTCGAAAAAATCAAACAAATCGAGCCAGCTCAACGCTGATTGCGCTAGTTTGTGTTCATTACTGGATTAAATCGCCGTCGCTACCTGGCTTAACTTGGCTAACACCATAGAGATTTTTTCCAGAACATCATCACAACCAATTATCGCATGACGTTGTTCAAGATACTCAGGGTTGTTATAAGTCAACCAGACTCTTTTATCAGCGTCTTCAAACACCAATACTTTTTGCGGCAAATCGATGGCCACCGTTTGCGCACATTGCATTAGCGGAGTACCAACTTTGGGGTTGCCGAAAATGATTAACTGAGTTGGCCGAATCTCCAAATCTACGCTCGCTGCATTCTTTTGATGATCCACTCGAGCAAATAGCGTTAAGCCTTTTTCCTTAAGAATTGCTTCAAAGCGATCAGCGGTTTCTTTGACGGAGTACGAACTCTCCACAGAAATCATACTTTCTGCTTTTACCTCAGCTGTAACGGAAGAAACAATCAGTAAAACACTCAATAACAATAATAGAACACTCTTTTTCATGGTCGAGCCTGCTTTAGATAAAACTATTCAGTAAAGACGGGAGTCTAAACGCAATTCAATTAAGTACATGATATCTCAGCTTTTGTTAATCCTCGTTGGCAATAAGGTTCGAAACGCCTTAGCAGCATTCGATAAGCTTCGCTTTTTATGTGAGATCAACCCGAGGTTTCTATGCAACTTGGATTCGAACTTCAGGGGAGTTAATTGCTCATCTAACATGGTTTTAGGCAATAAACTCCAACCCAAACCCACCGTGGTTAGCATCTTTAGGGTTTCCAAATTATTGGTTTGCATTTGAATGTCTAGTGTATAGCCCGCCTGATCAAACTCACGTCGTATGATTTTATGGGTCTCTGTGTCAGGGCTTGGTAAGACGCATGGCGACAAACTCAAATGTTCAACACTGACAATACCAAGCTTAGCTAAAGCATGATCAGGGCTAACTACCAATTGCAATTCATCACGCCATATAGTCTGGCTTTGTAAATATTCAGGGACATGGTTTGGCAGAGTAATCAAGGCAAATTCAATATCGCCGACCTCCACCGCGTGAAAGGCTTGCTCAGAATCCTCGAAACGAATGTCCAGCCTGACTTGTGCATATTGCTCGGAAAAATTCTTCAGAATCGGTGGCAGGCGATGCAAACCAATATGATGCGCCACAGCTATCGACAAAGTCCCACCAATATCGCTAGTTAGATTACCAGCGTATCGCTGTAAGTCTTCGGCTTGTTGTACTAGATCCTGTGCTTTGCTTAGTAACTGTTTGCCATTTTCAGTAAGGCTCACTTGGCGGGCGATTCTATTAAAAAGAATGGTACCCAGCTCTGCTTCAAGCGCTGCTACACGCTTAGAAACCGCGGGCTGAGTCAAATGCAAATGTTCGGATGCCTTGGAGAAAGATTCATATCGAGCAACCGCGATGAAAGCCTGTAATGCTGAAATATCCACGTCTATCTTTGCTATATTTATTATTCCTATTTGGAATCAATATTATAAGAACAATGAATTTATATAATCAATGGGCTTTGTTATAGTGTGCGCAGAACGCAAGTTAGGAGCATAACCATGGCCAAAACCATGTACGAAAAAATTTGGGATGCGCATTTTGTGCACCAGGAATCAGGGCAAGCGCCATTGATGTACGTTGACCGGCATTTGATGCATGAAGTCACCTCACCACAAGCCTTTGAGGGCTTAAAAATAGCCAACCGCCCTATTCGCAACAAGCACAGCATCCTGGCAACGCTAGATCATTGCGTGCCAACCAAACTGGCCGATCGAATTAACCTGCCTGACCCAATTGGTGCCAAGCAAGTCGCCACCATGATCGAAAACTGCAAAGAGCATAATTTGGTGCTCTACGATATGCAAAGCGCAAACAATGGCATCATTCATGTAGTGGTTCCGGAACACGGTTTTGTGCATCCCGGTATGACCACGGTTTGCGGCGATTCGCATACGGCTACCCATGGTGCTTTCGGCGCGCTAGCATTCGGCATTGGCACTTCCGAAGTTGAACACGTGATGGCAACGCAATGTTTGCCACAAGCGAAATCCAAGACCATGTTAGTTAAGGTCGATGGCAAACTTTCTAAGTACTCTACCGCTAAAGACATTGCACTCGCTATTATCGGCAAAATCGGTACCGCCGGCGGCACCGGTTATGTTATTGAATATGCCGGTGAGGCGATTGAAGCGCTATCAATGCAAGGCCGTATGACACTTTGCAATATGGCGATCGAATCTGGTGCTCGCGCAGGCCTTGTTGCACCTGATGAAAAGACCTATGCCTTTTTACAGGGCAAAGAATTTGCACCAAAAGGCGAACAATGGGAGCAAGCTCTGGCCTATTGGAAAACCTTACCAAGTGATGATGGTGCCAATTTTGATTTAGTCGTTGAATTGCGAGCTGAAGACATTGCTCCGCAGGTCACCTGGGGCACTTCGCCAGAGCAAGTAGTACCGGTCGATATGACCGTACCCTCACCAGACGATTTCGAAACCGAAGGCAAACAACTTGCCTGCCAAAGCGCGCTCGACTATATGGGACTGGAAGCGGGCACCAAAATAACTGACATCCCAGTCGACTATGTCTTTCTTGGCTCGTGCACCAATTCGCGAATTGAAGATTTTCGGGCAGCGGCCGAAGTTGCCAAAGGTACTAACGTACCCGACAACGTCACCGCTATTGCGGTACCTGGCTCATATCAGGTTAAAGAACAAGCGGAAGCCGAAGGCTTGGATCAAATTTTTATTGATGCCGGATGGGAGTGGCGCGAACCGGGTTGCTCAATGTGCCTAGCAATGAATGGCGATCAACTGCAGCCAGGCCAGCGATGCGCTTCAACATCAAACCGTAACTTTGAAGGTCGACAAGGCAAAGGGGGCCGCACTCACTTACTATCGCCTTCAATGGCTGCCGCGACGGCTGCCACTGGTCGTTTTGTTGACATTCGCGAATTGGAGGCCTAAATCATGGAAAAATACAACAAGCACACCAGCATTGCCGCGCTAATGAATCGCAGCAATGTTGATACCGACCAAATTATCGCCAAGCAATTTTTAAAGAAAGTTGAACGCACTGGTTTTGGCGTGCATCTTTTTCACGACTGGCGTTATCTGGATGATGCTGGCACACAAGCCAACCCTGATTTTGAACTGAATAAGCCGGAGTTTGATGGCGCAAAGATCTTAGTGGTTGGAGATAACTTTGGCTGTGGATCATCCAGAGAGCATGCACCATGGGCAATCGCTGATTATGGTTTCAATACTATTATCTCAACCAGCTTTGCAGATATTTTTTATAACAACTGCTTTAAAAATGGCATTC
>CAYVYS010000018.1:0-60446 GCA_964455815.1 uncultured Gammaproteobacteria bacterium
GGTGAATGCAGAACAGGCACAGAACGTGCGCCGCAAACTCGGCCTGGTTCAAGACACACCAGTGCTGGTGCTTTGCCCGGGCGCCGAATTTGGTGCTTCAAAACAATGGCCAGTTGCTCATTATGCTGAGGTGGCTCGTCATTATCTGGCGCAAGGTTGGCAGGTGTGGCTTCTCGGTTCTGAAAAAGATAAAACGGTCTGTGATGAGATCGATGGCTTATGTAATCATCAACTACATATCCTAGCTGGCCAAACCTCTTTGCCAGAGGCGGTTGATTTGATGTGGTTTGCTGACAAGGTCGTCGCCAATGATTCTGGTTTAATGCATATTGCAGCAGCGTTGCAGAAACCCCTGGTCGCCATCTATGGTTCGACCGACCCAGGGCACACACCGCCGCTTAGCCCAAATCACGCAATTGCCCAAATTGAAATTGAATGCAGCCCCTGTTTTGAAAGGACTTGCCCGTTGAGTCATCACCGCTGCATGCGAGATCTATTGCCAGAAAACGTGTTGGCTTTCAGTGAGAGCCAGACGTGATGAAAATCTTGGTTGTTAAACTAACCTCGATGGGCGATGTGCTGCATCTTATGCCAGCCATCAATGACTTGCTCGCGGTACATCCTCAGGCTCAAATCGACTGGATGGTCGAAGAAAGCTTTGCCGAGTTACCAGCTTGGCACTTCAGAATTGTGCGTGTAATTCCAGTCGCGACACGACGCTGGCGAAAAGTTAGGCTATCGACCGTCGGTGAGTTCTTTAGATTTCTGAGAGAGCTCCGCCGGCAACGCTATGATGTGGTGATAGATGCCCAAGGCTTGATGAAAAGTGCGGTGTTCGCGCGTTTTGCCAGGCTAGACCGCAATGGGCAGCGAATTGGTTTTAGTGCCAACTCGATTAAGGAATCTCCGGCGGCACGTTTGTATTCTAAAGCGGTGGATGTGCCTCGCGAACAGCATGCGATAGCGCGTTTAAGGCAGCTACTGGCTGGTGGTCTGGAGTATCCGCAGCCGATTAACTCTCCCGACTACGCCTTGCTCAATAAAGAACCTGTGCGAGATTACACCACAGTGATGTTTTTTCACGGCACGACATGGCCGAGCAAGCATTTGCCAGAGTCGATGTGGCAGGAACTGATCATCTTAGCCAAGGAAGACGGTTATAAGGTTGAGTTGCCCTGGGGTAATCAAGCAGAGCGTCAACGCGCTGAACGATTAGCGCAGAACCACTCACACACAAGCGTGTTAGAGAGACAATCGCTTAGCCAGCTCAAAGAACGACTCGGTCAGGTCGCTGGCGCGGTGGCAGTCGATACTGGTTTGGGACACCTGGCTGCGGCCTTGGGCACACCATGTGTGTCGATCTATGGCAGCACGAACGCTGAACTCACCGGCGCCCTCGGCGAAAATCAAAAACGATTGCAAAGCACTTTCCCATGTTCGCCATGTTTGGCCAAAGAATGTCGCAAGTTAAGTGATACACAATCTGAGCCTCCTTGTTATAGCCAGAGCGATAAAAATGGTGGCTTATCTGCTGCCCAAATTTGGGAAACACTTTACGAAAAGATTGCCTAATCTTAATCGGTCAGATGCCACTGATTGCCGGGTCGACGATTAATTTATCCGTCGATAAGGCGTATACTCTGATCTGGATTACGCGCAAGATACCAGTATGCACTTCGCCTTTTGCCTATATAAACACTTTCCGTACAGTGGCTTATCCTTGGATATGCTGCGCATCGCCAGTGAGTGCGTCGAACGCGGTCATAAAGCAACCGTTTTCACGGGTAGCTGGGATGGAGAAGTGCCGCAAGGCGTTGAAGTGGTGGTTATCAAACACTTTGCATTGACTAATCATACGCGCGCTCATAGTTTTCATCGCAAGCTCCGCAGGCTCCTTAAGGATCATTCCTTTGATGTGGTGGTTGGCTTTAATAAGATTCCCGGCATGGACATCTATTACTGTGGTGACTATTGCTATGTTGGCCGCTCCTATTTACGCCACTCGTTCTTTTATCGTTTCACGCCTCGTTTTTTGTATTACTCTAGTTTTGAGCGTGGCGTATTTGAGGCCTCTTCTAAGACCAATATTTTATCGCTCTCGAATCGTGAGAAACTGATCTATCAGCAGTATTATCTGACTCAGGACTCAAGATTTCTGAACCTGCCTCCAACTCTTGAGAAAGCCCGCTGGGGCAATCTGGAGGATCTACCTGATCGTGAGACTTTGCGAGCCTCACTCGGCATTAAAGAAGATGAAAATCTGGTTTTACTGATTGGCTCCGGTTTTGCGACTAAAGGCCTTGATCGCGCAATTTCGGCCATGGCTTCCTTGCCTCATGAGTTACTGATGAAAACCAAATTGTTCGTGGTTGGCCAGGACAAAATAGATTTATATCAGCGCACCGCTAAACGCCTGGGAATTGCTCAAAATATTCATTTTCTTGGTGGTCGCCGAGATGTGCCGGCTTTAATGAAAGCTGGTGATATGTTGTTGCATCCGGCTTATGCCGAGACCACAGGCGGCGTGTTACTCGAAGCAATTGTCTCAGGGCTGCCAGTTTTAGCGACGCCAGTTTGCGGTTATGCTCCGCATATTAAGATTGCCAAGGCTGGCCACGTGTTACGCAAGCGATTCTCGCAAGAAGAGCTTAATGCCAAGCTCCATCAGATGCTGCTGTCCAACAAGAAGACCATGTGGCGAGAGAATGGCCTAAAGTACGGACAAAATCCGAGCTTGTATGTGATGCCGCAAAGAGCAGTGGATTACATCGAGCAAACCTGTGCGCAGCGACGTCTTAGCCTGAAAGACAAGCCACCTCAAAAGCGGGATGAATCGTTGTATATCAATAGCGAATTACGCCAGGCCTTAAAAGGCGAAGATTCCTTTTATCAAGTAATGAATATTGAGGGTAATGTCTATCGTGAGGCATTAGGTCGGCGAACCCTTCGTTTTACTCGTGGCAGCAAAGATTATTTTCTAAAGATTCATACTGGTGTTGGCTGGCCGGAAATTTTCAAGAATATTTTTTATCTGCGTGCGCCAGTTGTAGGCGCACTAAATGAATGGCACGGCGTGCATCGTTTGAAAGATCTGGAGATCGACACTATGACGGTGGCGGCCTATGGTATTCGCGGTCGTAATCCAGCGACCAAGCATTCTTTTATTATTACCGAAGCACTGCCGACTGAAACCAGCCTAGAGGACTTCTGTCGTGACTGGAAAGACAATCCGCCACGCTCCCTCAAGCAAATTCGTTTAAAGCGATGGATATTAAACAAAGTGGTTGAGACCGCCAGAGTCATTCATGAGAACGGTGCCAATCATCGTGATTTTTATTTGTGCCACTTCTTGCTCGATGCGCATTTTGAGGCCAACGATCAGGTTTCTAGTGCGAGCAAACTTTATCTGATCGATTTACATCGCCTGCAGATGCGGCGTAAAACACCGGAGCGCTGGGCGGTTAAAGACATCGCCGGCTTATATTATTCCAGTAAAGACATTGGTTTAACTAAACGCGATTTATTACGCTTCATGAAGTTATATCGTGGTAAGCCGTTACGAGAAATTTTGCGCGATGATCTCTCGTTTTGGAGCAAGGTTGAAAGCCGTGGTGATAAATTATATGAATCGGAGAAACGTAAAGCTTTGGCGCTTAAAAAATTACGACTTCAGCAAGACCACGAAACAGTGGTCGACTCGGTACCGCAAGAGTCCAAGGCGCGCGTAATCATTGGCAAATAGGGAATTAGCAAACTGGCTTGAGCAGCCTGTTAATAAAGTTCAGAGCCTTGGTTTTCGTTGCTGGAGGTCGGATACTTTTGATCAAAACCAGCAACTCGATGCCAAGCAACTCGATCGGTTAATTGCATCGGGTCGAACGCTCAAGGATGATCGCACGACCACGGTCGCCCAAGTGGAGTTTCAAGGCGAACACATTATTATCAAACGTTATAACGCTCGAAGTCAGTGGCATCGCATAAATCGCGCAGTGCGTCGCTCCAGAGCCAGTCGCAGCTGGCGTTCGAGTTATAAATTTGCTCGCGCTGGTCTGAATGTTGCCAAACCCTTACTTATGCTCGAGGGCAGGCTTAGTCTGCTTCGGCGCACAGCGTATTTTGTCAGTGAGTGTGTGGATGGTCAGGAATTGCTCTCGTCTTTAGAAGGCTTTTCTGCAGCTGAACAACAAACGGTGCTGCACGAAATACAAACCGCGTTTAACAATATGCGAGTAGCGAAACTTAGCCACGGTGATCTTAAGGCAACGAATCTAATCTGGCATCAAAGTCGATTAGTGTTTATTGATTTAGACGCTTCGCGAAGCCACGCTAAACAACGAAGCTGGCAGGCGGCACACACCAAAGACCGAGCGAGGCTTCTCAAGAACTGGCGCAACAATGAAGAGCTATTGCAGCTCTTTTCAGCGATTTAGTTGGTTGAATTCAGTTGATTGAAGTGTTGCTCGAGCTTAAGAAAGCTCGCAATTCATCGGCTTGGTTCATGGCGTCCTTATAACCGAGCTCAATCAATTCCTGACAAAATGTTTTAGTAAACATCAGATAAGAAATAAAGCGTCGACTATTAGCTTTAGACATGCCAAGAAATTTAAGCGCGATGCGAAAACTCTTAGGCAATTCAAGATAATGTTTCATCGCGATAGTAGCGATATCTTCTGACGGGCTAATCACCAAATGTTCAATGACTTTGAGATTCTCAGTGGTGTTTTTGTTGCCTTCTAATAGCGTGCGATTCATTCGCTCCATGCGCTCGATATCCGATTGCAAGCTGTTAAGAAACAGTGTGTCTAGCACATAACCCGAGATTTGCCCTAGCGTCGGGCGACGGCGCTGCTGATTGACACTGTTGCCTAGTTTCTTTTCCAAGCGCAACCCAATAATCAGAATCTTTTCGGCACCAAGGTGCAAAGCTGGGCTGATCGGTGAAATTTGCCGCATGGAGCCGTCACCAAAATATTCGTTGCCAATTTTTACCGACGGAAAAACTACCGGAATAGCCGATGACGCCATTAAATGATCGAGGTTTATTTTTTCGCGCAGGCCCTCGCGATGTGTGCGCTGCCAATTTTGAATTTGCGGATGGCCATCAAAAAATGTCGTCGATTCACCTGAGCTATAGCTGCATGCTGTTATGCAATAGGCTTTAAGTTGCCCCGCATTGATCAACTCGTCGATCTTATTAAAATTAATGTTGCTATCTAATAATTCTCGTAAGGGTTGATTGTCGAGCAAAGAGCCTGGGCCCTTGTCTCGATCACCTGGGCCCAGATTAGTCCAGACCCAGCGCATAATTCGTCGGAACAAACTTTTGCCATCGGCATAAAAAACATGACCCAGTTCAAAATTACCCCAAACATGATTGATTTTTTCTATGCCGAGCTTGAAGTTATCTGCGTTCGAAGCTAACGCAGCGGTATTAATTGAGCCAGCCGAGGTGCCGCAAATGATTGGAAAAGGGTTTTTGCAGTGATCTGGCAGCATGTCGGCAATCGCCCTTAAAACACCGACCTGATAGGCCGCGCGCGCGCCACCGCCACCGAGAATCAGCGCAGAGCCAAAACAGCCTTCTGTTTGATCTGTTTTACTCACTATCCAACAGCGGGGACTTCATGACCTTTACGACCACGCAGAGGGATTCTCGCCGGCTTGCCGCCAGCCTGCTTGCGTTTTTCCAGAGCTGCAACCTTAGCGGCTTCACGCTGCTCAGGTGACAAGGGTTGGTCGTCGCGACGCTTGCCGCGAGCGTCTTTGGGTACCCGATTTGGGTTGCCTTTTTCGCGGCGTTGGCGCTTTGGCTTTGACTGGCCATCACGATCATTTTTTTCTCGAGGTTTACTATCTCGTTTATTACGA
This sequence comes from uncultured Gammaproteobacteria bacterium, assembly GCA_964455815.1. Lineage (GTDB taxonomy): Bacteria > Pseudomonadota > Gammaproteobacteria > Arenicellales > Arenicellaceae > Arenicella. The sequence goes on from CAYVYS010000018.1 coordinate 5,869, forward strand.
CCGTCTTTTTTACGATTTGATCGCAAGTTTGACAGATCCGGCTCGATCGCATCCGTTAACAATAAGTTTTGATAGTCCTTTTCGATTGGCACCGAATGTTCGATATAGACTTCGATATCCATCAAATTCATGGCATAAGTCTCGCAAACTAGACTCATGGCCGTACCACTTGCTCCAGCACGCGCTGTACGCCCGATTCGATGAACATAATCTTCAGCGTCATTGGGCAGATCAAAGTTAATGACGTAATTCACATCCGGAATGTGTAGCCCGCGAGCGGCCACGTCTGTGGCGATTAAAATATTGCATTTGCCCTCTTTGAAATCTTTGAGCAAGCGTTCTCGTTTTTTCTGCGGCACGTCGCCGGATAACAGCGCACACCTAAACTCATTGGCCTTTAACCAGGCTTCAACTTTTTCAGCCATATGCTTGGTATTAAGAAAAACCAAGCCTTTATCATCGCCAGCCTTTTTTATGAGCCCTAAAAGTAAGGGTATTTTTTCTTCATTGGCGGGCATAAAACCGATTTCTTCAATGCGATCCGCTGTCACCTCTGACTCGATCTTGACAACCTCAGGCTCACTCATGTGTTCATAAGCAAGCTCGGCAACACGATGCGACAAGGTAGCTGAAAACAACATGTTCAAGCGTTGTTCAGGTTTTGGCATCGCCCGGAATAAATACCGAATGTCGGCAATAAAGCCTAAATCAAACATACGGTCAGCTTCATCTAAGATGATGACTTCTAAGGCATCAAGAGCGAATACGCCCTGTTTGAAGTAGTCGATGATGCGGCCTGGAGTGCCGACCAATATATCGATGCCGCTTTCAATTTGTTTGCGCTGTTTTTCATAGTCGGTACCGCCATAGGCTAGCCCAAGCGTTAGACCAGTGTGGCTGACCAAGGGCTTGCCGTCTTCCATAATCTGAATAGCCAGTTCGCGTGTCGGAGCGAGGACCATTGCGCGAATCGGGTTTTTCTTATTAGAAGTCTTTTTCTCTTGATTCAACAAATGGTGAAAACAAGCGATCAAAAAGGCCGCTGTTTTGCCTGTGCCAGTTTGAGCCTGGCCGCTGATGTCTTTGCCTTGTAAAGCGAGCGGTAACGTCATCGCTTGAATCGGAGTGCAAAACTCAAAGCCAGCTTGAGCAATGCCCGCTTGCACTTTTTCATGGACGTCTAATTCGCAGAAACGAGTTTCGCTTAAATGTGTGTTTGTCATTGGATTAACAGCATATTTGCTGAGAGATAAAAAATAGGGGCGATTTTTTAATAACTATCGCTAAGGGCTTTCTAGTTACCATCGCTATGGGTATAAACATCGGAATTGAATCAGGCTTGCGAGAAACCTTTTATTAGATCATTTGTAAACGATGTAGTGGCCATGCTTAAGCGTCGTTGCTGTTCTCTAGGAGATACTATTTATTTGACCAGAAACAGGTGTATTCAAGAATTTTTCTGCTTGCATTATGCAGAATAATCCGCACACTATACCGTAATTCTACAAGAAAAAGGCGAATTACTTATGTCTCAAAATACCGTTGAAATTACTGATTCGAGCTTTGAAGCAGATGTACTGCAAGCCGATCGACCTGTGTTAGTTGACTACTGGGCAGAATGGTGTGGCCCATGCAAAATGTTGGCGCCAATACTGGACGAAGTTGCGGCAGAATATGCTGAAAAACTCACCGTGGCTAAGCTGGATATAGACAGTAATCCCACCACGCCTCCGAAGTTTGGTATTCGCGGTATCCCCACTTTGATGTTGTTTAAAGAAGGTGATGTGGCGGCGACTAAAGTCGGCGCTATGTCAAAATCGCAGCTTACTGCTTTTATCGACGAGAACATTTAATCAACATCAAGTAGTGAAGTTTTAGGCTGCCTGAATGAGGGCTTATTCAGGCAGCAATTTAGCTAGACAGATAGGCAGGGAGCGTGATATCTTCTTTGCAGATTCGCAGTCGACGAATCGGTTTTCCCAATAAATTCAATCGCTATATCTCGATTATTAATTCGGGTTAGCTCTTCCGATTTCTTTTTCGTATTGAGTTCATAATGCGACCTGAATTTCATACGGTGATGTTCTATCAGCAGTATTTTGTTCTTGAGTTGGGAAGCAAGACATTATTGTAAGTTTGGGTCAAATAATTACAGAGCTTATTAACAAATCATTCGCAATCTGTAGCTACGTCTACCAGGTCGAACATTGCCGAATAAAATAACAGCATTTATCTATTCGTAAATTCATCTAAACCGCCTCTTCGTGCGGGCTAAAAAATAGTTACCACCATGTCAGCCTCCTTAACCGACTTAAAAAAGAAAACCGCAACCGAATTAACTGAGATAGGACGATCATTGGACATCGACGGCCTGGGCCGGATGCGCAAACAAGATCAGATCTTTACTATCTTAAAATCGATGGCCAAGAAGGGCGAAGATATCGAAGGCGAGGGCGTGGTCGAGATCTTGCAGGATGGTTTTGGATTCTTGCGATCAGCGGATAGCTCTTACTTAGCAGGCCCAGACGATATTTATGTCTCGCCCAGTCAAATCCGACGTTTTAATTTACGCACTGGCGACACCATTGCAGGCCTGGTGCGTCCACCAAAAGATTCCGAACGTTACTTTGCCTTACTCAAAGTCGAGACTATTAATGGTTCTTCACCTGAAGAGGCGCGTAACAAAATATTGTTCGAAAATCTCACACCTTTGCATCCCAATAAACGCTTAATGCTCGAGCAAGAAAATGGGACTTCTGAGGATTTAACTGGCCGTGTAATTGATTTAATTTCACCGCTTGGAAAAGGCCAGCGTGGCCTAATTGTTTCTTCGCCTAAGAGTGGCAAGACGGTTATGTTGCAGCAGATAGCGCAGGCGATAACCACCAATAATCCTGATGTGGAATTAATGGTGTTACTAATCGATGAGCGTCCGGAAGAAGTAACCGAGATGCAGCGCAGTGTTCGTGGTGAAGTAATTTCATCGACCTTTGATGAACCTGCTGCACGCCACGTTCAGGTCGCAGAAATGGTGATCGAAAAAGCCAAACGATTGGTCGAACACAAAAAAGATGTCGTCATCTTACTTGATTCAATTACTCGCCTGGCTCGTGCTTATAACACCGTCGCACCGGCTTCAGGCAAAGTGCTTACCGGTGGTGTTGATGCCAATGCCTTGCAGCGTCCTAAACGATTTTTTGGTGCCGCCAGAAATATCGAAGAAGGCGGTAGCTTAACTATATTGGCGACCGCGTTGATTGAAACCGGTTCTAAGATGGATGAAGTTATTTACGAGGAATTCAAAGGTACCGGTAACATGGAAGTACATCTGGACAGACGCATCGCTGAGAAGCGCGTGTACCCATCGATCATAGTCAACAAGTCTTCAACGCGTCGCGAAGAACTATTGATGGATCCGGAAGAATTACAAAAGGTTTGGATCTTACGCAAACTTTTGCACCCAATGAATGAGATCGAAGCGATCGAATTTTTGTTAGACAAACTCAAAGCCACCAAAGCTAATTCTGAATTCTTTGGTTCAATGAAGCGATAGTTTTCGCTAGGCCGTCTTTTAGCTACAGGCTTTTGGCTACAGGCTTTTCGCTACAAGCGCGCTCGACTGACTGAATCAGCGCGTCATGCTCACCACCTCGCAGGCTTTTCTTCACCGGATCAGTGCGTGGATGGCAATGCTGATTCATCGGCATTGCCAGATCATCCATTTCGATAGCCAGAGTACCTTGAGCGTCTACTTCGCCGATGGCGATTTTGGAATGATCTGCGCCGACAATTAGGTCTTGATGTCCCAAGCCCTGGCCAACAATTATTTGATCCAAACCACGAACTGAGCGCCGATCACGAATATGGATATGGCCACACAACAGTGTCAACGCACCTATACCCCGAAGTTGCTCGGCTAGCCAGCGTCGTTCTCGTTCTGAACCAACATCATGGTCAGTTGCCTGATCAGGCGTATCTAAGGAAGCCGGATCTACTAAAGGGCAATGAGTAAAGGCAATCGTATTGCGGGGTTGCTGTTGATTTAACTCAGTGAATAAGCGACCTCGATTCCCGCCTGATAAAGGGAAAAAGCCTGCCGCTGTGTCTAGATTCAAAAAGCGAAAGCCGCCCAAATCAAAATAAGAATTCTGCGGGCCAATTTCATTTAAAAAGCGTCGATATACACCGCCATTTTCATGAAAGTCATGATTGCCAATACTCACATAGACGGGTAGCGGGGCTGTGTTGAAATAATTAACGGCTCGCTCGTAATCGCCAGCCTGATAATTGAAATCACCTAGATGTAAAAGAAAATCGGCGCCAAGCTGATGCGCACGATCTATACACCATTTCAATTCCTGGTCGCCTCCGCTATCGCCAATGGCGGCAAAACGAAACTGTTCGGTTGACGGCCAACGCCATTGCAGAATGGCTGACTTACCTGCTTCTATATTTAACTTTACTAACTGATGTGTGCCTGCGCCTTGATATTCAACATCGGCGTTTTGCACCTGCAGCTTCGCTTTTAGAGAGACATTAGAGAAGGATAATTCAAGCGTGGTGCGTTTAGCGCAAGTAACTTCAAGGCTTGCCTGTGGCGCGAGCATTCGCCAATGGCTTTGCTTAGAATTCGTATCAGGCAGCGGCAGCAAGTGCTGGCTGCGCATGGTAGTAGACCCAATTTGGATGTTGTTTTCAATAGCCGAGCGAGGTTCTAAATGAAATGGTGGCACACGAACACCGCGGTGATAGGCATAACCACCGAAACCTAAAGCGCTGCTGGCAACAAGTCCACCAAAAATAAATTGTCGGCGATTCATGCCCTGATTCTAACCCGCTGGTGTGAGCGTTTTATTCGGGTTTTTGGCGTGGTGGGATCTCAAATACCAGTACATGCTGACCTTTTTCACCGCTATTGATGTGTACGGGCATGCCAAACTTAAATCCCAAAGTTTGTCGATAAACATCTTCAGTCTTACTGTTTTCATTGTAGCTAAGAGCCATGTAGTCAAAATCACGCAAGATGCCATGGTTTAAATAATAATACAGCTGTAGATTATTATAGGCGTGCGCTAACTTTTGATCGCTGCTTTGCTCGGCATAATGAATCAACACTCGATTATTGCTGTAAATACGGGCCTCGGGTGGGAGGTTGCTGGATATCCAGTCTGCTGATTCTCGCAGGTGATGTTTATTGGTGCGCACGTCCAACCCTTCAAGAGACACCAACACTAATACTACAATTGCCAGACCACTACTAAGCCGCTTCCACCAGGCAATATTTTTGAAGGCGCGTAAGATTAGGTCGATGACAAACGGAGCGAGTATCAATAAGGTCAGGGCCGTTGCCATGGTGTAACGACTGGCTAAGAAGGTGTTGTAAAGGCCGAACACCATTAACATGGCGAGATTTGCGAATACATACACCAGCCAAATTCGGCGCGTTAACTGCTCTTGAAGCCCTAATTTTTTGTAGTATGCAAAGATGGCGAATAACAAATAAAACACGCCCATGCGACGAAATAACTCGTAACACACATTGCCAATATTTTGAGCAATTACGCCAAGGTAATTCCAAACGCTCATGTCTTTGCCGCCGAGCTTTTCCTGAGTGTTGGCGATAAACAAATCGACAAAGCTATTGATTTGATCGCCCTGTAGCTGTGCGCGATTAATCATCGGTGCATATTTGTCGTTGATATACCAATACAGCAAGCCTAGTGAGACTGATAACAGGCCGACCGAGACCAAGGCAAGCTTGCCACGTTGTGAGGCCATTTTCGGCGTGGTAAATAGCAAAAGAAAATAAGGCGCAAGTAATATGAAAGCGATGCCTTCAAATCGAAATAGACAGCTTAGAACGGCGAAAACTAGCCACAGGCCGAAAAGCAATTTGTTTGGCGTTCGGCAAAAGCGAATTAAGAAGTACAACGACCACAAATAACAACTAAGGTAGGCAAAGTCGCGGATAATAAATGCACGATATTTGGTAATGCTCGGAAAGAATAAGATCACAATAATCGCAATAACAATGATGCGACGATTATTGTCACTAAGTTCGGCAACAATGCTGACAAAGGCCCAGCTCAAGGAGATAATAAACAGGCTATTGAGCAGGTGTGCTGAGTGTTCGATACTCAAAGATGTGATAGACGCAACTGCGGCGATGAAAATGGAATAAAATGGCCAGTTGTAGTAATCGAAAGCGGCTTGCCAATTGCCTGCAAGAATCCATTGCGCCAGCCCTAAAAAAGTGACGCCATCATTATTGATCACAGGGTCTAAGCGTATTGCCCAGACCGAGAGAGCGATATTGGCCGCAACGATTAATAGCACCACCCATGGTCGATCTCGAAATAATTGATACATTTAACGCAGATACCTCAATTAATTAGCGAGTCGTTTTGCTGGTTCATGGCGTGGTTAATTTTATTTAAGCAAAAAAGCAGATTGAGGGCATTTGCTTTGCAAGCTAGTTGGATTTATTTCGATTCCCTTAGGTGCATTTATCGGTATTATTAGCCCTGCCAAAGAAGCGCTCTGACACACTTGGAATGGTAACACAGACTCATTAGAATGCGGTTGCCCGAGCGAAGTGTAACAATCAATTTTGAGGAATGAATCATGAGCCATGTGCTTGTCACTGGTGGTACTGGTTATATCGCGAGTCACGCGGTGGTCACATTGATCGAACAGGGTTTCACGCCGTTATTGCTTGATAATCTGAGCAATAGTAAGGCGGTGGTGATCGATAGAATAGAACAGATCACCGGTACAAAGCCGCGCTTTGTCGAAGCGGACCTGCAAGATAAACGGGCACTCAAGAAACTCTTCAGCGATTACCAAATAGATCATGTGATTCATTTCGCAGGCTTGAAGGCAGTAGGCGAATCAGTGCGAGAAGCTCAGCGATATTATGCAAACAATGTTGCTGGAACCTTAGCGCTAACCGAAGCAATGTCCGAGGCCAAGTGTTTTTCGCTGGTATTTAGTTCGTCTGCGACTGTATACGGAGATCCGCAAACGGTACCAATTACCGAAGACATGCCCTTGTCAGCAACCAACCCCTATGGGCGATCGAAGTTGATGATTGAACAAATCCTCAGTGATTTGGCGATCTCAGACAATCGCTGGCAAATCGCACTATTAAGGTACTTTAATCCGGTTGGCGCTCATCAAAGCGGCTTGATAGGGGAGGACCCGAACGGTATTCCGAACAATTTATTACCCTATGTCGCACAAGTTGCGGTTGGCAAGCTAGCGCGCTTATCAGTTTTTGGTGGTGATTATGAGACGCCGGATGGTACCGGCATTCGTGACTATATTCATGTCGTTGATTTGGTCGAAGCTCATGTCAAGGCCTTGCAAGCGCTTGACTCAAAACATGGCTGTCAGCCTTACAACTTAGGTACCGGTGAAGGTTATAGTGTGCTCGAAGTAATTGCTGCTTTTGAGGCGGCGAGTGATGTTGAGATACCCTATGACATCGTTGCTCGCCGCGCCGGTGATATCGCTGCATCTTATGCCAGCCCGGAACGCTCACAACGTCAACTTGGCTGGCAAGCAAGGTTCGATCTAGCGTCGATGATGCGCGACCATTGGCGCTGGCAGCAACAAAATCCGCGCGGATATGATGGCTAGCATCAGACTTTAGTCTAATAAAGACAGCTGCAGCTAATCTACAGCTTAGCGCTGGGATTTGAGAGGCTAGTGCTTATTTCGTTATTTTCTGCAGTTCGGCGCAGCCAGATGGGAAACTCAATAAAAACAATGATTTATCTCGAAAAAATCGAGTCTTTAGTGAGAAATAACTTGAAAAATCACTAGAAGAGGGAAAGAAAAAAGGAGTGAATGAACACAGAAGCCGCGCAATAACTATGGTTGGGTTATTGGGTTGGGTAGGGGCCACAGTCATTGTGCGACCTCGATGTTCAGACTTTAGTCTAACTGATTGCTTTGTTAACAATCAATAGGAAAAAGATTAAATTCCAGTAGCCTAACGCCCAAATTTGAGCGTTAGGCGATCCTGCATTAATATTCTACGTCACCCTTGTCAACGCGTTTGGCGAACTCAGTGGTGCCACCAACCGCAAGAGTGCGTGCTTGATCGATCCAGTTTTCACGACCAATGCGGCCAGGGAAGGAGAGAAAATTCTCAACCCAGGCGGTATTGTCCTCTGTCCACTCAGCGACCTGGCTGAATTGATAGACTCCCAGGCCGTGCAAGGTTTCCTCGATTACAGCGCCGATCCCTTTGATGCGCTTAAGATCATCAACTTGATCAGGTCGGCTGCTAAAGCCCATTGGTTTCCACTCGTCGCTAATTTCGACCACAGGTGCTGCGGTGCTTACGGCGGTGTCTGCAGATAATTTAGAAACACTATTTGCTTCTTCAATGGTTGGTGCTTCCTGCTCTTTGCCACGACAGCATAAAAACCAATGCGCCGCCCAGCCAAGCACGAATGCAAGAAGTAACCAAAGCCAAATTTGAAAAAATAACCAATACATTATCTATCTCCCGTTTATTAGTTCTTAAGTCGAAATTCAATTCGACGATTTTGTGCGCGCCCAGCAGCGGTAGTGTTATCTCCAACTGGCTGAGACGGGCCATAACCTCTGGCCGAGAATTGTTCTGCAGGCAGTCCAAGCTGAACCAGGTAATCAACCACAGCCTGCGCTCGAGCTTGGCTCAAGCGCTGATTTAAGTCGGCACTGCCTGTGCTGTCGGTGTGTCCCGCGACTTCAAAGCTGGCCTGCGCGCAACGTTTCGTAACGTCGGCTATCTGTTCTAACAGGCTATAGCTGTCACGACTAACCGTGGCCTTGCCAGTGGCAAAATTAATTTTCGCTTGTGCCAACAACTCAGCGATAAGATCTTCACACACATCTTTTTCAACGGTTGGTGGAGGCGGTGGTGGTGTGGGCGCGGCCACTGTGAGTTGATCATTAATTTGACCAGCAAACAATCCACTCATCGTCGAGAGCAGGCTTTGCTTGCTGGCTTGGTTTGGCATTTCACCGCGCAGTGTTAGCTGCCCATCGTTAAGCCCGAGTTGCAAAGCGGGAGCTTGGTCTTTTACCGCAGTAAGTAAGCTGTCAATCGAGGGCAGTGCTGCAATGTTGTCGCCAATAGTTAACCGGTTCGTCACGTTGCTAGCGCCGTATAATGAATTTGCGTGCGATACCAACTGATCAATTGTGGCCTGATCGGCTACTTCGCCCTCAAGTGTGACTCGGTCTCCGTCAACCAAGACATTCAGGGCAACAGCCTGTAGAGGTTCACTTGGCACAATTTGGTCGGTGCTAACCTCAACCACGCGTACGCCGGCCGCTGATAGCGCGGCATCTTCAGCGATTTTAATCGCGTCTTCATTTGGTGGTGTCCCGCTTAGTAGAACATCGCGACCTTGATTATAGGTTTCAACTTGAGCCCAGTCGGCGCCAACATCGGCCAGACTGGCTCGCGTGTTTTCGGCAACCAGCTCTTCGATAGGGCGCTGTTTGAAAAATAGGGTTAGCGCGAGCAGCAGGAGTGGCAAAATAATAAATGGCCACCAGCCAGCGCAAAAAAAAGAACAATGTTTCATTACACCTCCGCATTTAGATCACGACAGCAGCATGCTTTTCGTGAGGGCGAGGGGATTTTCATGTCAGAAACACCAATTGAACCCCCTTAGAATCAGTCGCAAACTTCGCTGCAATTTTGATACTTATTCAGCGCTCAACTAGCTACGCTGCTGACTTAGTATGGCGCGAGAATTCGTTAAACACTACCGCTTTCGCAGACTTTTACTTTAATTAACACTTTGAAATTCTGGGCGAAGGTCAGTAAACACTAGCTATGAATAAAAAAAAGCCAGATCAAACATGATTTTGAATCTGGCTTTTCCCTACTTGACCCAGCTCAGGGAACACTTCAGGGCAAGCCTGAAAAACGGGGATATGCGGGGGTATTGTGCTGAGTCTAGTAGCTGGTCAAAGGCGCCTGGGCACCTAAATGTCATCTTTTAATGTTGTTCAATAATAAAGAACTGATGACAGGCCAGCCTATTACTAAAAAATTCAAAAAAAATGGGCTTTTTTCGAAATCGCTCAACTTAGGTGAGTAAGTGGCTCTTACTGATTAGGCAATAACTGCCGGAAGAATTCTCGCAATCCGCTTTCGCCGTTGGCTTCCCAGGCTTTTAAAGCCGCTGTGCCAATAACTGCGATATCAGCGTGAGTGCCAATAAACTCAATATCCTGTGCGCTACTAACGCCAAAGCCGATTGCTAATGGTAAGTCGGTTAGCTCTCGACATCGCTGAATAAACGCAGACACATCGCGGTTCATATCGGTTTCGCTACCGGTCACACCTTTACGAGCAACGGTATAGATAAAGCCATCAGCCGCGGCTGCGAGCTGTTGCAGACGTTGATCACTATTGGTCGGGGTCATTAATACAATCGGCGCTAATTGCAATTGCTGGGCAATATCATGCAGTTCTCTGGCTTCTTCAACAGGCAAGTCTGGCAGAATAAAACCGTAAGCTCCAGCCGCTTTTAGTTGCTCCAGAAATTCGCGATGACCAGTTTTATATACGGTGTTGTAGTAGCCCATCATCACCACTTTAAAGTCGAAGTGATCGCTTACCTTATGCATAAACTCAAAGCAATCCTGAACGTGTACGCCCTGGTCGATAGCTTGTTGATTGGCTTTAACGAATAAAGGCCCGTCAGCAGAGGGTTCTGAAAATGGGAATTGCAACTCAACCAGGTCAACATTGAATTCTTGCATTACCTCCAGCGCCTGCCAATTCGCTTCGAAGGATGGATAGCCGCAGACCACATGCGTCATGATCATGGCACTGCGCGTTTGATTAACTGGATGTTGGCGGCGCTCCGCCAAATAATTATTCAGCGCCATATTGATCTGCCTTTTGTCGAATAAAGTGCTTCCAATGGGCATCATCGAGTGCATCCGCAATGGTAAATATGTCTTTGTCACCTCGACCAGACATATTGATCAAGATGCGTTCGTCGCTACGCATGGTTTGTGCTTCTTTGATGGCTTGTGCAAACCCATGGGCGCTTTCCAGCGCAGGAATCACACCTTCGGTACGCATTGACATCTTCAAGGCTTCGGTGACTTCCTGATCAGTTACCGCTTCAAAACGCACACGCTGCTGTTCCCAGAGATGCACCAAGATGGGGTTAACGCCGATATAATCTAGGCCAGCAGCCACCGAATGAGTTTCGAGCATATTGCCATCGTCGTTTTGCAGGAAATAGGTTTTCATGCCTTGGGCTACACCAACTGAAGCATCTTTATAGGCCAGCCGCGCGGCATGATTGCCTTTGCCTGGTCCAAAGCCACCAGCCTCACAGCCGACTAATTGTACTGCTTGGTCATCCATAAAGCCTTGAAACAAACCAATGGCATTAGAGCCGCCGCCAACGCAAGCGAAGATTCGGTCGGGCAGGCCACCGGCGGTTTCGAGCATTTGCGTTCGAGCTTCGCGACCGATAATCGACTGGAACCAACTTACCATTTCAGGAAAAGGATGCGGGCCGCAAGCTGTACCCAGTACGTAGTGGGTAGAATCCATATTGGTTACCCAGTCGCGCAAACATTCGTTGATGGCGTCTTTCAGGGTTTGCTGACCATCAGTCACCGCAATCACTTCAGAACCCATGTTTTCCATCCAAAACACATTTGGACGCTGGCGGGCGACGTCAACTGCGCCCATATATATCTTGCTCTTAAAACCAAAGCGTGCCGCCATAGTGGCGGTTGCATAGCCGTGCTGACCAGCACCAGTCTCGGCAATCACACGGTCTTTGCCCATGCGTTTTACCAGCAGGCCCTGGCCCATCACATTGTTGATCTTGTGCGATCCGGTGTGGTTTAGATCTTCGCGTTTGATATAGATTTGCGCACCACCCAAGGTTTGCGACAAATTCGCCAGATGTGTAACCGGAGTCGGCCGACCAGAATAGGATTGCATCAGCTCGACAAATTCTTGCCAAAACTGAGGATCCTCTTTTGCAGCACGAAACTCGGTCTTTAATGACTCAATCGTTGTGTGCAAAATTTCCGGCAAAAAAGTGCCGCCATAGTCACCGTAATAACCTTCTCGGCCATCGGCGAAAGAGAATAAATCCATAGTGAAGTCGCACAATTAGAAACCTGCGTATCGTACCATCGTGGCTAGTCTTCAAACAGTCAATTTAGGCTTTCATCGCACTATTACAGAAGCTTATCTTAATTACACGAGCTGGCGGTAGTACAATGCGCGAGCAAGCAATATGCCAAGTTCAAATACAACTAATGGATGCTGTTTCACTAGTTAAATTACTTTCTGCCCTGATTTACCCGGTTGGGGCGATGGTCTGGCTGGGTATTTTATATTTCCTAGGCCGCCTCTTTGATTGGGATCGAATTAGAGCGATATCAGCCTGGTGCTTTTTCCTTGTTTTTGTTGGCTCATCGAACCCCTGGCTTGCCAATACTTTGGCGAAAAGTCTGGAACGACAATATCCGCAAAAAAATATGGCTCATTACTCCCAGCATGATGCCATTGTTATATTAGGAGGAGGTTTGCGATTACCAAGCTCGCCAGCATCTGAGGTTCAATTAGGAGCCAGATCAGACCGTTATTGGTACGCCACGCAGCTTTATCGAGCTGGCAAGGCAAAGCAGATTTTTATTGCGGCAGGAAATGCTTATGCTCAAACTGATTTGTTAGGTGAAGCCGTGTATGCCAAGCAACTATTAAGCAAGTGGGGGGTACCAGAAAGAGCGATAGTGGTTGAGGCGCAAAGCCGTACGACTGAGCAAAATCGAGACAATATTGCGGTCTTGCTTGAGCGGCGAAAAGTGCGATCAATCTTGTTGGTTACTTCGGCTCTGCATATGCCTCGATCTATGGAGTTGTTTGCCAGCTTGCCTTTACAAATTACGCCCGCATCGGCCGATGTGTTAGTCAGGTACGAAAAACGCCCAAGCTGGACTCGTTGGCTGCCTTCATCAAGTTCGATTGACCTGAGTACTCGTGCCTTACATGAGTACTATGGAATTTGGTTCAATCGAGCGCGCGCCTGGCTTAAGTAGATTGGGCTTGCTCTAAGCCTGGTTTAGAGTAAATAGTTTGCATTCAAAAGCCTGATCAGATTCGCGCACAACGCAGGCAATCAAATCGGGCTCTAACTGAATCTGCTGAAACAACCAGTTACTCTCGTCATCGCATTGATATGCAAAGCGATGTTGAGCATTAGAGAAATCGTGTTCACGCATCGTGAAATTGATCCCTAGCCCACGTGCTTTGCCGAATGCCTCTTTGCGAGTCCAATATTTAAGAAAGTTTGGTTTACGCAAGTTTTGCTCGGTTTCGACCCTGGCGATTTCGGCATCTGAAAATCGCCGCGCTAATATTTTAGTGAAATCTCCTTGTCGGTGGATGGATTCGACATCAACCCCAATTTGTTTTTCCAACGTAAAGGCGTAAAGGCCAACCGCTTGATCTTGGTCGATGAACGTGTCGGTAAAATTAAATTGCAGGCGGTTCTCAGTCACAATAAAGGGCTTGTTAAGCCGACTGTATTGCAATTTTAACTGGTCGATCGGGGTTTTAGCGTAGGCTGCTAATAGTGAACTCAAATAGAAACGGCTAGCCAGATAGGCATTTTTCAATTTTTCTGAGTTTCTTCTTTCGAATTTGTCTCTTTGGTGCTGGCTCAGTAGGTTCTTGGCCTGCTTGGCCTGATGGCTGTCTAGCTCGAGAGGGATGCACCAAAGGTGCACCTCTTTTTTTCCTAAACTCGGTAAGAACTCGATGGAAACGATGTTCTTTTGTAACACCAAACCCAAATCTTGATTGTCAAAATCGTCTATCATAAAGCGATTATTTATCGTTTTTGGCGAAATGTTTTGTCTCGCGATAAGGTCTTGTGCAAGTAAGCCAAAAAACAAACTACCCACACCTTTAGAGTCTAGTATGAAAGCAAAGATTATTATAGCCGCCGTGGTGGTCGCTCTAGTTGCGGCATTTTTCATATTCGATCTTGGTCAATATGTATCACTCGAATATTTCAAGCAACAACAAAGCACTTTTAATCAGTATTACCAGCAGAACCCAATTGTCGTAATTCTAATTTTTGCTGCTGTTTATATCTTAATGACGGGTGCTTCCTTACCTTTCGCCACACCATTAACCGTTTTAGGTGGTGCGATTTTCGGAACGCTGGTTGGATCCATTGTGGTCTCCTTTGCTAGTACTATTGGTGCAACGATTGCATTTTTAGTCTCGCGATTTTTGTTTCGTGATGCAGTAGAATCCAAATTCGGAGATCGTCTGGCCAAGTTACAAGATGGTATCGAGCGCGAAGGCGCATTCTATGTCTTCGGGCTTCGACTGGTGCCTATTTTTCCATTTGTTATGCTGAACTCTTTATTGGGCTTAACCAAAATTAAAACCTGGACGTTCTTTTGGGCTAGCCAGTTAGGCATGTTGCTTGGCACGATTGTCTACGTTAATGCGGGTAAAGAATTAGCTAACATTGATTCACTTGGCGATATCGCCTCGCCAACTTTGTTGGCCTCGTTTATTGCTTTGGGGATTCTTCCGATTGCCTCAAAATATCTATTAAATTTCATACGTTCACGCAAAGCGGTTGAGGAGAGCGCCTAATGGCCAAGTACGAAGCAAATATAGTGGTCATTGGCGCTGGTTCTGGTGGCTTGGTTGCCTCGCTGATAGCCGCGGCGGTTAAATCAAAGGTGATACTAATCGAGCGTCATAAAATGGGCGGCGATTGTTTGAACACCGGTTGTGTGCCGAGTAAAGCTTTATTGCGTTCTGCCAAAATGGCCAACTACATGAAACGCGCTGATGAGTTTGGGCTCGAAGAAGTCCCGGTTACGCCAGTATTCAGCAAGATTATGGAGCGCGTGCAAGACGTGGTTAAAACCATTGAGCCACACGATTCAGTTGAGCGTTTTACTGACCTCGGTGTGGAATGCGTTATGGGCGAAGCGGAGATTGTTGACCCACATACAGTCAAAGTTGGTGATCGGCAAATTTCTACTAAGAGCATTATTATCGCCGCTGGCGCGCGCCCCTTTGTGCCGCCGATTGAAGGTTTGGATCAAGTTGACTATCTCACTTCCGATAATATTTGGGATTTGCGTGAGCAACCAAAGCGCTTAGTGGTGTTAGGTGGTGGCCCAATTGGCTGCGAACTCAGCCAGGCATTTGCCAAACTCGGTTCCAAGGTCACGCAGGTCGAGATGATGGGGCAGCTTATGGGGCGTGAAGATGACGACGTTGCCGGAGTCATCACTGAGACCTTTATCAATGATGGCATTGATGTGCGTTTGAATCACAAAGCGGTCAAAGTCACACAAGACGGTGGCGACAAAGTCTTGCATTGTGAAACCGATGACGGCCTTGTTGAGATTCCGTTTGATGCCATTTTGGTAGCGGTTGGCCGCAAAGCCAATAGCGATGGTATGAACCTGGAAAGCTTAGGTATTAAATTGCGCCGCAATGGCACCATTGAAACCGACGAGTACTTGCGTACCGCCGTGCCGAATATTTTTGCCTGCGGTGATATTGCCGGGCCTTATCAATTTACGCATACCGCGTCTCACCAGGCCTGGTATGCCACAGTTAATGCCTTATTCGGTTTTATTAAGAAGTTCAAAGTTGATTATCGCGTTATTCCGTGGGCAACCTTCACTATGCCAGAAGTAGCCAGAGTTGGGATTAACGAAAGCGAGGCCAAAGAAAAAGGTCTCGACTATGAAGTCACGCGCTATGGTATCGATGACTTAGATCGCGCGATCGCTGATGGCGAAGCGCATGGTTTTGTCAAAGTGATTACTCCCAAAGGCAAAGATACAGTCTTGGGCGTCACCATTGTTGGGCACCATGCCGGGGATTTGATCGCCGAATATGTTTTGGCTATGAAATACAACTTAGGCTTGAACAAGATTCTGGGCACCATTCATTTATACCCAAGTCTGGCCGAGGCGAATAAATTCGTGGCAGGCAACTGGAAGCGTGCTAACCAACCTCATGGTTTGTTGCGCTGGGTTGAAAAATTTCACGCTTGGCGACGTGGCTAAGTTTTAGTACTTATTTTAGAGAAAGATTATGCGTATCCGATTTGGTTTTTTATTTGTTTTTTTGATGTTTATTTCATCGGCTAGTAATGCCGCGCCTGATTCAAAGTTGCTTAAATTCTGGGACGCCAGCGATGAAACAAGCACGCAAGAAGTATCCCACGCTAAGTGGCAAAGTGTGCTCGCTGAGTATCTGGTTGCCAGTGACGATGGTGGTGTGAACCTGTTTGATTACCAAGGGGTTAGCACCGAAGATCGTCAAGTCTTACAAAGCTATTTAGAAGACTTACAGAATATCGACCCACGCGAGTTAAGCAAAGCAGAGCAGTTTGCTTATTGGGTCAATATGTATAACGCACTCACAATAGAAGTGGTGTTGGAAGAGTATCCGGTGAAAAGTATTCGAAGCATTCGCTTTTTATCATCACCCTTTGGCCCATGGGATAAAAACTTTGTCGAAATTGTTGGTCAGAAATTAAGCCTAAACGATATTGAGCATCGTATTTTGCGGCCAATTTGGGATGAGCCTCGTATTCACTTTGCTGTGAATTGTGCCAGTATTGGTTGTCCGAATTTGATGCCAAGAGCATTCACCGCAGCGAATACTGAAGAATTGCTGGAAATCGCGACCAATGATTTTATTGGTCATCCGCGTGGCTTCGATTTACAAGGTGATGCCTTGCGTCTATCGAGTATTTTTGATTGGTATGGCAGTGACTTTGGTAGCAATCAGGCAGAGATTAATGAGTATCTTGGCGATTATGTGGCTGATGATATCGACTTCGATTCAGGCGCTGAGTACCAAGTTTCATTCGACTACGATTGGTCTCTCAATGAGGTAAAAAGCTCAAAATAGCCTAAATTTACTTTATTTATCGAGTGAAATGTCTATTATGACTTTAGGGTTTGGAATAGTTCGGCTTCATGATAACTCTGCCTAACGGTTGGGGATCTTCAATAAGCTTGTACTATTACTTATTTTAATACTTGCACTTAAAGTGCAGCGTATAGAATAGACTGAGCCCTATTGAGGGGGCTTAGGGCGGGCATCGGGCTGAAATCGCTTGCCATGACCTTAGCTTTTAATAAACAAGAATCTGTTTTGGTCTTGGGTTTTATGAGCATCGCGTATCGTCTTTTTTCGTCGCGAGTCATTACTTGGCTCGTGGGTCTTTTGGCTGTTTATTTCATTTGTCTTTATTCAACGTCACTGCAAGCTGCGCCTAAAGCGGAGCAGATCGACTATTGGAACGATCATGAAGCAGGGAGTGTTATGGTGGTCAATCATAGCCCTTGGCAGGTGATCATTGACAGCTATCTTGATTCGGAACATGAGTCGGGTGTCTTTCGATTTGATTATGAAGCGGTGTCTAGCACGGACAAAGGCAAACTCGATAGCTATCTTGATTATCTACAAAGCATAGACCCGCGTCAGCTCAATCGCAATGAGGCGATGGCGTACTGGATAAATGCTTTTAATGCCAGTTTGGTTCGCCTGATAATCGGTGGTGTGCAAAACAGTAATATTGATTCTGTGCGTGATCTGCGAGCAGGCGCTTTTACAGCCGGCCCATGGCGTCGCAAGGTGTTAGATATTGCAGGTCAGCGGCTCAGTTTTGACGACATCGAGCATGGCATTTTACGCCCAATCTACGCCGACCCTCGAGTGCACTTCGCGATGTCTGCGGCATGTATGTCATGCCCTAATTTGCAGCCACAGGTTTTTTTGGGTACACAGATTGAAGATCAATTAGCGCAAGCTCAGGCTGACTATTTGAATCACGAACGCACGGTTAAGTTAGAGAATGGCAGGCTGACCATTTCAAGAATCTTCGATTGGTATTCCTCTGACTTCGGTGAATCCGATGATCGTGTTCGCAGCTATATTCTTGAGAACATCGACAGCGAGCTGGCCGAGACATTGGGTGCGGTTGAATCCGGTGGTATCAAATATCAATTCGATTGGAAATTGAATTTGCCTGAGTAAGACATGTCTGAGAAGAGCGGTTTTCGGCTGCTTTTGCTTGTTCTTTTGTCGCTACTTTCATCGCAACTTTCGTTGCTTCAACGATAGAGTTGTGAGCCACAAATCAGTACACTACGCGGTCAGTTTAATTCCTAACTTTTTTCTGATTTATGTCTAAGGTATTCGTCGCAGTATTAATGGGTTCGGACTCTGATTTGCCGGTAATGCAAAGCACATTAGAGGTATTGGATTCACTCGGTATTGACTGGGAAGTAAAAGTCACATCGGCGCATCGCACGCCGGCTGCCACTCATGAATACGTCACCACCGCTGAACAGCGTGGCTGTCGAGTCTTTATTTGTGCCGCTGGTCTGGCCGCTCACTTGGCTGGCGCGGTTGCAGGTATTACTACTCGCCCGGTAATTGGTGTACCAATCGATGGTGGCCCATTGAAAGGGCAAGATTCTCTTTTGTCTACTGTCATGATGCCAGGTGGTGTGCCAGTAGCAACTGTGGCAATTGGTAAAGCCGGCGCTAAAAATGCGGCGTACTTAGCTGCGCAAATCATCGGCGTTGGCGATGATGACGTAGCCGCGCGCGTTAAAGACGAGCGTCAGAAAAATGCCGAAGCCGTCATCGCTAAAGATGCTGCACTTCAAGAGAAGTTAGGGCGCGCTTAGCCTTAGCGCCTTTCGCGAAGGCTAATTTAAGGGCTTGGATATTCAAGACCAACTTAGTCACGCCGCCGAGGTTTTAAACGCTGGCGGCGTGATAGCTTATCCTACCGAGTATTGCTTTGGCCTTGGTTGTGACCCCCGCAACTCACAAGCAATTAAACGTATCCTCAACATCAAACAGCGTCAGGCTGAGCAAGGTTTAATTTTAATTGCAGCCAATCATGCGCAAATCGGCGAGTATGCAGAGCTTGATGATCTGGATATGCGTGACGAAATTTTAGATTCCTGGCCAGGGCCAAACACCTGGCTACTACCAGCTAAAGATTCGGTTTCAAATTTGGTGCGTGGACACCATTTGACGATTGCTATGCGTATCCCCGGGCATAATTTTTGTCGTGACCTATGCACGCAATTTGGTCACGCCCTGGTCTCCACCAGCGCAAATAGACACGGACAACCGAGCTTGCTTACTGCCGCGGAAGTCGAAGCTGAAATGCAGGCCGAAGTCGACTTTATCGTATGCTTGCCGATTGATGGTGGCATCGGTCAGGCGTCGACTATCCGAGATTCCATTACTGGCGAGGTCTTACGTTAGAGATGCTAGAGCAGGTCGCGGACTATCTTACCCAATTGCAGAATCGTATCTGCGATGCCTTAAGTTCGATTGACGGTTCACCGTTTATTGAAGATGCCTGGCAACACCATAGTGGTGGTGGCGGCAGAACGCGAGTTCTGAGTGACGGTCAGGTGATCGAAAAAGGCGGCGTTAGTTTTTCGCATGTTAAAGGTGATCAATTACCGCCCGCGGCAAGTCAGAAACGCCCGGAATTGACTGGCAAACCCTTTGAAGCAATGGGAGTTTCGCTGGTTATTCATCCGCAAAATCCTTATGCGCCGACTTCGCACATGAATGTGCGGTTTTTTGTTGCTGGTGCGAATTCCGAAAACCCAGTTTGGTGGTTCGGAGGTGGTTTCGACCTCACACCATATTATGGTTTTAAAGAAGACGCCATGCACTGGCATAAAACCGCTGCTGCAGCTTGCCGGCCTTTTGGAAATGACTTGTATGCAAGTTTCAAGCAAGCCTGTGATGACTACTTTTATTTGCCTCATCGAAAAGAACAACGTGGGGTTGGAGGTTTATTTTTTGATGACTACAATGAACCAGGTTTTGAGCAAAGTTTTGCCTTAATGCAAAGCGTTGGCGATCACTATCTTCTGGCCTATTTACCAATCCTTGAAAAGCGCTATCAAATGGCGTTTGGCGATGCCCAGCGACAATGGCAGTTGTTACGACGTGGGCGCTATGTGGAATTCAATTTAGTGCAGGATCGTGGCACTTTGTTTGGTTTGCAATCTGGTGGGCGGACTGAGTCTATTCTCATGTCAATGCCGCCTAAAGTAGCTTGGGCATATCGAGCTGAGCCGGAAGAGGGCAGTGAGGAAGCTCGATTACTTGCTGATTTCATCACTCCACGCGATTGGCTGGCATGAATTGGTTCTATCGGATTGCATTAAATATCGCGATTCCGTTTGGCTTAATCGGCTTATTTTTTCGCGGTTTTCGAAACCCTGAATATCGGCGTCGCTGGCGCGAGCGATTTGGCATGGTGCCGGCCGAGGTCGCTAGCAAAGCACCGTATGATTTTTGGATTCACGCGGTATCGGTTGGCGAGGCGCGTGCTGCCGCGCCCTTGGTCGAATCTTTATTGAGCATCAACCCAAAACTAAACATCCTGGTGACAACGACTACGCCAACAGGCTCGGCGATGGTAAAAATGCAATTGCAGGAGAAAGTGGCGCATTGTTACTTCCCCTACGATTTGGCTTGGGCAATGAGGCGCTTTGCGAACACGATTTCAGCCAAAACGGTCTTAGTAATGGAAACTGAGATCTGGCCCAATATGATTGCATCAGTAAAGCGCGCTGGCAGTCGCTTGATTTATATCAATGTTCGTTTGTCTGAAAAGTCATATAAAAGCTATGCGCGGTTTGGGAATTGGGTAAGCCAAACACTCAGGCAGATCGATCATTTTGCGGTACAGGGCGAACAAGATAGGCGCCATTTGATCGCGCTCGGTGTCGATGAGAACCGTATTACGCAAACGGGAAGCATTAAGTTTGATGTTTCCATAGATGCAGATTTACTGGAAAGAGCTGACGAACTTCGTCAACAACTTGGCCGCCAAAGATTGGTTTGGATCGCAGGCAGTACCCGAGATAATGAAGAAGCAACGATTCTCGAAAGTTACCAAACTCTCAAGCGCCAATTTGCTGAGCTGTTATTGGTGATTGTGCCGCGGCATCCGGAACGCTTCGATGTCGTGGCTAAGCAAGTTTCCAACGAGGGCTTTGAATTAGTGCGTCGTACCGAGCATCAGGGGCAAGAGCTAGGCGATCGGATCGATGTTTACCTCGGTGATACCATGGGCGAGTTATCGTTGATGTATGCAGCGGCCGATATCGCCTTCGTCGGTGGGAGCTTAGCACCGCTTGGTGGGCAAAATATCTTAGAGCCTTGCGCCCTGGGTGTCCCAGTGGTGTTTGGTTCGCACATGTTTAACTTCCCAGATATTAGTCGCTGGGCAATCCAGCAAGGGGCTGGCAAACAAGTTGCCGATGGTCATGAGTTGAGTTCGGCGATCGCTGAAATTCTGTCCAATTCAAAGCTTAAAGGCGATATGGGTAATAGTGGGCGAGAATTCGTACGAGCACATAGAGGTGCTCTAGATAAAAATATATTGCTACTAAAAAAGCTCGACATATCAAAGATTTAGCGGGCAAGGGTGGGCGGCAATCTGCACCTGTCAGCCGTTTGTCATATTAGTGTCGTCGACCAAAGAGCGACAGTCGTGTCATAGTCGTCGATATAAATTTGCTAAGAAGATTTACTAAAGCCTCCTAGTAATAAACGAGGTTAACACCATGACAAATTCTGATACCAAGTACCCTTTGCTACAAAACACCATAGAAAGCTTCAAAAGCTTGATCGCTTACGACCTGAGTTCCTGTCGCGTCGTTTTTGAACATGAAGGCGATGAAATTGTATTCGTAAATGAGGCCTGGCTAGGCCGAGTACGTGTTTACCTGAATGGCGATTTGGCGTATCAAGGTTGGGATTGGACCCTGATGATTCGCTCCAGTGGTTGGTTTCTACACCAAGGGAAAACCTACAAAATAAGCAGCAAAGTGACTAATCTAATAAGTTATTCGCAGCAGCTAACGCTTAGCGTTGACGGCCAAGAGGTCGATACCAAGTTAGATGACATGTACGGCAAGCTTAGCCTAAAGGAGATCATTCATATTGTATTAGGTGCTGGCATAGTTGGTGTGCTTATTGTTGTCGCTATACGCTTGTTGAGCGGCATGCTAGGCCTATAGGAAGCGCGTATTCATGTTAGTTAATTCAAATAAACTGAGAGCGCTGCGGCGCTCTCGGAATTGGACGCAACAGCATCTGGCACAACTCTGTGATGTCAGTATGCGAACGATTCAACGCGTTGAGCGAGATGGCGTTGCATCAAATGAAACCGTCGCTGCCTATGCTTCAGTATTTGAAATCGAGGCCAGTGAGCTAATCATTTCAACCGAACAGTACGAGCGTAAAGATAAGCATGTTGTGCTACCACCGATGATGGTCGGCTTGCTCGTTTTAAGCAGCTTTGTTGCCGGAATTGGATTTACGCTTTGGTTCTTATAAGAATGCTCGCTGAAATTCCTTTCTTTTTGGCTGAATAACTACGAGATTCCCGGCTCAATATCTGCCAACATGATGATGAATTTTGCGCTGTTTTTTGTTTTATAAACGCAACAGCAAAGCCAATGTTTTAGCATCTTCGATAGTGCCATCGCGTGCCATAGACATCGCTTTATCGAGCGGCAGCCAATGGGCTTCGAGCTTCTCAGCGTCATCTAAATTTACTCTGCCCGGAGACAACTCAGTGGCAGCGAACAAATATAAGACCTCGTTGCTAAAGCCGGGGCTGGGGATGATTCGGCCGAGCTCCCGCCAGACGTTAGCTTTAACACCGGCTTCTTCTTCTAACTCTCTTATGGCGGTATTGAGTGGGGTTTCATTCGCTTCCAGGCAACCAGCGGGGAGTTCCCAGATATGTTCTTGCACAGCATGCCGCCATTGCTTGAGCATGCATATCTCCTTATTAGAATTGATGGCGGCGATCACTGCGCCACCAGGGTGTTTGACGATATCGAAATAAGTGTAGCGCTCATCGTCTAGTTCTACTCTCTCCTTATGCAAAGCAATTAAATTACCTTGATGGATGATTTTATTGCTCATCTTTTTAAAACGCTATCTGAGCGCTACCTAAACGTTATCTGTAAACTTGATTAGACTGGGTTGGTAATCTTCTGGCTCAGTGAAGCCTAGTAGATTGAGCGCTGTCGCAGCAATATGCGTCAGGCCAGCATCACTCGGTGGTGCAATCTCGTACTCACCATTGTATTGCGCATCGACAATCGCGAATGGTACCGGGCTTAGCGTATGACTGGTCTTGGGCGTGCGAACACCATTTTTTTCGGTATACATAATATCGGCGTTGCCATGATCAGCAGTAAACAACAGTACGCCCTTGTTCTGCTTAATGCAGTCGATCAATTTAGCCAGACATTCATCAACGAGTTCCATGGCGGTAATTGCTGCATCCATATCGCCGGTGTGACCTACCATGTCGCCATTGGCAATATTCAAACGGCCAAATCGGTATTCACCTGATTCGATCAGTTTGATGGTTTGCTCGGTAATCTCTCTTGCCTTCATGGCCGGCGCTAGATTGAATTCGATATTATCGGATGGAATTTCGATATACGTTTCTAAGGACTCATCTAAATAACCCGATCGGTTGCCATTCCAAAAGAAGGTGACATGCCCATATTTTTGGGTTTCGCTAATCGCGAATGACTTAACTCCTTCGGCACATAAATATTCGCCCATGGTGCGGTCGATATCGGGCGGGTTGACCAAATAGTTTTGCGGGATAAATTCGTCACCATCGTATTGCAACATGCCAGCGTAATAGATATCAGGGTGAGGCCCGTGCTCAGTGCGGTTGAAGTATTCAAAATCATCACGCTCGTAGGCCATTGATATCTCGATGGCGCGATCACCGCGGAAGTTAAAAAATAACACCGCGTCGCCGTTATTGATTTTACCTACAGGCTGGCCATCACGTTCGATTACAAACTGTGGCAAGTATTGGTCGTCTTTGCCGCTACTCTCGTATAGCGCTTGCACTGCAGACCGCGCAGAATCAAATCGCTGACCGATGCCATGAGTATGGCATTCATAGCCTCGTTTAACCATTTCCCAATCAGCTTGATAGCGATCCATGGTGATTTGCATGCGACCACCACCAGATGCGATGCAAAAATCGGTGTCATAGCTCTGGTTAATTTGCGCCAGGATAGCTTCGGTGGCGTCAATGAAGTCCAGCGCAGAGCGTGCGGCCACATCGCGGCCATCTAAGAGAATATGAATTCGAGCACACTTCACGCCTTGCTCGGCGGCGGCTCTTAAAAGGGCATAAAGATGATCGTTATGTGAGTGAACATTGCCATCAGAATGCAAGCCAATTAAGTGCAGACAAGCTTGTTTGCCGTGCTCAATGGCGGTTTTCCAAACTGGCGACTCAAACACTGCGCCACTGTCAATGGCTTGATTCACAAGCTTGGCGCCTTGCGCAAAAATACGCCCTGCACCTAGGGCATTATGACCGACTTCACTATTACCCATGTCGCCGTCAGTTGGTAAGCCCACCGCAGTGCCGTGTGCGGCTAACTCGCAATACAAGGTTTGTGCCTGCAAGGCATCAATGGTCGGAGTATTTGCCTGAGTAACCGCATTCGATGGCTTGTCTGGCGCCACACCAACACCATCGGCAACCAAAATTACCACTGGCCCTTGACGACCAGCAAAGCTTGAATGTTTAGCGAGAGAGAGAGTCATGGTTGTCGTTGTAGGGTTGATTTTCTTGATCAGGATAGATGTTGTTTCAATAATGCCAAGGCTTTAGCGCGGTGGCTAACAGATTTCTTTTCGCTCGGGTCGAGTTCCGCGGCGTGGCACTGATTATATGGGCAATAAAAAATCGGGTCATAACCAAAGCCGTTAAGGCCTTTTTCTTGATGTGCAATTTCACCTTCCCAAGTACCCTGACAAATAAGCGGCGTTGGGTCGTTGGCGTGATGCATCATTACCAGCACACATTGGTAACGCGCACAGCGATTGCTTTTATCTTTGAGCGCGTCTAGTAGTTTGGCATTGTTCGCGGCATCTCCAAGCTCATCGGCATAGCGCGCCGAGTAAATACCTGGGGCGCCATCTAAGGCATCAACCTCGATGCCGGAATCGTCAGCGATCGCTGCCAGGCCGGTCTTGAGGCAGGCATGTCGTGCTTTGATGATGGCATTTTCGACAAAGCTAAGGCCATCTTCGACGGCATCTTCAAATTCAAAATCACTTTGTGGCCTAACCGTAAATCCAAACTCGGCGAGGGTCGATTGCATTTCATCAACTTTGCCAGGATTGCTTGTGGCTAACACGATTTCTTTGTTTGCCATCGATTCTTTTAGTTGATATCTAGTTGGCTAGAGCCTGGCTCTGCGTATTGATTAGCTGGCTGATACCTAAGCTAGCCAGATCTAGCATGTCTTGCATCTCAGACGCGCTAAAGGGTGCGCCTTCTGCCGTACCCTGTACTTCTATAAAGTGACTATTATCATCCATAATCACATTCATATCAGTCTCTGCTTGACTGTCTTCGGGATAGTCGAGATCTAATACTGCGGTGCCTTGATAGATGCCCACTGAAACCGACGCGATCTGACGTAATATTGGATCATTCTTGATCATCTTTTGTTCTTGCATAAAGCGGATTGCATCAACCAAGGCAACATAAGCGCCGGTAATCGACGCAGTGCGAGTGCCGCCGTCGGCCTGAATAACATCGCAATCCAGGGTAATAGAGTTTTCTCCTAAGGCGTTTAGGTCAACCGCTGCTCTTAATGAGCGGCCGATCAAGCGTTGAATTTCCTGCGTGCGCCCGGATTGTTTACCGCGCGCTGCTTCACGCCCCATGCGTGTGCCGGTAGACCTGGGTAACATGCCATATTCAGCGGTAATCCAGCCTTTACCTTGGCCTTTAAGGAAATGGGGGACCCGAGCTTCGACACTGGCAGTGCAAAGCACTTTAGTATTGCCGCAGCTTATTAACACCGAACCTTCGGCATGGGCAGTGTATTTACGCTCAATAGTTACCGGGCGCAATTGATCAACAGTGCGACCGCTTGGCCGCGAAAAAGTATCAGACATAATTGAGGGTGATTAGAGTTTTTCGTCGAGTTCGGAAATAAAATTTTCGATCTCATAGATAGCGCTATCGAGATTAGCCATATCAAACTTGGCAGCTTTATCGTCTTCGCTATTGGAATTCATGATGGAGTTGCCCAGTAGTTGAATCGTATCAAGTTGGCTTATGTCATTGAGCTCTGGGTTGTCCAATTGCTTGACGCCCCAAAACAAAATCACAATTGATAGATTGTCACTTGGTGCCTTATTCCGGTTTTCGAGTTCTTGTAGCAAGTTGTCTAAACCGAGGCTTGGATGCTCTGGATCCAGATAGTCACCTATGTCTTCGGGTGAGAAAGAGTGCCAGGCACCATCACTGGCGAGCATGAAAATATCGCCTTCTTCCATCTTATGCGGGCCACCAATCTCTGGGCGTGGATTTTCCAAGCCGCCAACGCAGCGATTAATTGGGCTATTACTGCCTCTGCCAAGTTTCTTAGAGACATGGTCATTGGTGACAAAGTCAACTTGGCGCTTGCGTATATGATAGAATCGGCTGTCGCCTGAGTGACCCCAGGTAGCGACGCCTTCATGAATCAGGCAAACCACGCAGGTGGTTTTCGGAGAGGCCACATCAAAGCCCTGATTCACCGCTCTTCGATGAATAGAGTGATGCGCATAGTTAATCGAAAGTGTTAGGAAACTATCGGCTTTTTCGAGCTGTGCCGGAGTCGCTTGTGCAAAGGATTTTCCCATCGCATCAACAAATGCTTGAGAGGCAACATCGCCGCCATCATGACCGCCCAGGCCATCAGCCACCACGAGCAATATTGTGCCGTCGCGCTCGTAGATCGCGGTGCGATCTTCGTTGTAATCGCGCCCGCCTTGATTGCTTTGTTGTGTAAGAGAGTAATCCAAGATGCTTTTTCGGTTTTCGTTTTGGTTAACGAGTAGTCATTATTTCTACGAATTCATCTACACTTTGCGGGCGTTCCTCAGGATTGAGGCTGCTCGCCATGTCGATGGCTTTCATCAAATTATCACGATAGTAACGCAGATGCGTTTCACGCAATGGTCGCAAGGCGTCTTTTTTCAAGCGTTTTACAGCTGAAGGTGGCGACTTGTGAGTAATGCATGCGCGCATGGTCATAGCAATTGCGTACAAGTCTGAGGTGCGACTAAGATCGGTTTTCTGATGCTGTTCGGGAGCGGAGTAACCATGAGTTAAAGTATGAACCTTATGGCGTTCTTTGGCCGGGAACTTATAAGCCGCACCTAAATCAAGTATTAATGGCACACCACTGGCGCGCAGTAAAATATTGCTTGGTTTGATATCCAGATGCAAAAAGTTATTTTTATGAACTTCTTTAAGTCCAGCCAATACCATCGAGAACACACTTAAAATAAATTCTTCATCAGGCACATAATCGGTGTTCTTAATAAACCAGCGCAAATCTTTACCATGCTCAAATCGCATAACAAGATAGGCGGTATTATTGCAACGAAAGAAATTCGATACGTTGACAATATTCGGATGATCGATTTGCGAGAGCGTTAAACCTTCATCAAAGAAGCGCTTCAGGCCGATATGATACTTGTGTTCCTGATCTTTCGGGTAGACATGCAACGAGCCATCTCGAACTCGTCGCATACAATTGGTGGCATAGAATTCTTTGATCGCTACCACCGTATTCGTTTGAGTATCGAGTGCACTATACACTACGCTAAATCCGCCAACCCCAATGACTTTGCCGATTTTATAGTGTTCGACCATCGTGTCTGGCCGCAAAGGCAGCGCAGGAATGGTTTTCGCTTTAGTTTTTAAGATGCTCATGGGTTTATTATAATGGCTGAGCATAAAAAACATTCAAGTAAATTATTTCAAAATATGACCCAGAGTATGACAGCCTATGCGCAAGCGGTAATCGATACCGAGTTGGGCGAGTTAAGTTGCGAGCTTCGTAGTGTCAATCACCGCTATTTAGAGGTGGCGCCACGCATGCCAGAAGAATTGAGAATGCACGAGAGTGAGCTGCGCGAGTTGGTTTCCTCACAACTTGCTCGTGGTCGAGTCGATTGTTTTATTCGTCTAAAAGAGCTGGATCAGGCCGCGATGGAGCCAAACCCCGAAGCGGCACAAAAACTCGAAGAACTGCTAGCTCAAATGCATAAGGCGGTGCCATCAATGCAAGCGGTCAGAGCAATCGATGTGTTGCGTTGGCCTGGGGTTATGCAAAGCAAAAAAGTCGATCCCAAAATTATGAAGGCTCATTTGTTAGGTGCGGTTGGCGAAGCCCTGGTAGGTTTGAACAAGGCACGGGCTAAGGAGGGAGACAAGATGGCACAAATGATTCAACAGCGCCTAGCTGGCATGCAGGCTGTGCTGGCTGAAGTGGAAAGTATTTTGCCTGAGATCGCCGAGCAATATCGAACACGGCTGGAGGACAAACTCAAAGATATTCAGGAACAGCTTGAGCCAAACCGACTTGAGCAAGAAATGGTGATCTATCTACAAAAATCCGACGTTGCCGAAGAACTTGATCGCTTGCAAGTCCATATCGAAGAGGTCACCAGCGTGCTGAATAAAAACGAACCTGCCGGGCGACGCCTGGATTTTTTAATGCAAGAGCTGAATCGCGAAGCCAATACCTTAGGCTCCAAGGCCAATGACCCCCGGCTTACCAAAGCCAGTGTCGATTTAAAAGTATTAATCGAGCAAATGCGCGAGCAGGTTCAGAATATCGAGTGATTCAGGCGCGCTCGCTTTTAGCCGTGCGATGAATTCTCTACAATACCGACCTTTTGACTGATCCCAAGTTGACTATGTCCTCCATTAGCGACTCTATAGCCACGCAATTGCGCGAATTGGCGATGCGTGATCTTAAGCTTGGCATTAAGGCAATGTTTGCTGACGATGCAAGTCGCGCTGACACTTATTCATTCGATCTTGATTCGATTCACATCGATTTTTCCAAGACT
Organism: uncultured Gammaproteobacteria bacterium; assembly: GCA_964455815.1. Lineage (GTDB taxonomy): Bacteria > Pseudomonadota > Gammaproteobacteria > Arenicellales > Arenicellaceae > Arenicella. The sequence continues at coordinate 34,898 of CAYVYS010000018.1, forward strand.
CATATCAGCCAGGCTTTGCTTGATGTCTATGACATCTTAGCTGGTGACATCGATTTTATTAGCCAGCGCCAAGCGTTATTCTCGGGTGAGAAAGTCAATGTCACTGAACAACGTTCGGTGCTGCACATGTTGTTGCGCAACCCTGAGAACCAGGGCATTAGCATGGTGTCAGAAGATTTGCTTGATCAGGCCAAACAAGCAGAGCAGCAGTTTGCTGAGCAATTAGCGGCGCTTGAAGATCAATTGCAACAACGCGAATTGCCCGTAAAGCAGATCATTCACGTTGGCATCGGCGGCTCTGCTTTGGGGCCTCGCCTGGTTTATGAAGCGCTCAAGCCCCTGAATAGCGATCAACAGATCTATTTTGTTGGCAATATTGATGCTCATGAGTTAACTGCTGTATTGAGTCAGTGTGACCCCAAAACAACGTTGGTTGTTGGTGTTTCTAAAACTTTTACTACTGCGGAAACGCTCAAAAATTTAGATTCAATTGCGGCGTGGTTAGCTGATGCAGGTATGCAACGACCTCGCGAACGCTTCATTGCTGTTACCGCTAACCCGATCAATGCGATCGCTTATGGAGTTAGTGAAGAGAACATCGTGGCTTTCCCAAACTGGGTAGGCGGGCGCTATTCGGTATGGTCTTCGGTTAGTTTGTCGATTGCTCTGGTAATCGGCTGGCCAGCATTTCAGCAATTTCTGGCTGGTGCAGCAAAAGTAGATCAGCACTTTTATCAATCGTCAACGCGCGACAATTTACCGTTTATTGCAGCAGCTCTAGATCACTATTATGCCAACTTTATGCAGGCAGGCTCGCGAGCTATTTTTGCCTATGACTATCGTTTGCGATCATTGGTTGATTATCTTCAACAGCTTGAAACGGAGAGCAATGGCAAAGATCGACAAAAGGATGGTTCATTGGTGGATCAAAAGACCTCGCCAGTGATTTGGGGTGGGGTCGGAACTGATGTGCAGCATTCGGTGTTTCAAATGTTGCATCAGGGTACCTCTGTTATCCCGGCTGAATTTATGCTCGTAGCTAAAGCTGATCATGATTTAGATGATCACCATCTCGAGCTACTAGCTAATGGTTTGGCTCAGCCAGCGGCCTTATTGGCTGGTCAGGATCGAGAAACTGTTGCGCGTTTGCATGCCGACGAACCGCTAAGTGACGCGGTTTTGCAAGCCAAACAATTTACTGGAGATCGTCCGTCGACCACCTTTCTGATAGAGAAGTTAACGCCTTTCACTCTAGGTAGCTTATTGGCATTTTACGAGCATCGCACTTTTTGTTTTGGTGTGCTGACTAATATCAACTCTTACGATCAAATGGGCGTGGAGCTTGGTAAACGTCTGGCCAAACAAATCAAACCTTTGATTGAGCACCAAAGTAGTGATTCGGCAGTTAGTGATGAAATAAAAAAACGGGCAGAAGAATTCGACTCTTCTACCCGTCATTTGTTAGCAAAGCTAAAAGCCTAAATCTATTAGGCAATTTTCACTGCTAATCTCCTAAACGAAACTGCACTTTAGTGGCAATGTTCGTGCTTGGCACTGGCAGCCCGGTGTCTTGATTTCGAGCTGGTGAGAAACGCCATTTTTTAACTGACTTCATCGCCGCCGAATCGAATACGCCGGCAGGTTCGGATTCGAGTACTTTCACGTTCTCGGGCTGACCTTTGGCATCCAGGTCAAAACCGACATGAACCCAACCTTCAATATTGCGTGATAAGGCGCGTGACGGATACCTGGGAGGTGCGCGGCTGATAATTTTGGCTGGAATAATTTTAGGTGGCTCTGGAGTTGCTACTTGAGGTTCCGGTAACTCTTCTTCCGAGGCTTGCTCTGCCTCTTGAATTTCTTTTTGAGCAGCCGCTGCTAGCGCGGTTTCTCTTTCTTTGAGCTTTTTGGTTAATACGGCAAGGCCGGGCCGATCCACATTCAAACGTTTTACCAAAGCCGAGAGCTTGGAAGTTTCTTCGATGTTCTCTGTTTCAAAATTTTGGTTAGCTAGTGCTAATAGTTGCCCGCTCAGTTCTTTTACACGAGGCTCAGAATTGGCTTTGCTTATTTTATTAGCCTTTAAGGCATCTGATACGAGTTGATAAGCATTGCCTTTAGCTGGTGGCGTAATATTGCCTTCTTCGAGCGCTTTATCGATTCTAGCAATCAGTGCTTGTTCGGCTTTAAGTGCGGCGGCAGCAGATTTAGATCCAGCTACCTGGCTGCCGATTTTATCGAGAATCGCGGTCGTGGCTGCGATTTCTTCGGCGGTACCGCTTTCCTGAATTTTTGCCACATGGGCATCAATGGCGCTGCTCAAATCATCGACTAACTTGTCGTTGTCGGTATTTAGCGGTTCGATGTTTCTCAGCGCTGTAATGGTTTGCAAGGCGTCATCGAATTTAGCATCGGCGATGGCCACATCATAAGAGGTGCGCAGCGCTTCAGCCACTTGTTTACGACCCTCGTAAGCGATGGTGTCGTAAGGATCAATGGCAAGCACTTGGTCATAATATTCCAGTGCATTATCGCCCTTGGGTAACACATATCGACCGTCTAAGAGTGCATTGGCAGCCAGTTGATTCAGCTCATTGGTGCGCGATACTGTTTCACCAGCATCTTCGACAGTGCCATCTTCGGTGATTGTTGGGCTTTGATCGACAGTGATTGGGGTGTTTTGTTCATCGTCACCGCCAGTTAAGAAAACCGCACCGATGATTGCCAAAATAACAGCCGCAATGCCGATATAGATTGCCGGATTAGTTTTACGCTCGGCAGCAAGTGAGTCGATGGTGGTGCGATTTTCGCTTGGGCCGACCGACATAATGTCTTCGCCTGCGGCTTGTTTCTCAGCTAATTCACCGTGCAAAACATGAGCTGATTTGAAAGCCAGAGCTAATTGATTGGCGTTTATCGGTTTGTTAAACGCTCGATAGACCAGCGGTTGGATGCTGGATTTTAAGATATCCGATAGAGCTTCTTTCTCACCGACCATCATCAGCACCTGAGTCGGATCGGTTTGTTTTATCTTAATTGCTTCGTCGATGGCTTTCTCGACATCTTTGACGACGTTGTCTATGTCGTAGATAACAATGCTATTAGATTCAAGAATGCTTTTGTCGTTAACAACTTCATCGACGCTTTCGCGCGCGATAAAAGTTTGCTCGCTATTGGTGTTATTAGTGATGATCGCTTCAACGATCGATTGATCACTGGAAATTACCAGTGCTGAATAGTTTTTAGTGTCTGCTGACATACATCCTCCCACTCACGTTACTTCGTTCAGAAGACGGCGGCATTTTTTTGTCATCATCGCCACACTGTTGAGCATGCGATGGTGCTGTTTGCCCCTTAATTATTCTTCTTTAACCTCAAACAGAAGCCGACTATAGCACTTCGGCCTGTGAATTCCAGCCAAGCTGATACAAATTTTGTAATGCTTGGGATTCACAGGCTAAAGTCTGAACCCCATTATTTTTTGATGGTGCGGCTGAGGCTTGCTTGTTTGGCAAGTGATAATTTCTTCTGGTAGCGGCTCTGCACAATGTCACTGATTACCAAGATAAATAGCACAAAGTAGAAAGTGGTTTTCGACATTTGCACGATTTCGTTACCGAATAATTTCATATGTGCAAGGTGGCCACCCTCAGAAATCAGCATCACGCCAACCAGGAACAAAATAAATAGGCCTAAAACCTCGTACATGCGGTTCTTTTGCAGAAAATCTGAAACCGTATCGGCTAACAAAACCATTAAGGCGCCACCAATCAAAATTGCGGTAGCCATAATGGCAAACACTTTGGTGATCGCCATAGCGCTCAATATGGAATCAAAAGAGAACACGACATTCATGGCGACAATCCAAAAAATCACAAAGCCGATCGGTTTGGCTTTGCGATCTTCCTGATGCATTTCTTCGAGCGTCATCATGTGCAGGATTTCTTTCATCGCGGTGTAAAGTATGAAAATGCCGCCAAATAGCACAATCACTGCATGTAAAGTAAAGTCTGCTTCGATCACGCCATCCCAATTGATGGCGAATAATTGCTGCTGAAAGGCCTCAATGAGATTAAGCAGCAAGAACAATAAAATAATGCGCAGCGCAACGGCGATCAAGATTCCCCAAAACCGCACCGCCTTTTGTTTGTCGGCCGGAGCCCGCTGGCTCTCAAGGGAGATATACAACAGGTTGTCAAAACCCAAAACCGCTTGCAGCATCACTAATAATGCCAAGTCGACCAGATTAGCCAGAGTAAATATTTCGCTCATTGTTCCCCCAGGGGCATTGTTATTTTGTTAGTTCAACTAGGCAACCTCAGCAAAAATCATAAATGGAAACCTGAGCATCAGATTTTTACCCAGAATTTTGCGGAGACTCCTCAGATTAGCTCGCTAGTTTCCAAGCTAGGTCACGGCCTGCAAAAAATGGCACGATGGACTCTTGCTTGGGCAAGCTGATTTGTGCTGGAATTGTCCAGCTTTCTTTTACCAGCGTAATAGTATCGCTATTACGCGGTAATTCGTAAAAGTCTGGACCGTAAAAAGATGCAAAACCTTCGAGTTTATCCAGTGCTCCTAAGTCCTCGAAAACTTGAGCATATAGCTCGATCGCACTCCAGGCGCTATAACAACCAGCGCAACCGCAGTCATTCTCTTTAGTGTGCTTAGCATGCGGCGCTGAATCGGTACCTAAGAAGAACTTAGTCGAACCAGACGCCACGGCTTCTCTGAGGCGGCGCTGGTGGGTATTTCGTTTTAGCACCGGCAGGCAATAATTATGTGGGCGAATGCCTCCGACTAATAAGTCATTACGGTTTAATAATAGATGCTGCGGCGTAATTGTGGCGGCGATGTTCTCGCTGGCGCTCAAAACGAAGTCCACCGCATCGGCGGTAGTAATATGCTCAAACACGATTTTTAATTCAGGGAATCGCTCATGCAAGGGCGCTAGATGTTGATCAATAAAGGCTTTTTCGCGATCAAAAATATCGATCTGCAAATCAGTTACTTCGCCATGAATCAAAAGCAACATCTTGGTTTCGCTCATTTGCGCAAACACATCGTAAAGCGCTTCAATGCCACTGACGCCCGAATCCGAATTAGTGGTCGCACCAGCGGGATACAACTTGGCGGCGGGTAAGCCTGCTCGCTTGGCGGCAATTATTTGTTCCTTGCTGGTGTGGTTACTTAAATACAACGTCATCAAAGGCTCGAAGAGCTTGCCTGTTGGCACGGCGTTTAAAATACGATCCCGATAAGCCAATGCTTGTTCTGCGGTTTGAACCGCCGGTACCAGGTTGGGCATCACAATGGCGCGTTTAAAGCAGCGGGCGGTCGCGGCCACGGTTTCGGCCAAATAGTCGCCGTCGCGCAGATGCACATGCCAGTCATCGGGGGCGGTAAGGGTGATTTCGCTCATGTTCTCGAATCATTAATAGTGGTTTCGTTTTTCCACTGTTTCGCTACAATACAGCGCTGGCCAATTGATTAACAATACCTAGCTGGCGCTTGCAGCGGCAAGAATATCGCCAGTCACTCAACATGTCGATACAAATTACTTTTCCCGATGGTGCGGCTAAACAATGCCCAGTGGGAATTACTGGTTTAGAAATTGCCGATGGCATCAGCAGCGGTCTGCGTCGCAATGCTGTGGCCATCACTGTGAATGGTGAACAATGGGATTTAACGCGTGCCATTGAGGGCGACGCGCAAGTATCGATTATTACTCGCGACACCGATGAAGGCTTAGAAGTATTGCGCCACGATGCAGCACACATAATGGCTGAAGCCGTACAGGAATTGTATCCTGGTACACAGGTCACTATTGGCCCGGCGATCGACGATGGATTTTATTATGATTTCGCTCGCGAAGAGGCATTTACCCCAGAAGACCTCGACAAAATAGAAGCGCGCATGCGTGAGATCGTCAAACGTAATGAAGCTATCGAGCGCGAAGTTTGGGATCGGGATGAAGCCATTGCGTTTTTTAAAGGCATCGGCGAAGAGTACAAAGCCGAAATCATTGCCGATTTACCAGCCGAAGAAGTCATCACGCTTTATCGTCAGGGCGATTTTATCGATCTGTGTCGAGGCCCGCATTTGCCTTCAACAGGCATTTTGCGTGACGGCTTTAAGCTCACCAAGCTGGCTGGTGCGTATTGGCGAGGTGACTCTAATAATGCGCAATTGCAGAGAATCTATGGCACTGCCTGGTCTGATAAAAAACAGTTAAAGGCCTATCTAAAGCGCATGGAAGAGGCCGAGAAACGTGATCATCGGCGCATCGGTAAGCAACAAAGTTTATTCCATTTACAAGACGAAGCACCGGGCTCGGTGTTTTGGCATCCAAAAGGTTGGGCGTTGTATCAGGCTGTTCAACAGTATATGGCTGAACAGCAATATGATCGCGGCTATCAGGAGATCAAAACCCCGCAGTTGGTGGATTTTTCACTATGGGAAAAATCAGGCCATGCCGATAAGTTTGGCGATGATATGTTCTCGTTGAGCACTGATGATCGTCAGTACGCGATTAAACCGATGAATTGCCCGTGTCATGTGCAGGTATTTAATCAAGGTCTGAAAAGTTATCGTGATCTACCATTGAGATTGGCCGAATTTGGTTCTTGCCACCGCAATGAAATGTCTGGTGCTTTGCACGGCATCATGCGCGTTCGCAGTTTTGTGCAAGACGATGGACACACTTTTTGTACTGAAGACCAGATACAGTCCGAGGTCAGTGAGTTCATCGACTTTTTGCATGAGGTTTATCAGGATTTTGGCTTTGACGACATCATTTACAAGCTTTCAACCCGCCCGCAGCAACGAGTGGGTAGTGATGACGTTTGGGATCGATCAGAAAAAGCCCTGGCTGATGCGCTTGATAGCAAAGGTTTAGAGTGGGAGTTACAACCAGGTGAAGGCGCGTTTTATGGCCCTAAAATCGAATTTTCCTTAAAAGACTGCATCGGTCGAGTTTGGCAATGTGGCACCATGCAGATGGATTTCTCTATGCCCGAGCGCTTGGGCGCGGAGTACGTTGCCGAAGATGGCAGCAAGCAAGTGCCGGTGATGTTGCATCGCGCTATTTTAGGTTCGATCGAACGCTTTTTAGGCATACTGATTGAACAGCATGCCGGAGCCTTACCGGCCTGGTTAGCGCCTCAACAAGTTATGGTCGCCACAATTGTCACACAGGCCAACGATTATGCGAATCAGGTAGTCAGTGCACTGCGCAATGCTGGTTTTCGTGCCGACGCGGATTTACGCAATGAAAAAATCGGTTACAAAGTACGTGAACACAGTTTGCAGAAGATTCCTGCGATTTTGTGCATAGGTAAGCGCGAAGCCGAAGAGGGCACAGTTGCGGTGCGCCGTTTTGGCAGCAAAGCTCAAACGGTAATGCCATTAGAAGAATTTATCGAGCACTTCAGTGATGAAGTGGAACAAAAGCAGGTGTTTGAAGCGACTGAAACCAAGTCAAGTGAGACCCAGTCGAGTACAACCCAGTCAAACGCCTAATCAATCGCCACTAGCCGATCTTCTCGATGGTTTGTGAGTGGCATCTTTTGGAGACAATAATGAAGTCGAATTTTAAAGTTAGTGCCACCATTGGCTTGATCGTTCTTGGCCTGATGGCTTGCAACCAGCAAGTCGTAGCACCCGATGCCAGTGCAGAGGATGTCAAGCTAGAAGATGAGGCCAGTCGCCTTGGTTACTCAATTGGTGCACAAATCGGTGCTGGTATGCGCTCGCAAAACTTGCAAGAAGATGTCAATTTGGAAGGACTAATTGCAGGGCTCGAAGACGCTTTCGGTGGTAAAGACTTGCGCTTAACTGATCAAGAAATGCAGCAAGCACAGATTACCTATCAGCAAAATCAACAAGCCAAGGCGCAAGCAGTTGCGGCTACAAATTTAAGCGATGGTGAGGCCTTCCTTGCCGAAAATGCCAAAGCCAAAGGCGTTACCGTGACAGATTCTGGTTTGCAATACGAAGTATTGCGCGAGGGCAAAGGTGATAAGCCTGGTGCTACGGACTCTGTTCAAGTGCACTACCAAGGCACTTTGATTGATGGCAGTAAGTTTGACAGCTCGTATGATCGTGGCGCGCCAGCAACGTTCCCGGTTGGTGGTGTCATTCCTGGTTTTTCTGAGGGCTTGCAATTAATGCAAGAAGGCGCCAAATATAAGTTTACGATTCCGGCTGATAAAGCTTATGGTGTTGATGCACCACCGACTATTGGCCCAAATCAAGTATTGATTTTTGAAGTTGAATTAATTGATGTGGTGAGCAAGTCTGACGACCAGCCCGCCCAGAAAAAAGAAGGCTAAATAACGCCTTAAGAAGGTGAATTGTGAATAACAAGCTCGCGCTGTATTACAGCAACTACTGTTTTTTTTGTCAGAAAGTGATGATGTTTTTACGAGGCAAAGACATTAATCTGGATATGCGTAGTACCTCTGATCGCGAGCACGCCGCTGCCTTAATGCAAGGCGGCGGCAAAACTCAGGTGCCTTGTTTGCGAATTGAAAATGCACAAGGCGAGGTACAGTGGATGTACGAGTCGAACGATATTATCCAATATCTAAGCCAGCAAGCCTGATTTACAATAATTCGTACTAGGGGGCTCATTATCGCTTTCGCGATTATCGAGCCCACCTATAAGCCTTAATTAAGCCTTAATTGCAGCTCTAGCTCAGTGCTGCAAAGATTGCGTCGCGGATTTCTTCTACGCCGCCTACACCATTGATTTTTGCATAGCTTGGTGAGCTTGTTTCGCCGCTGCTAGCATAGGATTGGTAATAATCAATTAAGGGTTCGGTTTGTTCATGGTAGACATCCAGGCGATTGCGTACCGTAGCCTCGCTGTCATCATCACGTTGCACTAAGGGCTCACCGCTTATGTCATCCAAGCCTTCTTCTTTGGGCGGGTTATAAACAATATGATAAGTTCGGCCCGATGCTAGATGCACGCGTCGACCACTCATGCGTTTGATGATTTCTTCATCATCAACATTTATTTCCACTACATGATCAATGTCGATATTGTGTTCGCGCATTGCATCGGCCTGCGGCACGGTGCGCGGGAATCCATCGAGCAAATAGCCGTTCGCGCAATCAGCTTGGTTAACCCGGTCTCTGACCAGGCCTATAATGATGTCATCTGATACCAACTCACCGGCATCCATTATTTTCTTGGCTTCTATACCAAGTGGCGTGGCGGCCTTAACCGCCGCCCTTAACATATCTCCGGTAGAGATCTGTGGTATTCCAAACTTCTCGGTGATAAAACCAGCTTGCGTGCCTTTGCCCGCGCCGGGACCGCCTAAGAGAATCAATCGCATTTAGTGAGCCTTTAGCTGTTTGGGAGCGCTCCGCGTTGAGTGCTCGTCAAAAAGGCCGGCTAATTTAACACAATTCTTCAGTTCGAGTTAAGTGGCGTTTAGGTTTGCGATGTCAGTCTGTTAAGCTATCGAGACAGATGTAAAACGCTAACGAGATCCACTCTTGCAGTTAAACGCTTTTAACCGATACCCGCCAGATGCCCTAATGGCTAACGACGAGCTCGATACCATTAGTCCAGCCGAGGCATCGACCCTTGACGAGTTGTTTCGTGAACGTGTGCGGCGCAGTGGCGACGAGGTCGCTTATCAGCAATTTGATGAGTCGCAACAGGTCTGGCAACAATTCAGCTGGGCTGATATTGCGGTGCAGGTTGAGCGCTGGCAGCTGGCCTTATCTGAGGCTGGTTTAGAAAAAGGCGATCGTGTCGCAGTTGCTCTGGCTAATAGCGTGCAATGGGTGGTGTTTGATCAGGCTGCTCTGCGCCTTGGCTTGGTGGTCGTGCCTCTTTATGTGTCTGATCGAGCCGATAACATGGCTTATGTGCTCGACAATAGTGGCGCGAAACTAGTGTTGGTCAGCTCACCCGGAGTGTGGCTGGCGATCGAAGCTACTGATGAGAACACCGATGGCGTGGAACATATTTTAGTCGAGCAAGGTGACAGCGCTGGGCGTGTTCAGAATCTTCAAGATTGGCTGCCCGAGCATGGTCAGCACTTAGAGCGCGGTATGGCCAGCCCGGATGATCTGGCCACGATTGTCTATACCTCTGGTACCACAGGGCGACCAAAAGGTGTGATGCTGTCGCATAAAAATTTATTGATCAATGCCTACGCGGGTATGCGTAGTGTGGCTTTAACGCCGAGTGACCATTTGCTTTCCTTCTTGCCTTTATCTCACACTCTCGAGCGCACGGTAGGCTACTACGCGGCATTAATGAGTGCCAGCAAGGTTAGTTTCAATCGTTCAATCAAGCAGTTATCGGATGATCTGGCGCTCATTAAGCCTACTGTCTTGATCTCAGTGCCGAGAATTTTCGAGCGTGTGCACAATCGGATTTATTCGCAGTTACAGGAACAGTCTGGTTTCAAGCAATGGCTGTTTCAGTCAACTATTGCCAGTGGCTGGCAGCAATTCAAATCTCAGCAAGGCGATGCGCCGTGGCGAATCAGTAATTTAGCCGCACCAATTTTAAAAGCCATTGTAGCCAAAACAATATTGCAGCGTTTTGGTGGGCAGCTTCGTTTTGTCATCGTTGGCGGGGCACCTTTAAGCATCGATGTTGCCAAGACGTTTATTGGTCTCGGGCTGCCGTTATTGCAAGGCTATGGATTAACCGAAGCAAGCCCGGTAGTCAGCGTTAACACCTTAGAGAGAAATCGGCCAGATTCCATTGGTATGATGCTGCGCGGCATACAGGTGGCGCTTAGTGACAATGATGAGCTATTGGTGTTTGCGGAGTCCGTGATGCAAGGTTATTGGCAAAACCCAGCCGCCAACGAGAAGACCTTTCTGGAAGTCGATGGGCAACGGTGGTTAAAAACAGGCGATCGAGCCGCGATTGATGAGCGAGGTTTTCTGAGAATTATCGGCCGAATCAAAGACATTCTAGTGCTTGCCAATGGAGAAAAAGTACCGCCCGCGGATATTGAGGCGGCTATTCAACGTGACCCCTTATTCGAGCAAGTGCTGGTCTTGGGCGAAGGCAAATCATTTTTAACCGCTTTAGTCGTGCTGAGCCAACCGCTTGCTGAATTAGCACCGAACAAAGAACAACAGCAAGCGATGTTAGTTCAGCGTATTGCACAGCAAATGGAAGACTTCCCCGGTTATGCCAAAATCCGCAAGGTGGCCGTTAGCCCGCAGCAATGGACAATTGAGCAGGACCTTTTGACGCCAACATTGAAAATCAAGCGATCTAAAGTGCAGGCGGCTTATCAAGCCTTGATAGATCAAATGTATGACGGCCACGGCGTACACAAATCGTGAAGCAGATCCTTACCTTATTTTTTGCCACACTATTATTGACTGCGAGCGGATCAATTCTGGTGGCCTGTAGTGAAGAGCTTAGTAAACAAGGGAGCGATAGTCTCCGAAAGTTAAATCAGAGTTCGCAACAGGCGCGCATAGCTAATTACGATGAAGCTCGAAAAATATTTTGGCAGGGCGTCTATCCACAGGGCGGCGAGACCTTATATTGCGGTAGGCCATTTCTGCCCAAGGCGCGCCGCAATTTCAATATTGAGCATGTCTTCCCAATGTCCTGGGTTAGCAATGCACTCGATTGTGGTAAGCGCAAGCAGTGTCGAGCGAGAAGTGAAGAATTCAATCGAATTGAAGCTGATCTTCATAATTTGTACCCAGCTCGTACGGATGTGAATCGGGCTCGCGATAGTTTTCGTTTTGGACAAGTGCAAGGCGAATCACGAGACTATGGACGAGACTGCGATTTTGAAACTAATTGGCGTGCTCGAGTGGCTGAACCTCGTGAAGCTGTTAGAGGTGAAGTTGCCAGAGCCATGTTTTATATGGCAGATGAATATCGCGAGCAAGGCTTGGAGATTTTTAAAAAGCAGGCCAAATTATTGCTAGAGTGGCATAAAGCGGATCCACCCAGTAAAGCGGAAATGAAACGCAATGATCGAATAGAAGAACTTCAGGGGAATCGAAATCGATTTATTGATGATCCGCTAGCGTTAGATCAGGCATTCAAGCAATGGTATTAACAGTTTGTCACCGCATTGGGCTTGATTTACCTCATATGCACCGCATGATTAGAAAGAACACCGTAAAATTAGAGAAAACGATATACAAGGGGGCATTATGCACAAGCTTAGATCTTTAGTTTCTGTTGCCTTGCTAGCAGGCTTGACTGCCTGTGGCGACTCGGGACTGGAAATATATAGTCGTTTCGATAATAGTCAGGATATTAGCGAGGGCGCGGCTGTTTACTTTAACGATAAATCAGTTGGCGAAGTCGTTGATGTTGCCCCGAAAGACGATGGCACTTTTGTCACCATGGCGCTTGACCCGCAAACCGCTGAAAAGATCAGCCCCCATGCAGCAGTGGTGGTAAATCGTCTTAAGCCTGGTGCGCCTTTGGAAATTCATAATGGTTCAGATGTATCAAACCTGGGGCTCGAAGCTGGCCAAAAACTCCAGGGCCTAGATTCAATGATGGGCTTAGTTGCCTGGTCGGTTGGTGATGCGCTTAAGGTCGGTACTAATGAGCTAAGCGGCTATGTAAATTCCTTTAAAGACTATCTAAACAGCGATCAATTCGAGCAGGATAAATCTGCGGTTCAATCGCAGTTGCAAGAAGCCACGCGCGACACCGTTGCGGCCATCAAAGAAGTCGATAAAGAAATAAACACTGCGATCGAAGAAGCGCAAATCAATGAGCAGGAAATCGCCTCAGCCATTGAAGAATTGGGCGAAGAAATGTCGCCGGTAGTTGAAGAGCTAGCCTCGAACGGTGCCAAACTGGCGCAAGAATTGGAACGATTCGCCAAAGGGCTAGAAGAGCAAAGCGCCGAACGCCAGGAAAGCGGCACGCAGTTCCTGGAAAGTTTGATAGCAACACTCGAAAAGTTAAATGCGAGTATGGAAAAAGGCTTCGCTGAAGGAAACCGGGGTGATTCAAACGACACTCCATCGTCGACGCCGAAATCAAACTGAGTTTTGATCAGAAGCCTCTAAAAGGTGCTCTTGAAAGCTCCTTAAGATTTGGCGACTTTGGCCCAGGTGTCTCGCAAACTCACGGTTCGGTTCATTACTAGCTTGTCGACTTTGCTTTCGACGCGATCAAAGCAAAAATAGCCGACTCTTTCGAACTGAAAACGAGCGTCTTCGTCGGCATCAGCTAAGCTCGGTTCTAACTTGGCTTGCTCGAAAACTTCTAGTGAATCGGGGTTTAAATGTTCGATGAAATCGTCGGTGCTGGCTGGGCTAGGGTGCGTATACAAACGATCATAAACCCGGACTTCAGCATCGAGCGCTTCAGCCGCGCTGACCCAATGGATGATGCCTTTGATCTTGCGGCCATCCGGCGTTTTACCTTTTGCAGTGAGCGGATCATAGGTGCAGCGTAACTCGATCACTTCACCATCGTCATTTTGGATGACTTCATCACAAGTGATCGCATAGCCATAACGTAAACGCACTTCACGGCCCGGGCCTAAGCGAAAAAACTTAGCAGGTGGTTCGAGCATAAAGTCGTCTTGATCGATATAGATTTCGCGGCCAAAGGGAATCTCGCGAGTGCCCATCAATTCATCTTTGGGATGATTGCGCACGGTAAAGGTTTCGCTTTGCTCTTTGGGATAATTCGTGATGATGATCTTCAGCGGCTTGAGCACGCCAAACACGCGTTGCGCTTTGGCGTTTAAATCATTACGGATGGCATTTTCAAGCACCGTCATTTCGATCACGCTGTCTTTCTTAGTGACGCCAATTTCAGTACAAAAATCTCGAATCGATTGCGGCGTATAACCACGTCGACGTAAGCCATCCAGGGTTGTCATACGGGGGTCATCCCAACCATTGACGTGGCCTTCTTTGACTAATTGGATCAGCTTGCGTTTGCTTGCCAGGGTGTATTCGAGGTTAGAGCGCCCGAATTCGATTTGTTTTGGCAGCAATTTACCGGTATCCGCATCAACTTTTTCGCCGATAAGATTTTTTTCGATGGTGATATTGGCAAGAATCCAGTCATAGAGTTCGCGATTGTCTTGAAACTCTAAGGTGCATAGCGAATGCGTGATGCCTTCTAAAGCATCGGAGATGCAATGCGTGAAATCGTACATTGGGTAGATGCACCATTTGTCACCAGCTCGGTAGTGGTGGGCAAAGCGAATGCGATACAAAATCGGGTCGCGCATCACTATGTTTGGTGATGCCATATCGATTTTGGCGCGCAAAGTGTATTGGCCTTCTTTGAATTCGCCAGCGCGCATGCGTTCGAATAAATTACGGCTTTCGCTGCTGGCGCGCTCTCGATGAGGGCTATTCATACCTGGCTCCGTTAAGGTGCCTCGGTATTCGCGCATTTGTTCGGCATTGAGCTCGTCGACGTAAGCTAGGCCTTTGTCGATTAACTCAAGCGCGAAATTGTACAAATGATCATAGTAGTCAGAGGCGAAACACAGTCGATCCCATTTAAACCCAAGCCAGGTTACAGAATTCTGAATCGATTCCACATACTCCATCTCTTCTTTTTCTGGATTAGTGTCATCAAAGCGTAGATTGCATTTGCCACCAAGTTCCTCTGCCAAACCAAAGTTCAGACAAATCGATTTTGCATGACCAAGATGTAAATAGCCGTTTGGTTCGGGTGGAAAGCGTGTGTAGACATAATCATGCTTGCCATTGGCAAGATCATTGCGAGTGATGCTTTTGATAAAGTAGTTAGGGCTAGCCTTAGTCATAATGAGTGGCGTCAATCGAGCTGGGTCGCGAATTATAAAGCATTGTCTTTGCTGATTAAGAGCTTTGCTGAGAAGATTACTGATCCGCCGTTTGCGGCTGTGATTCAATCTCATGCAAATAATTATTATGCAGAATCGGGGTCGCTAAGGAGATTCCTGAGCGTTCTGCTTCAGCTAAAACATAGGAGCGAAAAATCTGTTTGATTTTGAGTAAACGCTTAATGTCTTTAATGTAGTAGTACACCGCCCAGGTGACGGCATAGTCACCGGTATCAAATACTAATACTTCAGGCTCAAACTGCTCCTCGCGCATTCCTTCAATACGGTCAATTTCAGCAAACGCTCGATTAATCATGCCGGTAACTTCGTTCTGTGAGTGTTGATAATCGATATTAAACAACATGCGTTCGCGTAAGCCGCGCGCTGAGGCAAATCGAGATAGATTCTGCAGCATCATTTCGCGTAGCTTGGTATTGCGAATCATCAGCCGATGATTATTGGCTAAATCCAGACACTCAGTATGGAACAGCTTGGTTTTGAATATACTGGCAACGGTTAGCTCTCCGTCTAGACTAAACTGGATCACGTCACCTTCTTCGCATAAGCGGCTATTGAGAATGATCAAACCGCTGATAATATCCGGCGCCCAGGAGGCCTGAGTCATAGCCAGGAAAATGCCAATAATGCCGATGGCGCCACCGGCTTCGAGCAAAGAATTAAGCCCCAATATCCGCAAGCAACTTACTACCGCAATAATGGCAACTACTGCTGCCACCACTAAACTTAAGCCCCGACTAGAATAGGTATCGGCTATTAGCGTTTTGTTGTTGGCGATCCGTTTTTTACCAAAACGCAGACGCACAAAAAAATTGATGATCTGCGTCGCTAACACCGCAAAATAAATCACCACTAAACATTGTGTGATTCTAGCTAGCCAATCATTTTCTAGTAAAAGAATGGCATTAGCGATAACGACGACAATGATCAAAAAGTTTAGGATTCGCATCATGCTGATGCGAGTCGCTAAGCCTTCATCCGGGTTGAGCCATTGATTAATCGGCGTAGCAGCTACAAACAAAATAGCACTGGCCGCGATTGTGAAACCATCGAGTTGGCTAAAGTTGCCTAAGGTTTGAGTAATGAAATTCTGCATTGCCCTGGTCTGTAGTGTTTATAGTTATCCACCTTGCTTGCTGGAGCTAAGCCCATTATAGGGTGTTCTGCGGGCGTATTCATGTGCTTAATTTCGGCGATTTGCGGGCATAGCCTCGCTTTACGCTGGTCAGACTATGGCGCGCTCGTGTACTCTATGCGCACCTAGATGTGTGATCAATAAAACTGGAGCGAAATTCTCTATGATCATCAGTATTCCTAAAGAGTCGTTTAAGGGCGAAAAGCGTGTCGCTTTAACCCCGGAATCGGCTCAACATATTCAAAAACTCGGGCATAGTCTGCGCATACAATCAGGCGCTGGCAAAGCCGCTGAATTCAGTGATGCCGACTATAAAGACGCTGGCGTTGAAGTAGTCAAAGGCGATGCTATTTGGAGCGACACTGACATCATTATGAAAGTGCGCGGTGTGACCGAAACAGAGGCAGACTTGCTGAGCGCCGGAACCACCGTGATCAGTTTTTTCTGGCCGGCTCAGAACGAAGCATTTTTAGACAAGCTGGCTAAGGCTAAAATCAATGTTATCGCCATGGATTGCGTGCCGCGCTTGTCACGTTCGCAAAAAATGGATGCCTTGAGTTCCATGGCCAATATAGGTGGTTATCGCGCTGTAGTCGAAGCGTCGAGTGTGTTTGGGCGATTTTTCACCGGCCAGGTTACTGCGGCTGGTAAAGTGCCGCCAGCCAAGGTGCTGGTGATTGGTGCTGGTGTGGCTGGCTTAGCGGCAATTGGCGCGGCCAAGAGCATGGGCGCGATTGTGCGCGCGTTCGATACGCGTCTGGAAGCCAAAGAACAGGTCGAAAGTTTGGGCGGCGAATTTTTAGTACTCGACTTTGAAGAAGATGGTTCTGGAGAAGGCGGCTATGCCAAAACCATGAGTAAAGAATTTATCGACGCCGAAATGGCCATGTTTCGTGAACAAGCCAAAGAAGTCGATATCATTATTACTACTGCACTGATTCCCGGCAAGCCGGCACCTGAGCTGATTACCACCGACATGGTTGAAAGCATGAAGGCGGGTAGCGTGATTGTCGATTTAGCGGCAGAGCAGGGCGGCAACTGTAAGCTGTCAAAGGCCGATAAAGTGGTTATCCACAAAGGTGTTAAAATTATTGGTTACACCGATCTGCCTAGTCGTTTGGCGACGCAGTCGTCGCAGCTATATGCGACTAATTTGCGGCACATGCTAACCGATTTAACGCCGGAGAAAGATGGCCAAATCAATTGGGATATGGAGGACGATGTGATTCGTTGTTCTACCGTTGCACATGAAGGCGCCGTTACCTGGCCATCTGAACCGCCTAAGTTGTCAGCCGCACCTGCGGCACCAAAAACAGCGGCGGTTGTGGCAGAACCCGAGCCGGAGCTATCCACTGCGCAAAAAGCCAAAATGACCTTCGCTGCGCTTGGCGCTGCTGTATTGGCCTTATTAAGTGTTGGCAGTGTGGCGCCGCCAGACTTTATGAGCCACTTTACGGTCTTTGTGTTAGCTTGTTTTGTCGGCTACCAGGTGATTTGGGCTGTGACTCCAGCCTTGCATACTCCCCTGATGAGTGTCACGAATGCGATCTCCGGCATTATCGTGGTCGGAGCGATATTACAGATTTCCTCGCCCTCCGGGCTGGTGGTGTTCTTGGCCTTTATTGCGATTCTGATTGCCTCGATTAACATCGCAGGTGGTTTTTTAGTTACTCAGCGCATGCTGAAAATGTTTAACAAAGGTTAGGGAGGTAAATCATGGAAATGGGAACAATCTCAGCTGCGTATATCGCCTCAGCCGTGTTATTCATTTTGAGTTTGGCAGGGCTTAGTAATCAAGAGACATCGCGCCGAGGAAACTGGTACGGCATTATTGGCATGGCCATTGCCGTCATCGCCACAATCTTGAATAAAAATGTTGATGCCTATGGCTGGTTGATTATCGCCATGGTAATTGGTGGTGCGATTGGTGCACGAGTTGCCGCGCGCGTTGAAATGACGCAAATGCCGGAACTAGTCGCCATCTTGCATAGCTTTGTTGGTTTAGCTGCCGTATTGGTTGGTTTTGCCAGCTTCTTCGACCCGACCTTAGAGCTCTATGGTGTTGAGGCGACCATTCATAATGTCGAAGTTTATTTAGGTGTCTTAATCGGTGCGGTTACCTTTACTGGTTCGGTGATAGCCTTTGGCAAGTTAAGTGGTCGAGTTGGTAGCAAACCTTTGCTGTTGCCAATGCGTCATCAGTTGAACTTGGGCCTGCTAGGGTTGGCTCTTTTACTTGGTTGGTGGTTTTTAAGCGCTGGTCACGATGGTGGCACCTTGCCGTTGATCCTAATGACCTTGCTTGCCTTCGCCTTCGGCGTGCATATGGTAATGGCTATCGGTGGCGCCGATATGCCAGTGGTGATTTCTATGCTCAACTCCTACTCGGGTTGGGCAGCAGCAGCCACCGGTTTTATGTTGTCGAATGATTTATTGATTGTCACTGGCGCTTTGGTAGGCAGTTCAGGCGCGATCTTAAGTTACATCATGTGTCGCGCCATGAATCGGAACTTTGTTTCCGTCATTATGGGCGGTTTTGGCACCACAGCTGGCGGTGACGATGAAGACGGCGAGCAAGGCGAAGCCATTGCGATTCAAGCAGACGAAGTTGCCGCATTAATGGCTGATGCCAATGAAGTTGTAATCGTTCCAGGTTATGGTATGGCGGTTGCTAATGCTCAGCATGCGGTATCTGATTTAACCAAGCAGTTGCGAGACAAAGGTGTAAATGTACGTTTTGCCATTCATCCAGTAGCCGGTCGTATGCCAGGGCATATGAACGTCTTGCTGGCTGAAGCAAATGTGCCTTATGACATCGTCTTAGAAATGGATGAAATCAACGATGAGCTGAGTGAGACAGACGTGGTTGTTGTCATCGGCGCCAACGACATTGTCAACCCTGCGGCTCTGGAAAACCCCAATAGTCCAATCGCTGGCATGCCAGTATTAGAAGTTTGGAATGCCAAGACTGTCATCGTCTCGAAACGCTCTATGGCCACGGGCTACGCTGGCGTCGAAAACCCGCTATTTTTCAAAGACAATACGCGCATGTTATTCGGTGATGCCAAAGACAGCGTGGATGCGATTCGCTCATCTTTGTAAGCTAACTTAAGCCTTTTAGATCAAGCCTTGGCATACTCGTTGGATGCCAAGGCTTTTTAATTGATGCCATCATTAATTTAAGCTTCGCATGATAAAATTCACGGAATGAATAAGACTCCTATTAATCGCACCTTCTGCGTCGCTCCTATGCTCGATTGTACTGATCGGCATGAGCGATTTTTGGCGCGTTTGATTTCCAAGCAGGCGGTGCTGTATACCGAAATGATTACCACCGGCGCGCTAATTCATGGCGATCGGCCAAAGTTTTTGGATTTTTCTCAAGCCGAACATCCAGTGGCCTTGCAACTTGGTGGCAGTGAAACAGATGCGATGGCGCAATGTGCTGAGCTAGTGCAGGAGTGGGGCTACGATGAAGTAAATATCAATGTCGGCTGCCCTAGTGATCGTGTGCAGTCGGGTCAGTTTGGTGCCTGTTTAATGCGCTCACCAGATTTAGTAGCTGACAACGTTAAGGCGATGATGGCGGTGGTTGATATTCCGGTGACTGTCAAATGCCGCATTGGTGTGGACGATCAAGAGCCGCGCGACTCATTGTGGGCATTGGTTGAGGCATGTGCCGCCGCCGGCTGCTCGACCTTTTTAGTGCACGCCCGTAAAGCCTGGTTGCAAGGTTTGAGCCCGAAAGAAAATCGGGATGTGCCACCACTGGATTACGAATTAGTTTATCAGCTCAAGCAGTCGTTCCCCGAGCTCGAGATAGTTCTAAACGGCGGCATCAATTCCATCGACGCCTGTCAGACTCATTTGGCTGAGGTCGATGGTGTGATGATGGGGCGCGAAGCTTACTCCAACCCCTATGTATTGTCGCGCGTAGATACTGAGCTTTATGGTCTTGATCAAAGTACCCCAAGTCGCGATCAGGTGCTCAGTGATTACATCGATTACGCAAGCCATCGCTTGCAAGAGGGCTCGCGCTTAAATCATTTAGCCCGCCATGTGGTTGGTCTGTTTCATGGCGAGCCTCGTTCGCGTTTGTGGCGCCGTCATATCAGTGAAAATGCGCATAAACCATGCAGTGGCGTCGAGGTTCTAGAACAAGCCTACGCCACAATGCTAGCCGCTTAAAGTGGTTAATTTTTGGTTCATCTTGACTTGCTATGCTTATTGCTCCGATAAACTTTTAGTTTCAATTAGATATTCCCGAGATCAATTATGTTGACCCTTTTACGATGGGTAGGTGGCTTCCTGCTGACAATTGCGTTGCTGATTCTTTTGGCCGTCATCATTATTCCGCGCGTGGTTGATCCAAATGATTACCGTGATGAAATTACCGAATTGGTCAAGGAACAAACCGGGCGCGAATTGGCTCTGAATGGCGATTTATCCATCTCAGTCTTTCCCTGGTTGGGGGTCGAAACTCAAAGTTTGAGCCTTTCACAGCCCGATAGTATCGGCGGGCAAATGCTGGCGGTCGATAAAGCCCAGTTGCGGGTCAAATTTATGCCGCTGTTAAGCAAAAGAATCGAGGTTGATACCATTGTTTTGGATAGCCCCCAGGTCAATCTGATTACTCTCAAAAACGGCGTATCCAGTATGGATGGACTGACAGGTGAAGATGACGCCAGCGATGAATCTATTGAAGCGGAAGAAGCTGCGGTTGCCTTGGTGATTGCTGGCGTCAGTGTGAATAACGCCAATGTGGTGATCGATAATCGCCAGGAAGCCAGCCGCATTGAAATCAAAAATTTAAACCTGGAGTCGGGTAATTTGTTGGGTGAGAGCTTTGCGCCGCTCGAACTCTCAGGTGAAATGCACGATGCAGAATCTCCCGAACCTATGTTATTTGAAGCGCAAGGGCAGGCTCGCATCGATAAAGACACCACGGCGGTTTACCTGCAAGGCATGCAAACTAAGGTCGAGAAGGGCGTTTTGAACGCCAGACTTGATATCGCCGACTTATCCTTTTTGGAAACCTCGAAGTTATCACTAGCTGATGTCGATATTGCTTTAAGTGGAGATTATCCCGTGCAAGCCAGTATTCCTGCGGTTGCGATGAATCTGGACAGTGAGACGGTCAACATTGAGACTCTAAGCGCCTCGTTTAATGATGCCAAGGCGACGATTAGTCAGCTGGATATTAAAGGCTTTGAAGACCCTAAAATCTCGGCA
This sequence comes from uncultured Gammaproteobacteria bacterium, assembly GCA_964455815.1. GTDB lineage: Bacteria > Pseudomonadota > Gammaproteobacteria > Arenicellales > Arenicellaceae > Arenicella. The sequence continues at coordinate 56,093 of CAYVYS010000018.1, forward strand.
TCAGTGGATGTGGCGCCCTTTAATGCTCGCAAGCTGATTCGGCAATTTGAGATTGATTACCAGCCACAAAGCGCTTCTGTGTTAACCGCAGTTGGAGTGAATGCCAAACTGCAGGCAGGCTTAGATCAGGCTAAATTCACTGATTTAAATCTGCAACTGGATGGTTCAACTTTAACTGGTTCAGCCTCGGTGAGAAACTTTGAAAAACCGGCAGCTACTTTTGATTTAAAACTCAGTGATTTAGTGCTCGATGATTATCTTCCGCCAAGCGATGAAGAATCAGAAGAAGAGCAAGTTTCAGGCGCTGAAGCCTTGGTTTTGCCGCTTGCTGCTTTTAAAGAGTTAAATGCCAATGGCCGATTCACCGCCAATTCACTGACTTCGGGTGGCATTAAAATGGACGACATCGATGTAAGAGTGCGCTCTACTCAAGGCTCTGTCACTATTACGCCGTCAGCCTCGCTTTATGATGGCAAGTTAGATGGCAATATCGCGTTTACCGAAAGCGGTGATTCGGTGCTCAAAGTTGAGCAAAATGTGGACCTGGTAGATCTTGGTCGCATGCTAACTGACGCGGATATCAGTGAGCAATTAAGGGGTTTGGGAAGCTTGGCAATTGATGTCTTAGTGCGTGAATCAAATGGCGTGCAAACTAATCAAGGCACGATTAAATTGCAGGCCAGTAAAGGCGAGATCAGCGGCGTGGATATGAATTCGATTCTCCAGCGCGCAAATAATGTGATGTCGCTGCTCGGCAACAAAGGCGAATCTGCTAACGAAGCTGATGCGTCAGTACAGGGTGAAGCCGATGAGCAAGGCATTACTAAGTTTGCCGAAATGAGCGGCACCTTTAACCTGAATAATTTTGTTCTAAGTAATGATGACTTTGAACTCATCGCACCGGCCTTCAAAGTCACTGGCGAAGGCGTAATCGATGTTGCCAAACAAAGCGTCAATTATTTGATTGAGGTGGCTGTGGCAGAAAACATCGATGGGGTTCTAGGGCAGCAACTCGATAAAATCAAAGGCCAGCAAATTCCAATTCGTTGCAAAGGTGCTTTGGATGCGCCGATTTGTTTGCCGGATGCGAAGAAGCTCTATTCTAATTTTGTGGCTGCTCGTTTAGATGCCAAAAAGGGCGAATATTTAGAAGAGAAATTTGGCATTCAAGAAGGCGAAAACCTCTCGACCAAAGACGTGCTCAAACAAGTGCTGATCAATAAAGCGCTGGGGAAAGACAAAGAACCCCAGGAGCGTGACCTAAGAGAGCGTGATGCACAGGATCGATCTCTCGAAGAAGGTTCAGAAAGATCAATTCGGGAAAAATCAGACCAAGCGCAACCCAGCCGAGATCAGTCCGACCGGGAACGCCCCGTCCAGGAGCGTGATAACGAGGCCGAGCCAGAGGAAGAAGACGTGAAAGATCAGCTCAAGCGAAAATTGCTTGAAAAACTGTTCGACTAAAATCTTTTTTAAAACGCGCAAGCTCCTTAAATGCGCTAACGGTGCTTAAGCTATTGGGCTCAGATGATTGGCTTGAGCAAAGCAGCGGTGTAAAATTCAGCTCCTTTTCCGAAGCTAGAGTACCGCTGCATGTCTGAGCAGAAACTAAATAAATTCAGCGCCACTATTACCCAGCCGAAATCCCAGGGCGCAGGGCAAGCCATGCTCTATGGTACTGGCCTGCAACGACTCGATATGAATAAAGCTCAAATCGGGATCGCCAGTGTTTGGTGGGAAGGTAATACCTGCAACATGCATTTGAATGATCTTGCGGCCGAGGTCAAAAAAGGCGTTAGCGAAGCAGGGTTAGTAGGCATGCGATTTAACACCATTGGCGTTAGCGATGGCACAACCAATGGTACCAGTGGCATGGCTTACTCGCTGCAATCGCGTGACATTATTGCTGACTCAATTGAAACCGTGGTCTCGGCGCAATTTTACGATGGTGTGATAGCCATTCCCGGCTGCGACAAAAATATGCCAGGTTGCATGATGGCGATTGCGCGCTTGAATCGTCCGGCGATTATGGTCTACGGTGGCTCAATTAAGCCAGGTCTGCATAAAGGGCGCAAGCTCGATATTATCTCGGCCTTTCAAGCTTATGGAGAATATTTGGTTGAGACTATCACCGATGAAGATCGTCAACAGATCGTAGAAAAATCTATTCCTGGCGCTGGTGCCTGCGGTGGTATGTACACTGCCAATACTATGGCCAGTGCCATTGAAGCCATGGGCATGAGCTTGCCGTATTCGGCATCAGCCCCGGCCGTAGAAACAGCCAAGATAGAAGAATGTCAGCGAGCAGGTGCGGCGCTCAAACATCTATTGGAGATTGATTTAAAACCGCGCGACATTATGACGCGTGAAGCCTTTGAAAACGCCATGGTGGTCATCACCGCTTTGGGCGGCTCGACTAACGCGGTCTTGCACTTGATTGCGATGGCGCGCTCTTTAGATATCGATCTAACGGTGGATGATTTTCAAAGCGTCAGTGATCGCATTCCTTTTATCGCTGATCTCAAACCAAGCGGCCAATATGTCATGCTTGATTTACACGAGATTGGCGGCACACCAGCGGTGATGAAATTCTTGCTTGAGCACGGTCTGCTTAATGGCGATTGCATGACCGTTACTGGCAAAACATTGGCCGAAAATTTGGCTGAGGTGCCTGGTTTAAAAGATGGTCAAGAGATTATTAAACCGCTCGATCAGCCAATAAAACGCAGCGGCCATATTCAAATATTGAAGGGCAATTTGGCAACCGGTGGCTCGGTTGCCAAAGTCACTGGAAAAGAAGGTGAAAAATTTGTCGGCCCTGCTAAAGTCTTCGATGGTGAGCAGGCCATGATCGAAGCGTTAGAGCAAAATCAGATTGAAAAAGGCGACGTAATCATTATCCGTTACGAAGGCCCCAAAGGCGGGCCTGGTATGCCAGAGATGCTCAAGCCGACTTCGGCAATAATGGGAGCAGGGCTAGGCGAGCACGTGGCAATGATTACCGATGGTCGATTTTCAGGTGGTTCACACGGGTTTATCGTCGGGCATGTCGTGCCAGAAGCACAAGACGGCGGCGGTATTGCCTTGGTGCAAAACGGCGACATAGTGACCCTAGATGCAGTCAATAACCGTATTGAGATGGATGTGGCTGATGCCGAGCTAGAAGCTCGGCGCAGGCAGTGGCAGGCACCTGAAGCCAAGGCTGTTCGAGGCACATTAGGTAAATACATTCGCAATGTAAAGAACGCATCTATGGGCTGCGTGACCGATGAATAAGTTGTAAACTAAACGAATTGACGCATAGCACCGACATAATAAAGTATGAAAAATTTATCGGTGACTTATTTCAGGCCGCTAATTTCAGATCGCTTAGGGGATTCAATGGCAGGTGAATATAGAAGGTGAATTTGTGATAGAGAAACATAGTTCATCCACTTCACTGATCGATGAAGAAGCGCTCAAGGGAGAGCGTTCAGGCACTGTGCGCAGTAACAAAACGCAAGTGCCGGCTGGCACAGAGTGCCCAAAATGTGCCAGCCATAAAATTGCCCGTTCCAGAGCCCAGGGTAAAGATCACCTAACCACTCGGTTACTCGCGCGCAGCCCTTACCGCTGTCTGCGTTGTTATCATCGATTTTGGCTTAGTGAGAGTTGGCTCGCGAATCCTCAACGTATTAGAACCTGGTCTGCCATCGCCGCACTTGCGGTTTTGCTGATTGGTTGGCAGGTCTTTTCGCCGAGCAGCGCGTATCGTGGAGTCGCTAGCGAACCCACTGTTAGTATCAGCGGCAATAGTAACGACAGCGATGTGAACTCAGAGATAGTCAATACTAGTTCAGTCGCTCAAGAGCCGAGTGATGGCGAAAGCTCAAAAGTTGCCGTAGAGCCACTTACTAGTGTCGAAAGTATTCCAGCGGCCTCTGCGCAAGGTAGCGCAGATTCTTCATCTTCGGATGCCTATGACATTGTTTTGGCTGATCTGAATGCCCAGGAACTAGTGGTGCCAGCAAACCCCGAGGATCTTGGTTCTGCTAAACAGGCAGCTGAACAGGCCGAGCAATCCAGTCAGGCTTATCAAACTAAGCTTGATGACGCGTTAGAACCAAATTTGGATGAGTTGTTGTCGATTGCGAAAATCGAAATTAATTTCAGAATCGACCAATGGCGACAAGCCTGGTCTAAAGGCGAGACAGAACGTTATCTGAGTTTTTATTCTGAGTCGTTTACACCAGAAGAGAATCTAGCGCGAGATACCTGGGAGGCACAACGTCGCCAACGCGTTTACCTTGGGCGCCGCGTTGATATTGAGACGCGAAACTTTGATATAGAGTTTGGAGAAGAGTTAGGTGAGGCG
>CAYVYS010000019.1:0-30421 GCA_964455815.1 uncultured Gammaproteobacteria bacterium
TTGAAGAGTCTTTAATTTCATAGACTTGAGTTGCCAGGCTGGTTACAAACTCGCGATCATGGCTTACAAAGATCAAGGTGCCTTCATAATTGGCAAGCGCGAGATTCAGCGCTTCTATCGATTCCATATCAAGATGATTGGTCGGCTCATCCATTACGATGATATTAGGCCGCTGCATCATGATCTTACCGAATAGCATGCGTCCTTTTTCACCGCCCGATAGCACTTTGACTTGTTTTTTAATGTCGTTTTTCGAAAACAACATTTTGCCGAGAATACCACGCACGAATTGCTCGTCTTCATCGTCTTTACGCCATTGATACATCCAGTCATAAACCGTCATATCAACCTCAAAATCGTCGGCATGATCTTGTGCGTAGTAACCGATTTCAGAATTTTCTGACCATTTAACATCGCCATTAGAAGGTGCCACCTCGCTCAGCAAATTGCGCAACAAGGTGGTTTTACCAGCGCCGTTTTGACCAATAATCGCAATGCGCTCACCGACTTCAATCGTGAACGACTCGTTTTGATATAGATGCTCATCGTAAGCCATCGACAAGCTCTCGACTTCAAGTGCACTTCGAAAAAGTTTTTTGTCTTGCTGAAAACGAATAAAAGGGTTTACACGACTAGAAGGTTTAATTTCATCCAATTGGATTTTGTCCAATTGTTTCTGGCGCGATGTGGCTTGTTTGGCCTTAGAAGCATTGGCCGAAAAGCGGCTCACAAAAGTTTGTAATTCCGCTATTTGCGCTTTCTTTTTGGCATTTTCTGCGTGCATACGTTCACGGGACATTTCGGCCGCGGTCATGTATTCATCATAGTTACCCGGAAAAAGCTTAATATCGCCATAATCCAAATCAGCCATATGCGTGCAAACCGCATTTAGAAAATGCCGATCATGCGAGATGATCACCATGGTGCTGCGACGTTCTTGCAGCACTTTTTCAAGCCAGCGTATGGTGTGAATATCCAGGTTGTTGGTTGGCTCATCAAGCAGCAAGATATCGGGGTCAGAGAATAAAGCCTGCGCCAATAGCACACGCAGTTTCCAGCCCGGCGCGACCTTGCTCATTGGCCCGAAATGCTGTTCAACCGGAATCCCGACTCCCATGAGCAATTCACCAGCGCGAGACTCAGCTGTATACCCATCCATCTCGGCGAATTCAATTTCCAACTCAGCGACTTTTATGCCCTCTTCCTCGCTCATCTCTGGCAATGCATAGATTCGATCTCGCTCTTTTTTCACTTCCCAAAGCTCGGGGTAGCCCATGATCACAGTATCAACCACGCTGAACTCTTCATAGGCAAACTGATCCTGATTCAGTTTACCGATTCGCTCATTCGGAGTGGCTGAGACCGAACCACTAGTTGGCTCCAGGCTACCTTCGAGGATGCGCATAAACGTCGACTTGCCGCTGCCATTGGCGCCGATCAAGCCGTAACGATTGCCATCACTAAAGTTAATTGAAATATCTTCAAACAAAGGCTTGTCACCAAATTGCATGGTGACGTTGGAAGTTGTGATCATCGTCAGAGAAAACGCTTGTGTTAAGGAGTTTGACTAGCCGGGTAGTGTAACCAATTTGGAAATAAGTTGCGTAGCAAGACGCTATTCAAAGGTCAGCAAGCGGCTGCCACTAATCGAGCTATAAACTCACTTAACAAACGCGCTAGTGACGAGCTTCTACAACCGAGCCTCTTAAGCTGCGCTAAACCTATCCTCTTACAAAGCTTGATGCAATTATTGCAGTGCTTTCAAACTTCACGGTCGATTTCGTACCCATATATTGCGATAAAAATAAATGAGTCGCAGGTAGGGCGATTATTAATTTCAATGAGCGAGTTTTCCTCAACCAATATGTCCAGAGAAATCGGAATTTGATGGAACTGATCTCTCGGCAAACGCCAATTCGCTCGAATATTGCCGCCCGCTAAAATGCGAAAGTCAATTTCGCCACTACCATAGCTGCCCGGGCGCACGTCGACCTTGCTAATCACCAGCCTTTTTCCCTCAGGCACTGTACAACCAACATTACTCGGGCTTCCACTGGGTCGTCGTCGAATCACACCCTCTGTCGAATTAACAACCAAACCGCGCACCAATTCCACCATGTTTGCTGAGCGGATCGCCGGTAACCTTGGTTCATCACTGATTAGCGGTACCACTACAACGCCAGGCTCAGCAGCAACAAAATAGGAGCTGGGCAACAATACCAATAGTAGCCATAATCGTAATTTAAATGACATAACACACCATCATCTCTTGGAGATATCGCCACCACAAAAGTTGATAGAGATGTCTTCGAAGAACCGCTTATCGCAAACCATATTGTGATATTTGCAACAGAAATCGTGAGCAGTAACAGATAGAAAGAAGTGCGCGTAAGTTTAATGGGACTAATCAATGTGGCATTGAAATTTACTGCGCTCACGTAACTGTTAGATCTGCTTCCTGTAAGAGCACATTATTTTTAGGTGCGCTAGATGCGAAAAGGCCAGATGCATCTCAGCATCTGGCCTCTTACAACGAGATTTAATCTCAAGCCAACTTAGTAAGCAATCTGGAAACGGAGTCGAAATTCCTCGCCCTCATCACCAGTAGTTCCGTTCTCACCGTCAGTAAAACTGGCCCCAATGCGAACATTGTTGTTTAAGTAATAATTCAACCCGAGTGCAATTGAATCGGCTTGCTCGTCACCGAGAACATCACCGAGTTCAATATCGTCAAACTCGCCATTACCATCCTCATAGCGAGCTACTATTTCCCAAGCGCCCGACTTACGAGCTGGTTTAACCTTTTTAAATACGCCATTCTTATAAGGACGAGTCTCACCCGTTAAAACGTAGCCAAGCTGCAGATAGTAACCATCTGCATCAACGCCTTCAAATGTGCCATCTGAATATTCAGCCTGTGCGTGAAAAGAACCAAGTGTATATCCCGCTTCAACATTAAAGGCGTCTACATCACCCACGTCTAAGTAAGAAAGGCCGAGATGCAATACATTTCTGTCTTGTTTGATTGGTGCTAACGTGAATCGTCCAGCAAAGCCAAACTCTTCGTCGCTGCTATCGCCCTGATCTTCTGTAAAAGCGCTGAGCGCGTAAGTCGAATCCAGCCCAAAGCCAGACCCGGCTAATTGAACACTTGCTTGACGACCGCGCTCAAACAGTTCATTAATCGCTGATCGCTCAAGAATTGGTATATCTTTTGAAGAGACTAATTCTTGCAGGCCAAACGGCTGTAATTGATTACCCAAGGTTAAAACTGCCCCTTTACCCCAACCGGTGTAACGCAGATACAAGTCTTCTTCACCACCGCCATCAACATTGAATTGAGCTTTGAAATGCCAGTGTTCACTAATATTACCTTTGACGAAAATACGCCCGCGACGCAGATCGAATTGATCTTCATCAACAACACCATTGAGCTCGGCACGATTGTAGTCATATTGGATACGGCCACCGAGTTGAAACTGGTGATTATCCGTACTGACTTTTAAACCACCTTTGGTGGACACTTTTACTTCTGCATTCGCCGCGTTAGGCACAAAAATACTGGCAGCGATTAACGCTGCAATTAATTTCATTTTCATTGTTAACTTAAGCCTCGTTACAAGGAATATTGCTTAGTTTCACTCTGTAGCAGAGTGCATCTCTTACTTCATCCTACTCAGGTAAGCGGGACGATGGCTATTCTGTGTTGGTTTCGTTACAAAACGATGACAGATATGAAGGAAATGAAAATGAACAAACGGCCTACTTATACTAGGGAACCTTTGATTTAATCGATTTTGCCTTTGGCGGAGTTTTTGGAATAATTAAAGAAAGCTACTGCGGGTCGCCGCCCTGGTCTCCATCCGGGTCGCTGCCCTCTACCGCTTGATCAAGCCCTTGTTGCTCTAACTGGCGACGACGACGCCATTCGTCAAATGAAATCGTCTCATCAGGGTTGGTTTCTTGTTCCTGGTTCTGCACTTCCTTGATGACCTCTGGAGGTCGCGTGATGTCACTTTGAGTGCCAGCTGAACTGCTCACTTCTTTGGCGAGGTCAGCGCTGTCTCGTGCTTTTTTACCGCCGCATGCGGCCAATGAGCCAAGCAACACAATCAGAAATACAGTTTTTAGACGGCGTTTTAAAATAACGGCTTCGGTTACCAAGGGGTTTGTCATCACTATTTGAGTTCTTTTGTTTAACGCTTCAGTAAAGTCGCCATAGTATCAAACTCAGGCAAACAAGCACACGCTAAGACAGGCATTGTTGTTGACTGATTTTGTAGAGCACATGTTCTGCCAAAGAATGATCTTTTGGCAAACCAGGATGTATAAAGTGAGAATCCTCTTTGGTCATGCCAATCTTTTGCATTACGCGCTCAGAAGCGCGGTTCCCAACCACTGTCATAGAGATAATTTCATCGAGTTGTAACTTGGTAAATCCGTACACCAGTGCTGCCTGGGCACCTTCGGTCGCTAAGCCTTGCCCCCAAACGGACCTCGCTAATCGCCAACCGATATCGACGCATGGAGCAAATGGCAAACCTGCCTCATAGTATTGCAGACCAATAAAGCCTATCAATTTTTGAGTCGCCTTTAATTCGGCGGCCCAGTAGCTGAAGCCATGATCGAGAATTTGCTGGCTTGCTTTGGCAATCAGCGTACTTGATTCTTTAGCCGACATGGTTGTCGGGAAATAGCGCATCACTTGCGCGTCTGCATTTATCGCGGCAAATGGTGCATGATCATGATCATGCCAATGCCTAAGCATCAGCCGCTCCGTTTCTAAAACTACTATGGTAGACATACGTTCAAAATCTCTGCTAGACCAGAAAACCCAGAAAATCTAGAAACTAGAAAACTAGGTTTTGCCAGTTACATTTTGCCCCATCCAAGTTACCATTAGCGCGCTTTAATTATCAATCTTTACCTGATATGAGACTCGGTGTAGTGATGGATCCGATTGCGACCATCAACATTAAAAAAGACAGCACCTTTGAGATGATTTGGCAAGCTCAAGCTTTGGGTTGGCAAATCGAATACTTGGAGATGAATGATTTATTCATAGACAACGGTGTCGCCAGAGCGCGCATGCGATCACTAAGTGCACATCAAGATGCCAATCATTGGTTTGATCTTGGTGACACTCGGGTCGAGCCACTAGGCGATTTGGATGCGATATTAATGCGCAAAGACCCGCCGTTTGACATGGAGTTTGTGTATTCAACTTATATTTTAGAACTCGCCGAACAACAAGGCGCCCTGGTGGTTAACTCGCCGCAGGCGCTTAGAGATTGCGGTGAAAAAACTTATTGTGCCTGGTTCCCGGATCTGTGCCCGCAAACCATTATCACGCGCGAAGCCAGCGACTTTAAAACCTTTTTGGCTGAGCATCAGGACATTATTGTTAAGCCACTTGACGGCATGGGCGGCACTTCAATTTTTCGCATACAAACCGGTTCACCAAACATTAATGTGATTATCGAAACTCTCACGGACTATGGTCAACGTTATGCCATGGCACAGACCTTTATTCCCGAGATAAGCGATGGTGATAAACGAATTTTAGTCGTGAACGGCGAACCCGTGCCCTTTGTGCTGGCCCGTATGCCAGCTAAAGGTGAAACTCGTGGCAATCTAGCCGCTGGTGGTCGTGGTGTCGCTCGGCCGATCAGCGACAGTGACTTAAAAATCGCGCATACCGTTGGCCCTGAGTTAGTGAAACGCAATATCTTATTTGCCGGTCTTGATGTGATTGGCGATCGTTTGACTGAGATCAACGTCACCAGCCCCACCTGTATTAAGGAAATAAATGAGGCTTATCAGACTAATATTGCGCTAGACTTACTAAAAGCCATCGAACAAAAACTAACTAATAAATAGATTGACCCGTGAGCACGCCGAGTAATAAAGCTTACTCTGAACAAGAGCAAAGTCGAGACTTATTAAGCGTAATGGCATTTTTCTCGGCGCTGCTTCACGCTGCGCTCATTTTGCTGGTCACCTTTAACCTCCCTGAGATAGGCTCACGCACCAGCACTGACAACACTTTGGATGTGGTGTTACTCAGTAGCACCAACAACAAAAAATTCGATGAAGCCGAGTTAGTCTCCAACAATGACAATGAGGGCGGAGGTGATGATGATCGCATCGGTGAAACGCCGCTCCCCTGGAAAGCAGTTGACCCATCGCCGATCAATTCAGTTGAGAAAAATGCTAATCAGGCACCGGTTAGCGAAGTAACACCTGATCAGTTTATTGCCAGTGTGAGCAGTGATGTATCACTGGCCAAGCAAAAGCCAAAAGAAAATGAATTGAAGAATCTTGAGGCAACAACTGGCCCAGATCTCATTAATACGAATGCGAGACGCCTTGAGCGTGAGCGAATTATTGCGCGACTGACTCAAAGCCAGGAAGAATATCGGAAAAGGCCTAAGAAAAAATTCCATTCGCCATCTACCAAAGCCAATGGCGCAGCTGAGTATTTAGAGGCCTGGCGTAAAAAAGTAGTCAGAGTGGGGAATGCCAAATTCCCAGTACAAATTCGCGCCAAGAACCTGCACGGCACCTTGACTCTCTCGGTGGAAATCCGCAGAGATGGCATGATCCATGACATTCAGATTTTAAACCCTTCTAAACATAAAATTCTTAACGATGCCGCGGTGAGCATTATCCGTGACGCTGCACCATTTGAATCGTTCCCGGCGACTGATTACTTTGACGACACCGATATTTTGGTGATCACCAGAGCAATTCATTTTCTACCAGGCAATCGAGTTGCCAGCTCGGCCGTGCGACGTGGCTAAGCTGATAAGATGGCGACGATTCTTGGCTTTGATATAGGCCTAAGTCGCACCGGCGTCGCCAGTGGTCAGCGAACCACACAAAGCGCCTCCCCGATTACCAGCCTACAGGTTAAGAAAGGCCAGCATGATTGGGCTGAAGTAGATAAATTGATAGCGCAGTGGAATCCGATCGAAATTGTGATCGGCTATCCGGGCAGCTCTGATGCGGTATTAAACAAGGCAGTAAACCGATTTAAATCTCATATTCAGCAGCAGCACAAACTCAAAATTGTCGAAATCGACGAAACACTAAGTACGCATGCAGCGAATCAAGAAATGGCCGAATCGGGGGTCGCCAACGTTAGAAAAACTGAGCGCCGTGATCAGTTTGCTGCCTGCCTGATTCTCGAGAGTTATTTGCGAAGTTGATGTGCTATTCTTCGCCGCAATCGGCATAGAGAACACGGCATGACTCCATTAAAATCACTGATCAGCGCGAAACAACTCACACCAGAGGTGATCAATCAGTTGTTCCCGGTAATTGATCAAATGGCGCAACATATTGAGACTTATGGACGAATTGACTTGTTGGCTGACAAAGTCGTGGCGCTATTATTTTTTGAACCAAGCTCACGAACCATGATGAGTTTTCAGAGCGCGTCGCAACGCCTAAAAGCCGGCATGGTATTTGCGCAGAACGCCTCCTCCACTTCCTTTGAAAAAGGCGAAAGCCTCGAAGATCTGATTCGTATGGTTGAGAGCTATTCTGACATCATTGTGATGCGGCATGCGATGCCGGGTAGCGCACAAATTGCGGCCGACACCAGCTCGGTGCCGTTTATTAACGCTGGTGATGGCGGTAATGAGCATCCAACTCAAGCGCTGATTGATGTCTACACCTTGAATAAACACAAAGGCCGCTTACATGATTTAAACATCGTATTCGGCTTTGATTCATTGCAATCTCGCAGCATCCATTCTCTGTCGCGTTTATTGGCTCAGTATCCGGGTAACCGCTTTACCTTCACTGGCCCTGCAGCGCTGCAGCCATCGGCTAAGTTATTAGATGAGCTTCAAGCGCTCGGCGTCAGTTGCGAAGTTTCGGATGAGGTCCGCTTGCATGATGGATATGACGTTGCCTATGTTAATCGCTTGCAAGAAGAACGGTTTGACGACCAAGAGATTTTCGAACGAAATCGCCGGCGCTATCGGCTTGATCGCGCCAGTGTCGAGGGCTCGGATTGCATCGTGATGGATCCTTTACCAAGGATTGATGAAATCGACTCTGAAGTAGATAGTTTAGAAAATGCCGTTTACTTTGAACAAGCAAGTTACGGTGTGCCGGTGCGGATGGCCTTGCTGGCGATGTTACTCAACAAGGTTTAGCACGCGCCCTACAAATACTGATCTTCTTCTTCAAGCTCAACGTCAGCTAAGGTTTCACCAAACTCGGTAGACGACGCGGCTTTACCTTTTAACTTAATAGCTAGTCGTAAATCATTCTCCGACTCAGCATTCTTGATAGCCTCGTCGTAAGTGATCAAATCTCGCTCATGCAAATCAAACAGGGATTGATCGAAAGTCTGCATACCCCACTCGACTGACTTCTCCATGGCACTACGGATTTCGTCAATCTTATGATCTTTAATAAGGTCGGCAATCAATGGGCTATTGACCATGATTTCCACCGCCGGAACACGCCCCTCTTTATCTTTGACCGGTAATAATCTTTGCGACACCATACCGTATAAATTTAAGGACAAGTCCATGGCTAATTGGTCGCGTCGGTCAGCGGGGAAAAAGTTGAAAATTCGATCAAGCGCCTGATAAGAGTTATTGGCGTGCAAGGTCGCAATACACAAGTGACCCGTTTCCGAGAACACGATCGCCGAATCCATAGTTTCTCTAGTGCGGATCTCACCGATCTGGATCACGTCCGGAGCTTGTCGCATGGCATTGATTAGTGCCGAATCAAACGATTCCGTATCCACGCCGACTTCGCGCTGAGTAATGATCGACTTTTTGTGCGAATGCAAATATTCGATCGGGTCTTCGATAGTAATAATATGCTCTTGCGCGTTTCGATTTCGATAATCAACCAAGGCCGCCATCGAAGTACTTTTACCGGTTCCGGTACCGCCAACAAAGATCATTAAGCCGCGCTTTTTCATGATCATTTTATTGAGAATTGGTGGTATACGAAGTTCTTCGACAGTCGGAATAGTAGTTTTAATAGCACGCAACACCATGCCAACAGCATCTTGTTGCACAAACACATTCACCCGGAAGCGGCCAATTTGCTTTGGATGAATGGCGAAATTACATTCTTTATCACCTTCAAATATGCGTCGCTGCTCTTCATTCATTATTGAGTAACAAAGCTCTTGAGACTCCTTAGCATTGAGGGGGTTGCCCGCAATTGGATAGATCTTGCCATCCACCTTAAAGCTTGGAGTTGCGTTGGCTGTAATGAATAGGTCAGACGCATTCTTGACCATCATCGCGCGCAATAAATCCGCCATCTTATACATATTCTTATCCTCGCTTTACTCTCTGAGCGCTAGTGGAATTTACTCTTATCAGTGGCGCGTTTTCGAGCATCGCCAGAAGTGATCAATCGATCACGCACCAAATTAAGCAGGCATTGATCCAAAGTCTGCATACCCTCATTTTGGCCAGTTTGAATCATTGAATACATTTGCGCGACTTTGTCTTCGCGAATCAAATTCCGAATCGCCGAAGTACCGATCATAATCTCATGTGCGGCAACTCGTCCTCCTCCAACTTTTTTAAGCAAGGTTTGGGAGATCACTGCCTGCAGAGATTCAGAGAGCATAGAACGAACCATGGATTTCTCCTCTGCTGGAAAGACATCAACAATACGGTCAATAGTTTTTGGAGCCGATGATGTATGCAAAGTTCCTAGTACTAAGTGGCCGGTCTCAGCTGCGGTCATGGCGAGCCGAATGGTTTCGAGGTCACGCAATTCGCCCACCAGGATAATATCCGGGTCTTCGCGCAAAGCGGAGCGGAGCGCGTTCTCAAAACTATGTGTGTCTTTGTTTAATTCTCGCTGATTGATTAGACACTTTTTACTTTGATGCACAAATTCTATTGGGTCTTCAACCGTGAGGATGTGAGAGCGCTGTTTTTCATTCACGTAATCAAGCATGGCTGCCAAGGTAGTTGATTTACCAGACCCAGTCGGCCCTGTTACCAGCACTAGCCCGCGAGGCTTCATTACGATCTCACGAAAAATCGATGGTGCATCAAGATCTTCTAAACTCAACACCACCGATGGAATAGTTCGAAACACCGCTGCCGGGCCACGATCTTGATTGAATGCATTCACGCGAAATCGCGCCACATTGGGAATCTCAAAAGAAAAATCCACTTCTAGATTTTCTTCATAGGTTTTACGTTGTTTGTCATTCATGATATCGAAAATCATCTTCATCACGGTTTCACTATCAAGCACCGGCAAGTTGATTCGTTTGACATCACCATCGACTCGTATCATTGGCGGCATGCCGGCCGAGATGTGTAAATCTGAGGCTTTATTATTTTGGCTAAAAGCTAATAGTTCAGCTATGTCCATTTTGTCTCCAACGGCTGGGTCTGGAATGTTATCGTTATGCTTCCAGACTAATTATCGCTAAATTATTCGTCAAGAGTATAACCATAAACCACGATGATGAGTAAACGTGAATCTGCGAATACGCGCCTCGAGCACATACTGCAGCGAATTTCCAATGCTTGCCTTGCTGTCGGGCGCGATCCGGCAACGGTGACATTAATTGGCGCTAGTAAGAAACAAGCGACACAATTGATTCGTGACTTCAATCTGGCGGGCTTAGAAAACCTAGGCGAAAACTACCTACAAGAAGCAATCGAAAAACAAACTGAGCTGTCAGACCTTACGATGAATTGGCACTTTATAGGCGCCATTCAATCAAATAAAACCAAAGCTATTGCCGAACATTTTGATTGGGTTCACGGGGTCGATCGATTGAAAATTGCTCAACGTTTTGCCCGCCAAACACCGACTAGCAAAGAGCTCAAAATATTGATTCAGTTAAACCCTGATGATGAGGCCTCCAAAGCAGGTGTCCCGCTCACGGATGCTAGTGAACTGGCTGACCAAATCGCGCAACTCCAGGGAATTGAGCTTCAAGGCTTTATGATGATTCCGCAAGCCAGAAAACTCGAGGACGATCAGCGCAAAGTGTTTGCAATTGCCCGCGAGTTACTGGACAACACCAATCAACGCTACGGTTTGGCTCTGAGCGAACTTTCTATGGGCATGTCAGGTGACCTCGAGGCCGCTATTTATGAAGGCAGCACCATGGTAAGAATTGGCACAGATTTATTCGGCGCGCGCCAATAACAAGCTAGAATCCGGTACAATTTGCGGATATCTAAAGTAATTCATCTTTAAAATTCTATCTTGAACAACTCTATTGGCTTTATCGGCGGCGGACACATGACCCACAATTTTGTTGGGGGCTTAGTCAAACGTGCAAAAATGGAACCGTCATCAATATGGGTTATCGACCGAAACCCACCTAAGAATCAGGCTCTGCAACAGGAGTTTGGAGTTCAGATTGCCAATTCTATTAATGATTTAATATCACAGTGCGACACGGTGGTTATTTCAGTAAAACCACAAGGACTGAAAGATATGGTTCTCGACATTGCAGATGAGTTGCAAGCACATAAGCCTTTAATTTTGTCCCTAGCCGCCGGCATCACACTTTCCAGCTTGCAAAATTACATCAGCCGAGACGCAGCCATCATTCGCATGATGCCAAATCTTTCCAGCCGCATTGGCCTGGGCGCCAGCGGGCTGTTAGCGAATTCCAATGCTACTGAACAGCAGCGTGAATTAGCTCAGACCATAAGTGATTCTGTTGGTGTCAGCGCCTGGGTTAATAGCGATGAAGATATCGACAGCATAACCGCCTTATCAGGCAGCGGACCTGCCTATTTCATGCTGTTTATCCAGTCACTAGCGCAAGCGGCCAAAGACGTGGGCATACCAGCAGAAGATGCCAAACGATTCGCCACGCAAACCGCGCTTGGTGCCGCTAAGTTGATCGAGACTAGCGATGATTCCATTGAAACGCTTATCGCCGGCATCTGCTCCAAAGGTGGCACCACCGAACAAGCCATTAATCAATTGCATGACGATCAACTACCAGCAATAGTGCAACGCGCTTTTAGCGCTGCCAAACAACGCTCAGAAGAATTAGCCCAGAATTTTTCGTAAAAAACTTTATCTGCTAAAACACTAAAACGAAGCCAATGCCGTATATACAAAATGCCCTAATCTTTATTACCAGCGCGCTTTTAGGCCTGGTAATTTATGTCATTTTACTGCGCTTTTGGATGCAACGTTTTCGCGCCGATTTCCGCAATGAGCTTGGCCAGTTTATTATTAGCACCACCAATCCTATCGTCGTGCCATTGCGTCGTATATTGCCTCCGATTGGCACCATCGATACCGCGACTATTTTACTTGCCTATTTAGCCGCGCTTATAAAAGTGGCGGCAGTTCTACAAATCGCGGGGCATAAAGTGAGCCTAGTGTACTATTTTATATGGGCTTTTGGTTTACTGCTAAAATCAACAATATATTTATTCCTGGCTGCAATATTCATTTCTATTATTGCCAGCTGGATTGCGCCGCAAAGCTATCATCCAATTCTTACCGTAGTTAGAGGCATTTCCGAACCCTTATTAAGGCCTGCGCGCAAATATATCCCACCAATCGCACAGTTTGATTTATCCCCAATTTTCGTCATTCTGGGTCTACAGCTGGCGATGATTTTATTAGTGGCACCAATCTTGCCAAATATTTTTTAAATGAGCAGTGCGGTCACTAACTCTGCTGTAGCTTCCTCTTCGCTTGGCCAAGTACAAGCACAGTCGATTACTTTTTCGCAGCGCATTGAGTTGACTAGCCGTGGTGTATTAAATGGCTTTGAGCTGGTTTACGAATGTTATGGAGAGCTTAATTCTGCAGCCAGTAATGCCATATTAATTTGCCATGCTTTAAGTGGCGACCACCATGCGGCCGGTCATTATGGGGATGCGAAAACCACTACTGGCTGGTGGGATAGCATGATTGGCCCAGATAAGCCGGTTGATACTAATCGTTTTTTTGTGGTCTGTGTTAACAACATTGGCGGCTGCGGTGGCAGTACCGGCCCCAGTTCTATCGACCCCAACACTAAGCAACCCTATGGCACTCACTTCCCGATTGTGACAGTGGAAGATTGGGTTCGCACACAAGCCATATTGAGTGATCATTTAGGTGTCTCTCAATGGGCAGCTGTTATTGGTGGCAGTCTCGGTGGCATGCAAGCTTTGCAATGGAGCATCACTTTCCCGGAGCGAATCAAACACGCCATTTTGATCGCGACTGCACCTAAATTAAATGCGCAGAATATCGGCTTTAATGATGTTGCCCGACAGGCTATCCGCACCGATCCAGAATTCTTTAATGGCGATTATTATCAACACCAGTCGGCGCCCTCTCGCGGTATGCGTGTTGCTCGCATGCTCGGCCATATCACTTATCTATCAGAGTCATTAATGGGACAAAAATTTGGCCGCAACCTGCGCCAAAAAGCGACCTTTGACTATGAGTTCGCGCCAGAATTTGAAGTGGAGAGTTATTTAAGATACCAAGGCGATTCTTTTGTTAATCGCTTTGATGCCAATACCTATTTGTTGATGACCAAAGCACTTGATTATTTTGACCCGGCAGCGAAAACCGGTGACGATTTGACCCAAGCTCTGGCGCCAGCGATGGCTAAATTTTTAGTAGTATCATTTAATAGCGATTGGCGGTTTTCTAGCGAACGCTCTAAAGAAATTGTGCGCGCGCTGCAGGGCAACAAATGCGATGTTAGCTACGCAGACATCGACTCACCTCATGGTCATGATTCTTTCTTACTACATAACCAAGATTATTTTGATTTGATGTATGCCTATATGGATCAAGTCGCTAACAGTTGTGGGTCGACTTAAGTAATGTCTCAATCTATGCAGCAATCGCGCCTAAGCCGCTACGATCACAATTTGATCTCAGAATGGGTTGAGCCAGGTAGCCGAGTTATTGATTTGGGTTGCGGTAACGGTGCCCTGCTCGCGCACTTGCAGCAAAACAAACAAGTGACTGGCTACGGCGTTGAACTTAACCCCGCCATGATTGCGCAATGCGTGGCGAATGGCATCAATGTTATTCAGATTAACTTGGATCAAGGCTTAGGGCATTTTGATTCAGACTCCTTTGACACCGTGATATTGTCGCTGACACTGCAAGCAATGCGTCGGCCTCGGCAATTGCTTCAGGAAATGATGCGAGTTGGCCGGCAAGGCATCGTGACATTTCCAAATTTCGCGCATTGGCGCAATCGCTGGCAAATCGCCGCCAGTGGTAAAATGCCGATCAGTAGCGAGCTTCCACATAAATGGTATGACACACCCAATATCCATCTTTGCACCTGGCGCGATTTTCACGCCTTATGCGTTGATCTTGGCTTTAATATTGATCATTCCGTGGCGGTACGAGGCGATGGTCAGCAAAGCCTTGGCTTAAAATTGTTTCCCAATCTGTTTGGCGAAATTGCACTGTGTCGATTTCATAAAAACCAAACGTCTTAGTACATGAACAACAACGATATTTTGCGCGGTTTACGACACGCGCTCGGCATTAGTAACGCTGAATGTTTGGAGCTGTTTAGCCTCAACCCGCATTCGGTTGCCGCAATGGCCCCCAAACAATTGAGTGCCAAATTCTTAAAACAAGATGATGAAGGCTTCTCGGCTTTAAGCGACGCGGAACTTACCGCGTTTTTGGATGGTTTAATTGCCAAGCGCCGCGGCCTGCGCGATGGCGCCCCACCACCAAAAATAGAGCGATTAAGCCGCAATGAAATTTTGAAAAAAATTCGCATTGCACTCGAACTCAAAGAACAAGACATGTTAGCGACCTTAGCTGCCGGAGATAGCCGTTTAAGCAAGAGTGAGTTATCTGCTTTTTTTCGCAAACCTGCACATAAACATTATCGACCGGTTGGCAATCAAATCATGCGCGCCTTTATCCGAGGCTTAAATCGCACTAAAACTTGATGATCCTCTGCTTAAGTCACTACACAATCTACAAGTGCACTGGCTTTTTCAACCTTAGCCGTTTCTGCTCTAACCGTTTCTATAAGTATAACTGTATCCGTTTAGCGCCGGTGCACCACCTAGATGGGCATAAAGCACCTTAGAGCCTGCTGGGATAAAGCCAGTTTTAATTAAAGCAATCATGCCCTGCATTGATTTACCCTCATACACCGGGTCGGTGATCATGGCTTCTGTTTGCGCGGCTAGGCGAATGGCATCATTGGTTTGCTCACTTGGTACCCCATAGGCCGGGTACGCATAGTCTGGGTTGATATGTATATCTTGCTCAGTGATTTGCACATCTAGTTCTAACAAATCGACCGTTTTGGTAACGATCTCACGAACTTGATTACGCGTTTGCTCGATCGTTCCCGAGGCATCAATCCCGATAACACGCTTGGCACGATCGGTTGGTTTAAAACCAACGATCATGCCGCCTTGTGTTGAACCCGTCACTACACAAACAATAATGTAGTCAAATTCAAAGCCCAGTTCAGCTTCTTGAGTCATCACTTCTTCGGCAAAGCCAACATAACCTAAGCAACCAAACTTATGCACTGATGCGCCGGCAGGAATTCCATAGGGAATACCGCCCTCATCGCGCACCTCTTGCATTGCTGCTTCCCAACTGGAGCGAATACCAATATCGAACCCTTCTTCAACCAAGCGCGAATCGGCGCCCATTAAGCGAGTCATCAGGATATTGCCAACACGATCATAGACTGCATCTTCATGAGGTACCCAGGCTTCCTGTACCAGTCGGCATTTCATTCCAATTTTAGCCGCCACCGCGGCAACCATTCTCGTGTGATTAGACTGCACACCGCCAATAGAGACCAAGGTATCTGCTCCAGAGGCAATGGCATCAGGCACAATGTATTCGAGCTTACGAAGTTTATTGCCACCTAATGCCAGCCCTGAATTGCAATCTTCTCGCTTGGCATAAATTTCAACTTGGCCGCCCAGCGCGTCCGTTAATCTAGGTAAAAACTCAATTGGCGTCGGCCCAAAGGTTAAGGGATAGCGCACAAAATTTTCCAACAAACTCATTTATCCGACTCACTTTTTATACTGACTTGCTTGGTGATTTTTTCACCTTCTTTTGCTTGCGCAAGAACACAGCCTAACAACATTAAGCCGGCGCCAACAAAGCCAGCTTTAGTCAGGCTTTCATCGAAAATAAAATAGGCTGCGACCGCGCCAAATACCGCTTCGAGCGAGAGAATCACAGACGCTGCAAATGGCTCGGCTTTTTCCAAAACGATAACTTGCAGGGTATAGGCGATGCCAACCACAATCACGCCATTGATTAAAGGCCAGAGGTACCCGATGGTTTGTTGAGGTAATAACCGCGACTCAAAAATAAGCGCGTAAAGCAAACTAAACAAGGCGCAAAATGAAAACTGGTAAAAAGCCAATACTAAGGCATTATGGCGCTCGGCTTTTTCGGCAACTAAAATTAAATGCAGCGCCCAAAAAATAGCGCCAATAAACGCGAGTAAATCACCCTTAAGCGCAATTTGTGAACCACCCTGAGTTAACAGATACAAGCCAACCATAGCGACAATGCCACCACTCCAGACAAGCAATTTGTATCGATAGCCTAATCCAAGCGCAATCACGGGCACTACGATAACATAGAGCCCGGTAATAAAGGACACATTAGCTACAGAGGTAAATACCAGGCTTATCTGCTGCATTAAGGCCCCACCAAATAATAGCCCGCCCAATAGAACGCCAAGTTTCAAAGTTGAGCGTGAGCGAAAGTGGTGCAGTTCAACCGAGGAGAAAAACCAGAGAACGGGCAGCAAAGTGATTGCCCCCAAAGCAAATCGCATAGCATTAAAAGCCGCCGCATCCATGTGCTCCAGCCCGAGTTTTTGTGGCACAAATCCAAAGCCCCAAATAAGGGCAATGAACAATAAGCCCAAGTTAACCATGGATCGATTCATTATCGCCGCCTTCGAATTTGCACAAATCCGCTAAAGCTCAATGGCATATCGCATTTAAGCGACCACACTATTAGGATCTTGCTCAGCTATTTCTATGCGCTTAATGCGAATCATGAACCAGGCAAAAATCAAGGTCATAATCGGGCTTAGCAAGTTAAAAAAGCAGTACATAAAATATACCGGCGTAGCAATCCCAAGCACGGCGGCATGGTATGCGCCACAGGTATTCCAGGGAATTAGCACGCCTGTAACCGTGCCGGTATCTTCTAGAGTTCGACTCAGGTTTTCCGAGGCATAACCTTTTTCTTTATAGAGCTTGGCGTACATGCGCCCAGGAATCGCTACTGAGATGTATTGATCAGATGTCGACACATTGGTCACGATACAAGTGCCCGCGGTGCAGGCTACCAAACTGAAAAAACCACGCGCCAATTTTTGCACCGCTTGCATAATACGCGCCAGCATGCCGCTGGCTTCCATAACACCACCAAAGGCCATGGCGGCTAGAATTAGCCAGACGGTATTTAGCATGCCTTGCATACCACCGGCGCTAAATAATTCGTTTAGTAGAGGGTTGGTGGTGTCGATTGCGACCCCGCCAAATAAGGTATCCATCAATACCTTAAAGTACAGAAGCATATCCTCGAAGCTCATAAGGCCAAGGTAATTTAACCGCTCATACTGAAGAGCACCATCATCAAACGTACTCAATAAATCACCAATAACTTCTTGCTGAAAAATAATTGCGCAGACGATTCCTGCCAAAATCCCAGCAAAGAGAGCTGGTATTGCATCTACTTTGCGCACAATTAGACCCAGTGTAATGACCGGCGGTAGCAAAAGCCAAAGGGTAATATTAAAGCTCGCATCTATCGCGCTAAGCACTTCTTCAGCATTAGCCGAAGCCGCAGTGGTATCTAAATTCAAACCAATCACGGTGAACAACACCAAGCTTATCGCCATTGATGGCACGGTGGTATTCATTAAGTATTTAATATGTTCAAACAACGGTGTTTCGGTGACCGCGGCGGCCAGATTAGTAGTATCAGACAACGGCGAAATTTTGTCGCCAAAGTAGGCTCCAGAGATGATCGCACCACCGATCAACCCATCCGGGATACCTAGCGCTCGCCCTACTCCCACCATGGCGACCCCAATGGTTGCCGCGGTCGACCACGAGCTGCCACTGACCAACGAAGTCAGTGCACAGGCGATACAGCAAGCAACTAGAAATATGGTTGGATTTAATAGCTTAACGCCATAGTAGACCAATACCGGCACCGTGCCGCAGAGCAGCCAAATGCTGGCCAAAGCCCCGACTAACAGCAAGATTAAAATCGATGGCATGGCATTGCTGATCGTGTCGACCATGCTCCGCTGGATCGCTGACCAGGGAACGCCCCGCCACAAACCTATCGCTGCGGCAAAGCCGCTGACTAAAATAATAATCATCTGGCTAGAGCCACTTAAAGCATCATCACCATAAACAAAAAGCACGTTACAAGTGAGTGCGACGACCAGGATCAAAATAGGTAATAAAGCAAGCCCGAGAGACATTGGGCGTTCAGAGGTTTCTAATGCGGGCATAAAGCGTAGATTTGTTGTTTTTATCTGCGGCAATCATAACCAAGACTGATTTAAATTGGCATAGCTGTCTAACACTCTCTTCGCGCCTTCGAAAATCCTTGTCTAAATGCGACAAGATATTGAATATATTGCTGTATTTGCTTTACCAAACTGGGAATTGGCTTGTTGAACTACAAAAAAACGCGTAGCATCCATTTATTGGCATAAACACAACAGCTTGTGTCAAAAACAACCAAAACTTTATCAAAATTAATATTTGGAACAAAGTGAGCAAAAAAACACGTTCACAGGAGAGAAACCAGAAATGGCAAAAATGCAATTTAGGGTAACAGCGCTAGCGGTGGCGTTAGCAACTCTGGGGGGAGTCTCTACGCCTTCCTTTGCGCAAACCGAAGAAGCAATCGAAGAGGTTGTGACCATCGGTTCTCGGCGTCAGGCGCGCTCAGCATCTGACACGGTGGCTCCGGTTGATGTCATCAATGCGCGTGACATTACCGATCAGGCCAGTAACGACATCTCAGACTTAATCCGTACCGTCGTACCTTCCTACCAGGTCAATACCCAACCAATTTCGGACGCGGCAACTATTGTACGCCCTGCCAATCTGCGTGGCTTGTCGCCTGATAACACCTTAGTACTGTTAAATGGCAAGCGTCGTCATCGTGCGGCGGTCATTTCTTTCCTTGGCGGTGGTATCGCTGATGGTGCGCACGGACCAGATATTGGCGTATTCCCAGCTCTTGGCCTTAAGCAGGTCGAAGTATTGCGCGACGGCGCCTCTTCTCAGTACGGCGCTGACGCGATTGCGGGTGTGATTAACTTTCAACTTAAAGATGCTCGCGAAGGCGGCATCGTTGAAGCCAAATGGGGTTCCACTTATGAAGGCGACGGCGATTCTTTTAAGATCGGGGCCAACCTTGGTTTGCCTCTAGGCGCTGACGGTTTCTTAAATGTCACCGCTGAATTTGGCGAAACCGACGGCACTTTCCGTGCTGTTCAGCGTGATGATGCTGCTGCACTTATCGCGGCGGGTAACACGGCAGTACAAAACGTCATAGTTAATTCCATTACAGATGAATTTGTTCAGTATTGGGGCCAACCTGATGTGGAAGACGATAACAAGTTTTTCTTCAATGCAGGTATTCCAATTGGCGAAAGTGCAGAAGCTTATGCATTTGGTAACTACGCCGAAAGAACCGTGACTGGGGGCTTCTTCTTCCGTAATCCTACTAATCGTGGCGGCGTATTTGACGGCCCGAGTGTTAACCCTGTTACGGGTGCGGCAATGGACGGTGGTGTACCTTCAGTATTAGTTGGTGATTTATCAGTGAATACTGCTGGTGACTGTCCTGCTGGTATCCCGCTGACTCAAGGTGGTGGATTAATCCCCGACCCGAATGTTTTAGCGCAGGTAATTGCAGACGATAACTGCTTTTCATTCGTTGAATTGTTCCCAGGTGGTTTCGTACCGCGTTTTGGTGGTGATACTACCGACCAAAGCTTAGTACTTGGTGTGCGCGGTGAATTAAACAACGGCTTAACTTACGACGTGAGTTATACCTACGGCGAAAACGAAGCAGCGTTCTTTATTAACAACACAATTAACGCCAGCTTAGGCCCGAATACCCCAACGTCATTTCAACCAGGCGCCTATATTCAAACTGATAACAACTTCAATATCGATTTGACTTACGCTTTGCCAGTCGCAGGCTTCGCTTCGGATTTAAGCATCGCTGGTGGTTTCGAATATCGTGAGGAAAATTTCGAAATCATCGCTGGTGATGACGCCTCATTCCAGCTTGGCCCACTGTCAGCGCCTTCTTCGGCTTTCCCAACAGGCCAAGGTTTTGCATCAAGCTCCAACGGTTTTGGTGGCTTTAGTGTGCCGATTGATGAGAGTCAAGATAACACCGCAGTCTACCTTGACTTAGAAGCTGATGTAACCGAAGACTTGACCTTGCAAGCAGCGGTTCGTTACGAAGATTTCAACACCTTTGGCGATACGACTAATTTCAAGTTCGGCGCCTTGTGGAGAGCTTCTGACACAACCACACTTCGCGGCACTGTTTCTACCGGCTTTCATGCACCAACTACAGGCCAAGCAAATGTGACTAACATCACAACGGCGTTCGTTGGCGGCGTGTTGTCTGATCAAGGTACTCTGCCTTTGAGCAGCAACGCAGGCCAGTTCGTGAATGAACAACTTGGTAACCCGTTTAGCTTAGGCCCTGAAGATGCCACCAACTTCTCTTTTGGCGCGGCTTTCGAATTGGGTGTTGCTAGCATCACACTTGACTTCTTCCGTATTGAAGTCGACGACCGTATCGCAATTAGTGACCAACAAGACTTCCAAGGCTTGTTAAGTGGTGTTGCTGCGCAAAACGGTGTTGCCTTACCAATGAATGCTCAAACCAGTCAAATTTTGAACGCCTTGGGCAATGCTGGAATATTGAACCCAGCTGACTTCATCGGTTCAGAGGACTTAACAACCTTTGCCTTCTTTGCGAACGACTTCGATACCCGCACACAAGGTATCGACTTAGTCGCAAGTGTGCCGGTGGATTTGGGCAGTGGTTCAACCACGATTGCCTTGAGTGCGAACTACACTGACACCGAAGTAACTCGCCGCGGCGGTCTAGGTGATACTCGTTTGCGTCAATTGGAAGAAAACCTTCCTAACTTTAAAGGCAATTTAAGTTTCCGCCACTTCGAAGATAAATGGCGTGTGTTGGCGCGAGCCAACTTCCACGATAGCTACTTTGAAGCGCATCTGGACTCGGGCGATCTAGCGATTGAACCCAGTGGAGAAATCACCGTTGACGTTGAGTTTGGTTACACCTTTAACGAGCGATTTAACTTAATTGCCGGTGTACAAAACTTGTTTGATGCCTTCCCCGATGAAAACGAATTTGCGGGTGTTGCCGGGTCTCGTTTCCCAGCGACCGCGCCGTTTGGTTTCAGCGGTGGTTCATACTACATACGCGCTAACTACGAGTTCTAATCTTTAGCGCTCAATTGTTATGCCAAGAAAAGCCGCAGCCTAGCCTGCGGCTTTTTTTATGCGTCAAGCAACACTTAGACAACTCGTGCTAAGCGATTAATCAAACGGGATTCGGCTTTAGGGAAAAATTCCGATATAGTCTCTGCAATCAAATAATCATAACAACCTCAGTCAATTCTTATGGAAGCGGCAGTTAATTTTTTGAATGGCCTCATTTGGGGCCCAGGCGCACTCCCTGCATTAGCAGTTTTATGTTTATTCGCAGGCTTGTTCTACACGATCAATACCCGATTCGTACAAGTACGAATGTTTGGAGAGCAAATTCGCTTACTGCGTTCAGGTACGAGTTCGGATCAAGGCATTTCACCATTCCAAGCGTTGTCGGTTTCTCTATCGGGTCGCGTAGGAACCGGTAATATTGCTGGTGTTGCCGCAGCCATCGGCTTTGGTGGCCCTGGTGCGGTGTTTTGGATGTGGGTTATCGCAATTCTTGGCGCTGCAACGGCATTTATCGAAGCAACTCTCGCTCAAATTTACAAAGAGGTGGATGAAGGCGAATACCGTGGTGGCCCAGCTTATTACATCGAAAAGGCCATGGGGCAAAAATGGTATGCCGCCATTTTCGCCATCGCCACTATTATTGCTTGCGGAATTTTGCTGCCGACCGTGCAATCCAATGCGATCGGCAATGCTGTGGTTCAGACAGTGGGCGCTGGCTCTACCATCGACACTGCACTTGGCGCGCTAAGCTCTACCAAAATCATTACTGGCGCGGTGATCATTACGATCTTTGGCTTTATTATCTTCGGCGGAGTGAAACGGATTGCTAACTTCGCTCAAATAGTAGTGCCGTTCATGGCTTTGGCTTACATCATCGCAGCCTGCACCATTATCCTATTGAACATCACCGAATTGCCGCGCATCGTTGGCATGATTTTAGATGATGCGTTTACCCCAATGGCCGGCATCGGTGCTGCGTTTGGATGGGGCGTCAAACGAGGTGTGTATTCTAACGAAGCCGGTCAGGGTACGGCGCCACACGCTGCTGCTGCCGCTGAAGTTGCACATCCGGCACAACAAGGTTTAGTGCAAGCGTTTTCAATTTACGTTGATACGCTGTTCGTATGTACGGCGACCGCGTTCATGATTCTAATCACCGGCATGTTCAATGTTGGCACACCGGAGGCTGGCTTTTTGATTCTAAACGTTGCGGCCGAAACCTCAGCAAATTCACCAGCCTTTACACAGATGGCAATCGAGTCGGTCATGCCGGGCTTTGGTAACCCCTTTGTGGCAGTAGCCCTATTCTTCTTCTCGTTTACTACGCTGATGGCTTATTACTATATTGCTGAGAGCAATGTGGTGTATGTGCGTCGCTTCGTCAAACTACCCGGCGCCATCTTCATCCTGAAAGTGGTAATTATTTTGGCGGTTTTCTACGGCACAGTTAAAGCGGCCAACCTAGCCTGGGCGATGGGCGACATCGGTGTTGGCATCATGGCCTGGGTTAACATTATCGGTATCCTGGTTATCTTCTTTTTAGGAAAACCAGCGATCAAAGCGCTGCAGGATTATGAAGCCCAACGCAAGCAAGGCATCATCGATGTCCATTACGACCCTGCCAAACTTGGCGTTAAAAATGCCGACTTTTGGGAGAAGTGAGTTAGCCTGATTAGACTTTGCAATCGGCCTTTTTGTAGAGGAGCATCAACTCCTCTACAATTTTACAAAACTCGAACCCAGATTACAGGTCACAGTCAGCAAGCTTATCCGTCAGCTAAAAGGCGGCGCAAATCACGTATCGCCGAATTTGCTCGAGCAATATAAGAACTCATAACTAGGGAGTGGTTAGCGAACATACCAAAGCCGCTACCGTTGAAGATCATTGGGCTTGAGACGTTCTTTTGAGTTGATTCCAGCTCGATGATAATTTGTCGCAATGTCGGGACGGCATTTTTATCTTCTAGTACTGGGCGAAAGTCAGTTTCAGCAGCACGCAAAAAGTGAATCAGAGCCCAGGCAGTGCCTCGCGCCTCATAAAAATTATCATCGATTTCCGTCCAAGATGTTTTGGCCACCATTTGACTTGAAGTAGACGTTGATTGCTGAGCATTGGCATCACCAGCTAGGTCAGTATTCTGCCTGATCTGTGGTCGAGCTTGACTCAGCCGTTGAGATAGCGAACCAAGTCGTTTTTCAACCAGCGACAACCACTCTCGTAAATTATCAGCGCGAGCAAAGAACTGAGCATCTCGCTGACTTGGGTCTTGTAAGCGTTGCAGGTAATTGTTAAGAGCGTCAATGCCCTCCTGATACTCACCTTCTGCCGATGGCAATAACCAGGATTCACTATCAACATTGAATTTAGGCTCAGCCAGTTCTAAGTCAGGATCAGCCAATGACTGGGTCTGCGAACGGCTGTAGTCATTACGCAATGATTTGGCTAAATCACGAATTTGTTGCAATACGCCGAACTCCCAGTTCGGCATATTATCCAGCACGATACTCGGTGGTGTCATATCATTGCTTAAATAACCACCGCGTTTATTTAACAGTGTTTCAGCTGAACGTATAAGCGTTTGTGTGGTGGCAACACCGACAACTTGCGGTGCGGTGTCATTACTTTGCAAGGCTGGCAGATCTCCAGGCTCTTGACTCCAATACCAACCCAATAATGTAAATAGGAGTAATACTACAATTGACCCAATAACAAATGGATTGCGCAAAATACCCATGTTTCCCTCAACCTAGCTAGCGAAAAAGTTATACGCTAGTCATGGTAGCAAAATAGCGAATTGCAAGCCTCTGAAATGGATTTGACTGGGCTGGAGCTGAGTCTGCTAGCTCAACTTGGCTGGCTTAACTCAAACTCAAACAGCGCTCCTTAATCGCTGACCAATCCTGCGCTTTAATTAAAGAGGATGGCGCAACCCAGGAACCGCCAACACACATTACATTATCAAGCGCCAAAAAGTCTCGATAGTTGTCTTCATTAATACCGCCCGTTGGGCAAAAGCGAAGCCCTGGGAATGGCCCGGCTAAGGCTTTTAGCGCGTCGATTCCCCCAACCACAGTAGCCGGAAAGAGTTTGCACTCGCGCAAACCATATTGCTGAGCCATCATGGCTTCTGAAGGAGTCGCTATACCTGGCAAATAAGGAATGCCATTGGTCTGAGCGGTTCGCAATAGCGATTCACTAATACCTGGGCTAATAATTGCATCAACACCAACATCAATAACGGCTTGCATCTGCTCAGCAGTAGTTACGGTGCCAGCCATAACAAGCAAATCAGGATACTCCTCTTTGAGCAGCTTAATGGCATCGATGCCATAGTCGTTACGCAAAGTAACCTCGATGACCGGCAATTTTGCGGCGATCAATGTGGCGGCTAAGCCTCGAGCCTCTTCAGCGTTATTCAGCACAACGACTGGCACCACTGACAAGCCGTTTAACATTGACTCAACAGCCAAATCTAATTTATCTTCAGGGCGCACAGCGGCAGTGGTACTGGTCATGATTTCATACCTTTGCGTGGAGTAATCAACAATGACGCACCGGCGGTAGACGCAGTCACCTGCGTTTGTAAACCGGCAAATAGGCCACGCCCTATGGTGCGACTGACCACAGGAGGAGTGGCGGCTTCACGTTTATCTAATTCTTTTTGCTCGAGCATTACCTTGATCTCACCTTGATGGCTATCAATGCGTACCACATCGCCTTCCTTAAGCAGCGCTAAAACGCCGCCTTGCTGAGCTTCTGGGCTGACATGCATTGCGGTAAGAACTTTACCTGATGCGCCCGACATTCGTCCGTCAGTCACTAGCGCAACCTTAAAGCCTCGATCCTGCAAGATACCCAGATACGGTGTAAGCTTATGTAACTCAGGCATACCATTCGCTGCTGGCCCTTGAAAGCGCACAACAGCGACGTGATCGCACTCCAACTCACCAGCGTCGAACGCGTCTTTGAGCGCTTGCTGGCTATCAAAAATTTTGCATGGCGCTTCTATTACTTGATACTTTTCTTCAACAGCAGAAATCTTGACCACGCCGGTACCTAAATTACCTTCCACGAGACGCATGCCACCTTCTTTAGCGAAAGGTTGCTGCGCCGACGATAAAATCTCACTATCACTGGTAGTGGTAACAAGCTCGCCCCAAGTGATGTTTCGATTAGCATCTAACTGAGGTTTTCGCCCATAAAAATCAAGCCCTTCGCCCATTACAGTAACTACGTCCTCATTAAGCAAATTCAGTGAGCGCAGTTGATTGATAACATAGGCCAAACCACCGGCTTGTTCAAAATGATTTACATCGGCCTGACCATTTGGATAAACACGCGCTAACAGAGGTGTTAAACGAGAGATCTCATCCATGTCTTGCCAATTTATTTCGATTCCAGCGGCGGCGGCCATGGCAATCAAGTGCAGAGTCAAATTAGTGGAACCGCCGGTAGCCATCATCATCACCATGGCGTTAACGATGGACTGTTCGCTCACTACTTCGGCTAGCGGTCGATAGCTTGTTCCTTTGCGGGTTTGTTGTAACAAGCGGCGAACTGATTCTTTAGTGAGTTCTGTTCTCAACAAAGTGCCAGGATTAATAAACGAAGTGCCAGCCAGCTGCAAACCCAAGGCTTCAACTAGCGCCTGGTTAGTATTCGCGGTACCGTAAAAAGTACAAGTACCCGGGCTATGGTAAGAAGCCGACTCGGTTTCAAGCAGTGTCGCCTTGTCGATTTCACCGCTGGCAAAACGCTGCCTGGCTTGTGCCTTTTCTTTATTGGAGATGCCAGATGGCATTGGCCCGGCAGGAACAAACATAGCGGGCAGATGACCAAACTGCAGTGCACCGATCAGCATACCTGGCACAATTTTGTCGCAGACACCTAAACATAAAATTCCGTCGTATACATCGTGCGAGAGTGACACGGCTGTTGCCATGGCAATCACATCGCGGCTGAATAAGCTCAGCTCCATGCCCGGCTGACCCTGGGTTACGCCATCGCACATGGCGGGCACACCACCCGCAACTTGCGCGGTTGAACCAGCTTCGCGCGCCGCCAACTTTATAATTGCCGGATAACTAGCAAACGGCTGATGTGCTGACAACATATCGTTGTAAGCCGTCACTACACCAATATTTGCTCCGGCTCCTGCCGGAATGTCTTTTTTATCTTGTTCGCTCTCGGCGGCCACAACGTGTGCCCAGTTACTACACGATAAGCGATCTGGCGCTGGTGGCTGACTGCGCATTTCATCGACCATGGCCAAATAGCTTTGGCGCGAAGCTTTGCTGCGCTCGATGATGCGTTGGGTAATAGAAGCAATCGTCATAACTTAGCTTGTAAAGTAAACCTGTAATGGAACCTGATCTTGAAAAATCGCGCTTCGAATCGGTAACTCAGTTGCCTTATTTGAAGTAAGCGCTTGCTCAAACACTGCTTGCTTGGAGTCGCCAGTAAAATGCAACGCCAGAAACTCGGTATTTAGTAATGCCGGTAACGACCAGGTGATTCGCGGCACCTGAGTGGTTGGCGACTCACAGCTGAGTAATCGATGCGAGTTTTGCGGGTCAACCAGATTCGCGATATTTGGCGCATCAGGGAAAAACGAAGCAGTATGTCCATCGCCCCCCATGCCTAGAATCACAACATCAAAACGTTTGCTGACTGAAGCTCTGTCTAGCAAGTCGAGCACTAGGGGTATCGATTTTTTTACCTGGTCAGCGGCTTTATACAAAGGTAAAAAAGCTGGCTGAACGGGTAACTTTTCTAGTAAATGCCGTTTTAAAAAAGCCGCATTGGATAATTCATGCGTCTCTGGAACCCAACGTTCATCAACCAATGTAATTGTCACTTTTGACCAATCAAGGTCGGCATCTACCAAAGCTTCAAACAAAGGCTTAGGCGTTGAACCACCAGACAAAGCCATCAAGGCACGACTCTTTTGATTTATCGCGGTCTGTAATTGTTTGATCAGTTCAGCGGCCAGATGGTCAGCCAAACTCTGCGCATCTGGCGCCTCATGCCAGATGAAATTCGCCTCGATCACGGCGGCCTTATTAGCTTGATTATCAACCATGGTAATCCTGCCATTTACGCCCATCTTTGATTAACAAACCCAAGGCGTCATCTGGCCCACTCGAGCCTGCCATATATTTTTGAGGTATTTGTCTGGTGGCTTGCCATCCATCGATCATGCCATCAACCCAACGCCAGGCACCGCGTAATTCGTCGGAACGCATAAACAAGGTTTGGTCGCCTCGCGTTACATCTAACATCAGGCGCTCATAAGCACTTGGGCTTCGGTGTTCTTCAAAGGCTTCCTCAAAGGAGAGGTTTAAACCCACATTTTGCAGGCTGATCTCTTCACTTAACCCCGGCACCTTATTCATCAAGTGCATTTCGATGCCCTCATTCGGCTGTAAGCGAATCACCAAACGATTGTTATTAATATCGCCTGGGTTCATATCGATAAACTTAAACATCACCGGCTTAAACTGAATTACAATTTCAGAGTAGCGCTTGGTCATGCGTTTGCCAGTACGGAGATAAAAAGGCACGCCCTGCCAACGGTTGTTTTCAATTTCGGCTTTGATCGCGACAAAGGTTTCCGTATTCGAAGCACCGTTGGCATCGTCCTCATCGATGTAAGCAGACACCAAAGCATTGTCGATCGACCCTGACGCGTACTGCCCGCGCACAGTTAACTGTTGCACATTGCTGGCATCAATGGGTTTCAGACAACGAATAACTTTTAATTTTTCATCACGAATATCATTAGCTTTATTGCGCGCCGGAAACTCCATGGCCACCAAACAAACTAATTGCAATAAATGGTTTTGCACCATGTCACGCAAAGCACCAGCCTCATTATAAAAAGCCCAGCGGCCACCTGCCCCAATGGATTCGGCTACAGTGATCTGCACATGGTCAACAAAGTTTCGATGCCAAAGCGGCTCGAAAAAGATATTGGCAAAGCGCAAAGCCAATAGATTCTGCACCGTCTCTTTGCCCAGATAGTGATCGATGCGATAGATCTGGTTTTCGTTGAAAGTCTCGTAAAGCGTGTTATTGATTTCATCAAAAGACTCCAGGGAATCTCCGAGCGGCTTTTCAACTACCAGACGTGTCGCTTCACTAACAACACCAGCGTCTCCCATAGCGCGGCAAACCGGCGCAAAAATAGATGGAGGAGTCGACAAATAGAAGACGAATTCATCATCACCGGCCGTTTGCTTTAGTTTCTTAATATCCTCTGGTGAGGTGGCATCACCAACAAAGTGCACTACTCG
Organism: uncultured Gammaproteobacteria bacterium; assembly: GCA_964455815.1. Lineage (GTDB taxonomy): Bacteria > Pseudomonadota > Gammaproteobacteria > Arenicellales > Arenicellaceae > Arenicella. Next base: position 28,797 of record CAYVYS010000019.1, read on the forward strand.
CTGACAAAAACTTTGCCATGAGTCGTCATCAAGTTCAGCCACATAGTCACTGGCTTCAGCCCATTCGCGCATCTTGGCCTTAAACTCTTCAACACTAAACTTGCCCCGCCCAAAGCAAATCACTTGCGTGCAGTCAGCCAACAAGTCTTCTCGATGAAGGCTATAGAGCGCAGGGTATAATTTACGAAAAGCGAGATCGCCTTCGCCGCCTACGATCACGATATTGCAAGTTTTTAACATGGGTGTTCTCGTTTTAGGTTGCCTTTTCGTTATAGGTTGCCAATGCTAGTAACAAGCTAGCGGTCACTATAGAAAACGCAAGAAAATTTCATAAATTAACTATTTATGTAATTTATTTACACATTTTATGTAAACTGCGTGCTTATTTCAAACGACTCACAGAGAAATCGATCAAAGCAATGAATGGCTCAACTATCTTGATAGCCGATATTGGTGGCACCAATGCCCGCTTCGCGTTAACCGACCGCGACACATCGACATCAATCGAACCATATCGACGAACTAAAACATATAGTGCGTCTGATTTTAACCAATTGTATGACGCGATTGATCATTATTTGTCAATCAATGAGATTGACCGGCTATTGGCTATTGTTGTGGCAATAGCCGGCATTGTCGAAGATGGTAGAGTGGAGCTACTCAATAGTCATTGGTCAGCGGACAGCGCCGAATTGCAGCGACGCTACCGAGTCACTCACGTTAATTTATTAAACGACTGGGAAGCCATCGCCTATAGCCTTAGCCAGCTTAATGATGAGCAATTGATCCCTCTTGGTGGTGATTGGCGCTGGTCAGGAGCAAGTCGTAAGAACTTTCGAGTTGGCGCCATCGGCCCCGGCAGTGGCCTGGGAGTAGCCGGCTTAATAAGAGACCAAAACCAACTAACGCCAATCGTAACGGAGGGCGGCCATGTTGGCTTTGCCGCAGAAAGTGCCTTTCAAACAGAAATACTCAAATTTCTACAAAACACATCACAAAGACGAGTATCGTTAGAACGCTTACTCTCAGGGCCTGGCATCGAAAATCTATATAGTGCGATAAGCCATCTTGACGCTCAGTCATCGTCGCAACTTAGTGCAAGAGAGATAAGCGAAGCAGCGAACTCTGGCGATGCAATAGCGAACAAAACCATGAGTCTATTTTTTGAGATCCTTGGTCAGGTCGCCGGAGACACTGTGCTGAGCCTCGGTGGTTTTGACGGCGTATTCATCGCAGGAGGCATTTGCCAAAAGCACTCAAAACAACTTCAATCAAGCAAATTCAGACAAGGGTTTGAGCACAAAGGACGATATCAACAATTAATGAAAAAGATACCGAGCTGGCTAATCACACACGATAACCCCGGGCTTCTGGGGGCGAGCGTGTTTGCTAAAAACAACTTAGCAAACACCTAACGGGAAAAGTACAAAGCATCCATGCTAACCAACACGTCCATTCCACGAAACTTGTATTTTGGCGCTTCCAAGAAGGTGCTTCCAAGAAAACACGAGGACACACTCTGAATCTTAAACCTTCAAAGTTATTTCTAACTGGCTTTGGGCTCTTTAACTGGCTTTGGGCTCTTTAACTGGCTTTGGGCTCTTTAACTGGCTTTGGGCTCTTTA
>CAYVYS010000019.1:30521-60383 GCA_964455815.1 uncultured Gammaproteobacteria bacterium
CTGGCTTTGGGCAATTCCAACTCAGAGCCCAACTCAAGCATGGCGAGCGAGGTGTCTAACATTCGATTAGAGAAACCCCATTCGTTGTCGTACCAAGCCAAAATCTTAACCATATTGCCGAATACTCGTGTTTGAGTGACATCGGCAATGCTCGATGCTGGATTGTGATTAAAATCAGAGGAGACCAATGGCAAGGTATTAGTTTGGAAGATGCCGCCTTTTGATGCATCAGCTGCCTTGGTTAGAATCTCATTCACTTCTTCCACACTGGTATCGCGCCCCACATTGACTGTCAGATCGAGCAATGAAACATTCAACGTCGGTACCCGCACAGATAATCCATCTAGCTTGCCATCAAGCTCTGGAACGACTAAACCAATTGCCGCAGCCGCACCAGTTTTCGAAGGAATCATAGAATGTGCCGCCGCTCGTGCGCGACGCAAGTCAGTGTGATAAACGTCATTCAAACGTTGATCATTGGTGTAGGCATGAACCGTATTTGCCAACCCCTTATCGATACCCAATTCATCATGCAGAGCCTGCGCTATTGGAGCTAAGCAATTAGTCGTACATGAGGCATTGGAAACAAATTGATCGCTCGCTTTAAGCTGCTGATCATTGACTCCATAAACAATAGTGGCATCTAAATCCTGCCCTGGCGCTGACACCAATACTTTGCTCGCACCAGCCTGGATATGGGCACCTGCAGTCTCGCGCGAACGAAACAAGCCTGTGCACTCTAGCACTAAATCGACACCAAGTTCCGCCCATGGAAGATCGGCAGGATTACGCTCAGCATAGACTTTGATTTCATCGCCACCAACGATCAAACTACTACCTTGTGCTTGAACATCGAAATTAAATTCACCGTGCGCGGTATCGAACTTTAAAAGGTGAGCGTTAATTGCCGCCGCACCTAAGTCATTAATCGCGACGATCTTGATTTTGTCATGGCCTTCATTTTCGTAAAGCGCACGCAAGACATTGCGGCCGATTCGGCCAAAACCATTGATAGCTACTTTATACATAGCGTTAAACCCTTATCGATGTGTCTATAAAGAAAACTAGTTACATATAGAGCGCGCCCGAAAACAGGCCACTAAACTGCTCTATTCACAGTAAAAGATTAGCATTTATGTAATTATATTACAATTAAAGCCAATAAAACGGCATTGATTTGTAATATAGCTACATAAACCCCGAATCCAAGGTATGCTGACTTAGAATCCTGAATTAAATGAACGTCAATGAACAAGTGCCAATGACGCGATTCGGGTATTATTGAAATAAAATTACATTAGCTCTGATGCGAGCTTTACTAACAAGTGTTTGGCTTAGTCCATAAATTGCTCAGAGAGCACCGCAAGGTCAATTACTTATAAAGCCATCAGCGTTATTACAGAAGAAACATACTAATCTATGCAAGCGAGCACCTCATTGCTGCAACTAATGGGCAGTGATCGAATCAAACTTAGCAAGTCAGATCTAAAACTGGCTCGCATAGTTAGGGCTGACCCTTCTGCGGTGATTCATAAATCAATCGCTAGCCTGGCGCGTGAGGCAGAAGTTAGTGAACCAACTGTAAATCGTTTTTGCCATAAACTTGGTTGCGATGGCTATCCTGATTTCAAGCTTCGGCTAGCACAGGAAATTTCCTCGAATGGCCAGTTGTTCATCGAAAACCTCAAACGTGATGATGACGCTTCACACGTTATCTCAAAAATTCTAAATGCCATCCAAAGCAGTATTCAAACTCTGAGCTCGACTATCGCTGCCAGTGAATTAAAGGCGGCCGCAGACGCGATTGCCGAGTGCAAGAGCATTAATTTTTTTGGCATGGGCGCATCAAGTTCAGTGGCACTGGATGCGCAGCATAAATTTTTCCGCTTTGGGATCCCGGTTAGCGCCCACACTGACTATATCAACCAGCGCATGATGTGCTCAATGTTGTCTGACAATGATGTGGCGGTTTTCATTTCCTATACTGGCCGCACAGATGTAATGATCGTTAACGCCGAACTAGCACGAGAATGTGGCGCTAAAGTCATAGGCATCACCTCTCAAAATTCTGTACTGGCAGCGCAGTGTGATTATGTGCTCAATGCAGTCACCGCTGAAGACACGGATTTATTCACGCCCATGACATCACGAATTGTCCACCTCGCAGTCATTGACATGTTGGCGACCACTGTCGCATTACAACTAGGTGAGTCGGTGGAAGAGAATATAAAGTCGATTAAAAAGAATCTCGCCGCGACTCGAATCGATCGATGACCGCGTCAGAACTACGCGCCAATATCCGAATCATCTTGGTACGCCCTTTTCATCCTGGCAATATCGGCAGCAGCGCTCGAAGCTTAAAAACCATGGGCTTGAGTCAACTGGCTTTAGTTGCACCAAAACAGTTCCCGCATACCGATGCCATCAAAATGGCGGCTGGTGCCAAAGACCTTATCGAACAAGCCCAAGTCTATGACTCATTGGAACAAGCTGTAGCTGATTGCACGGCGATTGTCGCCACCTCTGCCAGATCAAGAGGTTTTGATCTACCAACTTTATCGCCCGAAGCTTGCGCAAAGCACTTACTCGAGCATGCCAGTCACTCAAAAGTTGCACTGGTCTTTGGGCCAGAAAGAATGGGTTTACACAACGAAGATTTAAAACTCGCCAAACATCGCGTCAGCATCCCGGCTAACTCCGAGTATTGCTCGTTGAACCTGGCCGCTGCCGTGCAGCTATTAGCTTACGAAATTTTCAAAACCACGTCAGAGTTACCTGCACCAACGCCCACTGAGCCACTACCTAACGGCGAGCAGATGAGCCGATTTTATCAACACTTGGAAGAAGTGCTCAGGCAAATAGCATTTTTGCGGCCCCATGAGGGCGAAACTCTTAGTCGATTGCACGAACTGTTCGCTCGCGCCTGCGCCAGCGAAGCAGATATTCGCATATTAAGAGGCATCTTAACTTCGATTCAAAAAACCTTAGCAGGCGAACGCCGGCCTAATAGCTGAAATTCACCTTTTTGGGTGATAGGTATGAGTTAAACTAATCTGCTAAACTAATCCCAATGTTTAAATCAGCCTACCTACCGGGGAACGCAATGAAGCTATTTAATAAACACGTCATTATTTTCTTAGTTACCGCCTTGTTTAGCGCAAATGCACTTGCAGAAAAACCAACCATGGCGGTTTTAGATTTTCGTAACGATACTTCCGCCTACTGGTGGACGAGCGGTGTTGGCCGTGAGCTAGCTGGCATGCTCACCAATGAGTTAGCTAGCAGTAAAAAGTTCCGCATGATTGAGCGCCAAAAACTGGCCTCCCTTGTTGGAGAACAAGATTTGGCAGGCTCGGGGCGCGTGAGTGGTTCTAAAGCCGCCAAAATCGGCAAATTAGTCGGCGCTGAATATCTGGTCACTGCAACCGTCAGCTCTTTTGAGGCAAACGTTAACAACACGGGCGGAGGTGTCTCTTTTCGAGGTGTATCACTAGGCGGCAAGAGTAAAAAGGCTTACATCGCGGTTGATTTGCGAGTTGTGAACTCAACTACTGGCGAAATCGTCGAAACACGTACCGTCGAAGCACGCACCGGCGGCTTGGGTTTAAGTGTTGGTGTTTCTCGAGGTGGTTTCGGGGGCGCTTTAGCCAATGAGAAAAAGACCCCTGCTGGCAAAGCCATTCGTGCTGTCGTTGCCGAGATCGGCGGCTACTTAGAATGCTCTATGATTGATCAAACCAAGAAGTGTTTGCGATCGTACGAGAAGAAAGAAGAAAAACGTCGTGAAGGCTTAAGCAAAGGTATTAGTCTCGACTAAGCCGTTATTAGAAATTTGAAAGTTAAAAAAGCCCGCTCAAATGAGCGGGCTTTTTTGTTCTAGCTACTTGAGCTTGCTTAAACCCTTCTAAAATCCTCAAGCAGCTTGCGGCGACCACTTCGCGCGCAGCTCAGCCGCATGCTTTGGATCAATGTTGATCTTGGATATATCGCCGCTAATATGCGGGATTTCCATCAGCCGCTTATCCATTACCTTGAACCACATAGAAGGCCAATACGCTAAGGCATACATGCCAAAATAACCGGAGGGCAACTCAGGTAGATCATCAAAGCTGCGTAAACTCTGATAAGGGCGTGAAGCGTTGGCATGGTGATCTGAGTGCCGCTCCAGCTGGAATAGCAAAATATTGCTTAGTAAATGATTTGCATTCCAAGAATGGTGTGGCTGGCAACGCTCATATTTGCCATTGGCTTTTTGTTCTCTAAGCAGGCCATAGTGCTCAATATAATTCGCGCTGGTTAACTGCCACCAGGCAAAGGCATTGTGAATCAGCAAGTAAACTAGGATCGGCCAGCCAAACAGGATCGTTAAGCCACCTTGGTAGACCATAGTTATAAAATAGGACTGCAAAATATGATTGCGCACGCTAAATGTTGATAAGCCTCTTTTTTCTAGGCGAGCGGCCTCTGCCTGCCAGCCCCTTTTAAAAGCTCCCGGAATTTCTCGTATTGCAAATCGATAGATTGATTCGCCCATTCTCGAACTCGCCGGGTCGTAAGGGGTAGACACATCGCGATGATGACCTAGATTATGCTCTATACAAAAATGCCCATAACCCGAAACCGCTAATGCGATGCGCGACAATAATCGCTCTTGTTTGGTGTTCTTGTGACCTATTTCATGCGCGGTATTGATGCTCAAACCACTATAAATTCCCATCATTATTGAGAAGCCGATAAAGAAACCCCAGCTAAGCGAATAATTCGCCAAAAACCAGGCTCCGAAAATAACCACCAGAAAATGCACTGGGATACTGGCCGCCAATAATCGGCGGTAGTAAGGATCCGCATCCAATAACGGCACAATTTCTTCTGGCGGATTCGTGCGATCTTCTCCAATCAGATAATCAAAAATCGGTACTAATCCAAAACCAATTAATAAGGGCGAAATCAACAACCAGGGGTTGGGGTAGCGCGTGTAAACCAACATTAGAATCATGGGTAATAACGCCCATAACAATGAGGCCGCCCATAAATAGCGTTTTTTATCGCGGTACTCTATCTGACCTTTAACCGGGTCATTGATGGAATAGGTGGTCATGTTTGATCTTCCTCGATAGCTGGCGAATTTCACATCTTTACTCTATCCAATAAAGCACTTGCAATGAATTGCAATATTTGACAAATTTATTGTCATTAACCGCCAATTTGAGCCATGACTTATCTTGTTTCGACCACTTATTTAAAGCTGTTTGCCATGTACGACGAGTTTCAAACGATTAACACTGCATCGCCGGAACTCTCTAGGCATTTAGATTTAGACGCCGACTATTTCTCCGGAGAAATTCTGGAATCGATCTTCGCACAACTGGCAGATGTCGGGCTAGAGAGCTGGATTGTTCGGTTCGCAAAACATTATTCGATCGCTTCTCATGGAGTGCTGGGTTTTGCCATACTATGCGCCCCTACCTTACGAGATGCTTTGCTGACGATATGCGAATTCAGTTCACTAAGAGTCACCAGCATTAGAAGCGAATTGCTTGAGAAACAAGGCCGAGTCTATTTACGTTTTCATGAAGAAAAAGCGTCTGAGCTGGCTCATCGCTGGCTACTCGAATCGGTACTCTACTCCAGTGTTAGCATGATTGAACAAGTGCTGGCTCGCCCGCTCGGGGACCAAGCCAAAATCGAAATTGCGCTGGCCAAACCCAGTTACTTCGAACAGCTTGAGAATCTTTATGGCGTGAAATGTCAGTTCGACTACAATTCAACTCAACTTAGCTTTCCGGCCAAATGGTGTTCGGCGCAAGCACCGCTTGGCGACACTATTGCACATCAAAGTAATCTGCAAAAATGTCGCGAATTGATGTTATCGATACAACGGCGGAATGATCCTGTAGTACACTTGCGCCACAGTTTGGCGCACTTTTTTAGTGCCCGCCTAAGTGACGATAACAATACCAACCGGCATACCAACCCGCGATCCGAAATGCTACCCAGTATGAGCACGATTGCTGCCAGTTTACATTGCTCAGAACGTACCTTAGCGCGCCAACTAGAATCACAACGAACCAGTTACAAACAAGAACTAACCCTAGCTCGCCAACAGTTGGCATGCCAATTACTCAAAACCACCTATTTAAAGATTGCCGACATCGCCGATGTATTGGCTTATTCCGATACCGCGAATTTTGTCAGAGCATTTAAATCATGGTTTGATATGCCCCCTTCCGAATGGAGAAGACGACCTAATGACTAACACAAATTTTGATCTTAACACCGAACAGCTAGCTACTTATCTGAGCCGGCATATAGGTGGATTTTCTGGCCCGCTGACAGCTAAGAAATTCTCTGGTGGTCAATCAAACCCGACCTATTTGTTAGAAACTCCCGAGCAAAAGTATGTGCTGCGACGACAACCGCCCGGTAAGTTATTAAAAGGTGCGCATGCCGTTGATCGTGAGTATCGCGTTATGTCTGCGCTTGCTGACAGTTCCGTGCCAGTTGCGGACGCGCTGCACCTTTGTACCGACAGCGACGTGATCGGCAGCATGTTCTATGTAATGGAATTCAAGGATGGCCGCGTATTGTGGGACCCTTCATTGCCTGAATGCAGTAATGAACAACGTGCGGCGATTTATGCAGAAATGAATCGCGTTCTAGCCGAACTTCATCAGGTTGATGTCGGCGCCGTTGGCTTGAGCGATTTTGGTAAGAGCAGCGATTACTTTGCCCGCCAGGTACATACCTGGTCGAAGAACTATAAAGCGGCAGAAATCGATACTATCGAAGCAATGGAGTTTTTGATTCAATGGCTGCCTGAAAACCTCCCCGAAGAAGACGGCAAATTTTCCATCACTCATGGGGATTATCGACTTGATAATCTGATGTTCGATAAAGATAAAGATTCAGTTATTGCGGTATTAGATTGGGAGCTTTCGACCATTGGCCACCCTTTTGCTGATCTAGCCTATCAGTGCATGCTTTATCACACTCCGGGCGGCAAGGGCCTACCAGGGCTAGCTGGTACTGATGTCAAAGCACTTGGTATTCCAAGTGAAGAAGAATACATCGCCATGTACTGTGAGCGTATGGGTATTGACACCATCCCAAATTGGAACTTTTACCTTAGCTTTAGTTTGTTTCGCCTGGCATCAATTTGCCAGGGCGTGGTTAAACGAGCACAGCTTGGCAATGCTAGCAGTAACAAGGCTGGCGACTACGGTCATTTGGTTGGCATCTTTGCCGACATTGCAAAAGATCTAGCACAACAATCATAGCCTCGATTAACCTTGAGCCAATTATGACAATTTCGCTTTTCTCCCCTTTTACGCTTGGCGATATGCAACTCGACAACCGCGTTGTCATGGCGCCGATGACTCGCAGCATGTCGCCGGGCAATATGCCTAACGATTCAGTGGTTGAATACTATCGACTTCGCGCTCAAGGTGGCACCGGCTTGATCTTAACTGAGGGAACCTGCGTGGGGCACAAAGCCGCCAGTGGCTATCCGAATGTGCCATTCTTTGCTGGAGAAAAAGCCCTCGATGGCTGGCGCAAAGTGGTCGAGGCTGTGCATGCCGAAGGTGGCAAGATCGCGCCACAATTGTGGCATGTCGGAGCTGCTCGACGCCCCGGAGTTGAACCGGGTGGCGAATTACCAGGCTATAGCCCGTCTGGCATGTTTATGCCAGGAAAAGTGGTTGGCCACGCGCTCAGCCTGGATGATATCGCTGAAGTTCAGCAAGCCTATGTCGATGCCGCGGTAGCAGCCGAGCATATGGGTTGTGACGCGATCGAAATACATGGTGCACACGGCTATCTGATCGACCAATTCTTCTGGTCAGGTACTAATCAACGCGATGATCACTATGGTGGCTCGCTGGAAAACCGCCTGCGTTTTGCCTGCGAGATAATCGCTGCGATAAGGTCGCAAGTCTCCAACGAATTTCCGCTGATTTTACGCTTCTCACAATGGAAGCAACAAAATTATGCAGCACGCTTATGTGAAACGCCGCAGGAATTAGAACAATTTCTAACGCCGCTCAGCGAAGCGGGCGTCGATATATTTCATTGCTCTACTCGTCGCTTTTGGGAGCCCGAATTTGATGATAGTGATTTCAATTTGGCTGGCTGGACAAAAAAGCTGACTGGTAAACCCACTATTACTGTCGGCAGTGTTAGCTTGAGTGCGGATTTTCTGCCTGCCGCTGGAGAAACTGAGTTTAAAAGCGCAGGCATTGCCAGCCTAGATGAATTATTGCGTCGGCTTGACCGCGAGGAATTTGATTTGGTCGCTATTGGTCGGGCTTTGATTGCCAACCCAGACTGGGTTAGCAAAGTGATGGCAGGCAAGCAAAACAAGCTGCATGACTACGATAAAGACATGTTGAAATCCTTGATTTAAAATAGTAAACCTCTGCAAAAAACATGAACGGAAACTTCTCCGTCTGATTTCTCGAACTTTTTGTTGCTAAACTTGCCACTAGCTGGCTATCACCGGCGCTTTGCGCCTCAACTTCGAAAAACCGGATGTCCAATTTTCTCACCCAGATTTATGCAGAGGCCTCCTAGACTATTGACCAGCATATTTAGAATCAAACTTCTATTTTAGCCCTGTTTCTCAAACCCAAAGCATGGATTAGGCTAGAATGAAATCATGAAAAGAGTGGTATTCAATCGTAAAGGTGGTGTTGGTAAGTCCACCGTAACGTGCAATCTAGCGGCAATTGCCGCCAGCAAGGGCAAACAGGTATTGGTAGTTGATCTCGACCCGCAAGCCAATACAACCAGCTATTTAGGTCATGACGGCAAAGACAATGTGGTTGGTATTGCCGAATTCATGGAATCGACCATCAGCCGTAACTATCGAGAATTCACCTCTGAAGACTATATCCGGCCAACTCCGTTTGAAAATCTACATCTGATATCAGCAAGTTATAGCCTGGTTGATTTAGAAGCCAAGCTTGAAGCCAAACATAAGATTTATAAGCTTCGTGATTTTCTCGGTAAATTACATATGCCGTTCGATGAAATCTATATCGATACGCCACCTGCACTTAATTTTTTCACGCTGTCCGCATTGATTGCCGCTGATCGTTGCATTCTGCCTTACGATTGCGATGTGTTTGCACGTGATGCGATGGTTGATTTGATGGAAGAACTCGAAGAAATTATTGAAGATCACAACCCTGATCTAGAAATTGAAGGTGTGGTGGTAAATCAGTTTCAGGCTCGAGCCAAATTACCTCAGCAAGCCGTTGAAGAACTAAAGAAAGCTAAATTTAAGCTGCTTAAACCATTTATCTCGACCTCGGTTAAGGTTAAAGAATCGCATGCCCAGAAAACGCCATTGGTCTTTCTGGATGCACGTCATAAAGTGACGCAAGAATTTACCGATTTGTATAAAAGTATCAGTCGTAAACGACGGTCTTAAAAACTAATCAATAGATACGAATCTGTTAATGAGTCTCTGCAAAAACCTGGGTCAGAAAATTGCACAGCCGGTTTTTCGAAATTGAGGCGCAAAGCGCCGGTAATAGCCAACTAGTGGCAAGTTTTGCAACAAAAAGTTCGAGAAATCAGATGGTCAAGTTTCCATTCATGATTTTTGCAGAGGTTCCTTAAATACTTTGCCGTGAAGTGGGTCATGGCAAGGTTGCAGTGAAAGCAACAACGAACAACATCACCCGTAGTATAAAAGCCTCGCGCATATAATCGCGAGCCGAAAAAGGGTGAGGGATAGACGAGTGATATTCAGCATGTCAAAAGCCTTAGAGCGAAAACTGGCCGAGGCCGAAACCTATAGCGAATGGTGCGAAGCCGCCAAAGCGCTAGACCAGCGCTCGGGTGCCGAACGCTGGAAACACGTCGAGAAGAGCCGCCGTTACGACTACTCTTATATTCGTCGACGCCTTGATGCACTGCAAGTAATGCGCCGTGCTGAAGATAATCATGGCCTATTGTTTACACTCAATGAAGGCATCCATGGCAACCTTGGTGGCATGGGCCGTTCGCGCCTGTATAAACGCGCCAGATTTGGCACCAAACAATTAATTGTTGACTACGTTGATGAGGTTACTTCGGCTTTAAAACACCTCGCCGCACCAAAAGTCAACCGCGTAAAACTGACTGAGAAAATCGATTTTTTTCACCGCGCGCAGCTGTGCTTTGGGCAATCGGCTTTGATGTTCAGTGGCTCGGGCACCTTTTTATTTTTTCATATTGGCGTACTCAAAGCCTTATGGGAGCAAGATCTCATCCCCGATGTAATCTCTGGCTCTAGTGGCGGCGCTTTGATCGCGGCCGTTGCCGGTTCTCGCAAACCAGAGAGTCTCGGTGAAATTTTTGAGCCTGATTTTTTACAATTCGAAGATGATATCCGCGCCATCGTTCGCAACCTGGCACCAGGTAAAAAACGCAATATGCGCAAGAACGATTTAATTAAAATCATCGAGCGAATCGTGCCAGACCTGACCTTTGAAGAAGCATTCAAACTCTCTGGCCTCAAGATCAATATCTCGATTGCGCCGCATGAACGCCATCAAAAATCACGCCTATTAAACGCCATTACATCGCCAACCGTGATGTTACGAGAAGCCGTGCTCGCCAGTTGTTGCATACCCGGTGTTTTTCCGCCGGTATCATTGGCGGCAAAAAATGTAAAAGGCGAGCGCGTACCATACTTGCCTGCTCGAAAGTGGGTTGATGGTTCAATCAGCGATGATGTGCCAATGAAACGCTTGTCGCGCTTATATGGCGTTAATCACTTTATCGTCTCGCAAACTAATCCACTAGCTCTGCCCTTTTTGAGCAGCGAGAAGAACAATTCCGGGGTTTTCTCAACAGTTGGTCGCACTGCCATGCGCACCATGAACGAATGGGGTTTGGTTGCCGGTAAACTAGCCCAAAAACCGCTAGCAGATGATTCATATATTCGCCGCTGGCTCTCAGGCTATATCTCCTTAGTCTCACAAACCTACACAGGCGATATTAATATCATGCCTTCACAACGTTTTCTCAGCCCAATGCAAATCCTGGCAGCTCGATCGATCGATGAAGTGTTTGAATTAATCAACGAGGGCGAACGCGCGACCTGGCCAGTGCTTGAGCAAATAAGAATTCAAACTAAAATTAGCCGAACTCTTAATGAGCTCACTAATCAATTAGATAAAAAAGTCATCAGTAGTAAAACGCGCAAGGCAAAAGGTAAACCTGCTAAATTAGTCGCGCTTTCTAAGTCGTAAAAAACCCACTAGCGCAAGCATGCTACCAATCGTCATTCTTTTCGAATTTCTGCGTGAACACCGATTTAATTTTCGAAAGGTATTTTTGCTTGTCGTCTTTATTCGATTGATTGGCGTTCATTATTTGTGCAAGTAGATCGCTAATAGATTCAGCTTGTTCTTTTGATAAGTCATCGATCACCGCTTTGACAATATTCTCGGGTTTAGCCAGCGCCTCTTGTTCGTCGCCAAAGAGATATGAGCTGGACATCAGCAAGTCAGCAGCGTGTTTCTCGTTGTGTTTTAATTCGCTTTGAAACAGAGAGAGTAAGAGCTGCTTATCTCGTTCACTAATTGCACCATCGAGCTTGGCCATGGAAACACATAAAAGACCGGTTACTTCGATCGGCTCCTTTATCTGAAAGATCGGATTACCTTTGTATTTTTTACGCCAATTGCGTTGACGACGCTAGGCGAACGGGTTTAGCCAACCAACATCAATGCCAGCGTCAGCCAATCGATTTAGTATGACTAAAATAGTTACGATCGCGCCCAATACTCCTAAAATAATATGCATCTATGCCCTCCCTCTTTTGACGTGCAAATTTTCCGCTAATCTTTTTTCCGTAATTTTTTACTAATTTCTTCAACCCGCTCAGCAGCTTCTCGCAATCGATCAGGGATATCCATAAAAGATGACATACCACCACCGAAACGGTTTCTGAATTGCTCGACACGATCTTCCAAGGTTTCTCGGCCGCGGTCTACGGCATCATCCAAATCGCTTTGGATTTGCTGGCCACGTTGTACTAAGTCAGAGAATACTTTTTGACCTTCGGCATTAATCTCATCGATACGGTCCTGGATGTCTTCATAACGATCAGACAATTCTTCAAAAGTGCGCGAATAAGCGCCCAAACCGGCCAGCCAAATATTTTTGGCCATGGTTTCAGCTTTTTCACCGCTTAAGCCTTTGAGGTTTTCCTGCAACATGGCTTGCAATTGTTCTATTCGTTCTTCTACTGAAGCTTGAGATTCCTGTTTTTGAGGTCGATCGACCTTGATGCGTCCAGCAGTTTTCTTAGTAACCTTTTTACGGGCTTTTTTAGTCACTTTTTTCTTAGTGGCTTTTTTCGCGACCTTCTTCGTGGCCTTCTTAGCTGCTTTCTTGGAGACCTTCTTAGTAACTTTTTTAGCTACCTTTTTAGAAATTTTCTTGGCTACTTTCTTGCTAACTTTTTTCTTGTCGGCCTTTTTCTTCATGACCTTTTTGCTTGCTTTCTTGCTGACGCGTTTGCGGCTGTTTTTGTTTTGTTCCTCGGCCATGATTTACCTCACTTAGCTTTCGATTATGCGTTTAAATGCTCGTCTAAGGCGCGATTCATTTCTTTTTCAAACTGCGGAGCAAATTTACGCGCCATAATACCAAGCTTAACATCTACATTAAGCTCTCCGGATCTTGGCTCGACTAATGCGTTTACGCCAAGAGAATGCTTATATCGGTAATTGTCGCCTTCAGATGCGTATCCACCACCGAATTTGGCGACTAGTTTTTCCAGCAATTGCAATGCCAAATCATTGCACTCGCCTTGATCGAGATCCACGTCTCGACACACATTTACTTTACTCATTAAACTTTCTCATAAAAAAGGTAAGAAATGGAGATACAAATGCTCTTCGATGCTGGCATTGGTGCGTGCGTCACCAAGCAAATCATCAAAAGCGCCAAAATTAATCAAAGTATAAAGCAGATTACCAGCCAGCATCTTCGAGGCGTTGCTGGAATCGGTGACTTTGGAGGCATCCATGACTAACTTAACCAAGCTAATAATGGTCTGCATCAGGAGGTTCATCAATTTTGCTAGCGAATCACGCAAGCTTGGGTAGCGTTCATGAATACCTAATAAGTCCTGACTGATAAATCGAAATTGCTGCAAGACATCTGAGACGACTGCCAAGCTGGCGAGTGTTTCTTTGGCGTCGCCACGCGCCTGCTTGGTTATTTCTTGTAAGCTGATTAGCACGCGAGCATGGTACTGGGCATAGAGCTCCTCAACCACTTGCTCCTTACCTTTAAAGTGATAATACAGGTTGCCTGGGCTGATATTCATCTCATTGGCCAGGTCAACACTGGTGACATTACTCTCGCCGCGCTCATTAAGGAGCACGAGTGCAACATCCAAGATCAATTCTCGCGTGCTCATCTTTGCCATAGACTTGAGTGTAACAAGAGAGTATTACTAAAGTGAAGCAAGATAAATCTCCACAAGAATCAAACAAAAAAAAGCCCTGGCCTATCAACTTGCCAGGGCTTCTTCGCCGAACTGGATTCAAAGAATCGCGGTATCGACGTATCTACTACAACTTAAAAAGCAGGGGTTATGCAGATTTTTTCAGGTCTTTGCTTAGTGATTCCAAGCGATCCGACAGACCTTTCAAGCGGGCTGACAAGTCAACTCGAGTAGTTAGCTTAGTCAAACGATCTTTAGCTACTTCGATTTGCTCTTCAACGTTCGCGCGGCTTTCTTTTAAGCGAGCTTCAGCATCGTCTTGAACCTGTTCACCGCGAGCAACCAAATCTTCAACTAGCTCAAGGCGATCTTCGTTTAATTTGTTAGCACGAGTCACTACTTCATCATAAGTGCGACCGATTGCGCCTAAATAGGCTAACCAAGCTTGGCGAGCAACGCCTTGCGCCGCGTCAACATTTTTAGCGACTCGAGCAAATACTGTTTCAGCAGCTGTTTCTACAGCATCTTCAACAGCGTCAACTGCTTCAGCGATTTCTTTCTTTGCTTTGTTTACGTCTTTCTTCACCGCCTTAGTTGAAACTTTTTTAGCCGGTGCTTTTTTTGATACTTTTTTAGTTGCCATGATTGGCCTCCAGTCAGAGTTCGATTTCAATGGTGTGAAGTCTATCCATGCACATTAGAAATCTCCCCCTAATTAGAAATGCCATTCTAATACTTGATAACCTCAGACTAATTATTTCTCATCAAGCAATATCGATTTAGCCTGGTTAATTTGCTTAGCCAAAGCATCGGAACCACCGCGATCCGGATGGATTTTTTGCATCAGCTTTTTATGGGCAAGTCGAACTTCTTCGGCGTTGGCATCAATCGTTACGCCTAGAATGTCGGCCGCCTCCTGGCGACTCATCTCCTTAGTACTCACGGCTGATTGAGCTGCGCTGGCTGACTGGCCGAAGAGTTTTTTAAAGATCGCGATATATGGCACAAATTGAGTGAGCCTGGCCAGAAGTGCGAGCAGAGCGGCTAATATACCCATTAACCACGGCGCCCGACCGGCTAACACCAAAAGCAAGATAGCAATTGCCGCACCATAAAGAACTGCTTTTTTGACGAAGCTCGCACGCTCCGCTTCTGGAAGCGTTTTCCAGCGATTTAGGGTAAAAACTAGGCCAGCGATAACGCCGATCAGTAACAGCGAATAGAACATGAGCAACAATTTAAGGAAGCGCTTATAGGTATAATAGGGTCGCAACTTTCATGGTTCAACCGTGGTTTAATTACTCGGTCTAACTCAGGCTTAAGTAAGTTAGCCTTGTTCGCCCATAATAATCGATTTATAGCGTAGCTAAATAATGTCAAATAACACCTCTTCATTGGTTCAGCATTTGTGCGAGTTTATAGCGCAATCACCTACTCCGTTTCACGCCACCAGGAATCTACTTGATGAATTTTCACAAGCAGGGTTTCAAATTTTATCTGAACAAGAGGATTGGAATATTAGAGATAATTCTGCCTACGTGATTACGCGCAACGATTCTTCGATCATTGCTTTTCGTACCGGGCAAAACTTTCGAAACGGCATCAAGATGCTTGGTGCACACACTGATAGCCCATGTTTGAGAATCAAACCGAATCCTGAATTGAACACCAAAGGCTATAACCAGCTCGGAGTAGAAGTCTATGGAGGAGCGCTATTGCATCCATGGCTCGACCGTGATCTATCGATCGCCGGGCGGGTCAGTGGTGTGGATTCCAAAGGTGAGCTGTTCAATGAGCTAATCGACTTTAAGCAACCAATCGCCATCATTCCAAACTTAGCCATTCACCTTGATCGAGAGGCTAATAGTAAAAGAGCGATCAATCCGCAGCGTCATCTGCCCTTGGTTATTGGGCAAATGGAAGAATTTAGTTTTAAGGAGTTGCTAGCACAACAATGCCAAACCAAGGTCGACAAAATCTTGGAGTTCGAACTATCTTGCTACGACACGCAGCTGCCACAACTAACAGGGTTGAATAAAGACTTTTTGAGTGCCGCGCGCCTGGACAACTTACTGAGCTCCTATGTTGCAGCGCGAGCTCTGATCGATGCAGATGATGAGCATACTGGATTGTTTGTTTCAAATGATCATGAAGAAGTAGGCTCGGCATCAGCGTGCGGTGCGCAGGGGCCGTTCTTGAAATCGACCATAGAGCGGCTCATTGATTCGCCGGCACAACAAACGCAGTTGATATCGCGCTCAATGATGCTCTCCTGCGATAACGCACATGGCATTCACCCGAATTACATCGATAAGCATGATGCCAACCATGGCCCAATTTTGAACCAAGGCCCGGTGATCAAGATAAATAATAATCAGCGCTATGCTACCAATAGCATTACTTCGGCGAAGTTCCAGTATGTCTGCGAGCAAGCTGGAGTGCCTTTACAGTCATTTGTCACCCGTAGCGACATGGCCTGCGGCAGCACCATCGGCCCGATTACCGCGAGCGAGCTTGGCGTAGAAACACTCGATGTCGGTGTTCCTCAGTGGGGCATGCATTCAATTCGAGAGACGGCTGGCGCACGAGACTGCGACTATTTACACAAAGCATGCCGGGCATTTCTCGCCTCCTAAAACCTCGCTTAGCTTAACTTTGGTGTTAGACTTAGCTCCCTTAAATTTTCGGCGAGACAAAAATGCAAGATTCTTTGATAGATCAAGGGCTCAATCTAATGCTGTTCGGCATGGGCACGGTGTTTGTCTTTCTGACTCTGTTGGTCTTTGCAACCACATTAATGTCTCGCCTGGTTACGCGATTTGCGCCTGAGGCAGCGCCGCTTGCTTCGTCGCCGCAAGTATCTACGGCGACCAGCCCCAACGTCGATAGTAAGACTGTACGAATTATTGAAAAGGCAATCGCCGCGCATCGCCAAAGCCACGACTAACTATACGCCCTTCTCCGCCAGAACCTAACCCACTGATCAGACGCTTATGCCAAATAAACTAGGTATTACTGAAGTTGTATTACGCGATGCACACCAGTCTTTGCTGGCAACACGTATGCGCATCGACGATATGCTGCCGATCGCCGAACAGCTGGACAAAATTGGCTTTTGGTCGATGGAATCGTGGGGCGGCGCGACGTTTGATTCCTGCATTCGATTTCTTGGCGAAGACCCCTGGGATCGAATTCGCGAGATCAAAAAGGTTATGCCTAATACGCCACAGCAAATGCTGTTTCGCGGTCAAAATATTTTGGGTTATCGGCATTACGCTGATGACGTAGTCGACAAGTTCGTTGAGCGCTGTGCCATTAATGGTATTGATGTATTTCGGGTATTTGATGCCATGAATGATATGCGCAATATCACTACGGCACTAAAAGCCGTGAAGAAAGTTGGTAAGCACGCGCAAGGCACTCTGTCGTATACCGTGAGCCCAGTGCATAACACTCAAGCTTGGTTAGATATGGCAAAAGCCTTAGAGGATGCTGGTGCCGATTCAATCTGCATTAAGGACATGGCCGGCTTGTTAAAACCCTATGTCGGCTACGAGCTCGTCACCGAACTCAAGAAAACGGTTGATATCCCTATTCAATTACATGCTCATGCAACCACTGGCCTGAGCACCGCCACCATCACTAAATGCGTTGAGGCTGGCATTGATAACGTTGACACCTCGATTTCATCGATGTCGATGACTTATGGCCACTCTGCTACTGAGTCGGTTGTTTCAATCTTTGAGGACAGCGAGCGTGATACTGGGCTGAATATCGCCAAACTAGAAGAGATCGCTGCTTATTTCAGAGAAGTTCGGAAAAAATACGTGCAGTTTGAAGGATCACTCAAAGGAGTCGATTCAAGAATCCTCGTTGCTCAAGTGCCAGGCGGCATGCTGACCAATATGGAAAACCAATTGCGCCAGCAAGGTGCCGAAGACAAACTCGACGAAGTATTAGCTGAAATCCCACGCGTTCGCGAAGACTTAGGGTTCATTCCGCTGGTGACACCAACATCGCAAATCGTGGGCACACAGGCGGTGATTAATGTCTTAATGGGCGAGCGCTACAAGAATATTGCGAAAGAAACAGCGGGCGTATTACGCGGCGAATATGGTGCCACGCCTGCACCAGTAAACCCCGAAGTTCAAGCCAGAGTATTAGCTGATGGCGAGCAAGCCATCACTTGTCGTCCTGCTGATCTATTAGACGATGAAATGGACGCACTCAGCCAAGACTTTGATCAGCTGGTTAACAAACATCAGCTGAAAACCAAAACAGGTGACGATTATATTGACGATGTTTTGACCTATGCCTTGTTTCCTCAGGTGGGTTTGAACTTTATCCAGAACCGTGGCAATACTGATGCCTTTGAACCCGTGCCAACTGGCAAGGCCAGCAGTACAGCGCCAACAACCGACAGCGGCGATGAGATCTACACAGTTGAAGTGGATGGCGAACAATACACGGTTACTGTCAGCGAAGGCGGCGACCTGACTGGAATCAAAAGCCTCGGCGGCTCAGCACAAGGCGAGCAAACTCAAACTACTAATACCAATGGTGGACAGAGTGGTGGTGAAGACGTCGCTGCCCCTCTGGCGGGCAATGTGATTAAAGTTGCTGTACAAGCTGGGCAGACCGTGAAGGCTGGCGATACTATCCTGGTGCTTGAAGCCATGAAGATGGAAACCAATATCTCAGCACCAAAAGATGGCCAAGTGACCTCGATAGCAGTCAGCGAGGGAGACACGGTAGCCTCTGGCGATACCTTGCTCTTAATAGCCTAGGTCTGACATCGATGGAGAATCTTACTAATCTTTGGTTAAGCTCAGGGTTGGCACAACTACAGTTCGGCCAATTGATCATGATGCTGGTTGGCCTGGGGCTCTTGTTTCTAGCCATCCGTAAAGGCTTTGAGCCACTACTTTTAGTGCCAATCGGCTTTGGCACAATCCTGGTGAATATTCCGGGCGCCGGTTTCGATCTGGCACCGGTCTATGATCAGCTCGGGCATTTAGAAAGCCCGGGCGGTTTGTTGTACTACATTTATCATGTCGGCATTGAGACTGGCATGTTCCCATTGCTGATTTTTATGGGCGTTGGTGCGATGACTGACTTTGGCCCATTGCTCGCCAACCCTCGTACATTATTGCTTGGCGCCGCAGCGCAAGTTGGCATCTTTAGCACGGTGTTAGGCGCTGTCGCCCTCGGCCATTTTGGAATTCTGGATTTTAGTATTCGCGATGCCGCATCAATCGGGATTATTGGTGGCGCAGACGGGCCGACAGCGATCTTTGTCACCAGCAAGCTATCGCCTGAATTGCTCGGCGCGGTGGCGGTGGCGGCTTACTCATACATGGCCTTAGTACCGATCATTCAGCCACCCATTATGCGCGCCTTTACCAGCGAGACTGAGCGCCAAATAAAAATGGCGCAACTCCGCCCGGTATCACAGGCCGAGAAAATCGTCTTCCCACTAACCTTATTGGTGCTGGTTGCATTCCTATTACCAGATGCCGCGCCGCTACTAGGTATGTTTTGTTTCGGTAATCTAATGAAAGAATGTGGTGTGGTCAATCGACTCAGCGACACCACACAAAATGCCCTAATAAATATCGTGACTATTTTTCTTGGGCTTGGGGTTGGCTCGAAAATGAGCGCAGAAAAATTTCTAAATATTGAAACGCTGGGAATCCTAGCACTCGGTGCAGTGGCTTTTTGTATTGGTACCGCAGCCGGTGTCTTCATGGCTAAGCTAATGAATCGATTCTCCGCCACCAAGATCAACCCGTTAATTGGTGCGGCCGGCGTTTCGGCTGTGCCAATGGCGGCGCGAGTAGCAAACAAAGTTGGGCTTGAATCGAATCCGCAGAACTTTCTATTAATGCACGCGATGGGTCCAAATGTGGCCGGCGTTATTGGTTCTGCAGTCGCCGCTGGCGTGATGATCAATCTCGTAACGGGATCCTAAAGTGCACTATTCACTGGGCGAACTCACTCCCAAAATCGACGCCAGCGCATATATTGCTGATTCGGCACAGGTCATCGGCAATGTCCATTTGGCAGCTAACAGCAGCGTATGGTTTCAAGCGGTATTACGTGGTGACAATGATTTAATTTCTGTCGGTGCCGGCAGCAATGTTCAAGATGGCAGTGTGCTGCACGTTGACCCGGGCTGCCCCATCAACATTGGCGAAGACGTGACCATCGGTCATAAAGTTTGCCTGCATGGTTGCACAATTGGCCGAGGCAGCCTAATAGGTATCAATGCTGTGGTGCTTAATAATGCCAACATTGGTGAGTTCTGTGTAATCGGTGCAAACAGTCTGGTTACTGAAGATATGGAGATTCCCGACGGCTCATTGGTATTAGGTTCGCCAGCCAAAATAGTACAAACCCTAGACCAACAAACTCGATCAAAATTGCTGCAGGGAGCCGCGCATTATGTCGACAAAGCGAAGCTCTACCGCACACAATTAGTTCAGCAGTAAATCTTTCCAGTAAACCGCAAATAGTCTCTGATAAAGCTCAGCAGGACGAGCAACCCTTTCGTCATAATCTTAAGCTTGAGGCTTTCAATTCTTCAAAGCCTCGTGTGATCGAGTTTCTTTACACTTTGGCTCCCAAGTTCTACAAAAACTATTGATAGACGAACTTTGATCAATATTTCGCAATATTGTCATCTAAATTATCAATCGTTTTTACACAAACTATTAATTTTTTTGGGTGTATAGTCTCTCACCAAGTAATAACCAACCACTAATCGAGGACAACCCCATGTTCAAAAAACTCCTACTTGTAATGGCCTCGGCAGCCGTTGCTATGGCTGGCGCATCATCTACATTCGCAGATACCCGCGCTAAAAGCCCGCAATTCTGGTGGCCAGAAAAATTAGATTTAAAAGCTCTGCGACAACACGATCCGGAATCAAACCCATATGGGGCAGATTTCGATTACGCAACAGAATTCGCCAAGCTTGACATAGCAGCGGTTAAAACCGATCTGGCTAATTTAATGACTGATTCGCAAGATTGGTGGCCAGCAGATTATGGCCACTACGGGCCTTTCTTCATTCGCATGGCCTGGCACGGCGCTGGTACTTATCGCGTGCACGATGGTCGTGGCGGCGCTGCTGGTGGCCAACTCCGTTTGGAGCCGCTTAATAGCTGGCCGGATAACGCCAACCTTGATAAAGCTCGTCGTCTGCTTTGGCCAATCAAACAAAAGTATGGACGCCAACTTTCATGGGCTGATTTATTTGTATTAACAGGTAATGTCGCTTTGGAATCCATGGGGTTTAAAACCTTTGGATATGCCGGTGGTCGTGAAGATGACTATGAGCCCGATCTTGTTTATTGGGGCCCAGAAAAAGAATTGCTGGCACGTAAGCGTTTCAGCAAAGATGGTAAGTTACAACGCCCATTAGCAGCCTCACGAATGGGGTTGATCTACGTAAACCCCGAAGGGCCAAACGCCAACCACAATCCCTTAGATGCGGCTCGCGAAATTCGTTTAACCTTTGGCCGTATGGCAATGAATGACGAAGAAACAGTTGCGCTTATCGCCGGTGGTCACACCTTTGGTAAAGCCCACGGTGCGCGTAGCGAGAAAAATTGTGTCGGTGCTGCCCCAGCTGGCGCTAGCATCGAAGAACAAGGCCTTGGCTGGACCAATAAATGCGGTACTGGTAAAGGTGCGGATACCGTCACTAGCGGCTTAGAAGGCGCCTGGACAGCCAACCCAACTCAGTGGACTACTCAATACGTTGACTTCCTACTTGCCTTTGATTGGAAACAAGCCAAAAGCCCAACCGGAGCTGTGCAATGGATTCCCACCGATGAGGCTGCCGGCAACTTGGTTCCTGATGCGCACGACAGCAGTAAGCGCCATGCGCCAATCATGTTTACCACCGACATAGCACTCAAAGAAGACCCTGAGTATCGAAAAGTTATCGAACGCTTTCAACAAGACTCGACCGCCTTCGAAGATGCTTTTGCTCGCGCCTGGTTTAAGTTAACACACCGCGATATGGGGCCACGCGCTCGATACCTCGGTGCCGATGTACCAAGTGAAGTGCTTAGCTGGCAGGATCCTATTCCTGAAGTGACACACAAACTGGTTTCCAGACGAGATGTTGCTCGCTTAAAAGCCGCGATTCTAGATACCAAGCTGACCAATAGCGAACTGGTTAAAGCGGCCTGGGCCTCGGCTTCTAGTTTCCGAGCTACCGATTTGCGTGGTGGCGCGAATGGCGCTCGAGTACGACTTGCTCCACAAAAAGATTGGGCGGCTAATGATCCGGTTAATCTCGCCAAAGTACTTTCGGCTTTAGAGGGTATACAACAAGATTTCAATAGCAGTGCTCGCGGTGGTAAACAAGTGTCAATGGCTGACCTAATTGTCTTAGCTGGTGGCGCAGCCATTGAGCGCGCTGCTGCCGACGCCGGCTATGCCATATCAGTACCATTTACTGCCGGACGAGCCGATGCCAGTCAGGAGCAAACCATTGTAAATTCCTTCGCGGCCTTAGAACCAGCTGCCGACGGTTTCCGCAACTTCTTTAGTGGCGAGAGCACACAATCACCGGCGGAACTCCTGGTCGACAAAGCGTCTCTACTCGACTTAAGTGTGCCTGAGATGACTGTATTGATCGGTGGCATGCGCGCGCTTAACACCAATACTGATGGCAGTGCTCACGGTATTTTTACTGACAAGCCAGGCACGTTGACCAATGATTTTTTCGTTAACCTTCTGGACATGTCAACCAAATGGCAGCGTAGTGATGTAGACGGAGTATACGAAGGCATTGACCGCGCCAACGGTGATGTGAAATGGACAGCGACACCAGTCGATTTAGTGGTCGGCTCTAGCTCAGAACTACGCACTATTGCTGAGGTTTACGCTGCCAATGATGGTGAAGCCAAATTTGTTGATGATTTTGTCGCCGCCTGGAACAAAGTCATGATGGCTGATCGATTCGACTTATAGAAAGTGTTCCCTAGTAATCCTCGCCAGAGGATTCTGCTTAAGCGGCGCCTTGCGCGCCGCTTTTTTTATGCAAACAATGATTAAGAATTTTTCGTCAGACTAGCGACAAGACCATAAATCGGCTACATTTGCGCTCATTAGAACCATCGCCAAAAAAAGCAAACATGAAGAGATTAATAAGCTGGCGCAATCCTATCGTTTTACTCGGCATTAGCCTATTGCTTGCAGCTTGCGGTGGGGGTGGCGGAACTCAAAGTGGTGGACAAGATACACCACCACCGACTCCTCCAACGGTCGAAAACATGCGCGTTATCAGTATTGGTGACAGCATTGGAAATGGCTTTGGCCTGGCCACACCGTGGCCGGATCGACTAGCGCCGCTGATTAATCGAGAATTAGTGAACAATAGCGTCTCGAACGAACAAACCAGCTTCGGGGTATCTGTGATCCAAAATATGATTGATCAAAATGACCCCAGCCATGTCTTTATCTTATTGGGTACCAATAACGCTCTAAGAGGCTCAGTATCAGGCGCGATTAGCGATTTACAGACGATGGTGAACATCGCTCGCGATAACAATGTTATCCCTATCGTTGGCACTTTACCCGCTTTGAACCCGCCAGCCGGTGGCACAGTTGTATTCTCAGGAGCCGCGGCCAACAATCGAGCAAATCAAATTAATGCTGGTATTCGAGGATTGAGTAATGCTCGCATTGCGCCAGTAGCAGGAATGTTTAGCGCCAGCAATCTAGTCGATGGCATTCACCCGAATGATATGGGCCAGCAACAAATAGCCGAGGCCTTTGCAACGCAGTTTTAAGTAATTATCTCTCCACACCAAATAGTGAAAAGCCGAGCCTGACTCGGCTTTTCTTTTGCTCTTACACTTCTCTGACTAACTGATTGCACTCAAAGAAATACCCATCTGGATCAAATAACGATAAACCAACAAAATGTTTCATTTTGTCATTGGCTCCCATCGTTGACCAATCATGCGGCTCAGAATGGATTTCACTACCGAGCTCAACCGCGCGGCGATGAGTCTCGTGCACGTTATCTGAAGCAACCACAAAAGTCGGCCTGCCATAGCCAACACTGTATTCGATTTCTGGCGCTGGCATGATGGGATCCAGCCATTGCAGTAAACCAATCATGCCGATCTCCGGATCATCACATTTGAGAATCACTAGGTGGGTTTTATCACCAGCCTTACCTGCAGCAAAACCGGTACCTGATAAAACAAACTCTTTGTCGTAATAAGAGGACATCCCGAGTACGTACTCATACCAATGCTTGGATGCATCCATATCTCGCACAATCAAGGTTGTGCGTTTGATGATGTTGCGAACACGATCGAATTCTTGGTTCATGCTGTTTACTCCGGGTGGTGAGAAATGAGAGTTTGACTTTTCTTAAATGATATATAGGCATATCATTATACTTTATTACCATCAAGCCAAACCACCACTATGCCCTCACCAATGCGATTTCAACGCGCTAATTTTGTCGTTAGCAATCTAGAAGAGTCTTATCACTTTTATCGCGATGTACTTGGTTTTGAGGTGACTTTTGAGAAAGTGTCTGAACCAGATTCTTACTCTTATGAGGTATTTAGTATCGACAAAAAGCATAAGCTGCGATTTGCTATTTTGAGCAGCGACACCCAGCCTCGAGTTATGGCTTTAACAGAGGTTGCAGAGCCAGAACTCGCTCCTACGCCAACACCGATTCGCAGCGCTATCGTGCTCGATATCGAAGATATTGATGGCGTGGTAGCAGGCGCAAAAAAACTGGGGTTAACGGTCTACTATGAAGATTTATTAGTGACCCATGATGGTCGCGAAGGTCGCGAAGTGGGCATCTTAGATCGCGATGGCAACCTAGTAGTGATTTATCACTTATCAGAAGCAGGCTGAGCTAGCCCCAGCGCCTAATCGAGCGACTTCAGGCTAAAGTAGCTTGCAGGATTGATAGTCGATAATTGCAGTGGCCGCAAAGGTGTCATGCCGTGCCTTATCAAGGAGCGAAGTTCAATACGCTAGTCGCGCCGACAACAATAAACGAAGCATTCCTAATCTAGGCCAAGCACGATGAATGAGTCACTAATACAAAGACTTTCATCAACATTGTTCTCTGTCGTCTTCTATTTATCTCAATAGAAAGTGCAACCAAATTCAGTCAATCAAGGTAAAACCGGCCTGCATCCAGCGTAAATTCATACCCAATCGATGCGCGCCAGGTTCGCCCCAGATATAAGTGATTGCTTTATCTTTTCCATCTTCATAAAGCGCGAGCTTTAATACCGTAGTATTAGTTTGCTCATAGGTAATCACAATCAGCTCCAACTCATAAGGAGTATCCATTTCGCTATTGCGTAAGCGCAGCTTGTTACCATTATCTTCGATTCTGAGCTCACGAAACGCTAGCCATTCATCCACATCGGCAGATGGGTCAATGACTTCCTTTTTTATTGCTGCCCAACCGCTATAAATTCTTACTGTTTCAGGAACCAAAGAGTCATCAACTTTCGCCATCGACATATCAACAACCAATGAACTTAGAAGAAGGAAAATCAAATTTTTAATCTGCATAAGATTTCTCAAAACCTACTGACCAGTTTGCTATTTTTCTGTATATTAACCTATTGTTATATCAATATACCTTATTTAGAGAATCCACAATGAATTTATCACCCTGCAAGTTTGTTAGTTTTCTTTTGATCTCACTCAGTTTACTCACTTGCAGTAGCCACGCACAGCAAATTGACCCGAACTCCCCCGAAGCTTACGTCAAGCTCAATCGGAAAATTCAGTGCTCCCTGCAAGATGGTGAGCAGACTACTTACCGCTGGTGGGGTAACGCCTATGCTCGAATTCCAGGTCAGCGCGATACACACTTATTTGGGCTTGAGGGAATGAATGTTCGCCAATGCGTGACACTCAACGACAAGGTAAAAGGTGAAGGCTATCGAATGGTATCTCGCGAAATCATGTTGTATCTCGACCCGAAGACTGGCGAAATTCTTCGCACTTGGGAAAACCCCTGGACGGGCAAGACTAACGACGTAATCCATGTTGCTAACGATCCTGTTAATAGTCGTCCAACATTTGGAGTGGGTCGAGACGGAAAACCTCAGTCATTTTCCGCCTCCTTTGTGAATGGCAGTTATTTCATGAATTTTGAAATCCCTTTGTTTTATAGCAACCCATTAGGTGGTGAGTATCAGGAGTACATTGGCGGCACTTACCATAGCGCTGAAATTTTTGATTTCTCTGGTAATGCTGATTCCTTGCTCGACGCCAGCAAAAACATCGACTACGCTAATATCGCTTGGGTTCGACTCGCCAAATGGCTACCATTTATGGAAATGGGTGACCGCCCTGGCATTATGTATTTCAACGCGGTTGGTAAAAAACTCGAAAGTTGGGATCAGCTGCCAACAATCATGAAAGATGAAATCGCCAAGAATTATCCGGAGTACACCAATGCACCACCACTAGATGATGACCGAAAGAATGAAACATCTTGGACGTATATGAAAAAAATCATCGATCAACGTAAGGCGAAAGAAGCCGAGAAATAGTTGTAAAAATAATCGAAATACTAGATCGAGACAATGTTGTTTTCTTTATCAATTAAAAGCAATTCAAAAAATAGCTAAGCGAAGATAAATCAGCCTTTTAGAGGCAAAAAAAAAGCCCGCTCTCAAACGAAAGAGAGCGGGCTAATTTTTAACTTTGACTTAAAGAATCAACTTAGAAACCAGCACGTACACCAAAGAATGCACGACGACCTACCAAGTCGTAGATTGCATTATTGATGTTACCAGCAGGCACGTCATCGAAGATATTTCGAATGCCGCCGTACACTGAAAACGTGTCATTAATCAGATAATTCGCCGTTAAATCATGCGTAGTGAGTGAAGCTACAAAGGCTGGGCTTTGGTCTTCTTCAATATCACCTGTTGGAGAGATATCCAGCAAGAAAGAACGGTCAACGAAGCGTGATGTCCACGTTGCGTTGAAATCGCCTAAACGATAAGTCGCATTGAAACGATACTGCGTTTCAGGGTCACCAATTTCACCAACTTCAACATCGATTTCATCTGGTCGGTCTTGGAACTCGAATTCATTAAGTTCTTCAACGCGATTGACTAACAAAGATAAGTCTAAAGTACCTGGCAGGCCGAATGACTCAAGCTCGATATCTCGATACTCGACATTCAACTCAAACCCTTCAGTATCAAACGCGGCTGCGTTCAAGAACCCAGAGCGTACGAGACTCACGTCTTGGGTTATCGGGTCTCGATCAACCTGAGAACAGAAACCAGCGTCTAAACCACTTGAAGAATCCACGCAGTTATCAAGAATGTCTTGCGCGGCGACATTGATAATCGAATCAGTAATCTCAATATCATAGTAATCTAAAGTTAAGCTCAAGCCTGGAATACCAGTGGGCTGCAAAATAAAACCAATCGTAAACGACTCAGCTTCTTCAGAAATAAGGTCCGGATTACCACCAGACAAAATGTCAATCGAAACATTATCGTTTGCTTGGAACCCAGTAGGGATACCCAAAGCGGCGCAGTTTCCAGCACGGTCAGGGTCGTCACCAATATTATCCGCGTCACAAGGGTCGTTGATATTGGCAAAGCCAGGAGACTGAGCATCAAAGGCCTCTGAGATATTTGGCGCACGTACTGCTTCGCCAATGGTTCCTCTAAAACGCAAACTTTCGACTGGTGCGAATAAGAAGTCCAGCTTCCAGGCGTCGGCATCGCCAGCGTGCGAGTAATCAGCCGTTCTGAACGCGCCACCAATCGTTAACTCATGAACGAATGGAACATCTTTAATCAGAGGAAGCGATATTTCAGTAAAAAACTCAGTAACATCAAACTCACCAAAGTTATCCGGCGTAGCCGCATTGGTGGTCAAGTCAGATTGAGTTAAGGCATCCGTGGTGGTGGTTGCAGTTTCTTCTCGGTACTCAAAGCCAGAAGCAATACCAATTGGTCCACCAGGAAGACTGAAATAAGCACTACTGTCGGTAACAAAAGTCGCGCTGAAAACATCTTGCGTGATTTCATCGAATCGCATTACATCGGCACTGACAAAATCTCTGGACGCTTGCGAAGATTGAGCAAATCCAAATGGATTAAATGGCACGCAGTTTTGAGGATTAACAGAGCCAGCAGTCAGGCTACGACAAACAGCCTGGCCAGTTGCGGGATCTATAACCGAATCCAAGGCGGCAGCAAAATTATCTTCAATTAATTCAGATGGCGTTACTCGCAAATTCTCAGTTTCTCCACTAGAGAATGAGACATCAAAGTCGACTTCAGACGGGCCAAAATTAAAATCACCTTTTACGCCTAAATTATATTGTAACAACTCTCTGGAGTTAGTCGCCGATCGAGCGCCAAGCTCATCCAGGAATTTCGCAAAAGTGACAGTGGTCTGACCACCATCCAATAATTGTTGTCGTAAACCGTTGTCAAGGAAGGCATTGTCAGCCACGTTGATTTGCACATTGCCAAAACGGAAGATTGGCTGCGCTAGTTGCACGATATCACTGTCAACATAACGTACGCTGCCGTAGCCAGTAAATCGATCACTAAAATCATATTTAAAATTTGTGCCAATGGTGTTTCGCTCTACCTCAGGGATAAAGGTACGAAAATCTGATAGAAAGAAACAGGTGTCACAACCGTTAGCAAAACTTCCGAAAGCAAAGCTATTGGTGCCATCACGCTCCTGTTGTAGAACCGGAACACCAGCATCATTGAAAGTAAATCGTCCGATGCCGCCACCAAAGGGGTTAATAACACCAGTACGGCTAATCAACTCACTACCAACATTCGCAACCACTAGTCGATCAGGAATACCGTCTTCTTCACCCGTATCATCAGGATTAACAATGGTTCCAAAATCTTGGAATTGGCGGATATCAGATTGCACAGTAGTTTCGGTATCAGTGACATCAGCGAAAAAAGTGACATTCCCGCGGCCTTCGGAAAAATTGAAACCAGCCACCAATGACGCATTTAAATTACGACCATTGACGCTCTCCAAAGAATCAGAGGCATTCACGTCAATAGAGTAACCTTCAAAATCGTCTTTTAAAATAACGTTAACTACGCCAGAAACCGCATCAGACCCATAAATAGCCGATGCACCACCGGTGACCAAATCTACACGCTCAACTAAGGCCGTCGGTATGGTGGACAAATCAACCTGGGCAGAACCAGCTACTGCTGAAACTTGACGCTTGCCGTTAACCAGAGTCAGAGTTCTTGCTAAGCCTAAACTGCGCAAATCGGGAGAACTCGTTCCGGCTAACTCGCCATTACCTGCGCCTGCAACGCCGATCGCATTCCCGGACAAGGTTCCGGTGGTAGCAATCGAAGGAAGCTCGCCTAGAATCGAACCAAGATCAGGCGTGGCAAATCGAGAAATTTCTTCAGCGCCGAGTGACACAACCGGAGTTGGTTGCGAAAATTCAGGCCGCAGAATCCGAGTACCGGTGGTAACTACTTCTTCAAGCTCTAATACTTCATCTTCGTCTTCGTCCGATTGGGCCAAAGATTGAGCGCCAAAGGACATTAGGGTGATAAGTGCGATTGCACTCAATGGTCTAAAAGATAACCTAGGTATAGGTATAGTGGGGTATTTCATAAAATCTCCAGATATCTTCTTGCGAGTTTTGTCTACACACTCGCTTACACTTATTCTCCAGAATCCACACTTTATATCCAACACCGATAGTCCAACCGCACTTACAGGTAAGGGAGAAAACTAACTTGGCTAAAAGAACAACTGGGCTTTTTGGCTCATTTTCACTAGGAAACGAAGCTTTTGATATCGTGAGGTAATTAAAGTGCGTTGCACCAAGGATATCCTTATCGAGTGATTAATGTGTAGTAATGATGAGGAAAGCGACAAATTCCTTAATCGAAATATAATGTTTAAATCAATAAATGCACAACGATAAATAGATTATATATCAAAGGCTTAGCTAAACCTTTATCAAAATGGCAACATCAATAAACTATATCGGAGAAAAATATTCGAACATACGACTTAAACCAATAATTTAAACGGTTATATGGTGTATTTAAGAAGATTCTTTGACAAAGCCCCTGAAATTCGAGGTTCGCAATTCAAACAGACTGACTTAAAAAAAGATCCCGAGACAGCAAGAGCTAAAGCCTTACCATTTCTTAAAATAAGAAATCCGTGTCATATCTTGCATTTTTCAATGACTGCTCAGGGCAAACAAAGGCCGACAAACTTCGTTTATAGTCTGCAAAGCCTCAATAATTCCCTCCCAAAATTAGTATTGATAAGTTCAATGAAGTCTAAGGAAATACTAACTCTTCAAGAGAAAAGAAAAAACTCAAAAACTGGTGACATTAAGACAG
>CAYVYS010000020.1:0-57848 GCA_964455815.1 uncultured Gammaproteobacteria bacterium
TGGTTTTGGGAATTAGTCAACCAAAGGCTGAGGTCGATTCTAGCAAGCGGTCACCTCTCTCCAAGGTCTTATACGTTACACTAGGTCTCCTATAACGGAGTCAATTTTTGCAAGTCACTTTAGATCAGCTTCAACGCCTGCCGCCGATGCGCACTGCGCTCATCGCGGCATTGCTATTGCATCTATTGCTGGCCATGCTTTTGCCTGACTTGCCAAAACTGCTAATCCCGTCGATCGATCGTGGTGCCACTCTTAACGTATTCATTCGCACGCCCACACCAGTTAAAGAGTTTGAACAAACTTTAGAGCAGCCGCTACCACAAAGCACAGATCTTAATAATGAACTTGATTCTTCACTAAGTCTGGTAAGCCCCGAGGAAGGTGAAGACACTTTGCCAACTGAAGCTGCGCCAGAGCAAGAGGGCGACTCAACTCGTGCGACTGATCAAGAGCCGGCGAGCAATCAACAAACCGAGAATGGCGAGCGCTCGTCTGTCGTGGTGTCGTTCTCGATGGTGCGAAGCTTTGCACAAAATTATGTCGCGCAAGAGGCCTTATTAGACCCAGGCTTAGTGGAGCGGCGCCAAAATCGATATCGCAGTGACTTTAGCGTTCGCCGCCGCAGTAAGGTTGAATCATTTAACAATCGCTTCGGCGATGTCTATGTGCAATCAGAAACATCGCGCGGTGATATCTGCTTCTTTCAAAAAGCCGAACCAGGCCAGGACGAATTAGCTGTCAACATAGTGCAGTTTTATCGCTGCGATCGCGAGCCTTTAAAACTAGACTTAAATCGCGGTGCGGGCTAAGGTGATTGCCGATTATTATTGAATCGAGTTCGGAATCACCGTAAGGTGGCTTTGCTCACCAACTTAATTACCGCCGAGTTATGCCAAAGTTCGTTATCACTTATTTCGGCGGCGATCAGCCGTCATCACCAGAAGAAGGTAAAGCCCATTTCACCAAGTATCAGCAATGGCTAGCTGACTTGGGTGATGCAGTGGTGAGCGCCATGAATCCTTTAAAAGATGCTCACACCATTCATTCTGATCGCAGCATCATCGAGCAAAGCGTGGCTGGTATATCGGGTTATACAGTTATCGAAACCGATTCAATTGATCAGGCAGTGGAATTCGCCAAGGCCTGCCCGTTTTTAGATATTAATGGAACCTTAGAAGTAGCGCAGCGTATCGAAATGTCTTAACTCATAGTTAAGCTTACTGCGATGGATATTGTCTTACCGATTGTCGGCTTTTTTTTGCTGGGAGTTGCTGTTCGTCGCTGGCTTGGCGAGCAGCAACATTGGGTAACTTGGGTCAACCAGTTTATTATCTATGTTTCTTTCCCGGCGATTATCTTAAACAAGGTACCAGCACTGGCTATTACGTCTAAGGTGTTCATCCCAGCTGCTATAGCCTGGGGATGGGCAGGTTTTGCGATAGTCAGTGTATTGTTAGTTGCCAGGGCAATAAAGCTGCCGCGCGAAACCACCGGTGCTATGTTGATTTTAGCCACCATGGGCAATACCGCGTTTCTCGGGTTTGCCTTAACTCAATCTATCTTTGGTGATGCCGCTTTGGGCTACGCGATCTTTTACGATCAGTTCGGTAGCTTCTTCATTTTAAGCACTATTGGCATCATTTTAATCGCTCGTTATGCACCTTCTGCATCAGCTAACAATGCCAGCTCAGGCCTAAGCGATATGCTAAAGCGCATTTTGAGCTTTCCGCCGTTCTTAGTTTTATGTGTGGCCTTACTATTGCCCGTTGAAGGCGTGCTCGAACCTGTAACACCAATGCTTGCTATATTTGGCTCGCTACTGGTGCCACTAGCGCTTTTTGTCATCGGCTTACAGTTTCAGGCTCGCTTACTAGCGCATCACCGTTTACCGTTATTGCTAGTAATAGCACTTAAAATGGTCATCGCGCCTATTTTAGTTTTCATCTTTTTTGAACTAATTAACACCGACAAAGAGATCCGCATCGCAAGTATTTTTCTAGCCTCGATGCCGAGCATGATTACCCC
The DNA here is from genome assembly GCA_964455815.1 of uncultured Gammaproteobacteria bacterium. Taxonomy (GTDB): domain Bacteria; phylum Pseudomonadota; class Gammaproteobacteria; order Arenicellales; family Arenicellaceae; genus Arenicella. The sequence continues at coordinate 2,026 of CAYVYS010000020.1, forward strand.
AGGACTATTGGCCATGCATGCTGGTATAGCACCACGTTTTATAGCTGCCACACTGGGTTATGGCGCTTTGTTTTCTTTTGTCACATTGCCGATTGTGGTCTGGGTTTTATTGTGAAAACTGTCAACCAAAATAGTTACGATGCCATTGTGATTGGTGGTGGGCACAATGGTTTGGTGTGCGCGTTTTATCTAGCCAAGGCTGGTTTAAAAACAATCGTGCTGGAGCGTTCTGAAGAGGTCGGTGGTGCAGCAATCACTGAAGAATTTACTCCAGGTTTTCGTAATTCGGTGGCGTCGTATACTGTGTCGCTTTTACAAGCAAAAGTCATTAATGATATGCGCTTGTACGAGCAAGGGCTCGAGGTGGTTCTGCGTAAGGTCGATAACTACTTACCAACCAAGAGCGGTTACTTATTGGCAGGCCGACAAGGATTAACGCGCAGCGAGATCGCTCGATATAGCCAAGTCGATGCCGAAGCTTATGATCAATACGAAGCCGACTTGGAACAAGTCGTCGCTTTTTTACGGGAATTAATTTTAGTTGCGCCCCCAAATGTTGGTGGTGGCTTTGGTGATCTTGTGGCAGCTTTAAAACTGGGCTGGCGAGCAAAGCAATTGTCATTAGCCGCACAAGGTGATCTTTTAGATTTCTTTACTAAATCGGCCGCCGAAGTTCTCGATCGCTATTTTGAGAATGAGACAGTCAAAGCTCTGTTCGCTTTTGATGCGGTAGTCGGTAATTTTTCCTCTCCTTATTTGCCCGGCTCTGCTTATATTCTTTTGCATCATGTATTCGGAGAAGCGGCTGGAGTGAACGGTGCCTGGGGGCATGCCATAGGAGGGATGGGCTCAATCACACAAGCGATGAAAAAGGCCTGTGTGGCTGAAGGTGTAGAGATTCAAACATCAGTTGTGGTCACAGCGGTGCTAAGCGATGCCAACGGAGTCACTGGTATTGCGACTGATGAACAAACATTCACTGCACCGATTGTGACATCGTCGGTGCATCCGAAAATATTGTTCCAAAAACTGTTACCGGCATCAGAAGTTCCGGCAAATCTTAGAAAACGCATTGCATCATATCAGTCGCACTCCGGCACCTTCAGAATGAACGTTGCGCTTTCAGCGCTGCCTGAATTTGCCAATGCGCCAGAAAGTAAAGACTATCTCACCTCGGGAATTATCATTGCCCCAAGCATGGATTATATGCACCAAGCCTGGTTGAGCGCCGATCGACAGGGCTGGTCTGATCAGCCGATTATCGAGATGCTCATCCCATCAACCCTGGACGATACACTCGCGCCAACAGGTCAACACGTTGCCAGTTTGTTTTGTCAACAGTTCAAATTTGAACTACCGAATGGCGTAAGCTGGGAGAACAAACGAGAGAGCATCGCCGATCATATTTTAGAAACCGTCGACAAGGTTGCACCGGGGTTTAGCGATTTAGTTATTGATCGACAAGTGCTCTCGCCACTTGATCTGCAAGAGCGTTTTGGGCTCATTGGCGGAGATATTTTTCATGGTCGTATGAGCCTGGATCAATTATTTTCAGCGCGCCCCGCGCTGGGTTTAGGCGCGTATCGCACTCCCATAAAGGGTTTGTATCTCTGTGGTAGCGGGAGCCATCCAGGTGGCGGTGTGACAGGCGCGCCAGGGCACAACAGCGCGCAAATGATCTTACAAGATCGACGACTGCGCTTTAAATAAGCTACTTAGAATCCGTAGTCACGCTCGACTTTTGCTATGCGAACTCGGTAAGCGGAGTACCATAGCTCCCGACCTTTGTGTTGCGCTTCTTGGTGCTCAATATTCTTTTTCCATGCTTTGATCGATTCCAAATCACGCCAATAAGAAGCCGTTATACCAAGCTCTTCGCGAGCCGATTCAACTCCAAGAAATCCAACTTGCTGCTTCGCTAAATCCAACATGCGCTCTGCCATATCACCGTAACCGTCATCACCACTGTTTCTAAATGAAGTGAAAATAACAGCGTAATAAGGAGGCTTTGGAGTTTTAGCGATCATGGCGAAGAAATATATAACTGCTAGTATTCATAGAGAACATTTATGTGATCCTAACCTATTTGAAAAAGATGACGCGTAATATTCGGTTTCCGAGCGCTTAGAAAACGCATTTTATTTTAAGAGTTGTTAAACGGCATTTTCAGGCTCAACCCCATCATTTAGTGGGATGCTACTTGGGAATTCGTCCGACTGAGGAAGATCATCAGTAATCTCAAACCAAGGAGCTTTGAATTTTGTGAAAACATTTTGTTCCACTGTAACTGCTGGGTCAGAATCTAAGGTTCCTAAGGCGAAACCAAAATACTCAGGATATTTATCGAACTTAGTAATTAGAGCAGAGCCACATACACCGCAGAAAGATCTTTTCTGCCCTGGTGAAGACTCGTAGTACGTTAATAGATCTTCGCCTCCAACAAATCTAAAGTTATCAGCCTTTATTGTCGCTCGGGTGCGAAATGCTGCACCGTGTGCCTTTCGGCACATCGTACAATGACAATTTAAAGTACCAATAAGCGGCCCTAAAATGTGGTAACGAATACCCCCACACAAACAACTCCCTTTAAGTACTCTCATAGTCTTGTCAATCTAATGTTTAAATCAAACGGCCGCGGTATCACTCGTTGCCCTGCAATGCTATGTAGACGCCGACAGGGTCTTGAATGACTGCGTGTCTCTGCTCATTCACTATTCTAACGACTTTACCACCGGCTTCGCGAACGCGTCTAAGACTTTCGTCGAAGTCACTAACGGGTAGACTAAGTATCCAGACGCAGGGGATCATCGCTTTATCGTCATTCATTGGGTAGATTTTCGCAGCGCAGATGCCGTCAGGTCTGCGCATTTCAATTCCGTTTTCTACCTTCACTGAAGCCCCTACCCATCCAATGACCTGTTCGTAGAATTCGCACATTGACGATACATCTGCAGCCACAAGCGAGAGCCCGGAGATGCGGCCAATTCTATCGGGATGATTTTGAGCAATTGATTCACTGGCAACGACTGGGATTACACCGAACGCTGCGCCAGAGGGGTCAACTAGAACTGCCCACTGACTCTGCCCGTCGTCACTCTTGCCGTGCATCAGCTCCTGGCCACCGAGTTCGAGCGTGCGCGCGGCACTCGCGGCTATATCAACAACCTGGAAATGCGGCATCCATTGCAGAGGGAGAGCCTCATACTCAGGTGAACGTGCTCCCAAACCAATGATCGGCGTACCCTGATTGTTGATCAGGTCCTCTTGCCATAACGGATCGGGCCCGGTTGTAAGAACTTGCGAGTAAAATCTCAGTACCTGCTCATGATCAGGCACCGCAATATCGGCACTCAAAACTCCGCCAACGCCGTGGAAGAATGGGTTTTGCATGACTACCGCATCTAGCTTGAAGTCAAAATAATCATATCGAGCCGCGCCTACAATCGTCTATCGCTCTGCGCAGTACCCATAGCGCAGAATAAAATTAAAGTGCTTGTTATTCATTCGCTTTTTTGAATTTCCTTTCTTATAAAAATTTCTACTAACACGAACGCAAACGGAATTATTGCCGCTAAAAAAACTAACAGCCAAATCAGTATAGACCAAGAAAGCTTATGAGAAACGATAAGAGAGAAAACTAAATACAGAATGAACAAAATGCCATGAGTTATCCCTAAGAAAAAAACATACTCGCGGCTAATAACTCCAAATGACACACACAGAATTACTAGGTATGAAATACCCTCTATGACACTTAAACTTCTAAAAAATGGGATCATTTACTTCACATTTAAACGAGACAAATAAATATAACGCCATGCCAAGGGGCGCGTTGACAAACGCGTCCCGCGCAGTGAGTGAAGCGAACGTAGCAATTTTTGCAAACTTGTTATGAGTTTTTGAGCCAACCCAAGCTAAATACATAGCGACTACCTTTATTTATTCTTGTTACCTGATGCTCTGATTTGTCAGGCCTGAAGTATTTTATATACTTTGATTCGAAAATTGGATCTTTGCAAATAAACTGCCCACCATCAGTGGCATTTTTGAGAATGATATTTATTCTGTGATGTTCTCCCTTTTTAACTGTATCTAAGTGCAGTGGAACTTCGTGCCCGGTAAAAAAACGAAGTAGATAAACATCAAACGGTAATGGCCATTTTGCAGTGGCTAACAGCATTTTTTCATAGCCGCTTTCTTGCCGACCTTTTTGCCAACGTAACCACTCCATTGAACGTACGTCCTTAATACTCATAACGCCAAACAAAGGGGCGCGTCGACAGACGCGTCCCGCCGCTAGGCGTACTTTTGATTCTTGTTATGAATTCATTTCTATTTGGCAGCTTATTCACTTTAGTCTATTTATTAGCATTAAACTATGGACAAGAACTGTTTAAAAACAGTAATAAAATCTATGGGGTTTCCCGCAGCGGCACGCCCCGCAACGTAGCCTAAAAACACTACGGCAACACCATAGAAAAAGATGTTTAAAATTTTATTACCACCTATAACGATCTCTTTAGAGTCTTCTTTCTCGCGATTCATTTTAATGTTCTTCTCAATATTCATAACAGCTTATTAGTACGCAGGCTCGGTTTGTCTCTTTCTTCATTTTTCGAATTCCTTTATAAATCCCTGATTTAGCTAAGTTTCTTTACTTTAAACGAAAAATATTTGGGATGAAAGAGAGCGGGCTTGTTTTATTCTTTACTGAGGTCCTATTTTCTATCTTGCTGAGGTTTACTAAATGACTAATTATGCTTATTTTCTTGAGTTTTCAATTCTGTAAATAGAGACTGGTTTGGTGCTTGATTTAAGCGATCTACTGAGTCGGCTTCAATAGACTGCATAGTTAGGCAGTTATAATGTTATGAGTTTAATAGCTACGCGAAGCTCAATATTTTTCTACTAATGTTTAAGAGATCTAAAAATTTATGCGTATTTACGGAGATATTAAGTCTGGTAATTGTTACAAAATTAAATTACTGGCGTCTTTGCTTGATTTAGAACATAAGTGGGTTCATGTTGATGTGCTTGCTCAGGAGACACAAACTCGGGAGTTTTTGTCAAAGAACCCAAATGGCAAAATTCCGGTGCTTGAATTAGATGACGGTCGTTGCTTAAGTGAATCGAATGCAATTCTCAATTTTCTTGCTGAGGGTACGGCGCTCTTGCCGAGCGATTCTTTTGATAAAGCTAAAGTATTGCAATGGCAGTTCTTTGAGCAATATAGCCACGAGCCTTTTATCGCGGTAGCGAGATATATTGCAAAGTATTTGGGTCTACCTGACGCTCGGCGAGCTGAATATGAATCTAAGCAATCTGGCGGGCATAAGGCTTTGCGGGTGATGGAAGATCAACTATCGAATAACTCTTACTTACTCGGTGAGCAATTAACCGTCGCTGATATCTCTCTGTACGGTTATACCCATGTTGCTGACGAAGGTGGTTTTGAATTAGATCGTTACCCGTCGATTAGAGCCTGGCTTGACCGAATTCAATCGCATAAAGCTTATATTGGCATGAGCTAAAAAATGATTTGCTGACGCTTGTTGGCCGAGCTCGCCTTAACAATATCAAGAGTAATATTTTGGGCGAGCTCTGATTTTCGTAAACTACTTTTTCTGATCTAGAGCTTCGATCTGATCAAGTAAGATTTCAGCTTGCTGTTGTTGCTCACTGAGTCGATCTTTACTTTCTTTCAGATCATTTTTTGCGCGATCTAATTCCGCTAATATTTGTTGTAGCTCTGGATCGTTTGCAGAGCCTGATTTAGCCAAGGCTTTTTTAATCCGTTTTTCGATTGATCGATCGGTGTCGACAACCACCATCTTGTTTAACTTGCTATGTATGTCGATCTCTTTGTTTAGATGCTTTTGGACAAATTTCTCTATCTCATCAATATTGACGATTCCATCGTGATCAAAAGTGAAAGCATTAACATGCTCATGTTCAAATACATGGCGCTTTTCGTCACCGCTGGCTAAATCATAACGCATGCTTTGTTCAATCAAATGTTCAAACTCTTTGACTTCTTCTTCAGATAACTCAACTCGTTCGCCATCAACCAGGGCAAATTTTTCTCCATTTTCTAGTCGATACGTTCTATCGCCAGTTGAGATTGTGGTTTGAGCCTGATCGTCGGTTTTAACTTTGACAATCGTGACTGACTGACTACTTTTTTTGCTATCGGTATCAATAGTTTCTTGCGTAGCTAAAGCATACAAAGAGCTAGCAAATAACAAGCTTGCGAGCATGCCGGTGATAAGCGTTTTAGCAAGCATCGATGGTTTAGTTTTAATATTCATAATTCGTTCCTCAAGTTGGTCAAACATTTTCCAGGAACACAGCAGGCTAACCGAGTGAGTGGCAGAAACGGTTGAGAGAAGGGCCAGCCCGTAATCAATTTGTTGGGCTGACTGTGATTCTTTTAAAACAATGTGATCGCAATGAAGTTCCTGGTCGTGGCGAAACGCTTGTCGTGCGAAATAGAACAAAGGGTTAAACCAGTTGATACAAACGATTATGTCCCAAACCAGGTTCAACCACAGATGCCCTTGGCGAATGTGTTGCTCTTCGTGTTGAACAATCAAATCACATTGCTTTGCGTCGAGGCTATTTTGTAGAGCGATAGGGAAATAGATTTTGGGTTTGCAAAATCCATACACAGCTGGTGAAAAATCAGTATCAGCAACACCGCAAATTGGGTAACGAGAGTTCAATGAAATGGCCTGGCAAAAATCATCGTCTGCAAGCTGTTGACGTAAATCAACGTGCTGTTTTACTAGCCTGGAGAAAAACCACAAAGCGCCGATTAGCCATAGCAAAAAAAGGGGGCCTATTAGAGTTCCGTTTGATTGCTGACTTGCTTGCTCTATAACAAGTGGAGTATTAGCTTGGATTTCGTGAAAAGAGGTAACCGTTGTGTTGCGGGTAAATATTGGTGGTAGTTCGAATGCCTTGATAGTGAAACTAGCGATGGGCGCGAGCGGTAAGGCCAGCCACAACCAATATACATTGTAAATTTTGCTCGATTTTTTAAGGCAATATCTTGCCAATAGTATCGCGAGAATAAGAAAGCTGAACTCCAGATGGAGTTGCGATGCGTTTAGAAAAATTTCTTTCATGCTTCCTTATCCTTTAATAATTTTTCCAGATAGTCGAGTTCCGCGCGTGATAACTGCTGGTTATCAACAAAGGTTGCCAAAAGAGCTTTCATATCACCTTTGAACATTTTGGTAAGCAGGCCAGTGCTTGCTTCACTGAGTATTTCTGCTTTATCAACAAGCGGCGAATACCAATATTTGCGACCTTCTTTTTTAAAAGACAGCATCTTCTTTTTGACTAGTCGGCTTAAGAATGTTTTAACGGTTCGTTCGTTCCAGTCCTGATCTTGTAAGCGCGCTACCACTTCTTGGCTGGTTAGCGGAGATTCCTGCCACAGAATTTCCAGCACAATTTTTTCAGAGTCACTTACTCGGTTAGCCATAGTGTTTCTATTTTAAGTAGCCATCGATTAATGAGTTATTTAACTATTAAGCTATGCGGCCATTTGATTTTAATGATTACAACTGTAATCGATTAATAGACTACACATGTAGTCATAACCAGTCAATCGAAACATGATTACTTTTCGGTAAGGGCGCTTATAGATTGCTAGTTCTCGCCAACTTAAGAGTATTTGGCATTCTGCTATAGCTCCACACACCCGAATCGGTTACTCTGCGCGCCTCTTCTAACCGTGCATAAATGCGCGATTTTAAAACGACTTATTTCGTCAGCGCTTTATGTCCCAAGTATCTAATTTTAAGGATCTCGGCCTTGCCAAGACCCTACTCAATACCTTGCAAAAGCTAAGGTATGAAACGCCATCGCCAATTCAGGCGCGTGCTATTCCAGAAGTGATTGCTGGTAATGATGTGATGGCGGCAGCGCAAACTGGCACCGGCAAGACGGCTGGATTTACCTTGCCGATACTGCATCGATTAGTAACCACCGATCGGCCCAAGCACAAAGGCAACCAAGCTCGCGTTTTAGTCTTAGTGCCTACCAGAGAACTGGCTGCGCAAGTGGCTGATAGCGTTAGGCAGTATGGCGAAAATTTGCGTGTTAAATCGGTGGTAGTATTTGGTGGTGTCAGCATTAATCCGCAAATGCAAAAGTTGCGTGGCGGTGCTGATGTGCTGATTGCCACACCAGGGCGATTGCTCGACCTACATAGTAAGAACGCCATTCAATTTGATCGACTCGAAGCTTTAGTGCTGGATGAGGCTGACCGCATGTTAGACATGGGTTTTATCCATGACATCAAAAAGATCATTCAGTTGTTACCAAAGCGCCGTCAAACGTTGATGTTTTCAGCAACGTTTTCGAATGACGTTCGTCAACTTGCTCGCTCTTTAGTTAAAAAGCCAGTAGAGATTTCAGTAACGCCACCTAATAGCACGGTTAAAGCAGTTAAGCAGAGTTTGATCGCGGTTGAAAAAAACGATAAGCGAAAGATTCTAACTCGCTTAATAAAAGAGCATGATTGGTACCAGGTGCTGGTGTTCTCTCGAACTAAGCATGGCGCAGATCGGTTGGCTAAACAACTTACGGCACAAAACATCCAGGCCATGGCGATTCATGGCAACAAAACTCAAGGCGCTCGCACCAAAGCCTTAGCTGCGTTTAAGTCCGGCAAGTTACGAGTGTTAGTGGCAACCGATATCGCAGCGAGAGGCATCGATATCGATGCCTTACCACAGGTTGTGAACTTTGATTTACCGCATGTGGCCGAAGACTATGTGCATCGCATTGGTCGCACCGGTCGCGCCGGAGCAAGTGGTCAGGCGCTCTCATTAGTAAGCCATGATGAATATAAGCAATTGGTCGAGATCGAACGCTTGATTAAAAAAGCCATACCGCGCCTGGAGCTAGATGGTTATGAGCCGCTTAATGCCTTGCGGGCTTCTAAGCTTAACGCGCCTGCTAAAAACTTTAAGAAAGAATCGCAAGATAAAATCAAGAAGCCAAGAAAAAAACCTAAGAAGAAAGCCAATAAGAAACCAAACCGCAATGCGTCCGCAAAGAAGAAATCAGCCAACAAAGCGCATGCCAAAACTGGTGAAAAGGGCAATCAAAATCGTCACCAAGGAAACAAAACCCCAAATAAAAATTCTAAAAAGCGATCTAAGCGCCCTCGCCCAAAGCACCTTGGGTAATCGTGTTAGGAGCTAGCGGATCTCTTTTAGATTGAAGAGTTGATTCTGAGAGCTCGTTGGGCCACACATTTGTTGCCGATAAGGTAGCTAGGAGCTCGTAAGACCTTAATCAAAAAAGCGGCTTAGTATTCACTAGGCCGCCCTTTATTTTTAAATAATTGCTTAAACGCATTTGGTCGTGAATTTGATCGGTTTACTTTTAAGCAGTTTACGGCTCTTTTCATTTTCAGCAACCTGCATTGGTTTTCTAATATCGACCGAGCCTACACCAAGCAATCGGGTGCGCGCTTGTTGCACAAACTCGGCTACTTCATCGTTTGAGATCATGATGCTTTCGGGTGCGTACCAAGCGGAGATCAACGTTAGATCGATATTCGCCTGATCTGCCATGGCAATGGTTGCTGCTACCGGTAGCTCCTCGGTAGGAGTTGGCTGCTTGGTCCATCGCCGCAGCGAATCAAACATCGAGTCTTGAGCATGCCGCAGTGTGGGATGTTGCACCCAAACATCAATGATCATATGGTGCTAGGCTTTTGCTTTAACTAAACTAAGGCTAGCACGAATTGATTCTTTAGCTATATTTAAGGCGTCTGTGAGTTTAATAATGTGTCGTTGATTGGCACCATCCAACCGAAGTTATCTCTGTTGTTGGGGTTTGCTGCGTCTGGGTCACCAGCAGTTTGAATATGCAGGAACTTAACTGAATAGCCGTTCCACCAATTATTGTCTGTTGCGCAAGCGGGGCGAGAGCCAATTTTCCAACGAAAGGTATTGGTACCTGTTCTTAATTGGGAAGGGTCGAGCGGCAAACGAAAACTGATCCAGTCTCGCCATTGCCCTGAGACACAATCGTTTACTGGAGAGTTATCAATGGTTACCGGGATATCCGGCCCTCCGTTAACACTCAATAAGGCTTGGCCTTTTAAGGCTCCATGCATTTGCCCCAGCAATACAGGGCGGCGCCTAAAATCATTTGGTAAGTCTATGGTAACGGTGTGTTCATCACCGATAGGGCGATCACCATTTCTCTGTAGGTAGACAACATCGTTTGCATGATAAGCCTCATACGGTGCAAGAACCGGCCCACTGAATCGAATATTGTCCCAGTGAAAGGTATAGACATCGAAATTTCCTCCGCTGAAAGCCGGTGTGTATGCATGAGTTTTAAACTGTACGACCCCAGTTTTAAAGGGCAGGCCACCCGGAACATCTATTGTATAGTTATCAAAGCTTCCGTCTTGCGTTTCGATTCCCCAGGTTATTTTATTGTCCTCTAAAGTCACGCGCATGGTTCGGCGTATGCGACGATCATCAAGGGCATCATCAAAGGGATGTAACGTTCGCCAATAGGCAAAGTCGAAGCGAGCAAACTGACGTTCTTCGACTGTCCAGCCATCAGGTGCAAACTGTCTTTCACCTACGCGAATTTGACGCACATTGTTTCGAAAATCCAACACTATTCGTTCTCGTGGATAAGGTTCATCAACCGCTGATTGTTGCGGTGCGGCGGCAAACTTAATTTGATTGCGCGGAGCGATAAGCAGCTCCCACCAATGACGTTGGGTATGACCTTCGTTGATATTGACATCAAACTCGATAACTCCACCTTTCGTAAAATCAAATTCCTGACGCGGCCAAAAAACGGTGTTTGAATAAGCACCGGTCTCACCCATGGACGACATCATATGGTTGCGACAGATAAAGAAACTAGGGTCAGGGTTTAGGCTATTGGAATTCTGCGTGCTTTGCACCGAATGTTGTGGCAATGGGACGATTTCTCGATTCGGGCCATCACAATTGAGCGCATGGTCAGCCAAAAATTCCGGAAACACTTTAGTAAAGTGTTCCTGAGGATGAGTACGATGGGTTGCTACGTATTCGAAACGGCGAGGCAAAGCATCTTGAGAGGGCGACGCAGGGTTAGATTGAAATTCTTCTTCAAACGCCCAATCAGGGTCTGCATTGTTTGTTTGCGCAATGCTGGAGTCTATTAAAGCAAGAAATGACGAGAATACTATCGCCATAGATGCAATGGATTTAATAAAGCTAATAACAACAGATCTTTTTTGATGAATCATCATAAGGTTCCCAAAAAAAGTTGAACTGATTGATTAAAAAGCAAAGCGAAAAGACCTTGCTTTACCGAACCCGCAATTAGTTTATAAAACATAAGCATGCGTTTATATAAATATGAAAAAAGTGTAAATAAGATAAAACCGAAAGTTTGAATATCTGCATACCAATAATTTGTATTCACTCATTCTGGTCGCTTGTTGGTATTTCTGTAGTGACTGAAATATCGTAGGATAAGTTTTCAGCTTCTATTTAGATTAATCAGAAGCTCCTTAAGTTTTGATAAGACCCGAGTGCGAATCCAGTGACAATAAAAAATAAAATCACCGTTGATGCCATTAATCGAGTTCGCAATCCAATCGATTCTGCGAGTGGCTTGCCGAATGTTGCCTACACTGATCAGGAAGTATTTGCCTTTGAACGAGATAAGGTGCTGGCCAATACCTGGGCGGGGCTTTTATTTGCCAGTGAGTTGCCTGAGCCAGGTTTCAGTGTGCCGATTGATTTTATGGGCTTGCCTTTGATGGCGGTTCGCGATCGCGATAACCAGCTGCGGGTATTTCACAATGTTTGTAGTCATCGAGGTATGACTTTGGTCAGCGAAGCCGGCCCCGTAAAAAGACTTTTACGTTGCCCGTACCATTCATGGAGTTATACATTAAATGGCGACTTAAAGAGCACACCAAATATTGGCGGCGTTGGTGAAAACTACGCGCCGGGTTTTAATTGCCAGAACAAAGGTTTAAAACAAGTACGCAGCGCCGAATGGATGGGCATTGTTTTCATAAATTTATCTGGCGAGGCTGAACCGTTCGACGAATTTATCGCTCCACTTGATGCGCGATGGGCCGATTTTGCTGGTTCACAAGCATTAAATAATCTGAGCGTTGCTGATCGCCATAGTCAAATGCAGTTAGAGATTAAAGCGAACTGGAAGTTAGCCATTGAAAATTACTGCGAGGCTTATCATTTGCCTTGGGTGCATCCTGAATTGAATTCCTATTCACCGCTTGATCAGCATGTGAATCTGCATGTTAATGAATACATGTCTGGGCAAGGTACGCTTAGGTACACTCTCTCTGAAGTGGCGGGTACAACCTTACCTAAATTTCCGACCTGGCCGAGCGATAAACTAACTCATGGCGAATATATCTCGCTTTATCCTAACCTGATGTTGGGTGTGCAGGTAGATCATGCCTTTGCCATTATTTTGCAACCTTTAGCGCCAGACCATACGCTTGAAAAACTGCAGATCGCCTATGTCAATGAAGAGGCGGTTGGCGATCAATATGAGGGTTGTCGCGCGGCAACCATGGCCGCCTGGAAAACCGTTTTTACCGAAGATATTTTCGCGGTAGAAGGCATGCAACGAGGTCGGTATAGCCCAGGTTTTGACGGCGGAGCCTTTTCGCCAGCATTCGATACCCCAAGCCATGATTTCCATAAGTGGGTGGCTTCATGTTATGAAGAAGGATTGGCAACTCTCTAAACGAAGTTCATGCCTCATTTTAAGAATTATATAAACGGCGAGTGGCTGGACAGCGAGCATCATATTCGCGTTATCGACCCAGCCAATGAAACGCTTGTTGGCACTATCGCCGAAGCAAAAAAGGCACAGGTCGACCAGGCCGTGATGGCAGCGCGCGCCTGTATCGGGCGCGGCGATTTGAATCATGCTAAACCAGCACAGCGTGTGTCGTGGTTATTAAAAGTCGCTGAAGAACTAGATCAGTTAAAAGAAGAAGGCGCGCATCTATTGATTGCTGAAAACGGCAAGACCTATGCGCAGGCAATCGATGAGTTTGAAACTGCTGTGCGTTATTTCCAGTATTACGCTGGTATGGCAGACAAGATAGAAGGTGCTTCTATTCCACTTGGCGAAGAGTACATCGACTTTACTATCTATGAACCGCTTGGGGTATCTGCGCAAATCGTGCCATGGAATTTTCCGGTGGATTTGTGTGCCAGATCGCTTGCGCCAGCGCTGGCTGCGGGTAATGCGGTAGTTGTGAAATCACCGGAGTTAACGCCTTTAGCGATCACTCTCATTGCTAAGGCCTGCCACAATGCTGGTTTGCCAGCAGGCGCAGTCAACATGATTTGTGGCTATGGCAATAGCGCCGGAGCGGCCTTGGCAGCGCATCACGACATTGATCAAATCGTGTTTACTGGTTCTGTTGCCACTGGGCGCTCAATATTAACCAGCGCTGCGCAAAGAGCTGTGCCGTGTGTAATGGAATTAGGTGGCAAGTCAGCAGCGATCGTATTCCCTGATGCCGACTTAGATGCCTTTGTGACTGATGTTGATTGGGGCATCTTCTTTAATGCCGGGCAAATTTGCTCAGCCATGTCGCGCTTAATTGTGCACGAATCTATTCACGATGAGCTGCTTGAACGAGTCATTGATTTAGCATCGAATCAAAAAATCGGTCATGGAAGTGAATCTGCAACCACACTAACGCCATTAGCATCAAAGCAACAACAAGATCGCGTGTTAGCGTTTTGCCAACGCAGTTTAGAGCAAGGCGCGAGCATCAAAACCGGCGGTAAAGCAGTTGCAGGCAAAGGCTTCTTTTTCGAACCCACCGTATTAGATAACGTCAGCCCTGAAAACGAGGTGTTTTATCAAGAAGTGTTTGGGCCAGTATTAGCGATAACAAGATTCAATAGTGAAGAACAAGCCTGGCAATTGGCAAACGCTACTGACTTCGGTTTAGTGAATGGTATTTTCACTCGCGATATAAATATCGCAATGAGAGGCGCCAAGGCGCTGCGATCCGGCCAGGTGTTTGTTAACGAGTGGTTCGCAGGTGGCATAGAAACACCGTTTGGTGGAGTTGGTCTGTCTGGCTATGGTCGAGAGAAAGGTCAGGAGTCTTTGTATAACTATGTGTGCACCAAAAATGTTGCGATCAAATTGCAAAGCTAAACCACATAAGTTTGCTTAGGTAGCCACGCTCGAATCGACGCCAATTGTTTTCTCAGTGATTGTCTAAACGCGTCTTTTGAAACCTCTGCAATATTGCTAGGTAAATCGCCCCATTCGTTTTTACGCGCCAACAAAAAAATCTCTCTGGCGTGTTTGCCGTTATCCAAATTGATTACCGCCACATCATCAAGTAAAGGCGCGAACCGCACCAAACACAAGGCAGACAAAATCGCCCAGCCATGCTGATTTTGTACAAAACGAATAACAGCTTGCGTACTGTCAAACTCGTACTGCGTGTTGAGTTTCAGATTGAGCCGTCTAGCGATAATGTCAGTTTGCCCGCCGATCGTTGATTCCGGGCTGTAATGAATAAATGGCAGCCTACTGGCAAGTTGATCTAACTTAGTTCTTTGAAATGGTGCTGGCGCAATGACAACAAAGGCATCGCGGATCAGCGGAATACGCTGAAAATCAGCGCCCTTAAGAATTGGGTCGGCGGTAATCAGCATATCCAAGTTGCGGCTTCGAAACGCATCGCTTAAAGAAGCATTTAAGCCGGTGCGCAGGCTTATTCTCTGCACTGCTTTTTTAATACCAGCAATTACCGGCACACCGAGTGAGTCAGCGAATGAGTCAATCATGCCTAAATTGATCTGGCTTATTTGGCCAAGCTTAGCGTTGCTGAGTTCGTTGAGGGCTTGATTGGTTTGGGCGAACACTTTATGCGCGTAGTCCAGCAAGCGTAAGCCACTGCCGGTGAGCTGTAGTGGTTTAGAACGGCGGATCACCAGAGCGCATTGGGTGGATTCCTCAAGTTGTTTGAGCGCCTGGGAAACCGCACTTTGGGTGATCCTTAATCTTTTAGCTGCTTCGCTAAACGAATCTGATTCAGCTAAGGTAATCAACACCTCAAGTGCAGCAAAATCTATTTTTCTTGCGCGTCTCACGGCTACCTTAATTATTAGTAAAAACAAATAACAATATAAGTATACCTTAAACAATAGTTGATAGACTGCCCTTAAAAGCACTAAAAATAGATTGTGGCTTTCGGATTACTCAAATACGGTTTTTCTAAGCAGTACCCTGCTAAGCATCATTTCACTCCTGAGCGTGCTCTTAAGCCCTTTTATGATGTGGTGATTGTTGGTGCGGGTGGCCATGGCGCGGCAATTGCCTACTACCTAGCGAAGGAACATGGCATTACTAATATTGCCCTATTAGATAAATCTTATTTAGGTGGCGGCAATACCGCCAGGAACACGGCTGTGATTCGCTCTAATTATCTAACCGAAGAAGGCGTGAATTTCTATAAAGCCTCAGTCGCCATGTATGAAGGCTTGTCGAATGAATTTGGTTACAACATTCTTTATGAAAATAGAGGTCAACTCACACTAGCGCATAGCGATGCCGCGGTTCGCAGCATGCGATGGCGAGCCGAAGTAAACTCGCACTTAGGTGTACGCTCGGAATTAGTTGACCCACAAACTATCAAGGAATTGGTGCCTTTGTTGAACGTGGGTCACGACACGCGCTTCCCGATATTAGCCGGGCTTTGGCATGCCGATGGCGGCACTGCGCGCCACGATGCAGTTGTATGGGGTTATGCCAAAGGTGCCTGTGAGCGCGGAGTAGAGCTACATCAACTTACCGAAGTAACCGGTTTTGAAATCGACAATGGCAAGGTTGAGAAAGTGAAAACTTCCCGCGGGGATATCGCTTGTGGATGCGTAGTACAAGCCGTCGCCGGCATGAGCTCAGAGGTGGCGCGCAGGGCTGGGTTGAAATTGCCCATACATTCTTTTCCGCTACAGGCGATGGTAACGCAACCCTATAAACCACTTTTTAAGCCGCATGTGAGTTCGCCACACATGCATATTTATATTCATCAGACTTCGCGCGGCGAATTCGTTATTGGCGGGGGCTCAGACCCTTATGCTCTTTACAACACGCGTGCGACTTTGGAAATGAAAGAAACCCTGGCTTCGTCTATTACTGAACTTTTCCCATTTTTAGATCAAGCGAAAATGTTAAGACAGTGGGCTGGCATTACCGATATGACGCCAGACTACAGCCCGATTATGGGGCGCTGTGAAATAGAAAACTATTTTCTTGATGCTGGTTGGGGAACCTGGGGTTTTAAAGCGACACCAATCAGTGGCAAAACCATGGCCGAGTTAATCGCCACTGGCAAGACTCCTAAGCTGATTGAGCCATTTGGCTTGCAACGATTTTATGACTTCAAGCAGGTCAATGAAGCTGGCGCGACCGCAGCCAGCCATTAGTATATGAAAACCTTAGAATGCCCTTTGAATGGTCGTCGTAATATCACCGAATTTGTTTACGGTGGGGAGTATCAGCAACGCCCAAATGTAAAACAAGCGAGCACTCAAGAATGGGCAGAGTATGTATTCTTTGACGACAACCCCGCCGGTGAAGTCATTGAATGGTGGTTTCATGCACCAAGTGCCTATTGGTTTCTTGCTAAGCGGAATACGCTTAGTGATGAAGTGATTGCTACTTTTGATTACAAGGAGCTTGAGCAACACCTGGAGACGCCGGTTGATGACTAAGCTCAAAACTACCTCTCGCTTAGCAAAGCCCTTTGGTTCGCTGCTTAATAGAAACCAGGCGATTGACTTTGAATTCGACGGTCAGCGCATCTCTGGGTTTGAAGGCGATACCATCGCAAGCGCACTACTGGCCAATGGGCAGTGGCTGATGAGTCGGTCTTTCAAATATCATCGTGCCAGAGCGCCGTTAACCTTGGCCGGTCAAGACGCTAACACTCTGGTGCAGTTACCAGATGCTCCAAATACTTTGGCGGACACTTACACCGCTGAAGATGGCCTTCAGGTTTACTCGCAAAATATACTAGGTTCTTTACAACGTGACAGGATGGCGGCAACGGGCTGGTTTAGTCGATTCCTGCCCGTGGGGTTTTATTACAAAGCGTTTTATCGCCCGCGTGGTGCTTGGCAATGGTGGGCTAAATGGTTTCGACAGCGCGCTGGCCTGGGTGAAATAAATACTAAGGCTTTGCCAGTGGCGCGAGACAAGCAGTATTTGTTTTGCGATGTACTTGTTATTGGGGGAGGAGCTGCGGGTTTACAGGCAGCATTATCGGCGGCCAAAGCTGGTGCCGAGGTGATTTTAGTTGAGCAAGCGGCTTATCTTGGCGGCAGTATGGCTTATCAACGCGCTAGCGTGACAGCAGAGTATGAGAGCCAGCAATTAGAGACACTTTTAAATCAGCTCAAAGCACAACCGAACATTCGTGTGTTGTTGAATGCCGTGGCGAATAGTTGGCAGGCGGAACATTGGCTAGGTGTAGTGAGTGAGACGCGGCTTTATAAGTTAAGAGCCAAGCAAACGATTTTGGCCAGTGGGGTTTTAGAACAGCCCGCTATTTTTCGTGGCAACGACATTCCTGGTGTGGTAATGGGCAGCGCCGTTCAGCGGATGATGAAACTATACGCGGTTAAACCTGCACAACGCGCTGTGGTGTTGGCAGGTAATGACGAGGCGTATGGTGTGGCGCTTGATTTAATTGATGCCCAGGTTGAAGTGGCTGCAATTATCGATTTGCGAACAAAAGTAGAGGAGTCAGCCCGCTATCAGGCTGTGACCGACTTAGGTATCCCGATTAAAGTGGCTTATACCTTGTACGAGGCCAAAGCAAAAAACAACCATCTTAGTGCCGTCGATGTGCGAGCGATTAGCTGGCAAGGTCAATGTGTGTCGCAAGCTGAAGTGATTGATTGCGAGCTATTAGTTATGTCGGTGGGTTTTATGCCTACTTATCAATTAGCCTGCCAGGGAGGTGCGCAACTCAAGTATCGGGATGAGCAAGCGGTTTTTGAAATCAGTAATTTACCTCAATGCATGTATCTGACTGGCTCAGTAGCAGGGGTGTGGAATTTAGAAGTGGTTAAATCACATAGTCGAGCGTTAGGTGATTTCGCCGCGCGCCGGGCACTAAATCAAAATGCGCTGATTCCGAATGTGCCAGATAGCGATATGCTCTCTTTAAATCATCCCTGGCCAATTTTTGCTCATCCGAAAGGCAAAGAGTTTGTTGATTTTGATGAAGACTTGACCATCGACGACATTCTTAATGCAACCAAAGATGGCTATGACAATATCCAGTTGGTCAAACGCTATAGCACCTGCGGGATGGGGCCATCTCAGGGTCGACAGTCGGCACTCGCCGCCGCACGTCTGGTCGCTAATGCGACCAAAAAAACAGTTTCGCAAACCGGTGTTACCACCGCCCGCCCACCATTTACCAGTGAGCCATTGGGGATTAATGCCGGGCGATCCTTTCATCCACATCGCACCACACCAATGCATCAACAACACCTGGCGTTAGGTGCCGTGATAATGCAGGCAGGTCAATGGTATCGGCCAGCTTATTATGCGAGTGATGAGAGTCGCATACAGTGTGTTCAAAATGAAGCTTTGCATGTGCGCAATTCTGTTGGCGTGATTGATGTATCGACCTTAGGTGGCATAGACCTACGCGGTAGCGAGGTCGGTAGATTTTTGAATCGTTTATACACCAGCCGTTTCGATCAGTTAAAAATTGGCCGATCTAAATACGCCTTATTGTGTAATGAAGCCGGGGTAGTCATCGATGACGGCGTGGTTTGTCGGCTGAGTGAGAATCATTTTTATCTTACCGCTACCACTGGTGGCGTAGATCGCGTATTTCGAACCTTGTTGCGCTGGAATGTACAATGGCAAATGGACGTCGATGTTAGCAATGTCACTAGTGCGTATTGCGCAGTGAATTTAGCCGGACCTAAGTCACGCGAAGTTTTACAACAACTTACCGAACTAGATCTATCCAATGACGCATTTGAGTATATGGCGGTGCGTCAGGCGGAAGTGACTGGGGTTCCCGCCAGAATCATGCGAGTAGGCTTCGTTGGCGAACTCGGCTATGAAATTCATGTGCCAAACCTATATGGTTCTAGCTTGTGGCAAGCGCTAATTGATGCTGGCCAAACTTTTAATATAAAACCATTTGGCGTTGAAGCGCAGCGATTACTGCGACTCGAAAAAGGCCACGTTATTATTGGTCAGGACACTGACGCCATGACCACACCAGCCGAACTGCAAATGCAGTGGACGCTGGGTAAAGACAAGGACGACTTTATTGGTCAGCGCACTTTGCAAGAGTTAGCCAAGCAAGAGCAAACTCGTAAGCTAATTGGCTTCGTGTTTGATCCTGCCAATGGTGTACCGGCCGAATCGCAATTGTTACTTGAAGGCGATTCGATTTGCGGGCGCGTTACCTCGGTAGCTGCTTCAAAAAGTTGTGGGCAGGGGATTGGTTTGGCCTTTGCACCAAAGGGTTTAAAGATAGGTGAACAAATAAATATCAAACTCGCTGAGAATAAATCCTTGCAGGCGCGGGTTGCCGCATTGCCTTTTTATGATCCTGAGCAATCTGCGCAAGGAGTTTAGTATGAACACCATCAGTCCAATCCATTATCAGCATCTAGCATTGAAAGCCAAATTTATTGCTGCTGGTATTGGCCAGATTGTTAGCAGCTATTCCACCACAATTGAGCAACGCCAGTCACCGCAATTGGGCTTAATGGATTGCACGTGCTTAAGGCGTATCGGTTTTAAAGGTGCCGACACAGTAAGTTGGTTAGCAGAACAAGGCTTACTATTAGCAGAGCAAGCAAATGAATGTTTAATTCAGCGAGATCAACAAAGACTACTGCGTTTATCTGCAACCGAATTCTGGTTACTTGAGCCGTTTGAGCATACTCAGCAAGAATCGAATGGCGTAATGCACACGCTTGCTGAAAAAGCCGAACAAGATCAGCGCCGTGTTTATCCAAACTTGAGAAATCATTCTCACGCTTGTTTGTATCTTTATGGTGAGCTCAGCGCTGAAGCTCTAGCCACGCTATGCGCGATAGATCTGCGAGAACAAAGCTTTGCGAACTTCAAAATTGCGCAAACCTCGATGGCCAAGATTAATGCCATCGTAGTGCGAGATGATTTTCAAGGCCGGCTTGGCTTCTATCTTTTATGCGATATCAGTTTACTGGATTATTTGTGGCCTGCGATCTTAGATGCCATAGATGAATATGATGGCAGGCCAGTAGGAATTGATCAGTTGCGCGAAATGGCGCATAAACCAGTGCTCGACTAAACCGAGGTTACTAATAATGACTATGCCAAGTTCTTCTCCCTATTTAATTATTGGTGCCGGTATGCACGGTTTGAGCACCGCTTATCATCTCGCGCTTGAGCTTAAAGCAACCGGCAAAGGGGATGGTCGAGATATTTTAGTGCTCGATAAATCTGGTATTGCAGCAGGTGCAACCGGTATTGCCTGCGGCGTAATTCGTAATAACTATTTTCAACCCGCCATGCGTGAGTTAATGGCGCATAGCGTGGAAGTTTGGGAAAGCGACCCGAGTGCTTACTCTTATCATGCGGTTGGTTATATGCAGATCAGCTCAGAGAGCATGCACGAGGACGTAGCATCGATCTATCAACAGCAACAAGCGATCGGTTATCACTCCAGTTTTATCGAAGGCGAGCAAGATTGCCAGCACTACATGCGAGGGCTGTTCGATGATTGGCAGGCTAAGAACATTACTTCAATCTTACATGAACACAAAGGCGGCTATGCCAATAATGCCAAAGCTGCCTATGGTCTAGCTGCAAAGGCCGAAGCAATGGGGGTTCGCATACTAACGGGCGTTGAGGTGACTGCTATCAAGCGAGACAATAGCGGGGCAGTTGCTAGTGTTTCCACTTCTCGTGGCGGCATTGCCTGCGACTATCTTATTGTTGGTGCTGGCCCCTGGGCTAAACAAGCTTGGGATATGTTAGAGCTGCCTAATAAGATTAACATTCGCAACCCCCAGACCAATGAGTTAAGCAATGACATTCCGATGTGGGTGTATTGGTCATTGCAAGAAGGTGTATTAGGAGTCGACCCAAAACTACAAGTGACGAACGAAGGTAATACGCCGCCAGTGATTCATGTTGATACCGACGCGCCACTTTACTGCGATGAAGACGGCAGTTTACTTACCGATCAAATGTGGGGCATTTACTATAAGCCTGATTTTCATTTTGGCGGTGTGCAAGGTGGCGCCGCGCCTTTTATTGTAGATAAGCCAGCCAATGATGTCGCGGTTGACCCTTATGGCCCTGCTTCACCTGAGTTCATTGTTGGCGAAGACTTCGCTCGAATGTGGGTGAGTGCTCTGGCGCATTGTCAGAAACGCTATGAAGGTACGATGCCAAAATACAAACGTGAGCCATCAGGAGGAATCGGCGCGTTTACTCCTGATAGCTTCCCAGTGTTTGATGTCTTCCATGACAACTGTTATGTGGTTGCTGATTCAAATCACGGCTACAAAATGATTGGTGTTGGCAAGTTGGTTGCGCAAGACATTTGCCATGAGCGCGAATCTGAGTTGTTAGCTCCATTTCGTTTTAGTCGCTATGAACTTGGTAACTTACACCCGGTATCAAACAGCCCTTTCCCATGGAGTTAAATTAGTTTACTTCGAGCATTTACTGGCACCGCTATTTTGCCAATGCAAATTTGATATTCAAATCATTCTCAGTTGCTCGCCGAAAGCGCGCTTTGTATTCAGGGTGTTCAGTGCCCATCACACGATCCCAAAAAGTAAAGTAAAAACCAAAATTGCCATTACCCTTTTCGTGATGTAAATCATGGTGAGTGACCGTAGCAAATAGATCCAGCAAGCGATTATCAACCCAGTCTCTTGGAAATAGCTCATACCCGCAATGGCCAACGCCGTTACGGATGATTTGCACTAACATGGCGATGGTAAAAGCCAATCCGTGCATGGGAACAATGCAATTAAAGATAGGCACAAAGAAATAGATCAATATCGCTTCTGGTGGTGCAAAAGAATAAGCGGTAAATGGAGTTGGATTGTGCGAGCGATGGTGCTCAAGATGAAAGAACTTATAAAACTTTTTGTGGTGCATAAAACGATGCGTCCAGTAAAAATAAGTGTCCAGCGCGACAGTCCAAAGCACAATTGAAAAAATTAAATAACCCCATCCATATTTAGCAACATCATCATAAAGTTTGAATACCGGCCCATCAAATATCGTTGCAAAGGTGACATTCGTAACGCTAAATGCAACCGCAAAAACTAAAATGCTGATTGCCGAGTTTCGTAGCTCTCGCAACATTTGTTTGTGCAATAACATGGCAGGCAACGGTTTACGAATTCGTCGCGCAGCCAATACACCCTTTAGTAAAACCCAAACCACCAAAAAAGTACCACCAGCACCAATCAAATAGCGCATGCCATCGACCATATAAAAACCAGCGATATTGTTAATAAAGGTGTTTGCAACCTCGCCAAAAAATTCCATGTTTTGCTCCAAGCCACTGTCGGGCAGCTGTTAAAGATGAGCAAACTTTAGAAAATTAGCCAACAAATCTCTGCGCGAAAGCCAATAACTATGCGCGTTTTCAAAAATGCACAGCTTTTTTTAGTTTTGCACAGTCCTAAAAACTAATATGAGCTGATTTTTTGCCGATATTCAGTTGGCGTCATGCCTTCGGCTTCTTTAAAAGCACGGTTAAAGGGTGCTAAAGAGGCGAAGCCAGCTTCTAGAGCCAGCGTTAAAATAGGGGTGCGTGCGTGCTCCGGGTCAGCTAAAGCTAGTTTTACATCGTTGAGACGAAAATGATTTAAAAACGAAGAGTAATTGCGATAACCCAATCCTTGATTGATGAGCTGCCTAAGCTGATGAGCGGGGATGTTAATTGCCTCTGCTAGGTCGCCAATACTAAGATTGTTTTGTCGATAACCTTTGCTGGTCTCGACATATTCCATCAAGCGCTGATAATCAGCGCTGGCTTGAATATCCGGTCTGGCTTCACGCTCGTGTGCTTGAAGAAAACCGAGTTCGTCTGGGCGAAGTTTAGTCAGCCACAATATCGCCCAAAGGCCTAGCACTAAGGTAAACAGGTAAATCACCATGATCGACCAAAAAGGCGAGTAACCAAGTGGCGTTGCTAAGCGCTCCATCAGTGTGGTTAATACAATAAGCGCTACCAAACTAAAAGAAAAACGAATTCGCATTTTGCGTCGACTATCGATCAAATCTTCATGACGGCCAGATACGGCAACCCAGGCCAGGTGGATCATAAAGAAGATTGCGCAAACACTGATTGATGGATCCAGTAGGCTTGGCCACAGATCGTGAAAGCCATAGTAGTCGGTTCGATCAACTCCAATTAGCACGGCAAACACTGCCGAACATAACCAATGCCAGGGTTTCAACCGAAAATTATCTTCAAACAATGCCAGACCGAACCACCACACAAAGACAAAACTCAACATGTCGAACATTCGCAGTGGAATTGCCCACGGTGGAGGAATAGCAATAGAGGAATGACCAGTGGTTAGAAACAAGCACAACAATGCGAGTATTAAGAGCATGACATATCGAAAAATCGATAGATAACGCCCATCGCGAATAAATAATAGCAGTAGCGCCAGAATGACGCCGATCGCTGAAAACTTAAGAAGAGCTTGAAAGAAAATCATATTTTAACGCTCAGTTACAAGATCAGTTGTAAATGTTGGAACTTGATCTGATTGTTGAAACTACAAGGTTCGACAATACCTGACAATGGTCTTATGATACTCAAAGCGGACATTTTAGTTTTAATGATTCTGATGTTTTATCAACACACACACCTTAATGAAAAATAATAGCCTTGATGCTATCGACTCCGCATTCTGTCTGCACGGCAATAACATGGTCAGTTGAGCAAATCTTGCCTGCCAGAGCTAGTAAATCTGTTGCCTTCGCCGTGCTGGAGCCGGCTCAACAAACTCAAGAATTGAGAATTCATCCAGAGTTACCAAGCCGATCTAGCGCTTGAAAAGATTGTCGATTTTAGTCAGGTTGTGGTCACGATTTCGCTGGACTCTCATAGAAAATCGGATTTTGAGCGTTTCGAATCGTACATCTGAAAGTTGGATGAAGTGGTGGAATGCATAGCAACAGGTGGAGGTATGGATTATGTGCGGAGAGTTTTTACGCAAAACCTGCAATCATTTCAATCAGTGATGGATAATATGCTGGCTGACGATCTCGGAATCGACCGTTATTTCACCTACATTGTGACCGCAATATTAAAAGCGCCAGTCTAAACCTCATTGTACTAACCAAGACCAGCGCTGATTAAAACAGCACAATCAGTCTAAACAAGCCATTTTCATAAACCAAATCTAATGCGTCTTTAGCCTAAGATCGAATCATTCAGCAAACCGATTGATGGATCTAACCTTCAATCACCAGGGTACAACAATGACTCAATCCGACGATTTTGGCTTCGGTACACAAATCCGTAAATCCCCCTACTTCGATGCCACTGTGCGCTGGGGTGCGCAGCGCTTTTCCGTTTACAACCACATGTATATTCCGGGTGATTTTGGTGATCCGGAAAAAACTTCTGGAATTTGGTAAACGACGCGATTTTGTGTGATGTGGCGGTAGAGCGTCAGGTTTGCTGTGCACTCTGGAATGGGTGTAACCATTAAAGAACCAGACGTGTCACCGCTTCAACCGCAGGGCTCAAAATACAGTCATATCATGCAGGCGCTATTTGGCGATAGTATTCTGGATTTGAAATACCACTGGCTGCGTGAAATGGAGCTGGATGGAATTCCGCTGATCGTGTCAGGTACCAGTTGGTCGAGCGAACTCGGCTACGAACTTTACCTGCGCAATGCCAGCCGAGGTGATGAGCTATGAGAAAAGACTATGGCGGCTGGTGCTGGGTTTAATTTGAAGCCGGGTCACACGTCGTCAATTCGGCGCATTGAAGGCGGTATGTTGTCTTACCATGCCGATGCGGATATTCACACTAATCCGTTTGAGCTGGGACTGGATCGTCTGCTTAACCTCGATAGCGATAACCAATTAGTCGGCAAAGCAGCCATACAAAAAATCCGAGCTGAGGGTGTCAGTCGCAAACAGGTTGGTTTGAAATTGTCGGGTGAACGCTTAGATGGCTCAAATACCCGATTCTGGTCTATTCAAATCAATGGGGACACAGTGGATAAGGTCACATCGGCCGTCAATTCACCACGTCTGGAATACAACATTGCGCTGGCAATGATCATGGTAGAACACCCAGGGTTTGGTAGACAAGTTGACGTACTCACAACATCAGGAACTCGGCAGGCCGTAGTTGTCGAAGTTTCGTTTTATGATCCAAGAAAACAATTGGCAACCGGCGCCTGATTACCTGTCCATCGCAATATTAGAAGAGAACAAAGGCCTGAATTATCGATTGAACTCGAGTGGCAACGCTCGGAACTCACGTTTGAAACCGGCAAGTATTCGAATGCTCATCACGTACATTACAACGATACCCTTGCGATCATCGCTGATGCGGCGCCCGACTGGGGCGGCAATGCCAATAATACCAACCCGGAACAAGCATTGGTCGTGGCGCATTCCAGCTGCCATATGATGACCTTTCTGGTGCTTGTCGCAAACGCCGGTTGGTCAGTCACGACCTATCAAGACCGAGCAGTCGCTTACCTTGGTGAGAATCCGAAACGCCAAATGTCCGTCACTCGAGTCGACTTGCATCCCGTGGTGAGTTTTGACGAAGATTTTTCGGTAACCACCGAAGAAATGGCAACCATGCAGCATCGCACACATCGTTACCATTTTATCGCTAATTCGCTCGGCTACAGCGTCGAAGTCAACATCGTGTAATACTAGGCGCAGAAGAATTAAACAAACAAGACCCGAGGAAGAACTGCGATGAGTGACCATAACGACAATGACATCATCACCCGTGAAGACAGTAACGGCATTAGTACCCTTACCTTAAATCATCCGCAAAAATACAATGCGATGTCGAGTCGGATGCTCGACGCTCTGGAATCTGAACTAACAGCATTGCGTGATGATGCATCGATCTATGTCATTATTATCGCCGCCAATGGAAAAGCTTTTAGCGCAGGTCACGATTTACAGGAAATCCGCTCCAGCGAAGATCAAGCCTTCCATCAGGCACTGTTTGATAAATGCGGCCGCATCATGGTTATGATCAATCAATTACCGCAACCGGTAATCGCGCAGGTACAGGGTATTGCAACGGCCGCCGGATGCCAATTGGTGGCAAACTGCGATCTGGCGGTGGCCAGCGAGGATGCTCAATTTGCAGTATCAGGGATTAATGTCGGTTTGTTTTGCTCAACCCCTGCGGTTCCATTGAGTCGCAATCTGTCGCGCAAACAAGCCATGCACATGTTGCTCACTGGGGATTTTATTTCGGCCGAGCAAGCGCGTGATTTTGGCCTGGTAAACGACGTCGTTACAGGCGATGAGTTAGTACAAATCACTCGCGCACTTGCAGAAAAAATCGCCGCAAAAGCCCCGCTGTCACTTCGCATTGGCAAACAAATGTTTTACCGCCAGCTGGGAATGGAACTCGAAGATGCTTACAAACTTGCTGGTGAACGTATGGCCTGCAACATGAACTCAGATGATGCGCGTGAAGGTGTCGATGCCTTTATAGAAAAACGCAAACCCAGGTGGAGCCATCAGTAATGAGCTCGCCTTATTCGCTGGGTTTGGATAAAAATGCGGCCAACTACACAGCATTATCGCCCGTAACCTTTTTACAGCGCGCGGCAAGCGTTTATCCCGATCATGTGGCATTAATATACGGAGACTTGCAGCAGACCTGGGCGGAAACGTTCGAGCGCTGCCGCCGACTGGCATCCGCATTAAAAAAAGTGGGCATTGAACAGGATGATACTGTTGCTGTCATAATGCCAAACATTCCGGCCATGTATGAGGTCAACTTCGGTATTCCGATGGCTGGCGCGGTGATTAATGCCCTTAACACTCGGCTGGATGCCGATGCTATTGCCTTCATGCTCCAGCGCTCTGGAGCCAAAGTGCTGATCGCAGATCGCGAATATGCCGATATGCTAGAGATTGCTTTACAGCAGATCACCAACAAACCTATTGTGATTGATGTGTTTGATGCAGCTTGTAACAGCGGACAGGCTTTTGGTCGACAGGAGTATGAAGATTTTCTGCAAACCGGTGATAGCGAATATCCGTATCAAAGCGTTGCTGATGAATGGCAAGCCATAGCACTAGGTTACACCTCAGGTACTACAGGTGATCCAAAAGGTGTCGTAACCCATCATCGTGGTGCTTACCTTAACGCCGTTTCCAACATCATGGCATGGAACATGACGGCACACCCTGTGTACCTGTGGACTCTGCCTCTTTTTCATTGCAATGGCTGGTGTTTTCCTTGGACTATAGCTGCACTCAACGGCACTAATGTTTGTTTACGGTCGATTCGTGCCGATGACATTTATACAATGATCAAGCGCCATCGAGTAACCCACTTATGCGGCGCACCGATTGTTTTGAATATGATGGCAAATGCGGACGATGAGTTAAAACAAGGCATAGAGCATCAAGTCAATATCATGACCGCAGCTTCCGCACCACCGCCATCGATACTTGAAGCCATGGCAAAACTGAATTTTAACGTCACTCATACCTACGGGTTAACCGAAGTCTACGGGCCTGCAGTGGTTTGCTCCTGGCATGATGATTGGAATCAGTTACCTATACCCGATCAAGCCGAGCTCAAATCCCGTCAAGGTGTGCGCTACCCTATGCTCGAAGAGTTGCGGGTAGCCGATCCGGAAACCCTGGAGCCCGTCCCGCAGGATGGAGAAACCATTGGTGAAATCCTGTTTCGTGGCAACATTGTAATGAAGGGTTATTTGAGTAACACGGAAGCTACCGAAGAGGCTTTTAAAGGTGGCTGGTTCCACAGTGGTGATTTGGCCGTGTGTCATGAAGATGGTTACCTTGAAATACGCGATCGCTCCAAAGACATTATCATTTCCGGAGGTGAAAATATTTCCAGTATCGAGATTGAAAAAATCTTATATCGACACCCAGCTGTATTCGAAGCCGCGGTGACGGCAATGCCTAGCGAGAAATGGGGTGAAACACCTTGTGCGTTTGTCACTCTGCATGATCATGCGGCGGATATCTGCGAGCAGGATATTATCGATTTTTGCCGACAAAACATGGCGCATTTCAAAGCGCCTGGCAAGATTGTGTTCGGGCCCTTACCCAAAACATCAACAGGGAAAATTCAGAAATTTGTTCTGCGCCAGCAAGCACTCGATGTTGCTGACATTAGCGCATGATCCATCAAATCAAAGGTATAGGAGCTCGTTAATTACGCTAACAAGTTTGACCAATTTCATTGAGATGAGTCAAAGATTTGTCGCTTTGGCCCGATGAATCAAAGCGCACTAAACTTACGCGAGCTAACTCTTATCTCGAGAATCAATAACCCAACCCTATTTATGTAAAAGACCTGCAATTCTAATACCGACCTTCTTGGTATTGGACAGCAGTAAACCAATGCGATCAGAAAAAAGAGTTCGCCATCGTTTATCGATGCGTATTTATTGCCTAATTGGCGCCCAGAACATACGCATACAGCTCGAAATAAAAACGACACAGGCCTGAGGAGTCTCACCTTTGTTTGCGCTTTTCAATAATGTTATACTATTACATTATTGCAAGGCCGTATCCAACCCGCTGAGCCGCATTGCGCCCCAACCAATAGATGCAAACTAACACTCAAACACAAAGTCGATGTGCCCTTAGTCCAGGTGCTCTAGGCGCGGTGATTGCAATGTTAATCGTGTGTTTGCTTGGTTTGCAAACGGTCACCAAAGCACACGAACTGGTACACCCTCATCACGAGGAGTCCCTACTTTGTGAGGTGCTCAGTGGCACCGCAGCGAGTTCTGATCTGCTTGCCGTTGCGACGTATACTATAAGGCAAAGCGCACTGGAATCTTTAAAAGCGTGGACTGCAAATGCAATGTTGCGCTCAGTGGACAGCTATTGGAATCACTCACGAGCGCCCCCTTCCCTTTAATTAGCTCGCTGAACTGAGTTAGTTCGCAGTTAAAAAATAAAAAAATAGCAAATAAACAGAACGTGGTCACAAACATCGCTGACCTATTCCTAATTCATTTACATTTCGCTTATCGGTTTATCCTGATTTATTTTGGTCACTTATGAGACTCATCATACAAGGTCAAAAAACCGTACAAGCAAAAAAGATCGAGAAACGCACACCATGAAATTTAAACATTCATCTATTACTCTGGCAGTCGCTACAACACTGTTGATTAGCCCTTTGGTGGTCGCCAACGACACCGATCCAGAAACGATTATTGTGCAAGGCCATCGAGCCTACATCAGTGACTTTGACCAATCGGAAATACCTCAATCGGACACCATTATCGATGCCGATTTGCTCAGTGATGCAGGTATTTTAAACCTTAACCAAGCCTTAGATTTATCGGCCTCGGTATCGAGACAGAATAACTTTGGCGGCCTTTGGAATGCGTTCTCTGTACGTGGTTTTGCCGGTGACATTAATTTACCCAGCGGCTTTCTAGTCAATGGCTTTAATGCCGGTCGAGGTTTTGGTGGCCCAAGAGACATTGTCGGAATTGAGTCAGTTGAAGTTCTTAAAGGGCCTCGTGCTGCTTTGTTCGGCAGAGGTGAGCCCGGTGGCACGGTAAATTTAATCAGCAAACGTCCCGAATTTGAAAACTCTGGCCAATTTCAAGCCTTGGTGGGCAGTTGGAACTTAGCGCGAGCCAGTGCCGACTGGCAGACAACGATTGGCGCTAACGAGAACATTGGTCTGCGCCTTGTAGGTTTTATCGAAGATGCCGAGAGTTTTCGCGAGACGGTTGAAACCCAAAAAATTGGCTTTTATCCGTCAGTAACCTGGCTTGCGACTGACAAAACTACCGTCAACTATGAACTTGAATACACAGATCAAGAAATCCCGTTTGATCGTGGTGTTGCTTTTACGGAAGATTTTGGTTTTACGCCGCGCACAACGTTTACCGGTGAGCCGGGAGACGGCCCGATCGAGACTGAAGTCATTGGCCACCAACTTGAGATCAAACATCAAATTTCGGACAACTGGAGCTTACTCGCAGGTGCTGGTTTTCGCGAAACATCACTGGTCGGAGATGCGACTGAAACCAACTTTGTTGGCCGTCAAACCCTAGCCTTCGATGGCCAAACTCTATCGCGTTTTTTTCGCTCTCGAGACTTTGATTCCAGCTATCGTGTGCTGCGTGCCGAGCTGGCAGGTGAATTCAATACTGGCGGACTTCGCCATCGTTTGGTGGTTGGCGCTGATTTTGATCAATTTGAAAATAGCTTGGTGATTGATCGCTTTCGCGGCTCGTTTATTGGCTCTGATCCTGACACCGATATTGCCTCACTTGACCCCGATGTTCTGGCAAGTCTGTTGCCTATAAACGTGTTCAATCCGGTGTTTGGTCAGTTTCCACAAACCGCATCACTGGCAACACCCAATACAAATCGAGATGAGGAACTCACTGGATTCGGTGTTTACGTACAAGATCAAATCGATATCACCGATAATTTTCAGGTTCGTATTGGCGGCCGTTTTGATGATTTCGAGCAAGACTTAACGAATAATCTCAGTGATCCCGCCTCCACGTCTACCAGCAGCGATACCCGATTCTCTCCACAGGTGGGTGCGGTGTATCTGCTCAATCAGGGTGTCAGCCTGTTCGCCTCTTATGGTGAAGGCTTTCGTCAGCAAACTGGGTCCGACTTTCAAGGTAATCAGCTCGACCCGAACATCACCGAGTCTCTCGAGTTTGGCGTCAAATTGGATGTGGGTGCTTTAACGGACAACATCACCGGTTCGGTTAATTTCGCGGTTTTTGATATTGATCAAAGCAACAATGTGGTGAACGATACCAGCCCTGAAGCGATTGCAACCGGCGGCTTTTTTATCGCCGCCGCCGGTGCAGCTCGAAGTCGCGGCGCTGAGCTGGACGCGAATTTGAATTTCGCGAATGAGTGGACGTTGTGGCTTTCCTATGCGTACACAGATGCCGAATTTACTACCACTAATCCAGACGCAGACTTTGGTTCTTTGATTGAAGCGGGCGACCAGCTCATCAACTCACCCGAAAATCAACTCAACATACAACTAAGCAAAGGATTTCGTGTGTCAAATATTGAAGCGCAAGTCGGCGCCGGTTTGCTCTATACCGACGACCGCGCTGGTTTTACAGGTTTTGATTTCACGCTCCCCAGTTATACCACCGCACGCTTATTTGCTGAAGTATCGCCAAGCGAGAGTTTTTCAGTAAGGCTGGATCTAAACAATATTTTTGATGAGACCTTCTTTACCAACTCGTTTGCCGATGTTTGGGTTGAACCCGGTGCGCCGCGTAATTTTCGTTTGAGCGCATCCTACTCGTTCTAGCATTGGAACAATCGACTTGGATTTAACCGCGCTCGAGGTTCAGAGCAACTCGAAAATTTGAGAGACCAATGTTGTTGGCTCCAATCCATTCGGGTCGTTCACAAACTAGAACCTTTTGCGCGGTTTAAAGACATTCACTGGCATTGGAATGACAACATCAATGTTCACAATGTTGTTGATTAAACGCAACGATGACGATACTTGAAGCAGAAAATCTATCAGTAAATCGTGCTAATAAAGCAGTGGTAAAAAGACTCTCTTTTACGGTTCACGAGGGTGAGGTTTTTGGTCTGTTAGGCGGTAATGGCGCCGGAAAATCAACCACATTATTGGCGTTTCTCGGATTTTTAAGCGCGACCGAGGGTGTTGCTAAAGTTAAGGGTGTTGATGTGGCCGTTGATTGTTGCTGGTACCGATGGCAAAACTCATCATCGGTTTTTAAGAGAAACAGAAGCGGTCCGTTTAGAGTTTATTCAAGGCCTAAATCAAGTGCATATTGAGAAATTAAGCTATGCCAATGATATTAATCGAAATAAAAACGAAAGCGCCCGTCTGCGCGCCAGGGTTGACGCCAGCAACTGGCGAGTATTAAACGATTTTCGGTTTCAGGCGGACTCCGCATCTGAGAGATTTGGCCGTATAGGGCCGAATCTTATCGCCTTGTTCTTGTGGTGTTTGGCGTTTGCTTTCATTGGCTTTTTTGGCGCTCGACGTTTGCCGGAAACTGATCATGGATAGTTTACTTCGCGAACTTAAATTTGCGCTGCGTGATCGAGTGGAGTTATTCGCGGTGGTTGGCGTTGCACTATTGTCCGTTTACTCAGTTAACAATGGATTAAAACAGACTTCCGCTGAGCGAGCGACCATTGAACGCGTCACCAAGATGGTCAATGACGACAGAGCCTATTACTCATCGCTTCATGGACTGCCAGGGGATATTTGCAAATCGCTATTCCGCAATCGTATGGGGTGTTCAGCCATTTATGGGTGTCTGTTGCCCAACTATCCGCTGCATCGTAACCAGCTAATTGACTGCGGGTAGAGTGTGATATAACTGCCCATAGACCAAACGCTCCATCAACGTGTACCCAGCTTGAGTTTTATTTGCCTTTGATTGCTGCGATAGGATCAGATGCACCTGAATTCACATTTCCGGCTTGAGTCAGATTGAGAGATGGTTCATTTAGGTTTGGTATTGCATCAGTGATAATCCTGCTCTGAATGTCGCAGTCTATCCACTAAATATCCGCCGTAAGATTGCTTCGAAACTTGATTTACTAAACTGTAAGATCAGATCTGAATTTCTTCAGATCAGCATATCAGCTATATCAATACGAAAAGAGTGAGATCGCTAACACATTTGCTCTTAATAAAAGATTCCCTAAGTAACTTTGCCACGAACTCTAAATTTCGATGATTGGTAACTTTTCGATTGCATAATGCCAGATAACATAGCGCCCGCTTGCCAGGATTGTTGATAACTAAGATAGAGCGGCGCGAACCCGATTCGTAGGATATTGGGTTCTCTAAAATCAACAATGGCGTTTTCGGCGATCATGTTTTGGGCTATTTCATAAGCGGCACTATGTGCCAAACTCAGCTGGCTTCCATGGGCTTGGTTCATGCTTGTGACTAGTTCAAATTGCTTGCTTTCATTTTCAAGAGCCTTGAGAAAGGTTGTTTGCAGATGCCGTGATTTTTCTTCAACAGTCGCAAGATCAATGTCGGAGAATAGATCTAAGGCGCCGCTTAAGCTCGCCATGGCAAGTATCGATGGTGTGCCACTGAGAAATTGCCCGACCCCTTGCGCAGGTTGATAGCTCTGATCAAATGCAAAGGGCTTGGCATGGCCCATCCAACCACTTAAGGGTTGTTGTAAAACGTCATGATGACGCTTTGCTGCATAGATAAATGCTGGTGCACCAGGGCCGCCATTTAAATATTTATAGCCACAGCCCACTGCAAAATCGGCGCCGGTCTTATCTAGCTCAATCGGAAAAGCACCAACGCTGTGCGACAAATCCCAAAGAGTGAGGGCGCCTGCCTTCTTTGCTTTGTCGTTTAGTATTGCCATGTCGTGCTTACAACCGGTTTTAAAATTGACCTGTGTGAGCAATAAAACGGCAACTGACTCATCCAGTTGTGCTTCGATTTCATCAGCATCGACCAGTCGAATTTCCAGGTCTTTTTTGCCCAACAAACTTTGCAGACCCTCGAGCATGTAAAGATCGGTTGGGAAGTTGTCTCGCTCGGACAAGACCACAAATCGATCTGGTTGCAGGCTTAATGCGGCGGCTACCAGTTTGAACAGATTAATCGAAACGGAATCACAGCAAATTGTTTGCTCGGTCGCAGCGCCGATCAAAGGCGCGATTTTTTCGCCAACAATATGCGGTAGATCAATCCATTGATGCTGGTTCCAGCTTTTGATCAAATCGTTTTGCCATTGTAATTGAACACGATTTAGCGATTCGATTGCGGGCTTACAAACTGGGCCAAGCGAATTTCCATCAAGATAAATAATGTCTTTGGCTAATTCAAAGTGCTGCCGATACACAGCCAGAGGATCATGTTGATCTTGCGCGACTATCGATGCTGGTACCGTCATAAGGTTTTGGCGAGCACGCGAAGTAGCGTACTAAATGATTGAGTGTTCGGATGAATCATATCGAAGTGACCAGCGCCTTCAACAACATTCACTCGCGCCTCGGGCGCTGCTTTAGTCTGGCTGACATCAACGATTTCATCCAGGCGGCCATGAATAATAAAGGTATTTGGATGCAGTGATTTTTCTACTAAGCTCGCTTTCATATAGGCATCGGGAACTTCTTTAGGCGAGCCTTGCATAAATTTAGGCGTAGCGATTTCACAACTATTCGTGCCATTAGCGTAAGCAACCAGATCAATAATTGGTGCTAGGCCAATCACCGCCAAAAGCGCAGCCGCATCTTGGTGTTGACTACCATAAAGCATCGCCAAATGACCGCCTGCTGAATGGCCCACTAAGGCAATTTTTTTAATATCAACTGCAAAGGGTTCGAGAAGACGCAGTTGAGACATTGCTAGAGCGATGTCTTGATAAGTGCCTGGCCAACCACCACCATCATCGCCAGTGCGTCGATATTCCAGAGCCCAAACGGCATAACCTGATCGAGCTAAAGCGGTCGCTAAACTGCGTACGTGATTTAGATCAAAACTATTGAGCCAACAACCACCGTGAATCAAAACCACCACTGGTGCTGGCCTTTGTGTTTTCGGCAACCAAAGCTCACCGAATTGCAGTGGGTCTTGGCCATAGAAAAGCGTTTTATCAGATGCATCAATCGGCGATTCCAGCACCTGGCTATAACTAATATTGGCCAGACTTGGGCTATAGCAAAACCCGTCTTCAGCGTGAGACTCGGCTTTAGCTTCGATGGTTTGCGAGCGAGCTGATTGGCAAAAATATACGCTAAGCCCAAGCATTAAAACTAGTAGTGCGATTGACGATCTCATAGAGCAAATGGTTATCGATATAGTTTTTATAAAGAGCGAATAGACTGCTCTTTTATCACATAGGGCTCGCGTTGCCTAAAACGCTTTTTCCTTAAACGCTTGCAAGGTGTCTTCTAGTTCATCGCGCTTGCTAGACCGCTCGCGTGTTGAATTTAGTAAATGCGTAGAGTGAGGAACTCGGTCGAGCCAAAATAGCCCGCTAGCTTTAGCTGCTTCACTCGCGCAGGCCAGCCAAATAATCGTATCAGCACCTTCTTCTGCTGTGCGTAATACTCTATTCATTACTCTATTGAACTTAGGCAAAGACGAAGCGACTCCAGGGGTTGCTGCCCAACCCGGGTGCATGCAGTGCACCGTGATATCGTCGCTCTTCCAGCTTTCCGCCCAGCGCTCAGACATAATAACCAAGCCGCGTTTACACATCGCATAAGCAGCGGTTCCGCTATAGCCCTCTTTGTTGGCTTGCAAATGTTTAATCGATAAGCGCTTGGCGTACATGCCGCCAGATGACACGTTGATCACTCGTGCTCCATTGGCTTTAACAAGCAATGGATGCAAAGCTTCAGTTAGCAAGTAAGGGCTCAGTAACAGCAAAGCAAAACTTTTCTCTAAGCCCTCCTCTGTAATCTGATGATCATTAAATAGCGCGCCTGCATTGTTTATCAGCACGTCGATTGGCTGCCCTTTAACAAGCAAACGCTGGCTTAGGTCATTCACTTGCGCCATTGAACTTAGGTCTGATATTTCTAGTTCAATGTTCTTATTGCCGGTTTGTTTGGTAATTGCGTCAACAACAGTTCTTCCTTTGTCTTCATTACGAACCACCAGGGTTAAATGCGCGCCTCGATGCGCAAGCTCCCGAGCAGTCGCTAAACCAAGGCCAGAGCTGGCACCGGTGATTAACATATGTTGGTTTTTGACTGACCGAGTTGTCGGCGCCCAACGTTTCTTCCCGCGGTGATAGCCGTGTTTGGAAAAATGCATCATTCCGGGCAAAACCAGCTTATCAGCGAGGCTTTCAAAACCTGAGATTTTTGGTAAGGCAAAGTCGTCGGTCAGCGCCTTAGCTAAATCGTGGATGGTTTTTTGCCCCGCTTTAGCTACTTTGTTTTTGATTAGTGGAATGATCTTTGCAGCAGCACCTTCGAATTCAATATGAGCATGCCAAGTTACATCACAACCGGTTTCAGTCGTCGAGATTAGCACTGTATCTGTTGCCGTAAAGGTTTTACTTTTACCAAGCAACACCGCCTTCTTATACGGCTCATACTCAGCAACTTCATATTGAATAGGCGTTCGGCGCAACCCCATGGCATAAACCAGATCAAACCGAGTACCAAGCCCAATAGCGCCATCGCTTAGCTTGTTTGCCTGGACAATGCTGTGATCCCACTCATCAATTCGGGAGAAATCAACAATGTAGTCAAACACCTCTTCAGCCAAACGGTGAGTATGAAAGGTCTCCTGCATTTCTAGTGTGTAGCTCATAATTAATATCGTGCTGCTTTAGTAAACTCTCATTCTAATTGCCTGAGTGTTTAAATAAGGTATCCTTATTTAATGCAAAAATTTGGTTTGAACGTGCAACGAAACCAACAGCTCACATTACTTGAAACAGAGCTGGTAAAAGAACAAGCATCTGCTTTAGGGCGTGCAGGGCGAAGCTTGCGCGTATCGCTTGAAAGATACAATCAGTTACTTGAGAAGAGCGCCAATCAAAGCGCGCTTAACACGCAACTCGAGAAAATTTCTCAACGTGTTTGGGCGCTGGTGTTACAACGAGAATTCTTGGGGTTTACTGAAAATAATATCGAATGGATTAGAGAGCATTATTTGATTCCAGATCAAGCAATAGCGGCCTTAGGTAAAACGACCTCTAGATAAATGCTATAAACCATGTTGTGAAAATTAGACATTCAAACCAGCACGACATTAAAGCGATTGCGGCTTTACATCGCCTGGCATTTGGTAGTGAAGAGGGAGACTCAGTTGCTGATTTAGCTGTGGATTTGATTGCCGATGAATCATCTTTACCAGTATTGTCTTTAGTAGCTCAGGAGCAAGATCACCTCATTGGGCATATCCTTTTTACCGCAGTTGCTGTTGATGGTTTTGAGGCTCTTAAAGGGCAAATGCTTAGCCCTCTGGCGGTTGCGCCAAAAATGCAAAAACAGGGTATTGGCTCAAAGCTGGTTTCTAAAGCATTAGAAGAGCTTAAAGCACAAGGCATAGACTACGCCGTGGTCTATGGAAGCCCTGACTATTATGGCCGCTTTGGTTTTTCGGTTGATCATTCTATTCAAGCGCCATACCCCTTAAAGTTTCCATTTGGCTGGCAGGCGCTGGCTTTTAACTCGGTTGGCCTGGATGAGCTAAATGGACTACTAAAATGCGCTAAACCTTTTCAAAATCCCGATCATTGGTAGGTTTTTCAGTGTTTAAGCGACCAAATATGATTGACTTTATATCCATCAATATCGTATCGTGCGCCCAGTTAGGAAGACCATCTCCTATTTACATTCTCCATTTCGTTGCAATACCTCTTTACATCGTCCTGTAGTTTTTAAATTTCGAACTGTTCTCCCGCTACACCGCTCTTTGCAGAGCACTTTAATTTTTTAATCTACAGGATTTATTATGTCTGATACTGTTACTGGAACCGTAAAGTGGTTCAACGAAACTAAAGGCTTCGGTTTTATCGAACAACAAGGTGGCCCTGATGTGTTTGCACATTACAGCGCTATTGCTAGTTCAGGATTCAAAACACTGGCTGAAGGTCAGCAAGTTGAGTTCACAATTACACAAGGCCAAAAAGGGCCTCAAGCTGAGAACATTGTGGTGGTATAAAACTACTTAAGGTTTTTAAGCATAAAGGCGAGTCTATAAGGCTCGCTTTTTTTTGTGCGTTACAATCAAGCTAATCAAATGCGGTAACATAGTTGCAATGCTACGGTGATACTTTGCGTGCCAGGGTGTGGATGTTCTGATATCAGTACTTCACGATTCATTAATAAACACTTCTTTGAGA
Organism: uncultured Gammaproteobacteria bacterium; assembly: GCA_964455815.1. GTDB lineage: Bacteria > Pseudomonadota > Gammaproteobacteria > Arenicellales > Arenicellaceae > Arenicella. The sequence continues at coordinate 40,146 of CAYVYS010000020.1, forward strand.
GAGATGATGACTAGATTTAGTTCCAAAATGGCTATTTGTTATGGCCTTCTTACGCCAGTCGCAATGAGTTGTGTCATGGCGGCGAATAGTGTTTTTGCGCAAGAAATTACAGCCGAAATTCGCGGCACAGTTGCAGACGATGCAGGTAATCCAATTGCTAATGCCACGGTTCGTGTGACCGATGAACGCACTGCTAGAACTCGTACTACTAACACAAATAATCAGGGTGTCTTCAGTGCTAGAAATTTGCAGGTCGGCGGCCCTTACATTATTGAGGTCAGTGCCAATGGTTATGGCTCGCAAAGACTTGAGGACACTAATGTTTCTATTTCTGGTGATACCTTACTCACGTTTGCACTAACCACTGCAGCTGTAGGAAGCATTGAAGAAGTTGTCGTCGTCAGCAAGCGCGCAGTATTACAACAAAGAGCGCTTGGCCCTAACTCTTCGTTTAGTTTGGATACCCTGGAATCATTTCCATCGATAGCTCGCGATGTGCGCGACATTATCCGAATTGATCCTCGTGCTCGAATTGACGCCTCCAATGGTAATGCCGTGAGTTGCTTGGGAGTCAATCCACGTCTCAATGCTTTTACGGTGGACGGTGTACGTTTAGCTGATCCGTTTGGGCTGAATAGCAATGGTTTTCCTACCGAAGAATTTCCAATTCCCTTTGATTCTATTCGTGAAACATCCATTGAATTCGCTCCTTATAGCGTTGAATATGGACAGTTCGCAGGCTGCCAAATCAACGTGGTAACAAAGTCGGGTCAAAACGACTTTCAGGGATCGGCTTTTGCCGTCATCAACACCGACAGTTTAAGTGGCGACCAGGCTGATGACCAGAGTTTTCCCTTGGATGACTTTGAGAATTACAACTACGGCTTAGAATTCAGTGGCCCTATTATTAAAGACAAGTTGTTCTTTTACGTTGGTTATGAAGAAACCGATGACAGTGAAGTAAATAACTTTAGTTTGGGCGATGGTTCGGGTAACACTATTGGTGGTATATCAGCATCTGAAATTTCGGAAGTTCAACGCATAGCAACGCAAGTCTACGGCCTAGATCCGTCAATTGTTGCATTGCCTGAAAGTACACCATTAAGTGAGAGTACACGTCGAATAACCGGTCGTTTAGATTGGAATATTTCGGATCAGCATCGATTTGCGTTTAACTATAATCGCACTGAAGAGGAATTCATTATCACTGATGATGGCTTAAACTTTGGTGGCGAAGATTTCCCGCTGGCCTCTAATTTGCGAGACAACGGCAGCGACATTGAATTTTTCTCGGCGCGCTTATTTTCTCAATGGACTGAGAGCTTTTCAACAGAAGTGTTGTTGTCACGAGTGACTAATGACAATCTGCAAGACCCAATCACAGGTGGCGAGCTAACGGATCTGAATCCGTTGCCGCAATTTCGAGTGAATGTTGATTCACCAGATGACCCAATTGGTCTCTCTGGTACACCAACCATTGTTTTTGGCCCGGGAAATGCCCGCAGTGCAAATCAGTTAAATACAGAAATCAACCAAGCGAAGTTAACTGCAGACTGGGTCGTGGGTAATCATAATCTTACCTTTGGTTATGAGTTGGATTCTTTAGATGTTTTCAATTTATTTATCTTCTTTGCCACCGGTGAGCTAAACTTCGATTCTATTGCTGACTTTGAAGCAGGTGACGCCTTTTTCTTAGGAAATCGGCCACTGGACGGTAATGTAGACAATGCCGCGGCCGTTTTTTCGCGTGATATACATACCTTATACGTACAAGACGAGTGGGAGGTTTCGCCAAGTTTTACCTTGACAGCTGGCTTGCGCTACGACTTCTATGACAGTAACGATAATCCACAAGAGAATCCAAATTTTATTCAGCGTTATGGATTTTCAAATGCGCAAGCTTATGACGGCTTAGATCTACTTTTGCCGCGTTTGGGCTTTGATTGGGATTTGCCTGATGGTAATACAACTCTGCGTGGTGGTATTGGTATCTTTGGCGGCGGAGACCCAACTGTATGGTTTGGCAATGCTTTTCAAAATGATGGTCAGTCCATTGGCTTTGGCATTGGACCTGTAAATGTGTTGGGGACTTCTGGCTTTCCTCCACCACAAAATATCATTGATGCACAACAAGCCGGTGCTGCGGCTGGACAAGCCGATCTCGCTGTGATTGATCCTAATTTCGAAGCGCCCTCGATCAATCGAGCGAGTATTGGCGTTACGCATCTCACTGATTTTGCTGGCGATGGATTTTTCGATAATTGGACAATCAATGCTGATTTAATTTATAGCGAAAACAATGATGCGGTAAACTTTGTTGATATTACCCAAGCTCAAGTTGGTACGCTTCCAGATGGTCGGGGTTTGTTTGCCGGTGTGGATCTCGCCTCCGAAGGGTGTGCTGCAAATTTTGTTCAAGGTGTGGGCATAGTTGGTGATGTTTCCAATTGCGGACGGCGCGATGATGAAATCTTGTTGACTAACACTCAAGCCGGAGACTCACTGAATCTCTCGTTCTCAGCCAGTAAGTCATTCTCCATTGGTAATGGTGGCTTAGATGTCGGTGTTGGTGTGTCGTTTTCGGATGTCGACGAAGTTCACCCGGCAACTAGCTCGATTGCTACGTCGAATTTTGGCAATGTTGCAACATCGACTTTTAACTTTTTTAACTTACCTGCCGCCCCGGGGAATAACGAAACTCGCAACAACGTGACCTTGAATACGTCTTTTTATCAAGAATTTTTTCAAGGTTTAGAGACACGTTTATCGATTTTCAGCCAATGGCGTTCAGGCCGTAACTTCAGTTTTGCATTTAATAGCGATGTTGGTAACGACCCTGATGGCGGTGAGATCCGTCAACTCTTATACGTCCCAACTGGGCCAAACGATCCTCTTGTTCGGTTTGCACCTGGGTTTGATACGAATGCCTTTTTCAACTTTGTGGATGCTAATGGACTGGCGCGCGGAGAAATTGCTCAGCGAAACTCATCACGCAGCGAAGACTTTTTCGACATCGACCTGCGTTTTAGCCAAGAAATTATCAATAGTGAACGGCTTGGCAAGCTGGATTTTTTCTTTGATATTGAAAACGTGCTTAATCTATTAAGCGACTCAGGCAATGTCTTAGAGCAGGTGCCGTTTGGCGAATCCGGCTTCAATGCTGGCATCGTTGACGCAGATGTAGACTTAGATGCCAACCAGTTTGTATTTAACGAGTTTCAAGCCAGTGGTGCTGAACAACAAATCATTACAGATGGTTCGTTGTGGCGTATCCAGTTCGGTATTAAGTACAGCTTCTAAGCTAAAAGTTAAATACAACTATGTTTGCGCAAGCAAATTAGAAAGGGTGTCACACGGCACCCTTTTTGGTTTGATAGAAGCCTGATGCTGAGTTCAGCTACGATGAATGGTTTGCTGCTTGTTAGGAAAGAACAAAGTAACACGAGGTTTCTAATCAGCCGTTTCGTAATTTGTCGTAGAGTCGTATCTCCATATCAACCCGATGCATGCCTGGCCCCCATCCATGGAGAGAATTGCTTAGTTCAACAGCGCCATGCTTTTTAAAGAACGGTGCAGATAGGTGGCTGGCTGCGATATCAAGTATCTGCACATTTTGTTTGATCACCAAATCAAGTACAAACGCCATCATCTCACTACCAATGCCCTGATGCTGAAACTCCGGCGTAATCATTATCCATGATATTCGTGCCCTCTTAGAGTTCGCTTCGCCTATTAAGCCAAACGCCGCAACGATGCACGAATCGACTTCGGCAACAAAGTAACCGACCGGGTTCTGGCTTAGAAACTCTACATAGTCTGCTCTTTCATTTTCAGCAAAAAACGTTGGGCAATTTAGGTCGAACAAATCCAGGCAACTGGCTAAATGTTGTTGTTGGTAGTCTTGGAACTTGATTTCTATCATTTCATTTTGGCTAGTTACTTGAATCACGTTCAATTAAAACTAATTCTCCAACGGCACAAATCCAAATAAAGTTTTGGGATGCTTGTCGGTGATAACTAAAAAACCTCGTTGATCGAGCCGAACCAGTCCTTCCCAGTTGCGGCCTTCTACGTCGTTCATTTTTAGTTGTATCGGTGGCCGGTTAACCAGGCTTATGTTGTTTTCATCGATCTGTAACTCGACTAATCGCTCTAGGTTGTAATACTTTTGGTGACTGCTGCCTAGACCGTAGCGATCGGCGATTGAGTCTGGTGCCTCGCGGCTGAAATCATCGCCGCTGTATTTGTAGTTCATAATCCAAAAGCGATTATTGCTATCTACGCTGGTGGCGTCGGTAATGCGAAAGGGAATGCTCGGCAATGGGCGTTGTTCAATCTCTTGAGTTATCGGGTCAATCAGTTTTGCAGTAGGGCGCGGAACTCGGCGCTCATCATTGACTTCATGTAGGGTAATAAGGCGTTCATTAAATAAGGCGATTGCTTCGTCACCTATGTTGATCATTCGGCTTTGCGAGGGTATCAGCTGAAAAGAGGTTTCATCTAATTCAATGCTTTGTGTCTTCCAGTTGACTTTGCCACGGGCAACCAAGGTTTCATAACCTTGTGTAGCGTTAATTACTTCGCTGCTGATCCACAGCTGGCCGTGTTGACAGGCAATGGCTTCAAAGCCTTCAAACAGAGTGACCTGGTTGCGCAAGTCTTTCTCTTTGAGCAATAACGTTTTAGGGACTAAGGTTTGAGGCCTATCTGATTTGAGATAGCGTTCAATTTGCTCTTTCTCAAGATAGGGTAAACGAACTTCGTCTTCATCATTGAGTCGCTCAGGGTATTGCGGTAGTAAAACTAACTTGTTGTCGCACCAAGTCATGCCAGAATACTCTGCAACATCCTGATTCCACGGCGGGTTGAGCTCGATTAGTTGAACTTCAACTTCTGCAACAGGTTCGGCACGCACCTGAGCGACTAGACCAAGCCAGTGCGCAGGTGAACAAATGAGCGTGACGGTAATAAGAAGGCGAATTCGCATAAAATCTTTTTACTGAAAATAAGCGCAGAGCAGCTTGCTTAATCGATCAGAGATTCTGTAAACATAAAAAACCAATGAATGAACTGCCAAAGATACTGTTAGTGTACGACAAAGAATGCCCAGCCTGTCATCGATATTGCACGATGGTTCGCATTCGCCAATCAGCTGGTGAATTGGTATTAGTCGATGCGCGCGAGCCCAGTGAAATTAAAGATGAAATTACCAAGCTTGGCTGGGATATTGATCAAGGCATGGTTCTGAAAATCGATAGCCAACTCTATTATGGTAGTGATGCCATGCATATGCTAAGCCTATTAAGTACCTCGAGTGGTATTTTCAATCGGCTAAATTATTTACTCTTTAGGCGCAAGCGATTCGCGTGCGTGCTTTATCCAGTATTAAGAACTTGCCGAAATCTATTACTTAAAATCTTACGCAAATCAAAGATTAATAATTTGCAGTCTCCAGGTAACGATTCGTTTTAAAAGAAAAGCCAGCAAAAAAGCTGGCTCAGAAATTGAAAATCGGAAGAGGAAAGTACTCGAACAATGCGCTGTATATTAGGCATACTTTGTGACCACTTAATGACAAGCAACGAAAAATAGCCGGGCGTAACTCGGTTGTACTGCCAAGTCTTTCCAAGTACAGTGCGAGCAAAGCAAAAACAACGGGTATCGCATGGAATTTCTTCCTAATCTGCAAAGCGCTTTAGGCCTCATTGCCTTTCCTTTAATCGCGCTTTTTTTCAGTAAGGGATCTAAACGCCTTAATCTCAAACTCTTGGCGGCAGCGGTCGCTATGCAGTTTGTGTTAGCACTGGCTTTTCTTAAAGTGCCGTTTTTCCAATCGATGTTTGCTTTGTTTAATGAGGGTTTGCTAGCGCTACAAGCGGCAACCACAGCAGGCACTTCTTTGGTCTTTGGTTATCTAGGTGGCGCAGATTTACCATTTACTGAGCTGCAACCAGGCAGTAGCGTGGTGCTGGCTTTTCAGGTGTTGCCATTGATCATTGTGATCGGTGCTCTCACTGCGCTGCTCTCTTATTGGCGCGTGCTGCCATTTATCATCAAAGTGCTAGGCCGTATTTTTGAGCGTAGTCTTAATATCGGTGGCGCGGTGGCGCTATCAGGCGCGGCAAATATCTTTATCGGCATGATCGAAGCCCCGCTGTTTATTCGCAATAGCGTTAGGAAGCTTAGTCATTCTGAACTCTTTATGGTGATGACGCTTGGCATGTCTACCGTTGCGGGTACCGTATTGGTGCTTTACACCACTTTTTTGAGTCAGGTTATCGACAACGCGATTGGTCATATTCTCACCGCATCTATTATGAGTGTGCCAGCCGCAGTGGTGATTGCCCTAACTATGATTCCGCAAACTTCAGCACCAACCTCATCAGATGCCGAGGTTGCCCTTGAATACAGTGGGTCGATGGATGCCGTTACGCAGGGCGCTATTGGCGGCATGCAGATGATGCTGAGTATTCTGGCGCTGATCATTACTTGTATTGCTCTGGTCAGCCTTAGTAATTCAGCGCTTGGTTTACTGCCAGATGTTGGTGGCGCGGCTTTATCAATTGAGCGTATGCTGGGTTGGCTGATGGCGCCGATTTGCTGGCTAATGGGCATTCCCTGGGATGAAGCGGCCGTGGCAGGCACTCTGATGGGCGTAAAAGTTGTGTTTAATGAATTGCTGGCGTTTATTCAACAAAGCCAGTTGCCAGCCGAGGCGCTCAACCCACGAAGTGATCTGATTATCAGTTATGCGATTTGTGGTTTTGCTAACTTTGGTAGCCTTGGTGTGTTGATTGGAGGGCTCTCAGTATTAGCACCAGAGCGACGTGCTGAAATTACCCAATTAGGCCTTAAGAGCATTGTCAGTGGCACCTTGGCTACCTGCATGACTGCCAGTGTTATTGGGGTTTTAACGGCGGCCTAATTTTTCCAGGAGTGGTTCTGGATCATCAGTAATAATACCATCAACACCGATCTCAATTAGGCTCGCCCATTGTTCATCAGTATTGGCAGTCCAAGGAATTACTCTAAGGCCTGCCTCATGAATCGCATCGACGTCTTGCTTATCAATCGCCTTAAAGTTTGGTGACACAATCTCAGACTTGGCAGCCCGAGTGGCTTTAACCCAGCCATCTTCGGGTCGCTGGTAGAAAAGGGCAGAGCGCAACATCTCAGGCGCTTGTCGATGTGCTTCGACCAGCGTGCGGTGATCAAAAGACTGCAAACAAACTCGCTCACGTAGCCCAAACTCATCGACTACTGTCAATACCGCTTCAACAAATTTGGCCGGTGTGGGCTGGGCGTGCGGTTTGCGAGGGTCGCTTTTAGTTTCGATATTAAACAGCACAGTTTTAGCATTCGCGAGCTTTGAATTTTCTACCATCTCGAATACTTCCGCCAGCGTTGGGATTTCGGTGCCAGGAACCAATGTCTGACGAGGGAATCTTGGGTTTAGCTTGCTGCCGCAATCAAAGGATTTAATTTCTTCAAGAGTGAGTTGATGAACCCATAACTCTTCTTCAATTGCGGAGCCATCTTGGTGCTGGCAAATCGCTGGGTTAATGGTTTGATCGTGAACCACGACAACCACGCCGTCTTTACTAACCCCCATATCAAACTCAAGAGTATCAACACCGAGCTCTAAGGCATGCTGTAAGGCAGGCAGAGAATTCTCGGGCAATACCGAGCGCGCACCTCGATGCCCTTGAATTTCTAACTGATCAGAAGCCATGGTGGATTGCATGAAGAGCAAAAATATTAAAGCTGAAAAACATCGACTAGTCTTCCCAAACATCGTTATTTGATTGGCCTTGAACTGTGCAGTTTGAACGACGAAACACAATATCCTTTTTAGATTGCAATTGTGTGATGTAGTCGCGACTCACTGACACAATGGTAGGAGTGAGCATAACAATGGCGATCACATTCACAACGGTCATCAAGCCAAGCGCCATATCTGTGGCAGCGACCGCTTGTTGAAGTGAAACGGTAGAACCCCAAACAATCATGCCAAGATAAACCAGCGTATAAGCACGATTGCCAAATTTATTGTCTAAACCAAACACGCGTAGATTACTTTGCGCATACGCATAATTAGCTACCACTGAAGTAAAAGCAAATATAGTAATAGCAACGGAGACAAAATGAATTCCCCAGCCACCAATATGATGTTGCATGGCATCTTGCGTAAGGCGTATGCCTTCAATTCCACTACTGGATCCAACACCTGCCAATAGAATGATGAATGCCGTGCACGTACATAAGACAATGGTGTCAAAGAATACGCCCAACATTTGAATATAGCCTTGCGAGGCAGGATGGTTCGGCCATGGTGTGGCACTCGCTGCGGCATGCGGAGCGCTACCTGAGCCAGCTTCATTGGAATACAGGCCACGTTGAATACCGGCTTGCAACGCCGCTCCCAATGTTCCGCCAACCGCCTGTTCTAATCCAAATGCTGATTTCACAATTTGCATCAACATGCCAGGCACTAAATCAATATTAAATAGCGTAATACCAAGCGTTGCCAGCACATAAGCGATACCCATAAACGGCACAATCAACTCAGCAAATCGCGCGATAGAGCGAAGCCCGCCAATAATAATAAACCCAGTGATGACCATAATGACCAAACCAGTGTACAAAGGCGGAATGCCATAGGCATTGTTTAGTGCATCGGTGATGGTGTTAGTTTGCATCGAAGCGAAGAACATTCCATAGCCAAGGAACAAACAAATTGCGAACACAATCGCCAGCCATCGCTGGCCCAGGCCTTGAGTAATGTAATAGGCGGGCCCACCACGAAATTCTCCTTTTGAATTTCGGACCTTATAAACCTGTGCAAGCAGGCTCTCTGCAAAAGCCGTAGCCATACCTAGCACGGCGATTACCCACATCCAAAACACCGCACCTGCTCCGCCAACAGAGATCGCAAAAGCGACTCCTGCCAGATTCCCGTTGCCAACCCGAGCAGAAAGCGAGGTACACAAAGCCTGAAAAGAAGAGATGCCACTGGCATCTGCTTTGGTGCTATTTTTCAATAAGGCAAAGGCATGACCAAACTTAGTGATCTGAATTGCCCCCAATCGCAAACTAAACCACAATCCCGCCGCCACCAATAAATAAATAAGTAGCTGCCAGTCACTCCATAGGATTCTATTAATGGTGTCGATGATAGTGTTGAGCATTTTATAATTTTTTTATTTGCAAAGTTAGGTTGCCTATCTTTAAGGAGCCTCTAATTAAATATTCTAAGGCCTACAGCCAGAGTTGCATAAACACATCTAAAGTGTTTCGAAACTAAAGAGCCAAAAATGTTCTAGATGGATGTAATTTGCTTTGGTACCCAAGCCGGCAACTAATTGATGCAGTTCTTGCTCGGTGGGGAAGTTCTTTAAGACACTATACGCATCATTGTTTGGCAGAACGCGATCTTGATATGTATTGCCGAAATTATCTTTATGAGTGATTGGATAATGCTGGCATTGCGCGACAGAATTATCAATAAAAGTAACGAATGAGTTCTTTTCTAACTTACTAAGAGAGTTTTCGATAAAAGCAGGTAAATTTTGTCTGGGAATATGAGATATCCATAGCCCAGAATAGAGTGCATCAAAGCCACTTTCTATGCTTTCCAATTTATAAGCGTCAACTACTTGTGTTTTTATCTTGCTCGCATTTGGTCGATTCTTTATTTGCTGAATAGGCGATTCATTGATGTCTGTTGCTAGAACGCTGAGCGCTCTTTCAGCGATGAACTGAGTCCAATATCCGGTGCCAGCAGCGATTTCTAACACTCTTTTATTAAAGAATCTGTTTTCAACATATGATTCTAAGAAACGAAGATTGTCTTGTCTTTCAGGGTAGCTGTATATCTCATCATAAACCGGCGCACGTTGCTCGTAATACTCTTCCATATTCAGTTCATGGCTATCCATTGATGGAGTATACCGCAAAGGAAGCTGAGTATGATAAAACGAAAATCACACTCAGCTTGTCAATTTAAGCAGCTAATCTGGCGCGTTGCTCTAAGATTTGAGCGCAAGCTTGCGCGACCTCTTTGCCTTTGATGACAAAGTGTTCTGCAAAGAAAGCTTGGTGCTCTTCGCTATTGTGGAAATGGTGCGGCGTGAGCACGGCTGAGAAAACTGGAATACCAGTTTGCATCTGCGCTTGCATCAAACCGTCGATGACTGAGCTGGCGACAAAGTCATGGCGATAGATTCCGCCATTCACAACCAGACCTGCTGCAACGATGCCAGCGTAGCGATCAGATTCGGCCAGTGATTTCGCCAGCAAAGGAATTTCAAAGGCACCGGGCACGTCAAAGTAGTCAATATCTAGAGAACTTAGTTGGCGAAAAGACTTATCAAAAGCACTACTAAGCTGGTCGACGATATCTTTGTGCCAACACGCTTGAATAAAAGCAATTTTTTTATGTTTCATATGAATCTCAATTTTTTAAACGTAAATTGAGGGCGAACAAAGGCAAAGCGCATAGCTCGCGAACGAGGCTATACCAAACGTTTCTTGCACTTTGCGCGCAAAAACTCTGCCTAAATTCTCATAACCAGACTTTAACTGTCGGCTTCGGAATCGCACCGAATCTGCTCGTCCTCAAAGTAAATAGCATTACTCTGAGCGCCCGCGGGCTACTTGCTTAGCGCAAGATTACCGCCGGTGGGGACTTTCACCCCGCCCTGAGAACCCCGATAAAAGTATCGAGAATTTCATTATAGCCAGGCAGTCTTAGTGGTGAGCGAAAAAATTTCAATCTAAGGAATGAATTCAGTTCAAATTCAATCAGGCGTAAACTAAGGCAATGTCACGACAAATCAAACCAATACGACATGGGGTAGTCTTGGTCGCTGGTGGCGCCATTGGCGCTGGCATGTTTGCCCTGCCACTGGTTGCCGCTCAAGCCTGGACGCTATGGGCGTTCATTGCCTTATCCTTGGTAGGCTTGGTCACAGCGCTCGCCGCAGACTTGCTCTTAAAAGTGCGGGGGCAATTTGATTTGGGCGCAAGCTTTCATACTTTGGTATTCAACAGCTTTGGTTCGATTGCTGCCTGGCTAAACAATCTGAGCATCGCCTTTATCATGTTGATTTTGATGTATGCCTATGTAACCGCTGGTGGTCGAATCCTCGCGGCTAGTTTCAACCTTGAGCAGGCAGCATCGCTTAAATTGGTCTTCGCCAGTATTGTTGCTTTATTGGTATGGTTTGGTGCGCTAATAGTCAGTCGCCTGAGCATCCTGCTTATCGCGATAATGGCCGTTAGTTTTCTGTTTGTGATCGGCACGCTAGCGCCGTATATGTCCACACCGGGTTTAGGGCATACACAACTCTTGCAAGATGCAAACAATACCTGGTTGTTGATGCCGGTCTTTGTTACCGCATTTGCCTGCGGCGGTATCGTTCCTACCATTGTTGATTATTACGCTGGCCAACCATCGCGCGCCAGAAAGTCTATTTGGATTGGCATCAGTCTAACCTTCCTGATCTATGCGATCTGGTTGCTAATTTGTTTTTCTGTATTAGGTAAGCAAATGCTAACCGGGCTAAATGCTGAGCAAGCCGGCATGGCTGAACTTCTGGCTGCGCTAAAAGCCGTCTCTGAAAAAGAGCAATTGCTTGCGGTGTTAACTGGCTTTTCTCATCTGGCTGTTATTACTTCCTTCTTGAGTGTGGCTTTGGGTTTAGTCCACTTTATTCAAGATCGACTTTCCTTAAGTACCAACTTAAAAGGCCGAGGTTTAGCCACCTTGATTGCCTTTTCACCACCGATGATTGCGAGTCTAGTTGCACCATACGGATTTGTGCAAGCAATTAGCTATGCTGGTTTCTTTGTTGCGATTAGTTTTTTTATTGTGCCAGCGTGTTTGTATATCAAACACGATAAGCTCAACTTTGCTGCTATTACCGTATTGCTAGCCGGCGTGTTGGTGATACTCTTTAAAGCATTGAGCTAAGTTAAGGGAGACACTAATCCAGAGCCAGCTTTTCTAAATACGGAGCTGCCAGCTCATGGACATTCACTCGAGCTTCAAGTCGGGTTGCCAGCAAATATATGCCGCCAATTTTTCGGTGCAAATAAATAACATCGGCTGGTGGTGCTTGCCAGAATTCTTTCATGTCGTATCCCGCCTCGCCGCTTTGGGCTAGTCGGTCTGACAAGCGTGCGGTTTTGAAGTCATACTGGCCCTGATGCGCAAATGGTTCCAAAGCCACACGAAATACCTCGATCAAAAACTCGCGATACTCATCGCTGGCGTTGTGAGCAACATATCCAAGCCGATCAGCCGCATCGACTATGGAGTCGGCATCGTCATTACTCACCGCGCGCAGCAGGCGCTTATAGTCGATAACAAATTTTTTGCTGAACGAGCGTGTGGCACCAAAATCAAGCAAAGCGATTTTTTGTTCACTTGACTGATACAAATAGTTAGCGAAGTTGCCATCGGTTTGCATTAAACGAAGCTCAAACAATTCTCTAAGCATCAACTCGACCATGTCAGTCATCATGGCATCACGATCGGTGACATCAGCATGTTGCAAGCGTTCAATTGGTTCGCCCTGTAAAAAAGACATCGCCAATATTCTGTCTGTGCTCAGTTCTTTAAAATAACGAGGAGTTACAAAACGATGATGGTCAGTTAAAGCCGCTTCAAATTGCTCAAGATATTTCGCTTCTCTTATGTAATCGGCCTCTTCATGTAATTGTACTTTGGCATCGCTTAGCAGTTGGTCGATCTCGATTTGTTTGGGAATCAAGTTGGTTATTCGCAGCAAGGAGGCAATATTATCGACATCGCTATCGATACTCTCACTGACACCGGGGTATTGAATTTTTAATACGATTTCGTCACCTTCGTGAGTTGTAGCACGATGAACTTGCCCAATAGACGCGGCCGCCATGGGTCGTCGATCAAAATACTGAAAACGTGATTTCCAATCTTGCCCGTAAGCATCAATCAAGCAGCTTTCTAATTGTTCGCTCGGCATGGAGTACGCCTGATTACGCAATTGCGAGAGAATTTCGGCTAACTCAGGAGGCAGGAAGTCGCTGGTCTCCATCGACAGTAGTTGGCCGACTTTCATTGCTGCACCACGCATCGTTGCAAGCTGCTCAGCTAGACGCTTGGCGTTGCCAGGTGTGATCAGCATATCCGTCATCTTAGGACGGTTACCCTGGCTCAATTGGCGAGCGCCTTCGCCTATCATTCCGGCTGCGATCCCACCTGCCATCCGCGCGACTCGACCGAAACGACTAATTCGCCCGCGAGGGACGGCTTTTTCTCTATTTTTAGACATGCTTTTGGTTTAACTACTCACTAATGATGCTCGTCAATGGTTTGAATAAATCAGAGCTTACCAACCCCGTTAATGTACAATTTACGCATGAAGATCAAAACTATTTTTATTGTAGCTGGCGTCAGTTTTCTGAGCGCTTGCCAATCGGCCCCACCAGCCAATTCACAAACAGAGTTTGCTCGCGCCACAGCCAATAGTGATCAAGCTCAGGCGATGGTCGTAACCGCGAACCCCCATGCTAGTCTAGCCGGAATAGAGGTGATTCGGGCAGGTGGCTCAGCCGTGGATGCCGCGATTGCTATCGAGGCGGTATTAAGCCTGGTTGAGCCACAAAGTTCTGGATTAGGTGGTGGTGGCTTTATGGTGCATTTCGAGAATGCCAGCAACGAGCTCAGCGTTTACGACGGCCGTGAAGTTGCTCCACAAGGCGCCAAAGAACGGATGTTTTTAAATGATGAAGGCGAATCAATTGGTTACATCAATGCCAAACATAGTGGTTTGTCTGCCGGTGTGCCGGGCATGGTTTCGATGTTGCATTTAGCCCATCAGGACCACGGTAAATTAGCCTGGGGCAAACATTTTGATGCCGCTATAAGTCTAGCCAATGAAGGTTTTGCTATTTCTCCTCGTTTGCATGGCTTTATAACGCGCATACAAAAGTTCATTCCTGCCAAACTCGAAGACGGCCCGCTTGAGAGCTTCCAGTATTTCTATACCGCCGATGGTCAAGCAAAGGCACAAGGTTCGATTTTAAAAAATCCGGACTATGCCAAAACTTTAGAGCGTTTGGCGACTAATCCACGAGAACTCTACGAAGGCGAAACCGCTAAGTTAATCGTCGAACAAGTGTCGCAGTCTCCGCGCGCTGGCAGCATGACGCTTGAAGATTTAAAAAATTATCAGGCTCGTAAACAATCGGCTGTTTGTATGCCTTACAAAGATAAGACCTTATGCGGCCCGCCTCCGGCATCATCTTGGGTTGGTATGGCTGCCATGCTAGGGATTCAAGAACGCGGCCCGGCGACCTTGGCTGGCGGCGCTGACAATGCGGCAAACTGGGCGCGTTTCGCTGACGCGCAACGCCTGGCTTATGCCGATCGCGATCGATATGTAGCCGACGATACTTTTGTGCAAGTACCATTAAAAGAATTGATTGATGCTGATTATCTCGGGCAGCGAGCTGCTTTGATTCAAGCGGGCCAAGCCATTGAAAGTGTTAGTGCAGGTGACCCCTGGGCAGCGAGCCAAAAAGAAGCCGCCAGATATGGGCAGGATGCCACCGTTGATCATGCAGGCACGAGTCACTTTGTGGTGGTCGATACCCAAGGCAATGTAGTCTCACTAACCGCGAGTGTTGAAAGTATATTCGGTAATGCACGAATGGCTGGCGGCATGTTCTTGAATAACCAGCTGACGGATTTTTCTTTTAAACCAGTCGATGATCAAGGCCAGGCCATCGCAAACAAGGTTGTGCCAGGTAAACGGCCGCGATCTTCAATGTCGCCAACGATCGTGTTAGATAACGATGGCGAATTTTTTCTGGCAACGGGCTCACCTGGTGGCAACTCAATTTTGGCTTATACCGCCAAATCTATCCTCGGCGTTATGGAATGGGGCCTAAGCCCACAGCAAGCGATTGAGTTACCCAACATGGTTGCGCGAGGCGACCGCGTGCGTATTGAAAAAGACCGCGCCAGCCCAGAGTTAATTCAAGCTTTGCGTGACTATGGTTTTGAAGTCAGGGAAAGTGCCGGAGAAAACTCTGGTTTGAGTATGGTGATGAAACGCTCCGATGGTACTTTAGAAGGTGGTGTTGACCCACGCCGAGAAGGCACCATCGAAACCTTGACACCCTAGGCCAGCAGCCCATGCACAACAAACTACTCTTTACTTTGCTTGGTCTTTTATTGACCAGCCAATCCATTGCAGCAGAAAAGCTTGCTGCTCCTTATATTGTTACGACTGATCACTATCCTGAACCAAAGCAACAACCCAACTTTGGGCCGATGACAATCTCTTTTGAAGACACTGATCCAGGCGATACCATCGGCGGCGACATTGTGATGCACCGAGCGGTTAATGAAAATGGCGAACGAATAAATGAGCTTGAGCAAGGTATTACTACCTACATGGTGCACTGGGGCTTAGAAGTTGGCGAGCCTGGTATCGAAGACGACGCTGGTGCTGGTGATCATGGCGGCGATTGCCGAGGCTTTCGCGACACTGGTCATGTGGTGATGATGGAAGTTGATGACTTAGATGACGCCGATGAAATTCGCTGGGAAATACCAGCCGGTACCGTTGTGCCTCAGGATGCCGTTTACTTTGTCGGGCATACGCTCTACGGTCAAATTCATAATCTAGGTAAGTGTGTGCAAGTGCCGATCAATAATAATGTCAACTAACAACGCTGGATTCTAGCTCAGGCAATTTCTGGTTAATGACGACCGCCGAGAAAGTTGAACTGGTATTAATAGTAGGTTTTTGTGGCCTGGTTTACTCGTTATCTACCTCTTTTACACAAGCGCTTGCTCTACCTAGATTAGTACTTTATCTGGCCGGTGCTTTTTTACTTCAAAGTTTAATTCGAGATCTGTTTATCCTGTTGGTAAACCGCAAACGAAGTAGCCAAGCGCACGAATCTGAATGTATGTGTGTTGAATCGGCCTTGGGTATAAGCGGCGTAGTGTTTGGTGCAATTTTGTTCGTATCAGGCTTCGGGAGCAACATGACACTCTCGCCAATAGCGCTTGCTTTAACACTTTTAGTGACATTGTTATCATGCTTTTTCTTAAAGGACTATGTTTTCAGTTGGCGGCCCTGGCGACTCTACAAAGTAAAGAATCACCTCAATATTGTATTTAAATTTAAGCGCTGATTTACCTCTTGATGCGAGAGATAAAATTATCTTTGCTGTAAAGAAGTAGCTATCAAGATTATTTCCATCGTTCTTATTCGGCACGGTAAACCAAAAATTGATTTCAATGCTTGGTTTTCTCCGAGAGAATTTGGAGGCTGGATTCAAGAGTACAACACAGCACCAATTCTCAACGACATATCGAATCGCAAAATTCAGCAATTAATAGACGGTTCTGACTATGTGGTCTGTAGTAGTCTTGCTCGCTCGAGCGATTCAGCAAGAATTTTAGGCTATGAACACATTGATGAAATAGGCACGCAATTTCGTGAAATGGAGTTACCTCACGCCAGCCTAAGCTTCCCTAGGCTTCCAGTTCGGTTCTGGCTTGTCTTTTTTCGCTTAGCCTGGTTGCTGGGTTGCCAAGCCGGTGCTGAAAGTTTTTCGGCAGCTAAACAAAGAGCAAAGCTTGCTGCAAATATCCTGGATGAGCGTGCACAAAATAATAAAAGGGTTGTCTTTGTGGGCCACCGGCTATTCAACAAGTTTGTCGAGCGAAGCCTTATCGACAAAGGCTATTTACTTAAGCGAAGTACTGGCAAAGCCTATTGGCGTTGCAGGGTTTTAAGCAAGCGCTCTTTCTAAATAATCGGTCTGTCTTACAATTGCTCTGGGCAATAATTCAATCAAACTTGCTTTATCGGCATCGCTGCCATTTGTATTTCGTTCTCTTGAAATACCTCGATCAAATTCTCTAGAACAGTCGAGCGCAATACTGTGCGTTTTTTGACATCTTCTAATCGGTATCTGGCTTCGTAGAGCACGCCTGAGAGCAAGTGGCCTTGGTCATCATCCCAGATCGACCGCACTACCACTGAGGTTGAATCGTCGATGATGCCGTCAACTTTGTTAATGGTGTTGATAGTGAGTTCTCTGATTAGTGCTGGCGAAACGGAGTAATCGGTTTGAAAACGGATTCGCGCACGCACTGGCTGCGGGTCCATTGAAAAGTTCTTAATGGTAGAAGAAGCTAATACCGCATTGGGGTAGTTAACAACAACGCCGTCGGTATTGCGAATCGTGGTGCGGCGCAAACCGATATCGACCACATCGCCCCAGCCGCCCCAGTGTTTACCAATTTTGTCGATAATGATTCGGTCACCGATGCGCAAAGGGCGGTCGGCGATTAAGAAAATGCCTGCAAGAATATCGGCCAAAGTTTCTTTCGCGGCTAAACCGATGGCTATACCAAAAATACCCGCGCCTGCTAATACTGGGCCTACCTGAATGCCGTTGATACGCAATACCCAGATAAAGCCGCCGAACAGAGCCGCTAACCAAAGAAACTGTTTAATAAAATGAATTAAACGATCGTCGAAATCGTTGTCGGTTTTGGCGGCAAGCTTTTCGAGGCGCCGTAACAACACAAAGCGCACAACATAAAAAAGGGCAATCGTGACGAAAATAGCAGCGAGGGATTGACCAAGCGCTGGCAACGAATACCAAAATTCGGTGAGCTGTTGATCGAGT
>CAYVYS010000021.1:0-54882 GCA_964455815.1 uncultured Gammaproteobacteria bacterium
GATGGCATCGATGGCATCGCCGCTTCGCAAGCCATTGTCGCCGGGCTAACCTTGGCAAGCTGGTTATACTTTTTAGACAATCATTTGTTGGCACTTAATTGTTTGGTGGTCGCCGCTGCCAGTTACGGATTCCTATTATTGAATTGGCAACCAGCCAAGATATTTATGGGCGATGTTGGCAGTGTCACGCTTGGCGCTTTTTTCGCGATGCTGATGATTTTATTAGAAACTCGGCATAATGTGCCGATCCTGTCGCTGGTGCTGTTGTTTGCTGTGTTTATCCTCGATGCGACGACCACGCTATTGATAAGAATGTTCAAACGAGAGCCATTCTGGCAACCACATCGACGGCATTTATATCAACGATTTGTGCAGCTTGGATTTAGCCATCAACGCGTGACTTTAGGCGCTATCGTGTTGATGATTTTTTGCTCTGTGCTGGCCACACTCAGTTTGGCACATCATGCTATGATTCCGATGTTTATAGGTCTTGAGTTAGCAGTTTTTATCGCGCTTTGGATTTTGTTTCTATTTTGCCAACGCACACATAAAACGAATGATTAAATCAATCAGTAGCTTGGTCTATCGCTGGCGCATCATATTGCATGATGTCATGGTTATCCCGCTGGCCTGGCTAGGCGCTTATTGGCTGCGTTTTAATTTAGAACCGGTTCCAGATATTTTCTTTAAAAGTGCTATTTATGCCTTGCCGGTGGTTATCGCAGTGCAAACCTTTAGCAACCTGTTCGTCGGTGTGCACCGCGGCGAATGGCGATTTGTTTCATTGCCGGATCTAACGCTGATTTGTAAATCTGTGGTGGTTGGAACAGCGGCTATCGCCTTTACACTATTTTTGGTTGCTGAGCGATTAATGTTTGTGCCTCGCTCCGCCTTTATCCTCTATGCATTAATTCTTGGTTTGTTAATGTGTAGCTCGCGATTAGTTTACCGGCTGTTTCGTGATCGGCATTTCTCAACTCGCGCTGGTCGCAAAGTACTTATTCTTGGCGCAGGGGCAGCGGGAGAACAATTACTAAGAGACCTGCGTCGCAATCATCCCAACCGCTACAATATCGTCGCTTTTCTGGATGATGATCCAAGCAAAATAGGCCGCCAAATTCATCGTGTGCCGATCGTGGCATCTCCGGATGTGCTGGACGATTTGATCCAACGCTGGGACATTGACCTTATTTTGATCGCTGTGCCTTCCGCCAACGATGAGCAAATGCAGCGCCTGGTGCAGCTTTGCGAACGGTCTGGCGTGGAGTTTAAGACACTGCCTGGCGCGCACGAATTACTCAGCGGGCAGGTGCAACTCGGTGATATGCGGGATGTTCGCATTGATGATTTACTTGGTCGTGACCCAGTTAAGCTTGACTGGCATCGTATTAAACACAGTTTATGTGATAAAACCGTTTTAGTGACCGGCGCCGGAGGCTCAATCGGCTCAGAGCTTTGTCGACAACTGGCTTCAGTGTGTTCAGCTCATCTGGTGTTGTTTGATCAAAGTGAATACAACCTCTATAGCATTGAAGAAGAATTGTTGGAGCGCTTCCCGGGTATTAAGGTGACGCCAATTCTAGGCGATGTCTGTGATAAGGCTGCGGCGCATCATGTGTTTCAACGTTTTCGACCCACGGCAGTATTTCATGCGGCGGCCTACAAGCATGTGCCCTTGTTAGAGGGCCAGGTGCGCGAAGCGATTAAAAATAATGCCATAGGCACGCAAACCATTGCTGACCTAGCGGTGGAATACAAAGCTGAGAAATTTGTACTAATCTCTACCGATAAAGCCGTTAACCCAAGTAGTTTGATGGGCGCCTGTAAACGCGTTGCAGAAATCTATTGTCAGCAGTTGGCTTTGAGCTCAGATACTAAATTCATTACCGTTCGATTTGGCAATGTGCTTGGCTCAGCGGGCAGTGTGGTCCCAAAATTTCAAAAGCAGATCAAACAAGGTGGGCCGGTCACCGTTACTGATCCGCAAATGACGCGCTACTTTATGACCATCACTGAGGCAACTCAGCTGATTCTCGAAGCCAGCGCTATGGGCGAAGATGGGCGGATTTATGTGCTTGATATGGGGCAGCCGGTTAGGATTGCTGAGCTGGCCGAGCAACTCATTCGCCTATCCGGCAAGCACCCTAATACCGACGTGAAAATTGTCTATACCGGTCTGCGCCCAGGTGAGAAACTCCATGAAGAACTGTTTCATAATGAGGAGAATCTCACCTCAACTGACTACGAGAAGATCATGTTGGCGTCGACCAGACAGGTTGACTCAGAGCAGGTCAGAACTGTCTTTGCCAGAATCAGCGAAAAACTTGATCGTTACGACGAGAGCCTGATCGATTGTTTAGAAATGCTGGTGCCTGAGTACCAAGCTGAAATATTAAATCAGAAGAGCGCCTGACGATCCGGCTTTCCTTGCTATTCCCTATCTGCTCGATTTTAGTTGATCATCAACGCCACCATCTTCCTGTGGTTGTTCGCTCCGTGCTTTATCCCCCTCAGTTTCTTGAACTTTTTCCAAGCGCGAGACCTGCATAAGAATACCGAACTTGGGATGATCAAAATAGTGCTTCTCATTCAGTTTTAAACGGCGCTTCTCGCGCATTCGAAAACCTTGAAAATCTATGTCTAAGTTGGCGAACAAAAGTTGATCGGCATAGACCTTGATATACCCCTTAATATCACGCTCTACGACGGTGTAATTGGCTGATTTTTCATAGGGCAGAGACTCTATACCCCATGCATAGTGATGCTTGAGAACATATTGATCAGATTGAGAGATCAGCTTAGCTTCCTGATTTAGCAAACTCGGTGATAATAACCAGTGTCGGGCCTCGTGTTTCATCTCACGTGGCGCAATATAATGATGGCTCTCACTCGCGGCCCCAGCTTGCAGAGGTTCAAAAACGAGTACCTCAACCTGGTACTCTTTATTAGCTTTAGCTGTCGTTGATAATAGGCAAAAGCTGAGCCCGACCAATAAAATCTGTTTTAGAATTGCTGGATATGATTGCATAGACATATGGCTGACACGCATTATTGATCGTATCGATGTATATTCTCGGCGATATTGTGTAATTTCGCTGCGATAATTTCAAAGCATTATTGTTATTCATTGTGACATCCTTGATTAATCCCCGAATTAATTCTAAATTAATCTCGCCAAATTTCAGCGAATTTAAACCGCCAATTGGGCTTAGTAACCCTCATATTCAGACTATTTTTTCGAGTATCATGCCGCGCAAATGGCTGGTGACAAAGCGTTTTGCTAGACATAAACTCGCGCAACATGAAATGATTCTCGATTGTGGCAACGATGTGCGCTTGCAGGGATTCTACAACGTAGCTGGTGATCAACGCTCATCAACTTTGGTGATAATGATTCACGGTTGGGAAGGTTGTCATGAATCCACTTACATGATGTCGGCAGCAGCCGAATTACTTAATCATGGTGTTGATGTATTTCGCCTGAATTTGCGAGACCATGGTTACTCGCATCATTTAAATCGAAAGGCGTTTAATTCAACAATGCTAGCTGAAGTAGTCGCTGCTTTAAAAAATATTCAGTCGCGCTTTGATTATCAATATATCGTCTTGAGCGGGTTTTCCTTGGGCGGTAATTTTGCTTTAAGAGCGGCGGCTGACGAAAGAATAACTCAGTCAGCGAAACCAGCAATTGATGTGGTTGCTGCGTTTTGCCCCTTGGTTAATCCAGCGCTCACCAATCAGCGGCTTACGCAAGCCAAAAACTGCTTATATGATCGATACTTTGTACGCAAATGGAAGCGTTCTTTAAGACTCAAATCCAAGCACTGGCCTGATTACGTTGACGCCGAACAATTTGAATCTTTGCTAAGAGTTGATGACATGAATCAAGCTTTGATTCCAAGATTTACCGATTATCGTGACCCCAATCGTTACTTTGATGCTTATGCCATCAGTGGCGATGCCTTATCGACAGTGCGAGTACCATGTTTTATTCATTTTGCGGAAGATGACATGATGATTCCTGCCAAAGACGCCGAACAATTGGCCGACAATGCCAATCTAATGGTTACCAGTAGCGATCATGGTGGGCATTGTGGCTTTATCAGCAATTGGCGAGGAGATAGCTGGCAGGACCAACGATTGATTGAAGTCGTTGAGCATCTGAAGGCCTGATGGCTACCAAATGCTAGAGCCGATATAAGGAAAGACCATAGCGATACAACCAATCACGTTGTTCTTGCCAATCAGCTTGATGACGCTCAACAATGTGCCAAAAGCGAGTCGAATGATTAAACTCATAGCGATGCGCTAGTTCATGCACTACCACATATCGAATTACTGGTTGGGGCGCCATAATTAACCGCCAATTGAAACTTAGCTGGCCTTTGGCATCACAACTGCCCCAACGGCGTTTATAGTCTCTAACCTTTACTGACTTTGGCGCAGCTAAGCCCATTGCTGATGATAACTGTGCGGCTAAGTCAGTAAACTCATCCTCGGCTTTTTGTCGATACCAGCGCACCAGTTTGTCTCGCACGAAATCAGTGATCTCTCGCTGACAACGAGCAGCGGTTAACCGCAGATAAGGCGTTTTATTCAGGGAAGAGAGAACCATTGGTCCAGAGCTATTTTGGTCTATAACCAGCTGTATCTCTTGCCCTAAATACGGTATTGCTGAGCCGCTAATAAGCGACAGCGGTAAATACTCCTTAGGCTGATTGGCTAAATGTTTGTTTAACCAGTGACGCTTTTGACGCACAAAGTCGCAGATATTCGTCTCACTCATTCTTAATGGTGCGCGCGCCAGTACCCCACCAACACCAACCTCTAATTGTAAGCTGCGACGCTTAGAGCGTTTAACATGAATGACCATGCCATCAACGACCAATGTTTTAAAAGTCATGCTCTGTGCATCACGCCTGTTGAAATTCATTAATGCCTTTTTAAACCGATAGCGTTAAACCAATAGCGCCACTACGTCATCTACTAACTTAAAACGCTGCTCGGGCTCTTGCGTAGCGCGCGTTAGTTGTATGCTCTCAGCGCCGCTAAAACGGAATTCATTTGGTTTAGACGCTACTTCACGCATCAGATTGTCTAGATTTATACGTGGGTTTGCATGGAACTTAATTGCGCCGCCGGCGGGGCCGATATCAATCGATTTAATATCATAGCGACTGGCGATAATCTTTATCTGTGCAATGCGAAAAAGATTTTTAGCGGCGTCAGGCAGCAAACCAAAGCGATCGATGAATTCGATTTGCAGCTCTTCCAATTGTTGTTGGATGCTAGCCGTAGCAATGCGTTTATAAAGTGTTAAACGCAAATGTACATCTGGAATGTAATCATCCGGGAAGCGGGCGGGAATGTTCAAATTTACCTCAACCTGGTTTTGTCGAACCGGTTCATCAATTTTCTCGCCGCGTTTTTTCTTACGCGCTCGTTGGATACTGTCAATCGCCTGATCTAGGAAAGAGGAATACAAACTATAGCCAATTTGATCAATCATGCCACTTTGCGATTCGCCTAATAACTCACCAGCACCGCGAATTTCGAGATCTTGCGACGCAAGTGCAAAACCAGCGCCCAAGGTATCTAATTGTTCAATGGCGATTAATCGCTTTCGCGCATCATCGGTCATGCTGTTGAGAGCTGGCGTCAACATATAGGCATATGCCTGATGATGCGATCGCCCGACACGACCACGTAGTTGATGCAATTGAGCTAATCCAAAACGATCAGCGCGATTAATCACAATGGTGTTGGCGGTCGGCACGTCGATACCGCTTTCGATAATGGTAGTACAAAGTAAAATATTAAAACGCTGATGATAAAAATCACGCATCACTTGTTCGAGCTCGCGTTCGCGCATTTGCCCATGACCAATCGCAATCTGCGCCTCGGGTACTAATTCCTGTAATCGAGCCTGGGTTTTTTCGATGGTCTGAACCTCGTTATGTAGAAAATACACCTGACCACCACGGCGAATCTCACGCAAAATTGCTTCTTTTAGAAGGGCATCATCCCATTCTCGCACAAAGGTTTTGACCGCCAACCGCGCCTTAGGGGGAGTGGCGATCACAGAAATATCTCGCAAGCCCGACAGCGCAAAGTTCAAAGTACGAGGAATCGGTGTTGCTGTCAGCGTGAGGATGTCGACCTGGCTTCGCAATTTTTTAAGTTGCTCTTTTTGACGAACTCCAAAACGATGCTCCTCATCGATAATCATTAATCCTAGGTCTTTGAAATTAATGCCTTTTTGCAATAATTTGTGTGTGCCAATGGCGATATCTACCGTACCGTCTTTTAAGCCAGCGAGCGCTTGATCAGTTTGCTTCGGCGAACGAAATCGCGAGAGTAACTCTATTTTAACCGGCCAGTCGGCGAAGCGATCGGCGAAATTGTTATAGTGCTGTTGTGCCAGCAAGGTAGTCGGCACCAACATCACAACTTGTTTGCTGCCATTGATCGCCATAAAGGCAGCTCGCAAGGCGATTTCGGTTTTACCGAAACCCACATCGCCGCAAACCAGGCGATCCATCGGTTTGCTCGCCACCATGTCATTCACAACATCGCCGATGACCTGCGACTGATCAGGGGTTTCCTCAAATTCAAAACCTGAGGCAAAGGCCTCATAGCTATGATCAGCTATCGGAAAGGCATGCCCAACACGCGCCATTCGTAAGGCCTGAATATCTAATAGTTCTGCCGCGATGTCGTAAGCTTTCTCTTTGGCCTTTTTTCTTAATTTAATCCAGGCTTCGCTGCCCATTTTATGTAATGGTGCTGAATCTGGGCTACCGCCAACATAGCGGGAGACCGCCGCCAGCGACAATACTGGAATGTAAACCCGATCACCGCCGTGGTATTCAATAATGGCGAACTCATTGTCATGGCCATTAAGATTTAGTATTTCTAATCCGCGATAGCGGCCAACGCCATGGTCTTCATGCACCACTGGGTCGCCGATTTTAAGCTCTGCTAATGAGCGGATGATGGCATCAGGGTCACGGTTTTTATCTGATCGTTGGCGACGCTGAACTCGACGTTCGCCATAAAGTTGTGATTCGGCAAGAATCTCCAGAGATTCGCTGCTTTGGTCATCGGCGATCAATGCACCTCGATCTACCTCAGCGACACTCAAACATAGCGCGTCTCTGGTCTCGAGAAACTCTTGCCAGCCATCTACTACCGAAACCGACAAACCATGCTGGCGTAATAAACCTAACAGAGATTCGCGTCTGCCAGCTGATTCGGCGATTAATAATTTGCGACTTGGGGTATCACGCAAATAGTCAATGAACTCAGAATAGGGTGCCTCACTTCTGGGGTTTAAAGTGAATTTCGTAGAAGGTTTTATATTAAAATCAATAAGATGCCTATTGTTTTTAAGATTTAAGTTTACTAACTGAGCACGACGATATGCTTTTAATCGAGCAAACATTTCATCGCTGGCTTGAAATAAATCATGTGGCGCCAGCGGTGGCCATTCAGAGTTTGCGCTAACACTGTCGTATCGATCCTGCGCGTCTTTAAATAGATCGCCGAAGGCTTCTGCTACGCCTTCTTCAAACACAAAGCTGGTTTGCTCAGGACAGTAGTCAAAGAAGCTGGCAGTATTATCAAAAAATAGCGGTAAATAAAATTCGCTGCCATTGGACGCAAGCCCTTTTGAAACTTCCCGATAGATTTGCGCCTGCTGAGGATCACCATCGATTTGCGCACGAAAATTCTGTCGAAATCTTTGAATGCTTGCCTGATCTAATGGCGTTTCTCGAGCAGGAAGAATTTTTATCTGCTGCAGTGATTCCTGCGAGCGCTGAGTCTGCGGATCGAATAACTTAATGCTCTCAATCGAAGTGTCGAATAAATCGAGTCGAAATGGCTGCTCTACGCCGGACGGAAACACATCGATGATGCCGCCGCGAATCGCAAATTCACCGGGCGACATCACCTGTTCGACTGAATAGTAACCAGAATCTGTCAACATGATCCGAAAGGATTCGCTGTCGATCTCATCGCCAATACTCAAATCAAAGGTGTTGCCATTAATATACTCTGGTGGCGCCAGTCGTTGAATTAAGGCGAATACCGGCAGGATAACAACCGCGCGTTTGAGCCGAGGAAGCCGATATAAACAGGATAAGCGTGCGGAACTGATCTCCGGGTGTGGAGAAACTCGATCGTATGGCAAGCATTCCCAATCAGGAAAACTCAGCACTGGCACTTCATCGCCTAAAAAGTATGCCAACTCTTTATTAACTATCGGTAGCTGGCTGGCTTGCGCGCAAACGTAAACTATCGGTGCTTCGAGGTGTTGTCGAGCTAAATTACTTACCGCCAGACTGCTTGATACGCCGTTTAGATTGCGCCAATTCAATACTTCACCAGCCTTGGCTGGTAATGGTGGATGAGCAATTGGCGATGAAGAACTTGCTTTCATAAACACTGGGAGGCGATTAGCGACAGTAATGGGCAATGAGATGCCTGGTTAGTCTGAGATGCGCATCATTTTGATGCTCAAACGTGGCGCGATTCTAGCACTCTTGATGTAAAACAGTGAGGCTAATAGCGATATCGAGCCATGCTCGCTAATTGATTTTCAAACAACGATCTATAACTCAATCCGGATTCAATAATTGAGCCTCAAGTAACCAGTTTTTTACTGCGCCTACGGGCACATCAGGGCTTTGTAGCCAGCTAAAATGGTCAGCTTTTTTGAGGCCTAATTGTTTAGCACTAAATGTGATTTGTGTGACGGGCGACAACGGCAGAAAGTTGCTTAGGTATTGGGTCGCTGATGGTGGTGCAAAAAGATCATCTTGGTAATTCAGCGCCAGTATCGGTATTTGTTGTTCTTTTAGTTCAACTCTGAAGTCTCTGACTGAGCCGACCAGACGATACTCTCCACTGCGGCAGTTTCTTGCCCAGTCAATCATGATGGTTTTTGCTTCTCGATTGCCGAAACCTAATTTCCGACCCGGGAAGTAACCCATAAGGCGGGCAATTAGCGCTGCCAATTGCGAGAGAGCAAATAGCCCGTAGCGACCAGGAACAGGCCAACCGCGGTAATAAACCGAGCAGGATGCACTGAGCACGATTCCTTGGATTTCTTTGATGTCGATAGCTTGTCCGAGAATCGCTACTTGACCACCAAGGCTATGACCAAACAGCACAATCTTACCCAGTTGTAAACGCTGCTTGAGCGCGTCTACAGCGGCAGGTAATTCTAGTTCAAGCAATTCATGATAGCCGAAATTTGAGTATGGCTTTTTTGATCTGGCGGCTCTTGCCGAACTAGCGCCGTTGCCTCGCAAATCGAAACTGGCAACACTCAACCCCACCTGCTCACTCAAACTAAATAACAAGTTTTGGTATTTGGCGGCCCGCATACCCATAGCAGGAATACATAAAATGGCGGTATCGCTACCATTGTCAATCAGATTTAATTGATTGCTCGCGCCATCCTGGCAACGGTACCTAAACGCCTCAATACTCATTGCTCGACCAATGTTTTACCATAAACGTTTCGCTTCGGCCGACAAGCCGAACCATTCAGGAAAAAACAACAAGCTAAATAGCACGGCCAATTGAATGGCAATGAAAGGAATTGCGCCACGATAAATTTGCGTGGTTTGTACAGAATCAGGTGCCACACCTTTTAGATAAAAGAGCGCAAAACCAAAAGGTGGCGTTAAAAAAGAGGTTTGTAGATTCATGGCGACAAGTATGGCAAACCAAACCTCATTAATGCCTAGTTCTATAACAACTGCGTACACTAAGGGCAAAACAATATAGGAGATCTCAATGTAGTCTAAGAAAAAGCCCAGCAGTGTGATCAGCAACATGATGGCGATTAAAAAGCCCCATTTATCTCCTGGGATAGAGAGCAATAACTGTTCGACCTGTTCTTCGCCGCCAGTGTAGGAGAAGCCCATTGAAAATATTGATGCCCCAAGTAGTACGGCGAATACCATAGCCGTGATTTTGACCGTTTCCTGGGCACTATCCCAAAGCATTGCAAAAGAGAATTTTCGATAGATCATGGCCAGTAAAATTGCGCCAAGGCAACCCAGGGCAGAAGATTCCGTTGGGGTAGCAATGGCGTTAAAGATAGAACCAAGTACTACCAAAATCAGTGCCAGAGGCGGCACTACGGCAAGCAAAGCCTTGATAATTATCTGATTGGTATTCCCATCTTCATTACCGCGGGGAATTGCTGGTGCGGCGTCTGGTTTGATAAAACTATAAAGAATAACGTAGACCACATAGGCAGCGATCAATACCAAACCTGGCACTAAGGATGCCTTAAACAGATCACCAACTGGCACATTGAGCACGTCGGCTAAAATGATCAACACAATTGATGGCGGAATGATTTGCCCTAAAGTGCCAGCGGCACTAATGGTACCTGCCGCCAATTCGGTTCGATAACCGTGGCGAAGCATCACCGGCAGGGAAATGAGTCCCATGGCGACCACACTGGCACCAACCACACCAGTTGATGCGGCGAGTAGCGCACCTACCAAAATCGTTGATACCGCCAAACCGCCTCGAATTGAACCAAATAATAAACCCATTGATTCCAATAATTGCTCTGCTAACTTGGTTCTTTGCAGAATTAAGCCCATGAAAATAAACAAGGGCACA
Organism: uncultured Gammaproteobacteria bacterium; assembly: GCA_964455815.1. Lineage (GTDB taxonomy): Bacteria > Pseudomonadota > Gammaproteobacteria > Arenicellales > Arenicellaceae > Arenicella. The sequence continues at coordinate 10,651 of CAYVYS010000021.1, forward strand.
GCCATCAAAACCAAACCCTGACCGTTATCGCCCATATTGGCATAAATGCGAAACGGAATTTGCGCCAGCTGAGAAGGATCAGCAAAGGCGATAACGAAAAAGATTCCAATCGCAGCGAAGGTAAATGCCACGGGGTAACCAAATAACAAACAAAGCAGGGCGACAATAAAGATAGTGATGCCAATCATTGATCACTGCCTGCTATTACGATTTGTAGTTTTTCGAATAATATTGCGATCGCCGTGAGTAACAACACTAAAAATGAAAACGGAATGGCACCTTTAATTAACCAGCGGTTTAACAAACCGCCAGGGTCCTGAGATTGCTCGCCGATGCCAGAGCCAACCAACATGGTGAAAAACTCCGCCAAGGACGTAGGCTGAGCGCCCAATTGATAGGCCGCCAGGGTAAAATGCCAGCCTGACCACACGACGATCGCGGCAAAGGGAATCAGAAAAAGGGCAGTGCCGAGTAAATCAACCCAGTTTTGCCATTGGTTTGAAAAGCGCTCATAGATAACGTCAACGCGCACATGAGCGCCATGACGCATCGCATAGGGAATACCAAACAAAAAAATGAGCGCATAAAAATGCCAGGCCAGCTCCTCCAAGCCTATCGAGGAGGCATTGAAGGCATATCGTGCTAATACATTAAAGCTAATTAGCGCGACCAAACTGATCAGTAACAAACAAGCGACTACGCCTAACCAATCGGTCACACGGTAGATAAACCGAATGAATAGGTTCATGAAAGCACTATCAATCGACGATGGAGTCGAGATAAAGCTTCTCGCCAATATCAGTCCAACTGCGCGCTTTAGCTAAAAACGTCTCACGAGACTCTATGATTTTCGCGGCAATAGGGCTACGCGCTTTCTCAGCTTCAAGTAATTGTTGGTTTGATTCTTTCAGTGCAGCAATCACATCAGGGGGAAATTTTTTAATTTGTACTTGCGGGAACTGCGTGGCAATGGTTTGCCAATTTTCAGCGTTAGCCGCAAAAGTAGCAGTGGTCATATTATAAGATGTGAGCTTAGCCGCGTTTAGCAAAATGCTCTGAGCCCAATCAGGTAAACTTTGAAACTTGGCCTTGTTAAAGAAGTACATAAGCTCGGTTCCCGGCTCGTGCCAGCCACTATAGTAATAGGGCGCAACTTTATGAAAGCCCATGCGTAGATCTAATCCAGGGCCGACCCATTCGAGTGCATCTATTGTGCCGCGCTCTAGAGCCTGATAAAGCTCACCAGCAGGAATATTGGTCGGTACGACACCAACTCCGGCGATAACCTTGCCACCAAAACCTGGGATACGCATTTTTAAACCCTTAAGATCATCAATACTGCGTATTTCCGTTCTAAACCAGCCACCCATTTGCATGCCGGTGTTTCCACCGAGTGCCACCTGGATCCCATGCTTGTCATAGACTTCATTGGCGAGCTCCAAGCCACCACCATGATAAAACCATGCCCATTGTTCCTGCGCGGTCATCGAAAATGGCATTGAAGAAAAGAATAAGGCGTCGGGATCCTTGCCACCATAATAGTATGAGGCAGTTTGACCGATGTCGTATTGGCCGCTTTTTACGAAATCGAAAATACCAAAGGCGGATTTATGCTTATTGGTGCTATCAACTGAAATTTCGATCCGCCCATCCGACATAGCCGACACTAATTCGGCAAAGTCTTCGACTGATTCTCCGAATAATGGAAAACCCTTGGGCCAGCCATGGGCAAGTTTGAGTTTGATTGGTTTGCTTTGCGCCGCCGAGCTTCGTTCAGTTGTCGAATCAATCGCACCTTGATTCGAAGCATTGTTGCAGGCAAAGAGTGTGAGGCTCACGAAGAGCAGGCAAAGTCGTCGGATCATGTAACCACATTATGGTCTGAGAGAAACGACGGCTATTTTAGAACTAGGACATATTTAATTCTAGTTTTTGCTCTGCCATATAACGAGCTTTGGTAATAGATTCGATATCTAACTCCAAAGCATTAGCGAATCGGTCTATTGTTATTCGCTCCTCTGCTCGAATGTTTTTATCGGCAGCCGCAATCTCCCAAAGGTCATCGAGCAATTGGGCTCGTTCTCGTGGATCCCAGCTTTCTCTGAGCAACTCTAGAAATGATTCGATTTCTTGCTCATTGTTGACGGCACGTTTCGCCGCATTAAGTATCTCGCTAATTTCGAAGCTATCGAGTCCATGACGTTGGCGCAGGATTTCAACAAGATAGGCTATTTCGATTTGATCGACACTATCGTCGGCTGTAATGACGGCAAACATAATGGTTGCCGCAGCAAGGTTCAAATCAATATCTTCTTCGATTTCTATTTCTATTTCTGAGAGTTCGAGACGGCGGTGATCGAGTAAGTCAGCAAAGCTCATAATTTCTATCCCGATTGTTTTACTGAAAGTGTAGGGTGGGGGAATTATGATGAATTAACAATTTTTCACAATACGATGAATGGACTAGATCAAGCCCGAAGGCATTTAGTTTTGAACGCCCAATTCTCGCTTAGCATTCTCTCTGGATTGAACAATTTGTGACTCATTAAGATACAAAAGCCCCGCCACTTTGCGCACCAGATGTCGTTCATGCGGGTCTATGCGATCATCGGCCAGAGCAAGCATCCATAAATACTCTAATAATTTCATGCGTTTAGCGTTGCCCCAGCTTTCACAAATTTCACGCGTGAATCCCTGTAGGCTGGTCGCATTGTGCGCGCTGTCTTTGGCGGTTTTAAAAAGTTCGTCTAAATCGCTGTCACTAAGCTTAAACTCACGACGTAGAATTTCGCCCATATAGATTAATTCGACTTTGTCGACCCGACCATCCGAGCGAATCACCTCAAACATCAAGGTCGCCGCTGCGAGTTTTAAGTCTTCATCATTAGGCTCGCCACGCCTCTCCGACGTTTTGAGCATTTTTTTGAGGCGACTAATCACCTTGAACCCTCATTATTATTTGATCGCGATGCTATTCGGTTCGTTTTGATCACACAGGATCAACAACCTTTAACGAAATATTAGGATTCACCGCTTGAACCCCGCTCATTACCGCCTCATATTATAGGCGTTGTTTATGCTTGAGGAGCACTAATTGTGAGACGTATTTTCTACTTTTTAGCCACAAATTTCGGAATTTTGGTGGTTTTGGGCATTGTTTTTGCACTTTTACCGCCTGAAATAGTGGGTGGAAACGCTGGCATTATCATCTGGGCATCGGTGTTGGGTTTCGCTGGCTCTTTGATATCGCTGTTTATGTCAAAAAGCATGGCCAAACGCATGGCTGGCTTACAGATGATTGAAACACCACGTAATGAAACTGAGCAATGGCTTCTAACAACCGTCGCAAGACAAGCCGAAGCAGCTGGTATCAACATGCCGGAAGTCGGTATTTTTGATACGCCAGAGATGAATGCCTTTGCTACCGGTGCAAACAAAAACAACGCCCTAGTTGCGGTATCAACGGGTTTATTAAGAAATATGACCCGTGACGAGGCGGAAGCAGTCATGGGTCACGAGATTGCGCACGTAGCCAACGGCGATATGGTTACTATGGCGCTGATACAAGGTGTAGTGAATACCTTTGTGTTGTTGCTCGCGCGCGCTTTAGCAATGCTGATTGATCGCGATGGCCGAGGTTTCGGCTACTATATTGGCTTTTATGTCGGCCAAATTGTCTTTGGTTTTCTGGCATCTGTTGTGGTGGCATTTTTCAGCCGACAAAGAGAGTTTCGCGCTGACGCTGGTGGCGCTGACTACGCCAGCACACAAAAGATGATCGCGGCTTTAGAACGCCTCAAACAAGGGCAGGCTGGCACTTTGCCGAATCAGTTGGCCGCGTTTGGCATCAACAGTAAGGTTAAAAAGTGGTTCTCGACTCATCCGCCGCTTGATACACGTATTGCGGCACTAAAAGCCCGCTAAGAAAAGTTGTTGTTTAAATTTTAAAGCACCAAACAAATTGTTTGGTGCTTTTTTCTGCATAATTGGCTTTTTGCCCTTTCGAAGATGTGGTTTTTAAATTTTATTCGGCACTTTCACTCTTGATTGCAGGGCAAGCATTATCATTCGTAGAATCTATTGGATGCTGATTCAAAATAAATTTTTTTGATAATGAATTTGCCTACGGTCAAACAATTACGTTATCTAAGCGCACTTGCTGAACACCAACATTTTGGGCGCGCAGCGCAATCGTGTTTTGTTTCTCAATCGGCGTTAAGTACTGCCATCAATGAGTTAGAACAAAACCTTGAAGTTACGTTGTTTGAACGTGGTTCACGCGTATTACTGACGCCGATAGGGGAAAAGCTAGTATCAGAAGCACGAGACATTCTGAATTTATTAGATAATTTTTGTGAACACGCCAAACAATCCAAGGGCCGCTTTAAAAGTGATTTGCGCCTCGGAGTTATTCCCACCATCGCGCCTTTTCTATTGCCTCGCATCTTAACTGAGATGCAACAACGCTACGGCAAAAACAAGTTATTTATCCGCGAAGATCTTAGCCCTAATTTGATCGATCTACTCAATCGAGGACAGCTGGATGTTTTAGTCTTCGCGCTACCTTATGACACCGGAAAATTTGAGATAGAGCCATTGTTTTCTGATCCATTGGTGCTCTGTTTGCCGCACGATCATCAGCTGAATGAAAAGCAGGAAGTATCTTTGCGTGACATCAAGCAGCAAGACATTCTGCTTTTGGAAGACGGCCACTGCTTGCGAGATCAAACCCTGAAGTCTTGTAACATGGAGCCGGATAATATGAGTATTCCTTATCAGGCAACCAGCTTAAATACCTTGGTGCAAATGGTCGTTAATAACATCGGAATCACTTTGTTGCCTGAAATGGCAGTTAAAGCGAATATTACTCACGATACTGATGCAAAAATTCGCCGAATAAAAACCAAACAAAACGTTAATCGTTGTATCGCTCTGGTGTGGCGTAAAAACTCGCCGCGCGCCGAAGAATTTAAAGAGCTCGGCAAAATCATCCAAGCTAATAAGCCGTGAGCAACTATCCGCAAACTGCCATCGGTCGATTTCTACGCCTTGAGTCGGCCCGGCGGTATCATTTTGATTATCGCAGCTGGATTAGTGAGTGAACCTGAAAAAGAAAAAATTAATAGTCGTACTAGTTAATCGAAATCTCATCAAAATCAGCGACTAGCGAATCACGAATCTCAACTGGCAGCTCGGTTTCAGCAACAGCGTATGCGTCGTGTTCAATGCCAGCTGCCATTTTGGCGTCGTTTTGTAAGGCACTGATCATGGTTGGGGTAAATTCGTAGCGGAAAAAATGCACAGTTGAAGTGCGTTCACCGTCATCACGCTCTAAATCTTCGTTAGCAATCGGGTACACCTTGTCGCAGCCTTCGACCTGCAACCATACTTTGTGCTCAATACCTCTTAGCTCTCGTGTTTTCTGCTGACGTTCGTCAACATCCGGATACTCGAGCATAAAGGTTGCTTTGAGGTTAGTACCATCCGGGATCAATGGGTTATAAGCCTCAAGTTCTTCCTCAATGCCTGCGGCGTCAAAGGTTTTTTCAACTCGCAGCACTTCTTGAATTTGATATTGAATAGTTAGACGATTTTCAAAATACAGGCGCGCATGATCACCCAGCGGAAGTTGACGAGTCTTTTTGTGCTCCATCACGAAGGCGCGAAATTCAGGGCGCTTTTCTGAGTACTCTTCAAGACTCATCAAGTCAACGCGAGTCAGTAATTTATTCATAGTGATCATCAATTTATAGTCCGTAGGCTCGGCATAGCAGAGTCATAGGGTGGTCATTACTCGGCGCAGCGTCGCCAGCGAGTTTCGCCACATGCGCATTAGCCATTGGGCAATCGCTAGTGACGTACTGTGGTGACTGCTGTTCAATTTTTCGCACCACCGGCCGGGCAATTTTTACGGCCTTATCATAGGTTTCTTTTTTAACTGCATAAGTGCCATCATGGCCTGAGCAGCGTTCAATACGATGGACTTTCGTACCCGGTACTAAGCCCAAAACATCACTGGTTTTGTTACCAATTCGCTGAACTCTTTGGTGGCAGGCTACCTGATAGGAAATATCGCCTAGTTCATTTTTAAAATCAGTTTTCAAGGCATCGCCCTTATGGCGAATTGCCAGATATTCGAATGGATCATAAAAGGCGTCACGCACCTTAGCGACTTGCTCGTTATCGGGAAACATCAACGGCAACTCTTGTTTGTACATCAATACGCAAGAGGGAATTGGCGCCACCAGATCGTAGCCTTCATCGACCAGCTCAGCGAGAATAGGAATATTGAGCTCCATGTTTCGCTCAACTGATTCGAGGTCGCCTAATTCTAATTTTGGCATACCGCAGCAATGCTCTTTGGGTACTAACTTAATGTCGATATCATTATGTCGAAACACCTTAAGGAAATCGTTGCCTAGATCAGGTGTATTGTAATTACCGTAACAGGTTGCGTATAAAGCGACCTTGCCAGTGGTTCGGCCAATCGGTGTCACTGCAACCGAAGGTGAGGGCAACTCAGCGGTGACTTTGACCATATTCTTGCGATGGTATTTTGGCACCGGCGCGTCACGATGCACGCCAAAACCTTTTTCAAACACCGAACGAAACGTCTTGTTGCCAAGCAAGGCATTACCAGTTTGATTGACCACTGGAATGCTCATCAATTTGTTCATGGCGTCCGTGGCCGTTAACGTTTTATTGCGAAACGAAGTGCCTTTTTCTCTGAAATCCTGTGCTTTAGCGCGCAGCATTAGATGTGGATAATCTACATTCCATTCATGTGGTGGCACATAGGGGCACTTAGTTAAAAAGCACAAATCGCATAGATAGCATTGATCGACTACCTTCATGTAGTCAGCTTTGTCGACACCGTCGACTTCCATGGTGTCGGATTCGTCCACCAAATCAAACAAAGTAGGAAACGAATCACACAGTGATACACAGCGGCGGCAACCATGACAGATATCAAATACCCGTTCTAGTTCCGATTCAAGATCCGCCTTGTCCCAGAAAAAATCACTTTTCCAGTCAATAGGATGACGAATAGGTGCTTCTAAACTGCCTTCACTCATAGTTAGATTTTATGGGTTTTTTTAAACGTCATTAAAGAAAGGGGCCTGCGTGGGCCCCTTTCAGATATCTTTCAACGAACGAGTTTTAATCGTCTAAAGTATCGAGCGTCTTCTGAAACTTGTTAGCATGTGAACGCTCGGCTTTGGCCAAGGTTTCAAACCAATCAGCGATCTCGTCGAAACCTTCATCGCGAGCATCTTTCGCCATACCTGGGTACATATCGGTGTATTCGTGAGTTTCACCAGCAATGGCTGACTTCAAATTATCTTCAGTATTACCAATTGGCAGGCCTGTGGCAGGATCACCAACTTCTTCCAGATACTCCAGATGACCGTGAGCATGGCCAGTTTCGCCTTCCGCAGTGGAACGGAATACAGCCGCAACGTCATTGTAGCCTTCAACATCTGCCTTGGCGGCAAAGTAAAGGTAGCGGCGATTGGCTTGTGATTCGCCCGCGAAGGCGTCTTTCAGGGATTGTTCGGTCTTCGAACCTTTAAGTGACATGTTTTTTTACTCCTATTGCAATGGGGTTAACTCAACTGCGAGCCGAGTATAGTAATCGATCGTGAGAATATAATGAAAGCTGCGCAATCTATCCAATTAATTATTTGCTGTAAATCGATTAGATAAATTGATTGCTAGCAAAACCCTCAACACCACCGAGCCAAATTACATTTTAGTTAAAAAAATACTCCAAGCCAATTTGGATAAAAGAATCATCGCGCAGGCCAAATAGAGGGTCAGTGAAGGTGTCAGAATCAAAATAACGCGCTTCAATATTGAGTGTCAGCGCCGGAGCCAGGCGAGTGGCGCCCTCAATAAACAGCCCGCGACTGTCGCTATTATCTAAATCACTGGAATAGCCAAACAAGAGTTGCGAATCGCTAACGTCGTTAAAAGCCAGCCGAGCACCGATGAATACGTCATTTTGGAAAAACGCAAAACCAGCTTCACCTCGCTCGTCCCAGGCATATTCCGTTAGTAAGCCAAGATCATAACTGCTGCCGAACAAGCCCACTATCGTATACTCTACGCCACCAATTGCGGCCGCAAAGTCTTGAATTTGCGAGTCACTATGATTACGTTGAATCGCCTCTAATTTAAACAGCCAACCGCTGGTGGTCAGTTGAATATCGGTCGAGAACTGATCAATCTGAGGATAAAACGGGGCAGTTTCAAAAGTCAGAGGGTTAAACAAGCGTCGTAAGTCTGGTTCTCTTGAAGTGCCAGAAAACCAGGCCAAGCCAATATCCCAATTGCCCAGGCTATGACTATATCGCAGCGCGAAATCCACATTTGATTCTGCGCGACTCGACTCATATTGAGCGGCACTTTGATTAACCAGTATGCCGCCGTTTAGGCGACCCTCTTGGCCTGGAAATGTGCGTTCACGGAAGTAGGGCAATATAAAAGCTTCGAAGGTTCCAACTTCCGACAAATAGCTATAGCGCAACATAGGTTGGCCTAGTTTGTCTTCGGTATCTATATTCTCTACCAGGTCAGTTTGATTAATAATATCGACCAAATGCAGAGATTCGGTAACCCCCCAAAACACTTTGCCAACTCCGGCGCTAAACTCGTAGTTATCTCCATAGTGAGTCCATAGAAATTGCCTGAGATCAGTATGCGAGCGCTGATCATCTTCACTATCGAGCCTTGCAAAGGGTTCGACAACCAGGCGATCGTTGCCGTCGTTCCATTCAGTGAAAAATTCACTTAATACGCGCACACTACTCTGACTATTGCCTTGCTCAGACAGTGTGCTGTCATCGATAAATAGCCGTTGTTCTAACTCAATGCTGCCATCAAAACTGAAAGGTCCCAGTTGCGCCGCCTGCGAAAGTGGCAAGGCGAGAAGACCGAACAAAGCGGCTTTAACGAGCGCGTTGCAAGCGGTTTTCATTGAAATCCTTATCGGTCAGACCTACATCAAATTCGAGATTCTCAACAATGATGTCGGTACTTTTACCGGTTTTATGATTCTCCATTCGTTGCAGGCCTGCTCGCCAATATTTATCTTTGTATAGTTTGTATTCAGAGATAGTAAGCGTTTTCAACAGAGTATCTCTTCGGTCGTAAAAGTCGATTTTGTGAACGCGGTAATGGTCCTTATCAACCCATGCCTGCGCGCGAGTATAGCCAGAATATTTGTCTACCGGATCCATTTCGATAACAAACATCTCCTGTTCGTCGATGGCATCGTCTTTGATAAAGTTGAATGAAAATTTTTCTATTTCAAAAGAGGATAAATCCTCAAATGCAAATTCAGAACCCAAAAACGGCCCGGACTTATTACGCGAGCTAATGCGTTTGACTCGTTTCACTGCTGGAATAAAAATCCATTGATCGTCATTTCCTTCAACATGTGAGTGTGACAAAAAGCTAGTGCCTTTGACATCTAATGGCGTGTCGAACACTGTGAGAGCTTTATCACCATCGCGTTCAACTTCCAAAGTTCGGCTGCGCATTTGACGCTTTATTTCCTGGCCGCGTTTGGTGCGCAAAATCATGACCATATCGCTTTGCGAATTATTCCAGCCGAGATTTCTTGCCTTCATTTCTTTGGCAATTGCCAAGCCTTGCTCCTGACTGGTATCAGCGATACTGATGCTGTGAAACAAAACCCCAAACAGAACAATAAGGGTAAGTCGCATATTCTTTAACTCCCGGTCTAAGTGGTTAGGTGCTCAATGAATTAAATTATAGTGTGCTTTTTGCCTGATTTCTTGTCTTTATCCGGGCGAGTATTAACTAAACATTTTAGCTCTCACCGAGGTGCGATATTGCCGCGGTGTGATTGCATTTTCGCGTTTGAATAGCTTGGCAAAGTAACTCGTATCGGCATAGCCAACTCTAAACGCGATCTCACTAATACTTAAATTCGAGCGTCGCAATAGGTCTTGCGCTTCTTTAAGACGTAGCCCCTGCAAATACTGAGAGGGGGTTTGATCGGTAGCTCGTAAAAAACGACGAAAATAATTACGCTGGCTCATACCAAACAACTCAGCAACCTTGGCAAAACTAATATCGTTGTGACTTAAATGATTCTGCAACCACAATTGCGATTGCAGTATCAACTCATCTGGATGACTGGTATTGGCATCTTGATGAAAAGTAAGTCGATCAAATGGTTGACGCGCCTCGTGTGAAAAATGTCGCGCTAGATGATTGGCGATTGTTTGGCCATAAAAACGATGAATATGATGTAGGCATAAATCTGTTTGAGCGTTAATACTAGCAGCACAAAATAGCCTTCCGGCCTCAGTAATAAAATGTTGGCGTTTGAGTTCAATATTGGGATATTTCTTCGCGAAACTATCGAAGTAGTGCCAATGAGTAGTTGCCGGGCGCCGATCCAGCAAGCCTGTTTCAGCGATAAAACACACGCCCGTGCCAGTGGCGTTTAAGATTGCACCGTTTTCGTACTGATCTCTTAGCCACACAACTAAATCCGGGTATTTCCTCAGAGAGGGGAGCGGGCTTCGCCAGATTGCAGGCAAGTAAACCAGATCGTAATGCCGCTTGTCAGCCCAACTGGCATTCGCCTCGAATGACAGCCCATTTGGCAGACAGATTAGCTCTGCTTGGTGCGTAACAATATAAAGTTCGGCTGGCTTAAGACGTTGACGTTCGAAGCGCTTGGCAGCCTGGTTTGCTGCATAGAACAGCTCATAGGCGTTAGTCAGACTAGTGGCAAGAATATCGCTAAAACCAACAAAGGCAATTTTCATTGAGAGTAGAAAATTTGGCTATTTTGGTGAATTGTTTGGCCATATTGGCATATTAATTGGCTTATTTCTCTTATTTTTACTTGATTCTCAACTCTATACTAGACACCAATTCTAGAAGACTAAACACAATATTGCTTTCTCTATGGCACATTTACCTGTAATCGTTGGCTTCGGTGGTTATAACGCGGCTGGCCGAAGTTCTTTTCACCATGGTTTTCGGCGCACAGTTATAGACAGTCTACCGATCGAGCAACAACAAGAGACGCTTTGCGGCTTAGCGGTATTGATGAAACTTGTGCAATACCAGGAAGGACGATACATCGATTTACAAGGCGCAGTTTTAAGCGAAGATGATGTAGCCAAAAGGTATCGGCAACAGATCTTGGATAACACCTTGATTCGGCGAATCCATAAACAACATTTTGACCCAGACGCGGTTAGTGGCACACAGCATTTTTCCCTTACCAGTAACGAGCCTGTTGTATTCGTTATAAAACGAGCCGAGCTGCCGAAACAAATTCCTGCTAATTGGGTCGTAAAAACGATCGATGATCAAAAGGTCGAAGTACACATGCAAGGCACCAGCGAATTACGCTCGGAACGATTGCGCAAGCTTGAAGTTAGTTCAGCTGGTTTATTGCCAACCGGCTTTGACCCCAGCGAGCACTATCCATCTCGATTCCATCCCAAAGGCTTGCAACTCACCATTTTAGGGGCCTCCGATGCCTTGTTTTCGATGGGCATTGAGTGGGATGAAGTACTAAAACAAATCAAACCAGACGAGTTAGCCGTTTATGCTGCGAGCACTTTCGGTCAGGTTGATGACTTTGGTCTTAACGGCTACTTTCAAGCCAGGTTAAAAGACAAGAGGCCGACCTCTAAGCAACTGGCGTTTAGCTTAAATACCATGCCAGCGGACTTCATCAACGCCTATATGTGTGGCAGCGTTGGGTGTACTGGTGCGATGACCGGTGCCTGTGCGACCTTTCTTTATAATCTGAGGTTGGCAGTCGATGATATTAAAAGCGGTCGTCATCGCGTGGTGATTTGCGGATCAGCCGAAGCGCCAGTCATACCCGAAATTATCGAGGGTTTCGCGGCCATGAGCGCATTGGGTACAGACGCGAAACTAGCAGCTCTGGATGCAAGCGAAGAGTGTGATCACCGCCGTGCATCTCGACCATTTGGTGAGAATGCGGGTTTTACTTTAGGGGAATCCAGTCAGTTTTTTGTATTAATGGATGACGCGCTTGCGCTTGAATTAGGTGCTGACATCCATGGCGCGGTTACCGATGTATTTATTAATGCCGATGGTTACAAAAAGTCGATTTCCTCGCCCGGTGCAGGTAATTATGTCACCATGGCCAAGGCCGTCGCTGCAACTCAGGCAATCGTTGGCGAAAAGACTGTGCGCGAGCGATCTTTTGTACAAGCGCATGGTTCAAGCACACCGCAAAATCGTATTACCGAGTCGATGATATTCGATAAAGTCGCGAGTAATTTCAGCCTCAAAAATTGGCCAGTAACTGCGGTCAAAGCATTTATGGGGCATTCCATCGGCCCTGCTAGTGGTGATCAACTTAGTAACGCCCTGGGAACCTTTGCGCAAGGGATTATTAGTGGTATTAAAACCGTCGACAAAGTAGCTGACGATGTTCATCACGATCATCTTGACATTGTCCTCGAGGATCGAGATGCTCAGATGGATGTGGCGTTTTTAAACTCAAAAGGCTTTGGCGGCAACAATGCAACGGCTGCGGTAATTTCGCCAAATTTAGTTGAGGCTATGCTGGCCAAACGATACAACTCAGAGCAAATGCAGGGCTATTTTGCCAAACGTGAGTCAACCAGAGAAATAGCAAAACAATACGATGCCAGAGCCAGTCAAGGTCAACTCGGAGTGATCTATAGGTTTGGTGAGGGAGTGGTCGAAGATCATCAAATTACGCTGAGCGATGATGATTTAGTAATCGAAGGGCACCATAATTCAATCAATTTACAATTTACTAATCCTTATGCCGACATGGTCGAGTAATAACGATCTTAAAGCGCGGTTTGCCCAATCATTCGTCGATTCCAAGTCGCTGACACTGGTAGGCAAATTTGTTCGATTACTGCCGTTAACAGAAGACCACGAGAGAGCACTTATTCAGGCAGCTAACGATGGTGAACTTTGGAAACTGAAGGTTACCGAAGTGCCAAACGAATCGGGCATGGCGGAGTATATTGAATTGGCATTAACGGCCTGCGCTAGGGGCGAACAAACGCCATTTGTGGTGCAGCGTTTAAGCGATAAAAAAATAGTAGGTAGCACTCGCTTTTATCAAATAAGCACCGATCACCGTAATCTTTCAATCGGCTACACCTGGTATTGTGCTTCAGCACAACGCACTGCGATCAATACCGAAACTAAATTACTCATGCTCGAATATGCCTTTGAGCAAGCACTGGCGATCAGTGTGCGCTGGCATACTTATCATGCCAATGTGCGCTCGCAAGCAGCTATTCGGCGGCTAGGCGCAAAGTTCGAGGGAGTATTGCGGAATGATCGGATTCTTAGAGACGGCCGCGTTCGCCATACGCATTGTTATTCCTTGCTGGCAAATGAGTGGCCGCACTCTAAGGCGCGGCTACAAAAAAGACTCTATTCTAATTAGAGGCGGGAGCATCCTCGATGCCAAGCAAACCTTGAATCTCGTCAGCACGACGCTGTAATTCCAGTTCCTCACGTCGTAATTCGAGCTTCTCTTGTTGTATTCGGATTAGCTCTTCTTCGATTGAAATTCGCTCCGAGTCATTAGCCCGAGCAATTCGTGCTTGCTGGCGACGTTCTTGCTCTGCTCGTGCTTCTTGTTCAGCAATTCTTTGTTCAGCTTGCTGGCGTTCACGCTCTTGTTGCGCTTGTGCACGAGCCAGTTCAGCACGCTGGGCTTCTCGTTGCAGCGCCAGACCTTCGGTATATCGAGAGCTACAAACTAGCTCGGCCGCCTTGGTTTTGTCCTGATCGCAAAACCCGTCTATATCTTGGCCACACCATTGATTGCCGTCCGTTTTCCTTTGAATAGGACGCTCACTATCATCCGCACAAATGGCTGAAAATACCCAGTAAGCATCCTCAGGCCCATATTGAGCAAAATTCTCGGCAGTTGTGCTTTTCAATTGAGCGATAGCTCGCTGAGTAACACTCAGGTAAGCACAACCAAAAAGCGCGATTAAAATCGCAATAGAGGTTTTCTTTCCCATACTTCTTTACCTACAACTTAAATTTAAGGTCTTCGCCTTTGGCGCCGATTATAGAGAGTTTTTTGTTTAGGCGCAGCGAAAAACAGACATCTTGTCCAGGCTTTTATTCTAATTTTTGCGCTCTTTCGCGCGTTGACGCGCTTTTTCCTGGCCTTTAGCCTGGCGGAGCTGCTGCGCATCGCTAACAGAATCAATGCCAATATGGCTGTGGCCGCGTAGTTTCGCGAGCTGAACCTGTTTCTCACGTTCGCTAAAGCGCTGTTTTTGCTGTTCACTAAGCTGATCAAAACAACGAGGGCAACTAACTCCAGGCACATACTTTTGATGTTGTTTGTCTGCTTCACTAATTGGATGGCGACAGGCATGACATTGGTCATACTGACCTTTTTCAAGGTCATGGTTCACTGCGACTCGATCATCGAACACAAAACATTCGCCATTCCATAAGGATTCTTTTTGTTCGACCTCTTCAAGATATTTTAGGATTCCACCTTTGAGATGAAACACCTCTTTAAAACCTTGTTGTTTCATATAGGCAGAGGCTTTTTCGCACCGAATTCCACCAGTGCAAAACATCGCGACTTTTTTATGTTTTCCGTGATCTAAATGTTCTTTCACATACTCTGGGAATTCTCTAAAAGTGGTGGTATTGGGATTTACCGCGCCTTCAAAGCTGCCGATTTCGACCTCATAGTCGTTGCGAGTATCTAACAACAATACCTCTGGGTCATTTATCAGGGCATTCCATTCACCCGGTTTGACATAGGTGCCAACAAGCTGATTCGGGTCGATTCCTGCGACCCCCATGGTCACAATCTCTTTTTTTAGCTTAACCTTAGTCCGATAAAAAGGTGCCTCCTCGTGATAAGAGAGCTTAACGTCGATATCGGCAAATCGGGCATCAGACCTCAACCAATTCAGAAAGTCGACGAGCTGCTCAACCTGACCAGAGATTGTGCCGTTGATGCCCTCACTGGCTAACAGCAACGTGCCGCGAATATCGCGTTGCAAGAGTTCTTCGAGCAAGCTAGGTTTAAGAGCCTGATAATCGTCCAGCGAGACGAATTTATAGAGCGCCGCAACGGCAAAGGGCGCTGTCGTAGATTGTTTCATTTTAAGGGCTTACCAGAGCGTAAATCTGGGGCGTGGTTTTCACTGCGCGATTATCCTGTCAGCAGGGCAGTGGTGCAAGCTTCCAGGCCTAAAACATCTTACCAACCGCGCTGCCAGCTTGCGCTTTGCACCAGCCAGTCATCGCTTTCTTGTTTCATGATTAATGAAATACGATAAACATCGGCCTTCAAACGATTCGCTTCATTACTGAGATCGAGCTCTCGACCTGAGGTAGCCAGCGACAACTCAACTTGTGCGTTTCCATCGACAATCTCGATTGAACGGATCAGTGTGAATATCGAAATATTTTGGTTTCGTAGTAGTTGAAGAGCAATATATTTGCGTAGTTGCTGACGATCATTTCCATAGTGATCATTGTAGTTTTCACTGACCCAGTCTAGGACACCTGAATTCGATCGTTCTTCTGCCGCTAGCTCCATTGTCTTAATGGCAGCGCGTACTTGATCTTCAGGCGAATCAGCGTTGCCTGCGCAAGCAACCAGGGCTGACATCACAATCACTAGAAACAACTGGGGTAAACGGAACATATTGCATATAGAGATGGGCTTAACGAAGGCCTATACTAGGCCGATGAACTATCTGAGTCACCTGTTTTTCTCACAGCGTACTGCTGAGTCCTTTACCGGCAATCTCATGGGTGATTTCAAACCAAGCAATGAACTGCGCCAAAGCCTGCCTGCATCGGTGCTTAAAGGAATCGAAAATCATCGCTTGGTAGATCGACTCACCGACGGTTTTGAGCCAGTAAAATCGTTACGCAAAGAATTTAGCAGCGATCGGCGTCGCTATGCTGGGGTTATTACCGATATCAGTTTCGATTACTTTCTTATCAAGCATTGGCTACAATTTTCACAAGTTCCATTTCAAGATTTTGTGGAGCAAAGTTATCAAGGACTATGCCAACATATCGCCATCATGCCGCCACGCATGCAAATGGTCGTTGGCAATCTTATAAAGCATCGATGGCTAGAGGAGTATGCCTCTTTAGAGGGTATTGGCAAAACCATCGACATGGTTAGTAAGCGCATTCGTTTTGAAAATAATCTAGCTGGAGCAATCGTTGAGGTTGAACGGCTTTATGAGCCAATTGAGACGGTCTTTTTCGACTTATTCGAGTATTTGCGTCTTGAAGTTAATAACGCGGCGATTGAATCTGGTTAAACTTATTTTTAGCTCATAGAAGGTGCTTAAATGCAGGACAGAAAAAACCCGAAAAAAACCATGAAAATAACGCAGCTTTCTTTGACTATTATGGTTTGAGTCTATATGATGCGCGCCTGTTTCGGGTTAGCTTGCTTGAACATTTATCAAACCAAGCAAAATCAAACTCTTAAGCTGCTATTAGCTGATCAGCGAGGTGTAACATGGCTGTACAAAAAAGCAAAAAATCAAACTCTCGTCGAGGTATGCGTCGCTCTCATGATGCGATGAGTGAGCCAACACTATCGACCGACACGATGACTGGTGAGATGCACCGTCGTCATCAAGTTACTGCCAGCGGATATTACCGTGGCAAGAAAGTGGTTAATGTTAAAACAGCAAACTAAGTTTTCGTTAAGCGCACGTATATGAATGGCCTCGTTTTACGAGGCTTTTTTATTGGCATTAAAAACTAGTCAATCTGTCATCTAAGCTTGATATTCTGTGCCACTTTTAAAGTAATTAAAAAGTAACTAATTTGGCAACTAAGGCACTTGCAGCTATAGCACTTTACCTACATGCGTATTAGCCGAGTTTTTTTAGCGGCATTCACTGTACCAGTCAATGAACAATAACCACATTCAAACGACTATCGCCATTGATGTTATGGGCGGTGACCACGGTATCGGAGTCACTGTTCCCGCAGCTATTCAATTTTTGCATGACAGCGATGCGAATGTGATTTTGGTGGGTAATGAAGCGCAGATTAGCCAACAAATCAGTGAATCAAAAGGCGACGAATTTTTAAGCAGCGGGCGCATGAAAGTTCAGCACGCCAGTGAAGTGGTCGACATGGATGAGCCGCCAGCCTTGGCACTAAAACGTAAAAAAGACTCTTCAATGCGTGTTGCTATAAACCTGCTAAAGCACGGTGATGCGCAGGCTGCGGTGAGTGCAGGGAACACCGGCGCCTTGATGGCGACCGCGCGCTTTGTGCTTAAAACTGTACCCGGCATTAATCGACCGGCAATTGTTTCTAGCATGCCATGCCCGGACCCGGATCAATCCATCTATATGCTGGATTTAGGCGCCAATGTCGACTCCAGCCCTGAAATGCTAGTTCAGTTTGCCGTGATGGGTTCCGTGCTCACTCAATATGTTGATAAAAAACCTCAACCAAGAGTGGCTTTGCTGAATGTTGGTGCTGAAGAAATAAAAGGCTCAGACAAAGTTAAAAAAGCGTCGGCGTTATTAGCTGAAACCTCGTTGAACTATATCGGCTACATTGAGGCAGATGAAATGTTTACTGCCAAAGCCGATGTCATTGTCTGTGATGGTTTCGAGGGAAACATCGCACTCAAAGCCAGTGAGGGCACAGCTCAAACGATTTTTAAGGTAATCTCAGAAGAAATACGCCGCAACGCTCTGACTAAAGCATTAGGCCTGATTGCCTTAACGATCTTCAAGCGGGTCAAAGCCCGTCTGGATCCTCGATTGCACAACGGTGCCACCTTACTAGGTTTAAATGGAACCGTGATTAAAAGCCATGGTGGTGCCGATCAGTTGGGTTTTTTGTATGCTATAAACGAGGCACACTTACAGGTGCAAAGAGATTTGACTACTCACATTCAGGAAGAAGTTAAAAACATTATATAAAACAGAAACATAGAGCCTTTATTTAAACTATATTTTTATGACTACAGCGTTTCTTTTCCCTGGCCAGGGCTCACAAGCAGTTGGCATGATGGCTGACTTGGCTGCTGAACATTCAATTGTGCAACCACTTTTTGAGCAAGCCGCGGATATGCTCGGCACTGATCTGTGGGCGCTTACGCAACAAGGCCCAGCTGAGCAATTAGGTCAAACTGAGCACACGCAACCCGCTTTGTTAGTAGCTGGTGTTGCCGTATGGCGAGTATGGCAAGAACTAGGCGGCGCCCAGCCAGCGATCATGGCGGGGCACAGTTTAGGTGAATATACCGCGCTGACTTGCGCTGGCGCGATAAAATTTGAAGACGCCGTGACGCTAGTACGTGACCGCGGCCGTTATATGCAGCAGGCGGTACCAGCTGGCGAGGGCGGTATGGCGGCGATTCTCGGCCTGGAAGACGAACAAGTAATTGAAATTTGTGCGCAAATTAATCAAAGCACAACGGTGCAGGCGGTTAACTTCAATGCACCAGGACAGGTCGTTATCGCCGGTAGTAAAACTGGCATTGATCTGGCAGTAGAAGCTATGAAAGAAGCAGGCGCACGCCGTGCCATGCCTTTACCAGTGTCCATTCCAGCGCACAGCTCTTTAATGAGCCCCGCCAGTGAATTATTGGCCGACCGATTGGCGGGCCTCGATGTAACAATGCCGGCAATACCGGTTGTGCATAACGTTAACGTCAGCGTTGCCGAGAGTCCTGAACAGATCAAAAGTAATTTGGTCGCTCAGTTGGATTCACCAGTGCGTTGGGTTGAGTGCGTGCAGGCAATGTCGGCTCAAGGCGCAGAACGCTTTATTGAAAGTGGCCCTGGTCGCGTCTTATCTGGCATGGTTAAACGCATAGTCAGCGGCGCTGAATTAGCCTGTCTCGAGAAACCAGATGCCTACGGCGCGCTATTGTAGCGATCACAGCTCGACGCAAAAATTCGATTAGGAGAAATCAAAACCATGTTTAATCTAAACGACAAAGTGTGTTTGGTAACCGGGGCAACCCGTGGTATTGGCCAGGCCATCGCACAACAACTGGGTTCGCTAGGCGCTACGGTGATTGGCACAGCAACATCAGAGCAGGGCGCTGAACAAATATCAGAACAATTAAAAGCCGCGAACATCAGTGGTCAGGGCATGGTTTTAAATGTCGCCGATGGCGAGTCGATCGATGCCTGCCTAACTCAAGTTACCGACAATTATGGCGCTATCACCATCTTAGTCAACAACGCCGGGATTACCCGAGACAATTTGATGTTGCGCATGAAAGAAGATGAGTGGGATGACATTATGTCGACCAACCTAAAATCAGTGTTTAGACTGTCAAAAGGTGTATTACGCGGTATGATGAAGGCGCGCGGAGGCAGAATCATTAATGTCACTTCCGTAGTTGGTGTTTCGGGCAATGCCGGGCAGGCCAATTATGCTGCGGCCAAAGCGGGCGTTATTGGCTTTACCAAATCTTTAGCGCAAGAGGTAGCCTCACGCGGCATTACCGTTAATGCCGTTGCGCCTGGCTTTATCGATACCGATATGACCAAAGCTTTAAGTGATGACCAACGCGCGGGTTTAATGAGTAATATTCCGGCTAATCGCCTTGGCGAACCGGCTGATATTGCCGCTGCGGTCGGGTTTCTGGCCGCTGACGAAAGCGCTTATATGACCGGCACAACTTTGCATGTCAATGGTGGCATGTTGATGGTCTAAGGTATTTTGCATTGCGGTGGCTTTTTTATATAATTCGCCGCACTCAGTTTTACGCCCTCAAGCCTACAGGGTTGCGCCTGAAATCAAGGGCTTGAAGGTTATTTAATTAACTTACCAAAAATGGAATCGCAGCCAGATTCGGTAAGTAGCTCCCAAGACGAGGTACTCTCATGAGCAGCATTGAAGAACGTGTAAAAAAAATCGTAGTCGAGCAACTAGGGGTAAACGAAGATCAAGTCGTTAATTCGGCATCGTTTGTCGATGATTTAGGTGCCGACTCGTTGGACACAGTTGAATTAGTAATGGCTTTGGAAGAAGAGTTTGAAACTGAAATTCCAGATGAAGAAGCTGAAAACATCACGACTGTTCAACAAGCCATTGACTATGTGAACGCGAATTCGTAATCACGTTCTGAATGAGGGCTGATATTCAGCCGACTCATCATCAAGCCACCTTGGTCTCGCTAAGGTGGCTTAATTTTTTTATTCGTCTATCATCTTATGAGCAAGCGTCGCGTCGTCGTAACCGGTTTGGGCATTGTCTCCCCGGTTGGCCAAACACTTAAAGAAAATTGGGATAACATCGTTAACGGTGTCAGCGGTATTGGCAAAATCCAGGCTTTTGATGCCGAGGGTTATCCATGCCAGATTGCTGGTGAAGTTCTTGACTTCGACCCATCCTCGCATTTCACGCCTAAAGAAGCGCGCAAGATGGATCGCTTTATTCAATTTGGCATGTTCGCCGCGCTGGATGCCTTTACCGATTCCGGCATTGAAGTCACTGAAGAAAATGCTGATCGAATTGGCGTCAACATGGGTTCTGGAATCGGTGGCATTGATACCATTCAAACCACCACCAAAATTCTTGATGAACGTGGGCCGAGACGAGTTTCCCCATTTTTTATCCCTAGTGCCATTATTAATATGATTTCTGGCAATTTGTCGATCAAGCTTGGTTTAAAAGGGCCTAATATTTCGATGGTCACAGCTTGCACCACGGCCACGCATTCAATCGGTGACGCTGGTCGATTGATCGAATACGGTGATGCCGACGTGATGATTGCCGGTGGCGCTGAAGCCGCCGTCGTGAAAACCTCGATTGCCGGCTTCGGAAATGCCAAGGCTTTATCAAGTCGTGATGTCGACCCAGCTCAGGCAAGCTGCCCATGGGATCAAGACCGCGATGGTTTTGTCATGGGCGAGGGCGCTGGTGTGCTGGTGCTTGAAGAACTCGAACACGCCAAAGCGCGTGGCGCCAAAATCTATGCCGAGCTGATTGGTTTTGGCATGAGTGGTGATGCATATCATATGACGTCGCCAAGCCCAGGTGGCGAAGGCGCAGCACGTTGTATGATTAACACAATGCGAAACGCCGGCATCAATCCAGAAGATGTGCATCATTTAAATGCGCATGGCACCTCAACACCGCTAGGCGATGTTGCTGAAACCAATGCCACCAAAATCGCACTCGGCGATCAAGCCTATAAAGTAGCAGTCAGTTCAACCAAGTCGATGGTAGGGCATTTATTAGGCGCTGCCGGTGGTGTCGAAGCCGTCTACACCAGCATGGCTATTCACACGCAAACAGCGCCACCAACCATCAATTTAAACAACCCTTCTGAAGATTGCGATCTTGACTATGTGCCGAACACCGCGCGCGAGATGAAAATCGAGGTTGCTCTTAGTAATTCATTTGGCTTTGGTGGCACTAATGGCACCTTAGCCTTTAAACATTTCAGCTGATGTGCGGATAGTTATCAATGGTGACAATGCCGAGCGGCTATCGGCTTTAGATCGAGGGCTGTTATACGGTCACACGGTATTTGAAACCATTGCGGTAATTGAGGGGCAGCCCAGGCTCCTGGAGCAACATTTAGAGCGCCTTGCACTTGGCGCTGATAGGCTAGCGATTCCGCTAGATAAAGCCTCGCTGAAAAACGAAATCGATAATTTTTGCGCAAACCTGGAGCTGGCTTGCCTGAGAGTTACGCTCAGTATTGGTCACGGGGGGCGCGGTTATCAGAGCCCGGAATCACCAAAAGCATTGCGGATACTGTCTGAGCATGCTTATCCCGACTATCCAAAGACTTATTGGTCAAAGGGGATTGAGATCGGTGTTAGCGAGTTTCGTTTAGCGCAGCAAACTCATTTAGCTGGCATCAAACATGGTAATCGTCTTGAACAAATTTTAGCGCGCCAGCAATGGCAATCGCATTGGCAAGAAGCCTTGATGCTTGATACAAAAGACTCAGTGATAGAGGCCACCTCCGCGAATGTATTTGTAGTCGCTGATGAGAAGCTCATTACCCCATCGATTGCTCATTGTGGCGTCGCAGGTGTCATGCGTGCTGAAGTCTTGCGCATTGCCGGGCAGCTTGGAATTAGCACCGCGACTGTGTCATTATCTTTACACCAGGTAATTGAAGCTGATGCGATCTTTTTGACGAACTCTTTGATCGGTATTTGGCCTGTAGCTAAGCTTCAAGACCAAACTTTTAACGATCATAATCTCGCCCATCAAATTCTGAACCACTTATATCAGAATGAAGTTATTCCGAACCATTAGACTGACCTTTTACGCATTCTTTATTAGCGGCTTAGCACTCGCTTACTATGTCTATTCTGATGCAATTTCTAAACCCCTAGAACAACGGCATCTAAGCATCGAAGTACCCAAAGGAGTTGGTGACGCCTGGCTGGCCAAACAATTAGAAGAGCAGGGCGTTATAGAAAATCGCTATATTTTCAGACTCTATAAATGGATGAACAACCGCGATCAGTCAATTAAGGCTGGTGAATATAATTTAGTCGATGTGGACGATATACCCGGTTTGGTAAATAAAGTTGTTAGCGGCAAAGTTACCCAGTATGCAATCACTTTAATTGAGGGGAAAACCTTTAAAGAGTATCGCCAGCAACTAGCTGAGCAACGCACACTGATTGATCAAACCTCAGAATTGAGCGACAAAGACATTATGCGCAAGCTCGGTGCAGCTGGTCGTCATCCTGAGGGCATGTTCGCACCACAAACTTATTTCTTTCAAAAAGGCGATTCAGATCTCGACCTTTTACAACAGGCGTTTAATCGCATGCAATTAGTGCTTGATAAAGCCTGGGCAAGCAGAGACACACAAATCAAGCTTGGCAATTCTTATGAGCTGGCTATTCTGGCCAGCATTATTGAAAAAGAAACCGGCGCCGCTCATGAGCGCACCAAAATTGCCGGCGTGTTTAATAATCGCTTAAAAATCGGCATGAAATTGCAAACTGACCCAACCGTGATCTACGGCATGGGCGAAAACTACGATGGCAATATACGCCGCCGTGATTTGCGTACCGATACGCCTTACAACACATATACGCGTCATGGCTTACCGCCAACTCCAATCGCGATGGCTGGCGAAGCGGCGGTGATTGCGGCCGCTAATCCTGAGGCCACCAGTGCGTTATTTTTTGTTGGTCGTGGCGATGGCACGCATCAATTCTCCGAAACCCTAGCCGAGCACAATGCAGCGGTGGTGAAATACCAATTGGGCGGAAAATCAAAGCCAACCTCATCAAATCCCAGCGGCAAATTGTAATGAGCGGACAGTTTATTACTATCGAAGGTCAGGATGGTGCTGGCAAATCCACCAATTTAGCCATCATCCAAAACTGCCTTGAGAAGGCCGGCATCGAATATGTTCTTACCCGCGAACCCGGTGGCACTGAGCTCGGTGAAAATTTAAGAGAGCTATTACTAAACGATAAAGATCAAATCATTGGTGATATGGCCGAACTATTGATGATCTTTGCCGCACGTGCTCAACACCTGCAAGAGACTATTGAACCGGGCTTGCAAGCCGGGCGCTGGATAGTCTGTGATCGTTTTACTGAAGCCACTTATGCCTACCAGGGAGGCGGGCGTGAAATACCGCTAACGCAAATTCAAACTCTCGAACAGCTGGTGCAAAAAAATCGTCGGCCGGACCTCACCATCTTGCTGGATTTGCCAGAAGAGCTGGGCGCGAGCCGAGCTCAGTCGCGCAGTAACCCGGATCGATTTGAAACTCAGCACCGAGAATTTAAGCAGCGAGTAAGGCGATCGTATCTGGATCAGGCCAAGCGTTTTCCTAAACGCATCATGGTGGTTGATGCCAGCGCCTCTCTCGATGAGGTAAACCAGCAGGTCAAAACGCTAATCGACGAGCATATTCGTAATCATGGATGAATTTCAGCCAAAAATTCATCCATGGAATCAAGAGATATGGCAGGTAATTACTAATGAAGCAGAGCGTGCCAATCATGCATTACTTTTTCATGGTGAAATCGGCCTTGGCAAACGAGATTTAGCACAAGCGCTAGCGCACTTTGTGATGACCACCACTAGCCAGGCGGTGAGTTTATTTGCTGCTGGCTCTCATCCTGATCTGCACGTCTTAACGCCCGAAACTGAGGTAAGCGACGATCAGGCTTGGCTCGCTCAATTCGCGCAACGCTACTTTGAAACCCATAGTGGCAAGCCCAAAAAACAGATCACAGTCGACCAGGTTCGTCGTCTGACTCAAGCGATGCAAACGCATAGCCATATTAGCCCAACTCGAGTGGTGCTAATATTGTCATGTGAGCAGATGAACAACGCAGCGGCTAACGCTCTGCTTAAGAATCTGGAAGAGCCGCCAGCAAACACTTTGTTTGTATTGGTCAGTGATGAGTTAAATCGCCTGCCCGCGACAATCAGAAGTCGCTGCAGCTTGATTGCTTTTCGACCTCCCGATCATGATTCAGCAGTAGCTTATTTAAATCAAGAAGCCTCTATTCCAGCTGCAGAAGTTCCCATATTCTTATCCATGGCTAATAATCAACCGTTGTTCGCCATCGAGCTACACAGGGCAGGGCATATTGAGATACTTAAACAAATATTCGGTGAAGTGAACGGCTTATGGATGCAACGCTCAGAGCCCATATCCGTGGCAGAATCGTGGCTTGAACAAGGTAGTAAAAAAGTCGTCGGCGTATTGCAAAAGCTGGCGACTGATCTACTCAGATGCCAGCTTAGCTCCGCTCCGCGCGAACTTTTTTATCCTGTACAAAAACCGTGGATAGATAAATCTGCACAAAAACTCTCAAAACAAAATTTGCTAATGTTTATCGACGACTTAAGCGAGGCCAAGCGCTTACTTAATACCTCCGTTGACGAACGTTTAGTGCTTGAAACACTATGTATCAAAGTCGGCCAGTTACCGGCTTGAGATTGCGCTATATTCAGAGTATAACAAGCACCATAAAAGTTCAGAGCAGGACATCATTATGAGTGAGTCGTCTCAAGCCAGAGACGGGCAAAACGGCAGCCGCAATGCGGTTATATCCATCGCCATCAAAGATAAGCAGGCCTTGTACATGTCGTACATGCCGTTTATTAAAGGCGGGGGATTGTTTGTGCCGACCAAAAAAGACTATAAGTTAGGCGATGAAATGTTTTTGCTCGTTAAAATCATGGATGAAATCGACCCGGTACATATTTCCGGCAAAGTAGTTTGGATCAGCCCACCAGGCGCTTTGGGCAATAAACCTCGCGGCGTTGGCGTTCAGTTTCAAGGAGATACCGCAAAAAACACAGTACGCCTGATAGAATCCAAACTCGGCGCATCTATCTCATTAACCAGAGCAACACATACCATGTGAGCAAGTAGTGCAGCAGCCAGCATTTGGCGCCAGCATTATTTCTTAAAAAATGTTTTGCTCCTGACTTTCCCTGTATAAATTCATGCAGTTAGTTGATTCACACTGTCATATCAACTTTGACGAACTACATCAAAAGTTACCCGATGTTTTGGCGAATGCTGAACTGAATCAGGTGTCGCACATGTTGTGCGTATCGGTCAATCTGGAGGACTTCCCACAGGTAAAAAGCCTCGCAGATCAATACCAACAAGTGTTTGCTTCGGTCGGTGTGCATCCATGCTACGAAGATGTAAAAGAACCCAGCATCGAAGAATTAATTGAGATTGCTAGCGATAGCAACATTGTCGCCGTTGGAGAGACCGGTTTAGATTACTTTCGAATCGAAGGCCGCGATATGAGCTGGCAGCGAGACCGCTTTAAACGCCATATTGCGGCTGCCATTGCAGTAGATAAACCGCTTATCATTCACACTCGCAGCGCTGCCGATGACACCATGCGCATCCTCAAAGAAGCAGGCGCTGATCAATGTAAAGGTGTGATGCATTGTTTCGCTGAAGATTGGGATATTGCCAAGAAAGCGCTGGATTTAGGCTTTTATATTTCATTTTCAGGTATTGTTACCTTCAAAAGTGCAACCAATGTGCAAGAGGTGGCAAAGAAATGCCCGCTGGATCGTATATTGGTCGAAACCGACGCCCCCTACCTGGCGCCAGTACCGCTACGAGGTAAACTAAACGAACCGGCCTACGTTCGTCATACAGCGCAATTTGTCGCTGATCTAAAAGCGCTGCCACTTGAGCAATTAGCGAATGAAACAACCAAGAATTTTTTTACTTTATTCAAGCACGCAAATCAATAATCTAAAAATAAACTATAAAAGCAATGATTTAGGAGTCAAACATGAACCAGAATAGCACTATTAATCCAGGTTCCCAAAAGGGCTTCTTAGGCTGGGTTGAACGTACAGGCAATGCCTTACCTGACCCGGTTTTTCTATTTTTCTATTTGATTATCGCCCTGGTAATCATTTCCATTATTGCCACCTTCATTGGCGCATCAGCGGTACTCAGCCCAGAAATTTTAGCTGGCATGCCCGAGGCTCAAAAAGCTCGTTTTGGTATCGGGGCTGATGGCTTAGTAAAGGCGAAAAGCTTGTTATCGGCTGATAACTTACAGAAATTGCTTACTAAAATGCCGCAAACCTTCGCCCACTTTCATCCTTTGGGCATGGTATTGACGGTGATGTTGGGAGCCGGTGTTGCGGAACGCTCTGGTTTGTTCGGCACCGCCATGCGAGCCGCGGTTGGCAACGCTCCGAAATACTTACTCACACCGCTAGTAGCCTTTATTGCCATGATGGGCAATCTGGCTGCTGATGCCGCTTATGTAGTGTTAATTCCGCTCGCCGGTATCGTATTTGCGGCCGCCGGCCGTAACCCAATCGCCGGCATCGCGGCTGGCTTTGCTGGTGTATCGGCAGGGTTTTCAGCGAATCTGGTTATGGGGCAGTTAGATGCATTATTACTAGGTATTACCGCTGAAGCGGCGCAGATTTTAGTGGCCGAATACCCAATTAATATCGCTGGCAATTGGTATTTTATCGCTGCAATGCTGGTGATTTATGTACCAATTATTTGGTATGTGACCGACAAAATAGTCGAACCCAGATTAGGCGATTGGGATGCCTCTTTAATTGGTTCACAGGCTGAAGACAAAGAAGTCAAACGCAACTTGAGCGAACAAGAGCGCAAAGGCTTACGGCATGCCGGGTTTGCATTGCTGGGCGTAGTTGCGGTGTGGTTGCTACTTTTATTCGGCCCAAACACGCCACTCATTAATGAAGCTGCCTGCCCAGATACGCAGTTAGCAGCCGGCGATTGTTCAGTTCAAGCCCGGCTGACGCCGTTTTATCAGTCGCTGATTGCTGGTTTTCTAGTGCTGTTTCTGGCTTGTGCTTGGGCCTATGGCAAGGCGGTTGGCACCATCAAAGACCATCGAGATGGGGTAGATATGATGGCCGAATCCATGAAAGACATGGGTTATTACCTAGTATTAGCTTTTGCTGCGGCGCATTTTGTCGCCATGTTCAATTGGTCGAATCTAGGGCTCATTTTCGCCATCAAAGGCGCAGCCGCTATTGAGGCTTCGCAGTTACCAGTTTTTGCAGTGCTGGGGGTTATGGTTTTATTTTCAGGGCTGTTAAACCTATTCGTGGGTTCAGCCAGCGCGAAATGGGCGTTTTTAGCACCGGTTATCGTGCCGATGTTAATGCTCTCAGGCGTCAGCCCAGAAATGGCCACCGCGGCCTATAGAGTAGGGGATGGTGCAACTAATATCATCACACCGCTGATGGTGTATTTCCCGCTAATATTGACCTTCGCCAATCGTTGGAATAAAGATTACGGCATTGGCAGCTTAACCGCGACTATGTTGCCTTATTCGATTTGGATGCTTATCTCTGGGCTGATTTTGACAATGATTTGGGCAGGTTTAGGTTTGCCATTGGGCGGCGGCGCAACTGTTTCTTTTAGCCTGTAGAAAGTTCAGTTTTTAAAGTATCAGTCCCGCATGAAACCACCACCGTTGACGTGCAAAACCTGGCCAGTGATAAAACGCGCGGCATCTGACATCAAGAACAAAATGGGGCCGACAATATCATCGGCCTCAGCCAATCTGCCTAATGGAATTCGGCTAATGTAGTCATCTTTGTCGAAACGCAATTCATGATTGTCATTATCTGCGTCAAATGAGCGCCCAAGCCCACCGCGAATAAATGGCGTATCAACCGCCCCAGGCGCAACGCCATTAACTCGAATTCCTGGCGCCAATTCCGCCGCTAAAACGCGGAGCAGGGCATTCACACCTGCTTTGGCAATACTATAAGGCGCATAACCTGGCGCACCTAACTGAGCAATCGCACTACTCAAAAACACCATACTGCCTCGCTCAAGCACTTGTGTTGCACGTTTTGCAGCTATAGTCAGGCCCCGCAGATTCCCATCTAATACATCATTGAAACCGTCGGTTTCTGTCTCCGCCAAAGAAAGCAAATCACTGGTATAACCAGATGCAAAGACAATGTGCTCAAAGAGCGAGTTGTGCGCTACTAAATCGTCAAAAACCTGCTCAATAGACGTACTGTTTCGTAAATCTACCGATTTGTAAGCCACAGAATCAATATTCGACGTTTGATCAATCGATTCAGCTAAATCAAGCACCGTAACTGCGCAGCCCAAATCAACGCAAGCATGAACCACAGCGCGCCCAATACCGCCACAACCACCAATTATTAAAATTTTAGCGACATTACTAGGCGCTAAAGACGCAGTATTCCCCATGTTTTCTGCCATTTTTTGATCAAATTCGTTGAATAAAATGCAGTTATAACAGACAAAACAAAAATAGTTCCTAGCGTCGTTCTACACAAATAGATTTCGTTCCTTTCAAGGTTTTAGAACAGAACCTAGTTAAGTTTGATCAAAAACATGTCGGTCATAGTTTTTTCTACAGACTAAAATCCTTTCTAGGGCGCATATGACTTTATTATAAAAAGCAATTTAGTGTTTAAAACTATCCGTAAAAACTAGAAAGTCGCAGCCTTTATATAATAAGTTTTTATTTCATAACATTTCTAGAAAATAACCATAAAGCATTGATAATGAAATAAGTTATATCTAATTCAATTTCTCAAACTGAGCACATAGGGCACACTATCGACTCGAATATTAATATGCGCATAATGTATATTATGTTAAATATATAATTAAGATGGTATTGTGAGAATGCACTTTTTGGACGTACAAGTAATTCATAAGCAAAACACGACGGCTTTTTCGTTTTGTGACGGCACGACAAAACATGTTTCTTCTGACGGAGGTTCGGGAGGCTCTACGGTACTTTGCGTTTCAACTGACCCTGAATCGCAGGGGTCAGTTCTTGACATGCCTCGTTGATCTAAAGGCTGTGGCGCAAAGCACTCGCCTGCTCCTATGGCTGGGCTATTCTCGGCTAAAAGGTGCGTGAGTGTTGTTCCTCCATTATCTGCAATAGATGAAAGAACATCTTCAATTGCTGTTGGCAGTTCACCGTCGCTGGTAAGGGTTGTATCCGTTATTCCGAATGAGGCGACTGTGGCGAAGGCTTCCTCGTTTGTCACGCGGCTATCGCCTAAGATATTAAACCCAAGACTGTCAAAACTGGATTGGTTGATGGTCGCCGTAACGGCTATTTCGCTAAATAGACCTTTAAAACCAACGAACGGACTAGTCGCAACATTTCCCGCTAAAATGCTGCTCCTGGCTGAAACTATACAGACACTCTGAGCAAAAACGGCACCTCCTATTGGAGAAGAATTACCGGTCAATGTGCTACGGAATATTCTAACCCTCGAGGTCGATGGTTGTAGGTTCTCTGAAAGCCCTCTAGGAGTAATGTTGTTGCAAATAAGCCCACCACCTCTACTGCCAGAACGGTTGCCTGATACTGTGCTGTCATACAGCGATATTGCACCAACACCTACTTGGCCTGCACCGCCAGACAAGGCCGCGTAGTTATTAGAAATTGTGCTAGACCTAAATGTAATGCCACCGGTCAGAGGGTTTGAGTTACCATTACCGTAAAGGCTAAAGTGGCCGGTAATCGCTGCGGCTGCAGCGCCACCTACCCCAGTGTTGGTGTCAATGCCTGAAGTAGCTGAGTTACCCGACAATGTTGATCTGCTGATTTCAATATTGCCATTAGAATAAACACCGGCGCCTCTTTCTGCAGTATTGTAATTAATGGTGCCGTCTTCAAAGAAAGCTGTGCGTAAACCGGTTAAATAGATGCCACCACCTAGAGTTGAGTTGTTTCCGCCTATCGGCGTATTGCTAATGCGCGGAGCTTGAGCAGCAATAAGCGCGACGCCACCGCCACGATTACTCGCACTGTTGGCTGAAATTGTGGAATCAGTAATCACTAGTCTTTGTTCGTCTACGGTACCAACACCACCCAAGTGGCGGTAATACACACCACCGCCATCTGTAGCCGTGTTACCAGAAACAATGGAATCAGTTAGCTCTAGGTCACCTAAGACCTCAATGCCTCCGCCTTTAGAGGCGACGTTGCTTAAGATTCGGCTATTGGTGATGGTGGCTGCGCCTCGTGTGTCGTTGCCGGCAGGCCCGTTTATTCCTTTTACGAATATGGCTCCACCAGAGCCTCCTGATGTGTTGTCTCTTAGGGTGACATTATTCAGGGTCAGTTCGCTACCTACGTCAACATAGATGGCACCGCCAAAAAAGGTACTTCCAGGGCTACCATTACGAATGGTGAGGTCGTTTAGCGTGAGATCGCCTGTGGTAGTGAATACCGTGATTAGGCGAAATGAAGGTGTCCCTTGCGCTGATGATCTTTCAAGTACGCTGTTATTGCCTTGGATGGTAATCGTCGACTCGACAAACGGCAGCCCAGTAAACGGGTTATTCGGTCTTGGGAAACCGGCAGTGAGCGTTTGTGTGGAATTTGCGGGTAAAACAATCGTATCTGCACCGGCGCCTCCTTGTGTGCAGGAATTGTTAGTGCCTTGCGCGGATTGAACGGCTTGCACTAGCGAACAGCTAGGGCCGACACTAATCGTCGCCCCTGTCGCATCGCTAAGAAACAATGAATGGCTAACCGCCACTGCTATCGCACTGATTTTAATAGAAGCCCCGTTTGCTTATTCTATTTACTGCGCTACTTAATCCACATCAAACATCCTTGCATAGGCTGAAACGAATTGCAAAACAACAAATGCATGGCTCCGTTTTACCTTGGGGATCAATATAGCCGGACGTAAAGTTTAGTACTTTAGTTGTAAAGTTGATCTGCCCTCCCCTTAAACTTTAGTTTCCTCAAAAATTTAGTGCTTTAGTTGTAATTCGAAAATGTAGTTCTTAGTAAAAACAATGGCTTATTTAGTTTGTGAGTTTAGTGCTTTGCTTGTATGTCCATTTTTGGACGTACAACTAAAGTATTAAAGAAACGCCAACTAACCTATTAAATGTCCACCTAAAGTACTAAAGATGACATCCGGTAAATTTTAGACAAAAAAGAGAGAAGTTTTTGAAACTCTTCTCTCAAGGGGTTCACTAAAAAACTCATAAGCAAAACATTACGGCTTTTCCGTTTTGTAACGACACGACAAAACATGTTTCTTCTGACGGAGGTTCGGGAGGCTCTACGGTACTTTGCGTTTCAACTGACCCTGAATCGCAGGGGTCAGTTCTTGACATGCCTCGTTGATCTAAAGGCTGTGGCGCAAAGCACTCGCCTGCTCCTATGGCTGGGCTATTCTCGGCTAAAAGGTGCGTGAGTGTTGTTCCTCCATTATCTGCAATAGATGAAAGAACATCTTCAATTGCTGTTGGCAGTTCACCGTCGCTGGTAAGGGTTGTATCCGTTATTCCGAATGAGGCGACTGTGGCGAAGGCTTCCTCGTTTGTCACGCGGCTATCGCCTAAGATATTAAACCCAAGACTGTCAAAACTGGATTGGTTGATGGTCGCCGTAACGGCTATTTCGCTAAATAGACCTTTAAAACCAACGAACGGACTAGTCGCAACATTTCCCGCTAAAATGCTGCTCCTGGCTGAAACTATACAGACACTCTGAGCAAAAACGGCACCTCCTATTGGAGAAGAATTACCGGTCAATGTGCTACGGAATATTCTAACCCTCGAGGTCGATGGTTGTAGGTTCTCTGAAAGCCCTCTAGGAGTAATGTTGTTGCAAATAAGCCCACCACCTCTACTGCCAGAACGGTTGCCTGATACTGTGCTGTCATACAGCGATATTGCACCAACACCTACTTGGCCTGCACCGCCAGACAAGGCCGCGTAGTTATTAGAAATTGTGCTCGAACTAAATGTAATGTTGCCGGTTAGAGGGTTTGTGTTGCCGTTACCGTAAAGGCTAAAGTGGCCGGTAATCGTTGCTGCTGCGGCACCACCTACCCCAGTGTTGGTGTCGATGGCGATATGAACTGATAGGGTTACTCAAGACGAGCGAACAGTCTGTAAATTTTAATCGTTATGTTATAACATTTAATAAATTCATTTATCGAGCTTGAAATCGACTTTATCTCCATGAATCAATCAGCAGCACTACCAACAGAAAAACTACCTGTCACCGTACTTTCTGGTTTTTTAGGAGCGGGTAAAACTACCGTTCTAAGTCATATCTTAAATAACAGAGAAGGTAAAAGAGTAGCCGTTATCGTGAACGATATGAGCGAAATCAATATAGACGCAGAGATCGTTCAGAATGAAGTATCACTAAACCGCAGCGAAGAAAAACTGGTTGAGATGAGTAACGGCTGCATTTGTTGCACCCTACGTGAAGATCTACTGCTGGAAGTGAATAAACTCGCTAAAGACGGCCGTTTTGATTATCTGGTGATTGAATCAACCGGCATATCTGAGCCTTTACCGGTTGCTGAAACCTTCACATTTGCCGATGAAGATGGCATCTCGCTCTCGGACGTCGCTGATTTAGATACTATGGTTACGGTGGTCGACGCCGTTAACTTTCTCAAGGACTATGAGGAGGCGAAATATCTGCAGGAGACTGGAGAATCATTGGGCGAAGAAGATGAACGCAGTGTCGCCGATCTTTTGGTTGACCAAGTTGAATTTGCTAATGTAATTTTGGTCAGTAAAACCGATTTAGCCAGCTCTGAGGATATAGAGCGCTTGATAGCCATTTTAAGAACGTTAAATACCGAAGCAAAAATCATTCCGATTAGCAAAGGGAATATCGATATCGATCAAGTTTTAGAAACTGGCTTGTTTGATTTTGAGCACGCTGAACAAGCGCCGGGTTGGTTAAAGGAAATGCGTGGAGAGCATGTACCTGAAACTGAAGAATACGGCATAAGTAGCTTTAGTTACTTGGCTCGTCGCCCGTTTAATCCCGAAAAATTTCATCAGTTTCTGCATGATACTAAGAAGTACGGCAAACTAATTCGCAGTAAAGGGTATTTTTGGCTGGCCACTCGGCCAGAGTTTGCCGGTCAATGGAGTCAAGCTGGCGGCATCGCCCACTATGGCTTTGCAGGTATGTTTTGGCGGGCCGTACCGACCAAAAATTGGCCTACTGACGAAGAATATTTGGCCTCAATTCGCGAAAACTGGGTGGAACCATTTGGAGATATGCGGCAAGAGCTGGTATTTATTGGTCAAAACTTAGATCAAAAAGCCATGACTCAAGCGCTGGATGACTGTTTGCTCAGTGAACAAGAGGTATTGCTAGGCAAATCACATTGGCAAACCTTGCATGACCCATTCCCTGCTTGGGAGCAAAGCACATGATCTCGGTAAACCAGGCTGAAGGCACAGAAAACTTGGTGCCCTGCGACCGGATTTTAGTTCGTAGTGCGGCCCAATGTATTGAGCCCAGTGGTTTAGCCGATATCTATTCTGAAGAGATCAATATTTCAATCTGGCAACGCAACATTTCGGATGATCTTAAGGAATCCGTAAATGAGTTCTTAGCACGTAATTTGAGCTATGAAAGAAATTCGACAGTGCCTGCAGAAGGCGCACTCAATAGCGTAAACAATTTGTTGGGTCCAGATACAAAACCAGAGCTACGCGAGGACATTGCCGAGCTAGTGGAAATGTTTTGTTATCTATTTGACTTGAAGCGCGCAGGATTACGACTCGCGATACTTAATAGAGCCATGTGCCCGAGATTTCATGTGGACAATGTGCCGTGCCGAATGGTCACAACCTATAATGGGGTCGCCACTGAGTGGCTGCCTCATCAATCAGTGAATCGTGCAAAACTAGGATCGGGCAATGACGGACTACCAGATCATCGCTCTGGCCTGTACAAGAACAATAGCGACATCAAACAACTGAAGGCCGGCGATGTCGCCCTGCTTAAAGGTGAACTTTGGGAGGGCAATGAAAGAGCAGGCTTGGTGCATCGCTCCCCTGCTCCTAAGCAGGGTGAGCGTCGTCTGCTACTGACAATGGACTACAATATTTAGTCTTTATACGTTTAGAACGTTAGCTCAAAACTGAGGGGCGCTATCGGCTAGCGCTCACAGCACTTTTTATACTTACGCTCACTTCCCACGGGCATGGTTCGTTGCGGCCAACTTTTGATGCTAGCCGACGGGTTGGGCTTTGTGGGTCACAACAACTGTTACTGCTGCAAAAAAGTCGCATATATTTTATCTATTAAATCGAATAACAGACTAATTGTCTCTTATCTTTGAGGATTAGATTTAATAGACAGTCTAACGATCGACTTTTAAGGTACCTACTAAATTACAGGTAAGGAATGATGAAATAGGCCACCAATGTGACCTAGCCTAATATCAAAATTGGCTTTCTGGAGTGGTCACCACCAGCCCATCTAACGCGTCTGACAGTTCAATTTGGCACGCCAAGCGAGAATTCTGCTCAACATTTTCTGCTACCTCTAGCATTTCCTGCTCTAAATCATCAGCTTGACCTAATTGGCTAGTCCAGTTTGAGTCAATGTATACGTGACACGTTGCGCAAGCGCAGGCGCCACCGCAATCCGCGTCAATTCCATCAACATCGTTCTGAGTAGCCGCTTCCATCAAGGTTTGACCGGTTTTCGCTTCAACGATGGTTTGTTTACCCTGAAAATCAACATATGTTATGCGTGGCATGGCACTTCCTAAAAGTAATTGAAAATTGGAGATTAGGCCGACAGTTCAAAATTGGCGCAGATACAGCTGGTGGCAAAAATTGGTATAGGCTCAAAGAAATGTACGTTCGCTTTTGCACCATTGGCCGCGGCAGCCGTCGCAATAAGCGTTCGAATTTCATAGCCACCCTGCCCGCCATCTTGATAGGTTTCTTCATCAGTGTAGGACAACAGAGCCTTTTTATCATTGCGTGCGAAGCGAGACATAAACTCTTGATCCCACTCCAGGTTGATTTTTCCGGAATCAGGAGTGGCCGGCCAATGTGAGATACCTCCGGTACCTACCAAGGCTATTTTTTCCGGTACGGAGTCACACGCACGTCGAATGGCTTCACCAAACGCCCAAGCGCGATGAAGTGGCGTCAGCGGTGGACCTTGGCAATTGATGTTAGCTGGGATGACGGGCATCGTGTAGTCCGGTGTTAGAAAATTCAGCGGCACACTGATGCCGTGATCAAACTTCCATTCCTCAGAAAACGCCACGTCTACGGTTTGCATAACCTCTGAAATCAGGCGTTTGGATAAATCAGGGTTTCCCGGTATCGTGACACGCTGAATTTTTAACCAATCTGGATCTTCAATTGGGCCTGTATATTCATCCGCCATGCCAATGCAATAAGCGGGCATATTATTCATGAAAAAGTTAGCAAAGTGCTCCGCGGCTACGACGATTAATGCCTCAGCGCCCGCGGCCAATATATCCTGGCGCATCTTGTCCAAATTAGCGTAAAAAGCATCACGTAATACTGGGTCGGCGCGGTCAGCCCGGGCCGTGATACCAGGGCCATGACTACAGACGCCAGCGTAAACTAAACTCATGATTTTTCTCTTTTGTTGATCTGATCAGCTAAGTAAATTAGGTTTTCTAGATGTCATCGGTAAAGCGCTTACCGGCACCGGTCATGGCATAAACGCCCTCTCGCACTTCTCCATGTTGCTCAATACCCTCACGCATAGCTTGCAAATAGTCATCCCAAGCGATTTGATGGAAAGCCGCAAAGTGCATCAAAATTTGACCGTTAACGCCTAAAACATACAACAAGCCGATATCCGGTTTTTTTAAGGCACGACGTTCTTCATCAGTAAGTTTGTAGTCGTCTAACAATGAATCAACGTCATCTTGATAACGTTGCTGCACCTGAACGTTGCGGTTAATGTCGTATAAGATTTTTTGCACGTAATAAAGGCTCACACTAATACCCTGCCGTCTGCGAATCGTCAGACGATTCTATGTATTGTGCGGCGAGCTGCCGGGTTGCGTTTGCAAGTAGCGCGGCATCAACGCCGACGCCAATAAAGCGCGCCCCGGCATGCACATATTTATCAACTAAGTCCTTTGTCACAGCTAATACACCCACTTGTTTATCAGCCGCAAGCACTGCGTCAAATGCATGCTCAATCGCTTTAACCACCTCGGGGTGCCCGGGTTCGCCAATGTAACCCATCGCGGCAGACAGATCCGAAGGGCCGATAAAAACCGCATCAACACCGTCTGTCTTAGCTATTTCGGTAATGTTATCCAACCCGGCTAAGGTTTCAATTTGAACCACTACGCAAACTTCATCATTCGCCTTTGTTAAATAGTCCGGTGACCGATTCCAATTCGCAGCGCGGGCCATTGATGTACCTAAACCTCGGCAGCCGACAGGTGGGTATTTGGCTGCTGCTACAATATCTCTCGCTTGTTCAGGCGTATCGACCATTGGAATCAATAAGGTTTGTGCACCAATATCCAGCAGCTGCTTGATTAACGCGGCGCTGCCTTCCACTGGTCGTACTAAAGTCGAGATCGGATACGGTTCAACCGCTTGCAAATGACTCATAATCGAGCCCAAATCAAATGGGCCATGCTCAGCGTCGATTAACAGCCAATCGAAACCCGCACCTGCACCAATTTCTGCAACCGTGGTATCAGCAATGCCTTGCCATAAACCAAACAGCGTTCGACCTGAGGACAGTGCCTGTTTAAAGTGGTTTTTCTTCATCATTACCTCAGACAAAATTCACTGTGAGCGTACCCAACTCTCCGTACTCGGCTTCAACCATATCACCCGCCTGCACTTTTATCGGCGCAGTGAACGAACCGCTGAGTAATACTTGGCCAGGTTTCAAGGCCACACCATGAGGAGCAAAACGCTTAGCAATCCAACAGATGCCGTTCGCGGGATGATCCAAAACTGCGGCAGCCAGCCCTGTTTGTTCAATCACATTGTTTCGCTTAACGATCGCACCCGCCCAACGCAAATCTATCTCTGCCGGTTTGATCTTACGCCCACCCATAATAATGCCAGCGTTCGCAGCATTATCCGAAATGGTGTCAAACACCGTCCGCGTATATCCCGTTTCTGGATGAACTCGGTAGCTTCTCGCTGCAATCAGTTCAAATGCTGGAATCACATAATCCGTAGCGGCCATCACGTCATCCACCGTTAGATGCTCACCAAACAAACGATCTTTGAGCACAAAGGCTAATTCAACTTCTATCTGAGGATCCAAAAAGTCATTTGCGGCGATTGAGGCGTCATTGGGGAACACCATATCATCTAACAATACGCCGTAATCGGGTGTCTCGATATTCATAGCACGCTGCATGGCGCGTGAAGTGAGGCCGATTTTATACCCCACAACCTTACGACCATCGTGCTCAATTTTGCGATTAACCCACGCTGACTGGATCGCGTAAGCATCATCCATCGTCATATTCGGGTGAGTCAGGGTAATTGGATTAATTTGAACTCTGTCCAGTTCCGCTTGATAAAGCTTATCTGCTGCGGTTTTTATTTCTTGCTGGCTTAACATAATAAAGGTTTCAAATAGGTTTTCATCATTGTGAGCGTAGCCCAACCGTATTGAATAACCTTGCTTGGGGGGCAAAAAGGACCATTCAATTTAAGCTCACAGCGATGAGACAAACTGTTAATCGGATAAAAACTGTTGAACGTTATTTTTATTAAACTTCAACACCGGCTCTAACTCTCTCATCTCGAACGAAATTGCCATGCCCCGTGTTGCTATTTGATCAGCAAAGTGATCACAATAAATCTGGAAAAAGACGTCGGCCACTGCTTGACGATCATGCAAAGTTCGTCCGGCGCCTACCTTCACTTCTAAATGAGCGAAACCATGTTCCGGGTTCCCATCAGCAATACGATATCGAGAACAACAATAGGCCCTGCTTCGAATACCCTTTAAAGGAAACAAGCCGGTTTGAACCGCTGCTTCGTGTAAGGCTTGAAATAGGCCTTGAATGCCTTGTTCCGACTGTTCAAGATTATCAGAGTATTCCAATACAAAATGCGCCATGGTGTTTTCTCTTCGTCAGCGATCGATTTATATTTTGCCCAAAACTGGCACTCTGTGCGTTCCGTGCGCAATACATACATTTTTGGTTTCCATATAAAAATCAAAACTGTAGTCACCGCCATCGCGACCGATACCGGACATTTTTGTACCACCAAATGGAGAAGGTAAATTTCGATTATTTTCTGAATTGACCCACAACATACCGGCGTCAACGGCATGCGCCATTCTCATGGCACGACCAGTGTCGTTAGTCCAGACATAACCAGCTAGCCCATAGATGGTCTCGTTTGCGATCTCTATGGCCTGCTCTTCAGTGGAAAATTCAATGGCTGTGAGCACCGGGCCAAAAATCTCTTCTTGCGCGATACGCATCCCATTATTTGCATCACAAAAGAGAGTGGGTTGAACAAAGTTGCCGTCACGAAGCTCCGCATCATCGGCCTCAAACGCGGCACCACCGACCTCGATGGCAGCGCCATCTTGTTTGGCGATATCCATGTAGCTAATTACCTTTTGAAAGTGCTCATTGTGCACCAGCGGGCCAACTTCGGTTTCAGGGTCTAAGGGGTGCCCGACTTTTAGCGCTTTTACTCGTTCTTTTAGAGCGCTTAAGAACTTATCTTTGATTCCCGATTGCAGCACCAAGCGACTGGAAGATGTGCAGCGTTGCCCATTCAGGCTGTAAATCATAAACACAACGGCGTCTAATGCTCGTTCAAAGTCTGCATCATCAAATACAATCACGGGGTTTTTACCGCCAAGTTCAAAATGCATACGCTTTAGTGTGTCTGCACCTTGGCGCATGATGTGGCTGCCGGTTGCCGACTCACCGACCAAGGCTACGGCCTTAATCGCAGGATGTTCTGTTAACCGTTTCCCGGCCACTTCGCCAAACCCATTGAGGGTATTCCAAACACCGGCTGGTAAACCAGCCTCTTTCGCAATTTCTGCTAACAACATGGCACTTAACGGCGCCAGTTCCGCAGGCTTGTGTACGATAGTACAACCGGCGGCTAACGCCGGAGCTATTTTCCAAGTAGCCAACATGAAAGGCGTATTCCATGGAGTAATAATGCCCACCGGACCAATGGGTGCACGAACGGTAAAGTTAGTGTGTTCATCTTGATGCATTGACAAGCCATTCTTTGCCTCAGCCGCTTTGTCAGCGAAAAAGCGAAAGTTTGCTGCGCCTCGAATAGCGGCTTGCTTCATAAACCTTATCGGTTGGCCGCAATCCATCGACTCAACTAAGGCAATTTCTTCAGCGCGCGCTACGATTTTGTCGGCAAAATGATTCAATAATTTTTTACGTTCAGAACCTGAAAATTCTTTCCATTCTTGAAAAGCCATCTCAGCCGCTTGGCACGCATGATCAACGTCGTCCGCGGTGCCTATCACGACTTCACCCAACGATTGATTGTTCACAGGACTTAAATTTTCGAAGGTTTTTGCCTCAGCAGGAACCACAAACTCTCCACCGATAAAGTGGCCTGTTTTGCTGGTTTTAAAACGCTCCAAATATTGATTTGCCAAGCTAACATTGTTCATCTTGACTGACATTCTGCACTCCAAATTAGATAATTCGTTAATTAATATATTGACAATAAAATCAAATAAATGGCAATAAAACGACTTTTTCTTGCCTAACTCATGAAATATAAGTTAACATGTTAATCATATGATCGCAATCAAATTTCAAACACAAGATTGCACTTCCGAATTACCAGGAGTTTCAAAATGAGGTTTTTAAGCTACCAACACAACAACCAATCTTCGTGGGGAGCGATGACCGATCAAGGGGTCGTCGATCTTGGAGCA
Organism: uncultured Gammaproteobacteria bacterium; assembly: GCA_964455815.1. Taxonomy (GTDB): domain Bacteria; phylum Pseudomonadota; class Gammaproteobacteria; order Arenicellales; family Arenicellaceae; genus Arenicella. The sequence continues at coordinate 50,871 of CAYVYS010000021.1, forward strand.
ATAATGGGCGGAAGCCTTAAATCAGTCATACAAGACAACGAACTAAAACGCGCGAAAGAACTAACTGAACAGGCAGATCACTTTATCGCCCCGTCTCAAATTCAGTACTTGGCGCCCATTCAAAACCCCGGGAAAATTGCATGTATTGGGGTGAACTATAAAAACCGCAATGCTGAATACAAAGATGGCTCTGCAGACCCAACGTTTCCCAGCCTGTTTATGCGAACAGAAGATTCGTTCACCGCTCACGATGAACCGCTATGGCGCCCACCCGAGTCACACCAGCTTGATTACGAGGGCGAAATAGTCATTGTAATTGGCAAGGAAGGAAGGCGTATTAGAGAAGAAAACGCCTACGATCATATCGCCGGGCTAACCATTATGAATGAAGGAACTCTTCGCGACTGGGTGCGTCATGCCAAGTTTAATGTCACTCAAGGCAAAAACTTTATAAACTCAGGGGCCATAGGGCCGTGGATGGTCAGCGCCAATGAATTCAGTGACCATGATTACGAAAACATGCACATCACGACCCGAGTAAATGGTGAAGTGCGCCAAGACGACACAACCGCGAGTATGATGTTTCCTTTTAAGTACATCATTAGTTACTGCTCTAAGTTCTTTCACTTAAAGCCCGGTGACATCATTGCAACCGGCACCCCTAATGGTGCTGGCGCACGATTTGATCCGCCTAAGTATTTGGTGCCGGGTGACGTAATTGAAGTTGAAGTTGCGGGCATAGGCAAACTGCTCAATGGAGTTATAGATGAGCCAATCGAATCAAAATAAGAAAGATAAAAATACTTTGCTCCCACAGCGACTCAAACAGAGGCCTGCAGCACAGCTGCCTGAGTTTGACCGATCTCTGCCAATGTCATTGCTTCGTGCTCGTGAAGCCGTAATGTCCAAATTCATACCGTCACTGAAAGAACATGGGCTATCGGCACAACAGTGGCGAGCCATAAGATCATTGGATCAAGAAGACGGCATTGAAATATCAGAACTGTCTAAACGCTGTTATTTACTTAAACCGAGCATGTCGAGGATCGTGCAAAATCTCGAAGCGAGAAAATTGATTGAACGCCGTGGTGTGGCGTCAGACCAAAGACGTACAGCACTCTTTGTGACTCAAGCTGGGCGCAATCTAGTGGCGCAAGTTGCGCCTAAATCGGAGGAGCGTTATCAATTTATCAGTGAACAATTCGGCAGTGGCAAACTTGAGTTACTGCAAGAACTGCTTAACGACTTGGTCAACGCGATTAATGAAGACGAATAGTCACACCCCCGATGTAGCGCACGAAAACTCACGATAAAAGACTTAGCCATGACAGACACTCTCAACTCAGATCTTGTAAAACAAAGCAGTTACATCAACGGCCAATGGCATATCGGTCAAGGCAATTCTTTCGATGTCATCAACCCAGCAAACGGTGAAACAATATGCTCCGTTGATGGTGCCAATGAGCACGACGCCACCCTATCGGTCGATGCTGCGGTTGCCGCACTGCCAGCGTGGCGAGCTAAAACCGCCAAACAACGCGCGGCAATATTGCGCAAATGGTTTGATCTGATCATGCAGCACCAAGATGACCTTGCGGCTATTTTAACCGCAGAGCAAGGCAAGCCGCTGACCGAAGCCAAGGGGGAAATTGCGTATGGCGCTAACTACATCGAATGGTTTGCTGAGGAAGCCAAACGCATTTATGGTGACACAATTCCTGGCGCAGCACCAAATTCTCGCGTCGTGATTATCAAACAAGGCGTGGGAGTTGTGTCAGCCATTACGCCTTGGAATTTCCCTAACGCCATGATCACACGTAAAGCCGCTCCCGCACTGGCCGCGGGCTGTTCGTTTATCGTTAAAGCCGCAGCAGAGACACCCTTGTCTGCCCTAGCCTTGGCTGAGCTGGCACAGCAAGCAGGCATACCACCCGGCATCTTCAATGTGATTGTCAGCGATACAGCTAGGCCGATAGGCGGCGTACTTACTGGCGACCCCCGCATTGCAAAATTTTCTTTCACTGGCTCCACGCAGGTTGGCAAAATTTTGTTGCAGCAATGCGCTTCAACAGTCAAAAAAACGTCGATGGAATTGGGTGGTAACGCACCATTTATCGTGTTCGACGATGCCAATTTAGACGAGGCTGTGCAAGGCGCCTTGATCTCTAAGTTTCGTAACGCCGGGCAAACTTGCGTTTGTACAAATAGAGTCTTCGTGCAAGAAGGCGTGTATCAAGCCTTCGCTGAAAAACTCACCGAAGCGGTTAAGGCTCTGTCTATGGGAGACGGCAGTGAAGACGGCGTTCAAATCGGGCCGCTAATCAATAATGAAGCGATCGAATCGGTCAGTTCATTGGTCGATCAAGCCCTACAAAATGGTGCCAAGGCCACGGTGGGTGGTCAGATAGACCCAATCGGCGAACGTTTTTTTCAGCCAACGGTATTAACCAATGTCTCACCAGAAATGAGCGTGGCAACGCAAGAGATCTTTGGCCCAGTAGCGCCTTTGATTAAATTCACCACAGAAGAACAAGCCATCGAGCTCGCTAACAACACCGAAGTGGGCTTAGCGTCCTATATTTACACTCGAGATATTGGCCGAATCTGGCGCGTATCAGAAGCTTTAGAGTACGGGATGGTAGGCATTAACGAGGGCATTATTTCTAACGAAATGGCCCCATTTGGCGGCGTCAAACAATCTGGCATGGGGCGTGAAGGCTCCAAATATGGAATGGACGACTACCTTGAGATCAAATACTTGTGCATGGGTGGCTTGGACCGTTAAAACGCTCGAACTTACTCACTGTAAACACCAACACATCAATCTACGAAGTAAAAAAACATGGCTCACTTACGCCCCTTAGAGTACCAAGAAATTACTGACAACGAAGTTCGCAATACCATCAAAGGCTATGAAGAGTTACGTGGTTTCGTGCCGAATAGTATTCGCACTATGGCTCGCCGCCCCTCACTGGCAAAAGCCTTTATGCAGTTGAATAAGGCGGTGCTGTATGAAGGTACGGTGGCGGAATCCACCAAGATGATGGTGAGCCTAGCGGTTAGCTTATCTTCAGGGTGCTTATATTGTCAGTCACACATGGCTAACCTGTCATCAGTTTACAAGGTTCCAGACGAAAAGATATCAGCCATACTCAGTTTTGAAGACAGTGACTTATTTGACGAGGCCGAGAAGGCCGCACTGAATCTTGCATTCAAATCTGCCGCCATGCCATGTGAAGCTGAGCAAGCTGACTTTGATCGGCTGGCTCAGCATTACGACGAAGCAGAAATTGTTGAAATCGTGGCCACAATTTCTCTGTTTGGCTACCTAAACCGCTGGAATGACACCATGGCAACACAAGTTGAACTTGTTCCAGCGCAAGTGACTAAACGAGCCATGCCAGATTGGCACGAAGGTAAACACGAGTAGCGTCACGCTCTCTTTCTGACAACGTGCAATCCAAACGTTATAAACATTATAAATAGAAAGAAAAACCTCCTTACTACCTGCGTTCTCGTATCAAACCTAGTATTGTTTTCAAGTGTCGCCCACGCTCGCCTGACAGCCATAAGCGCACTCTTGATGGTGACAAGCCTCAAAAGCAATTTCAGGCAAGCTGTGACATGACGAAACAACGACCAACGCTGATGCATAAAAGTAGCCAAAACCTCTGATGCGATTCAGTGACGACGAAATGTGTATCAAAGGATAAGACTCAAGCAGCGCAGGCTGTCTGCTCAAGAAAAGACGCTAGTACGGTGAAATCGCACTCACAATAACGTGTTGACGGCGGACAAGGCCAGTAACTTAGCACAGCAAACGATATCCAGATTGAGGCAAGAAGCGATTGATATAGAAAAAACTGATTTAAATTAAAACAACGCAGGTCGAATTACGCAGACAAAAAGTAGAGTTAACCCGAAAAATTAATAATGACTCTTTATTAACAAGTCAATGGCCAAATCAATCCTCTGTTCTTTACACAGATCAGCCGAGCTTCTAGGCGGGTTA
>CAYVYS010000022.1:0-51123 GCA_964455815.1 uncultured Gammaproteobacteria bacterium
TCGCCCTTATCTGTTATAAAGAACACACACAAATAACGAGGGCATATTAATGGGAACCGGCACCATATTATTAATCATTTTCGTTGGCTTAATTTTCTTTGGAGTCAGCTTATATAACCGTTTAGTTGCAGGCCGTAATAGTTATAAAAACGCCTTTGCACAAATAGATGTGCAGTTAACGCGCCGCCATGATTTGATTCCGAATCTGGTTGAGACCGCTAAAGGTTACATGGCGCATGAGAAAGAAACTCTAGAAGCAGTGATTCAAGCGCGTAATAGCGCAGTCAGCGGTTTAAATGCCGCTAAGGCAGACCCGACAAACCCAGAGGCGATGAAGCAGCTCGGCCAGGCTGAGCAAGGGTTAAGCGGCGCCTTAGGTCGGTTGTTTGCCTTATCTGAATCTTATCCAGATTTGAAAGCGAATGAAAACATGATGCAGCTTTCTGAAGAGTTGACCACTACGGAAAACAAAGTTTCATTTGCGCGTCAGGCTTACAACGACGCGGTGATGATGTACAACAATTTGCGCGAGCAATTTCCATCCAACTTTATCGCTAATTGGTTCCAGTTTAAGCCAGCTGAACTGCTTGAGTTAGAAGACGAAGCGATGAAAGAAGTGCCAAAGGTCGAATTTTAATTAGTGCGACTTCAACAAACTTGCTCTGTTGATACTGCGTCGGAGATCTTGTCGTAGACTATGAATTTTTTCGAGCACCAAGAGCGCGCTCGTAAGCAGTCGCGCTGGATCATTTTTGCCTTTATTGGCGTGGCGCTGCTAATTGTTTTAGCGGTGGATTTTATTGTCTTGGCCGTCATGGGTGTCGCGCCGCACATGAATTCAGTTGGTGCCGCTAATGCATCTGGAGTTGTTGCTAATTTGTTCAACCCGAGTTTTTGGGCAGCTAATGCAAATACTCTTTTAGCTGCTAGCGCAGGAACAGGTGGTGTCATTGGTCTAGCCAGTTTAGGCAAGATTGCGAGCTTACGCGGTGGCGGCGGCAAGGTGGCGCGCGATATGGGTGCGACCTTGGTGACCCCAGATACGCGCGACCCACTTCGTCGGCGCCTCTATAACGTTGTTGAAGAAATTTCGCTGGCCTCTGGCACGGCCGTACCCGAGGTTTACGTAATGGAGAATGAGCCAGGCATTAACGCCTTTGCCGCTGGTTATAGCCCAGCGGATGCGGCGGTAGCGGTCACTCAGGGTACTTTAGAAAAGCTTAACCGCAGTGAACTACAAGGCGTCATTGCGCACGAGTTTAGTCATATCTTTAATGGCGATATGCGCATCAACATCCGCATGATGGGTGTGATTTTCGGCATCATGGTGATCGCGATTGTTGGTCGAAAATTTTTGAGCGCCAGCCGCTATCGCTCATCCTCATCGCGCGATAATAACGGTGGCGCCATCATTGCCATTGGCGCAGCGTTAATGATTGTAGGTTACATCGGCTTATTCTTTGCGCGCTGGATGAAGTCGGCGTTATCGCGCCAACGAGAATATCTGGCGGATGCATCGGCGGTGCAATTTACGCGCGACCCCATTGGAATTTCAGGCGCGCTAAAAAAGATTGCCGCGTATAACCATTCGTCTTATCTAAAAGCGGATGCTGAAGAAGTGAGCCACATGCTGTTCGGCAGTGGCTACCGATCTTTGATGTTTGCCACGCATCCACCTTTGGAAAAGCGAATCAGTCGATTAGAGCGAGGGTTCAGCCCTGATGAAATCGAACACCTAGCCCAAAAACTCAAAGACCAAGAGCGGCGAGAGCACATCCAAGCTCAGCTTGCTGAAGAAGAGCAAGCCAAAAAGAAAGAAGGCAAAACTAAGAAAGGCTTCTTTGATGTCGAAAGCATGATCGAAGACATTGGTAACCCCGATATAGAGCGCATTATGGCGGCATCAGTATTAGCCGCATCGATTTCAGAAAGTCTTAGTAACTCTGCGCATAGCTTAGAATGGGCGCCAGAGGTATTGTTTTACTGCCTGCTAGATAAGGATGAGAAAGTGCGCGAGCGCCAGCTTTTGGCTGTGGTGCAAGAAATGGGTGATATCAGCGAGAAAAAACTGAGTCACCTGTTTACTACTAACGGCGTCCCTAACCCAGATCATCGCCTGCCATTATTAGAGATGAGTTTTCCTACGCTCAAACGTCGGCCAATTTCTGATATCGAAAAGATTCTTCGAACTGTAGACCGAATGGCCGCCGCTGACAATCAGGTTGATTCGTTTGAATATCTATTGAGCCGTTTAATTCGTCAGTATCTGCATGATGCTTATGTGCCTAATCGAAGCCGCATTGATGGCAAGAAACGATTAAGTAATTTAGTGCAGGAACTTTCAGTAGTAGTAAGCGTATTGGCCTCACACGGCGTCGACCGGCAAACTGCGCAAGGCTTACAGGATGCGCAAAAGGCATTTCGAGCAGGCATGGAAACTGCTGGCATTCGCCATACCAATCTCACTTTTAATGACAATTGGCAGGGAGAGCTTGATGATGCACTTGAGCAACTTAAAAAACTGACCGCAAAAGATAAACAGAATTTAGTTTTAGCGTTGTCGAATACCGTGCTTAGTGATGAAAAAGTTGTTACGTCAGAGCAGGAAATGATGCGGGTTATTTGTGCTTTATTGTACGTGCCGCTGCCGATTTTCCATACTTTAAATCAAACCGGAAGTAACAAGGGAAGCTAGCTTTGTGAGCGCTAAGCTTGAGCAATACGCGCTGTGGTCGCGTAAGCCGATTTGGCGACCAGATACGCCGCAATCTATTGCTCTTATACCTGAGCAGATCCGCGAGCTTGTGACTGATCGCGGTTCTTTAACTCAGGCTCTATTGCGAATTGATCAATTGAGTTTCAAAGTCAATATGTTGCAGCAGGGCATTCGAACCCCATTTATGCACGAGCAAAAAAAACTAGCCCGCCCTTTTACACTAGCGGCCTTAGTCCGTGAAGTGGAATTATGTTTATTTGATCAGGCGGTAGTGTATGCCCGAAGCATTATTCCATTGTCACTGCTACAACAAGGGTCAAAGGGGTTGGCAGGTTTAGGGCAAACCCCGCTTGGACAAGTGTTATTCACCGATGGGAGAATTCGCGTATCCAAACGGGAATTTCTATTGGATCAGTGCGGTATCGCTCGACGTACGCCTTATGACTATCAAGGTCAAACGATTTTAGTCAGTGAATTTTTTCTGCCAGCTTTAAAGCAGTATCTCTAATCGTCTTCGTCTAATAACAGAGGGATAATTGGCGTGATTGTGGCGTTGCCGCTGGGACGTACAAACACATTAGGTCGAAACTGCTCAATTAAAAATACTGAAGTATTAAAGCTGGTGAAATTATCGGCCGCATTCGCTTGACCCTGAGAGATGCCACAGGGTGTGCCGTTACATGATTGGTTTGGATTACTAAATCTATTAATTCGAGTGCCGTTACGAATGCGCGACATAATAGTGCCAAAATTTCCTGACTGACCAAAGCCACAGGAGAAGCCGGTAAATCCGCCAGGTTGGAAACCGTCATCACATGAATCGAGAGTGGGATTAACCGAGTCGCGCTCATGGCCTGAACCTAAATTATGGCCTAGCTCATGGGCGAAGACTGAGTCACAACATCCAGGGGAGAGTCGTGTAGAAGAGTAAGCAATTGCAGGGCTATCGCCATTTACCCACGCGACGCCAGCCGCTGAAAAACCGCCAACAAAACTGAGAACGGCTACCATATCAGCACCGACTGAATCTCGTAAATTTGCTAGCCCGGCAAAGGGAGTATTTGCGCAAAAGCTAGGCATAAGGCAAGTCGCCTGGTCAAGAATTGTGCCGATTCCAAGGTTGTTATTAAAATCTAATTCAACAGCGCCAACTAATCTGAATTGTCCTTCAACCCCAGTATTTGCAAGAGCCTGATTGGTAAAGGCAACTAATTGTTCAATTCGTGCATCAGGGTCGCCCATACCGACCCCAAACTCAGGGCTATAGACAACCAATAGAGTCATATCAGCCGCAGAGGCTGTATTAGATTGCTGTTCCGCCAGATCACTGCTTCGAGCTTTTGATTTCGGCAGCCCTTGTTTAAATCGTTGCTGCGAGCCAGGAGCGAAGCGCATATCGCCTTCATAATTGACACTGGCTTCATTGTCTTTGGTATCGGCAATAAACAGCCCTGAGTCAGGGTCAAAGCCAACCGCATAGGTCATGTCTGGGCCGTTAAGAGACGCAAAGGTTGCACGCTTCCCGACCGTCATAATTAGTTGAAGGTCGTCTTCTCCCTGAGCGATGATGACTCGCGAACCGCTATTTTTACGTTCATTGCTCTGAACAATAAGCTGATGCGTATCCCCATTCGGAAGCTTAATACTTAGCGTTTGGCCGGCATCAGCCGACTTTATAGCCGGGTTTATTTCGACGGTTGTTGAATCGCTGCGCTGCGCCTTGGCTTGAATCGGATAGTTGAACAAATCCATTTGTTCTGACTTGGTAACGGCTGGCAACATATAAAGAGGCATTGCAACCCCGGCCAGGAGAACAAAAAGTTTCAATAAACGCATATAACATAGTTTAGGCGGCAGTAAAAACTATCGACACTATAAGATGAATGATGCAACAGGGAGCGAAACTTTTTGTAATGATTTGGTTAGATTTCCCGGCAATTTTGACAGGAAAAATCGAGCTGACGATTAATCTTCGACGATATCCAAATAGCGTTGAGCCGAGTCCAATATTTCCTGACGTGCTTCGTCTTTACTAGCCCAGCCAGTAATTTTGACCCATTTGCCCTTTTCCAAATCTTTATAGTGCGCAAAAAAGTGCTCGATTTTATCCAGCATCTCCTGTTGCACGTCTCGATAGCTCGTCCACGAAGTGTAGAACTTGGTCAGCTTGTCGATTGGCACGGCTAAAATCTTAGCATCGCCGCCAGCTTCATCTTCCATTTTTAGCATGCCCAAGGGCCGACAGCGCACCACCGAGCCGGTCACCAAGGGGAACGGAGCCAAGACCAGTACATCTGCTGGGTCTCCATCATCAGACAGGGTTTGTGGAATATAGCCGTAGTTGCACGGGTAGTGCATGGCGGTAGACATAAAACGGTCGACGAACATAGCGCCGGTTTCTTTATCTACCTCGTATTTGATCGGATCCCCATAGCGCGGGATTTCAATGATGACATTCACATCATCGGGTAGCGAAGCACCTGGGCCGACGTTAAACAAAGACATTTGACAGCTCCGAAAAGTTGGTCTTAAAAAAAGGGGTGTATTATACTGATCGAGCCAGTTTTAACAGCTTGGCAACATCAAAAAGCAATAAAAAAATAACACTTGAAACCACCCTTCTTTGAGCGGGGCAGAGGAGCACAATACCAACCACCATTGTGAACATAGTTCGCGCCCAGTAATCAGAATTTCTCTGTAGTATTACTCTGAACCGCTGTGTTCGGCTTCGCATTTGCTGGCCTTGTTACCTTCTGTGTCTGTTTAGCTCGTGCAGCTCTTTCAATCAGAGTTGATCGATGCCTTGGGGGATTACACTTTTGGAGTTCAGTTTATGTCTTTTAAACCCGAAATAGCGGTATTACTTGGCCTGATCGGTCTGACTATCGCGTTCGTGATCTATGGCGCTATAGCCAAACAAAAAGTTAACGATGCCAAAGTCGCCAGTATTGGTGATCAAATACACGTTGGTGCCATGGCATTTATGCGTCGAGAATATACGATTCTTGCCATATTCTTAGCGGTGCTCGCTGTGCTAATAGCCCTTTCCGATTTAGGCGTACACACCATGATCGCCTTCTTGTTGGGAGCCTTTTGTTCTGCTTTCGCCGGCTATGTTGGCATGTTCACCGCTACTAAGGCGAATACACGCACTACTTCAGCCGCTCACGAACAGGGAGCATCAGCGGCACTAACTACTGCCTTTTATGGTGGCTCGGTCATGGGTTTGACGGTTGCCGCCATGGGTTTGATCGGTTTAGGGATCCTTTACTACTTTTTTGGCACTTCAGCAGAGAGCGCGCACACCATTCATGGCTTCGGCATGGGTGGTTCAGTGGTGGCACTGTTCTCGCGTGTTGGTGGCGGTATTTTTACCAAGAGTGCTGACGTCGGCGCGGATTTGGTCGGCAAGGTAGAAGCTGGCATACCAGAAGACGACCCTCGCAACCCTGCGGTAATCGCCGACAACGTGGGTGATAACGTGGGCGATGTTGCTGGTATGGGCTCAGATATTTTTGAAAGTTATTGCGGATCAATGATCGCAACCCTAGCGATCGCCTCTACTCTTGGTGGCGTGGCGCTCGCTGGTCTAGGTGGCAATCAGCAATCATTAATGACCCTGCCCCTGGCCTTAGCCTCCTGTGGATTAATTTGCTCGGTGATTGGCATCATTGTCGTCAAAGTAATGAGTAATGCCTCAGCCGAAAAAGCCTTACGAGCTGGCACCATGGGCACTTCTGTTATTTTTATTGTTGCCTCTTATTTCTTGATAGGTGCCTTGGGCGTTACCAGCAATGTCTGGTATGCCGTATTGATTGGTTCGGTTGGTGGCATTGTCATTGGTTTAATTACTGAGTATTACACTGCCGGCAAACCAATCCGTGATATTGCCGCCGCTGGTGATACTGGTGCTGCGACGGTAATCATTTCCGGGTTGGCAGTTGGTATGCAGTCAGTCACGGTGCCGATTTTAGTGCTTGCTGGCATTATCTATTTTGCCAACGATTTTGCCGGGCTTTATGGGGTTGGCATTGCCGCCTGTGGCATGTTGGCAACCGTGGGGATTACCATGGCAATCGACGCCTATGGTCCGGTAGCCGATAATGCTGGCGGTATTGCTGAGATGGCTGGCTTAGGTGAAGACACGCGTAAGATCACTGACTCTCTGGATGAAGTTGGGAATACCACCGCAGCAATTGGTAAAGGTTTTGCCATTGGTGCAGCCGCGCTGGCAGCATTAGCGATTATCTCGGCGTTTATCGAAACAGTCTCACTACGAATCGAAGGTTTCTCACTCGAAATCAGCAACCCTGAAGTGCTTGTTGGCATGTTTATCGGCGGTATCTTTCCGTTCCTTGTGTCGTCAATGACCATGACCGCGGTAGGCGATGCGGCTTTCGATATGATCAAAGAAGTGCGTCGTCAATTTAAAGAAATCCCTGGCTTATTAGAGGGCACTGCGCAACCGGATACTGAGCGTTGTGTTGAAATTGCGACCACTGCCGCGTTAAAACGCATGGTTTTACCTGGCGTACTAGCTGTTGCCGCACCGGTGGTTATCGGTTTTGGTATTGGCGCTGAAGCCCTGGGCGGCATGTTGGGCGGGGCACTGCTTGGCTGCGTATTGCTAGCGATCACCATGGCCAATGCCGGTGGTGCTTGGGATAATGCTAAGAAGTATGTCGAACGTGGTAATCACGGTGGCAAGGGTTCAGAGACTCATTCCGCCGTGGTGGTTGGTGATACCGTTGGCGATCCTTTTAAAGACACCTCTGGGCCATCAATGAACATTCTGATTAATGTAATGGCAATCGTTAGCTTGGTAATTGCACCGTTATTAGGTTAATTAGCTAAGCCAATTGTGCAAACCAAAAAGACCCTTCTGCTGAATTAGGCAGAAGGGTTTTTTATGGAATGTAGATTTTGCTTTATACTGGATCTAAGGTTCCCTTACTCAATGGAGGATCAAATGAAAAAAATCCTATTGGCAGTTATTTTATTGTTTACAGCTAATACGGCGTTTGCAAACAAAGTTGCTATTGGCTTTTTTAATCAAGGCAATCAGTTTTTGCATGGTCATAATGGCGTTGCGGCAGATCCCTACCGAGCATTTGGATTTTTTAATCAGTCAGCTCAGCTAGGCTATGGCCCCGCTCAACTGCAGCTTGGCTTGCAGCTATTATCGGGTGAAGGAGTCAGCCGGGATTTCGTGCGCGCCTTAAAGTTTTTGCAGTTAGCTGATTCGCAAAACATCTTTGGCGCGCGGCATCATATTGGGCGAATTCATCATTTCGGTTTAGGTGTTCCAAGAAACTTTGGTCTGGCAAGACGATTTTATGTTGGTTCGATTAACGCGGGCTATGACCAGTCGGCAGATACTTTAGCCAGTTTGCATTTGAGCAAAATAAACAATGCTGCTTTAGAGAGTAGCCTTAAAGATCTGCTAGAAAAACACGCCGAGGAAGGTGACGCCACCGCACAATATAATCTTGGCTATTCGCATTACATTGGTTTAAATCGTGAAAAGAATCATCGTCAGGCTGCGATCTGGTTTATGAAAGGTGCCAGTCAAGGTGATGCTGATTCACAATATATGCTGGGTCAGTTATACCGAAATGGAGAAGGCTTAGAGCAAGACTTTGAACAATGCTTTATTTGGAGCGAAGTAGCCAAGCAAAATGGCCATCAAGATGCGCAAGAGAATCTTTTAGCGTGTCAAAGTGAGCTAAGTGAACAAACATTAGAACAAGTGTTAGTCGAAGCCGAATCGTTAGCACGAGTGTTTTAGCTATTTTCCATCGTTTGCATTAACTGCTTTTACTGATCTTTTAAAAGTTGCCGATTTCTTAGCCTATTATGGCCAAGCTCTATTTCTATTACTCCAGCATGAATGCTGGTAAATCTACTACGCTTTTGCAGTCGAGTTTTAACTATCGCGAGCGAGGCATGCATACCTTGTTGCTTACCGCAGCGGTTGATGATCGGCTTGCACAAGGTAAAGTTGCATCAAGAATTGGTTTGGAGCAGGCCGCTGATGTTTATTTTGATGACACCGATTTATTCACGCACATTAGTCAACGACACAAAGAAAAAACAATTCATTGTGTATTAGTCGACGAAGCACAGTTTTTAAGTAAAGGTCAGGTTTGGCAACTTACTCAAGTATGCGATTCATTGAATATTCCCGTGCTTTGCTATGGTATTCGCGTTGATTTTCAAGGCGAGCTTTTTGCCGGATCTCAATGGTTGCTGGCCTGGGCCGATGTGCTTACCGAACTAAAAACAATTTGTCACTGTGGTAAAAAAGCGGGCATGGTTGCGCGCGTTATGGAAAATGGCGAGGTAGTTAAACAGGGCACGCAGGTCGAAATCGGTGGGAATGATCGTTATGTACCTTTATGTCGACGACATTTTAAGCAAGCTTTTGAAGCTGGCGTGATTGCTGCTGATAAATGAGATTATCAGTCGGTCATTGCCTAAATTGCGAATCACCGCTCACTGGTGACTATTGTGCTAACTGCGGCCAAAGTGTTGCCGGCCCGCAACGGTTTTTCTGGACAGTACTACACGAAGCTTTCGAGAATTTATTTCAGTTCAATTCGCGAGGAATGCGTACCTTTTGGCAAACGATATGTTTGCCGGGGCGTGTTACTCGGCAATATCTAGACGGCAAACGCCAATCCTACGTTAGCCCAATCAGGTTTTATATATTCGCTAGTATTCTATTTTTTGTCATTCTTTCAACTCAGAATTTTTTTCGACAACATTCAAGTAACGCTGATATTCGATCCGAGAATGGCACGGGAATAGTAGTGACCGTTGACGAGCCGGAATTTGAATTCTCGAAAGTTGAAGTAGATCTACCTTTGGTCAGTGCACAAACTAATCAGCGTTTTGATGCGTTTATGAGTTCCCAACTGAAAAAACTAAAGCTTCTACTGGATGAAGACCCAAGTGAAGTCATAGAGAACCTATTGGAGTTAGCACCACCTTTGGTATTTTTGATGCTGCCGATTATGGCTCTAGTTTTCAAATTCCTTTTTCTAAACCGAGGTTTTTTCTACACTGAACATCTAATTTATATTGTTTACAGCCACTGTTTTTTATTTCTAATGCAGAGTTTTATAGCGCTGCTAGAGGTATTAGCCATCCCCTCGGTCACAGAAGGAATTAGTACATTGATTATATTGTGGATAGTGATCTATTTGATATGGAGTTTCAAATACGTCTATCAACTTAGCTGGCCAGCACTACTTTGGCGTCTACCGATTGTTGGCCTCACCTACTTAACAATGATTTCGATGATGGCTGTAGTTCTATTTATATTAGGTGTGATCACGCTCTAACTTGTTATGGCTTGATCGAGCCGGGCGAGCCCACCATTTATTAACTGCTTGGTGTCACTATCACTTTGCGCTGCGATATCACTTAGTTGAGATTTAAGTGTGGATTTTAAGGTTTGATCTTTACAATGTTCCAAGGCTTCGTATTTCAATAGCCAATCTAAGCTCATATCGTCAGATATTAGCTGCATGAGAGTTAGATTACCTGGGTCATCATTCAAGCTTTGATACAAATCGAACTGCGCTAGCACGCTTTGATGATGCTCTTGTTGAACAGTAATCTTATTAGATGGTGATTCATAAAGAGGGAAGTTAGTTTGGTCGGCCGATCCGCCGTACACTGCCACTATTTCATCACCAACAGCCATATCGTAATTGCCCCAGGCAGGGTCGAACAAAATATTGCCATCGATATCAACCACTGTGCAGTTATCAAAAGAAAATAAGATGTTCCTTTGATCGCGACGAAGAATGTGTCTAAGCTGCCCTGTGACTTGCACGCCGGACAAAAAGTTCAGTATGACCTGTTGACCAATTTCTATATTGTGCCTCTTTAATTCATCAACCGTATAGGCTGACAAACAACGTTCCATCGATCGCAGGCGACCTATTGGAGAACCAAAACCTTCGGCATGATAATCAATGCCGTGCCCAGGTAATTGCTGGCTCTGATAGGCCAGCTGCGTGTTGCCTTGCGTGCCGAGATAGATAGCATTGCCGATAGCGTCACACAGTACCCGATTCAGTCGACCAGCAACCTGCAAACCGGAGTTATATTGTGAAGTCACGATACTGGCTGCGTCTAAGGCTTCGAGCAATGCGCTGGCTCCGCCTCGCGAACAACACATATGCCGCCCATACTCTTCTAGTACCTGGCTCAAATGGCGGCAAGACTGAGTGACAAATAATTGCGGTTGGGCAGTAGTAATATCGTAAGCGGTACGAATTGCGTTTAGTGATAAGGGTTGTTTTGGTACTGAACTATCATTCATGCAGCTAGCGGATTCAGATAGAGATGACAAAAGACCCGCGCCAAAAATAGTGTAGTCATCAGTCTCGCCTACCAGGCCATATTCAACTGTCCACCAGTGCAAGCGTGCTAATAAATTCGCCTCAGAAGGTTCCACCTTTTTGTTCTGGAGGTCTTCAACATTTTTCTGAGCGATGGCGATTTGTTCAGCGCTCGAATCTGGCTGTTCTTTGACAATCGACAGTTCGCGCACAGCTTCATAGATATCCAGATCATGCTGGTTGTTGATGGCGCGCATGCCGAGTTCACCAAAACGCTGCAAAAACTCCGCATAATCAATATCAATCAAAAAAGGTGCATGCCCAGCCGCCTCATGAACGATATCTGGCGCTGGGGTATACAACATATGTTCGAAAGAGCGAATATTTAAAGCAATCGCCAATACCCGCTGAGCCTGAAACTCCATAAATACTGCCGGTGGTAAAAATCCGTCTACTGCCACTGCTCGCCAACCGAGTTCATTTAGACAAGCATTAACATCTTCGATTTTTGGTATGGCCTCAAACCCTAGCCCAGTTTTTGCCAAGCCTTCGAAATAGGTGGGATGCGCGCTGTCTTTTAAACTAAAGGATAGTTGTTTTAATAGGAAGCGCCAGATCGCGTGATCGCGAGGGGAGTAGGATTCGTAGTCTTGTATCGCTACGAAGGGTTGTAGATGCCTTGGCAGGGAGTTGATTATGGTTTGTTGATTCATATTTTAATTGTTAGGACTAACTAACAAGTTTACTGTTTTGTTCGATTTTGCAGCTACTTCATACGCGGACTGACTTGAAGAACAGAATAGACTAGAAGACACCTGCTAAAAACGTTAACCCGTTTTTGGCTTGGCCTTGAAAGGTTTGAAATTTGTCTGGGCAGTCGCGATGACTGTCTGAGCGCAAAGCGTGAGTTTCGCAGCGCCGATAAATTTCAAATCTTTCAAGGGGACCCGAAGAGCCGAGACAACTTGCGGCGTTTTTCTTTGGTTCGTTTCTTTGTACGTACAAAGAAATGAACGCCGGTAGCGGTGAGCTGCAATCTATCTAAAACGATTTTAAAATTAAACAAAATCAGCTTGCTTCTCAGGCCGAGCCGAATCAAAACCCTCTAAACTCAGGCAATAATCATTCACCGCCATAATTCGAGGGTAAGCTGCCATCGAAAATTCAAATCGATGGGCATTGTAAACTTGTGGAATTAAACAAACATCAGCCAGCGTTGGTTGATCACCAAAACAGCATTTGCTAATACTTTCGTTTGAGGCAAGCTCAGTTTCTATTCCACTAAAGCCCTGCTTGAGCCAATGATGGTACCAATCGAGTTTTTGTTCTTCGCTAAACTTTAAATCATCAACCAAGTACTTGAGTACACGCAAATTATTTAAAGGGTGAATATCACAGGCGATATTCTGAGCGATTGATCGAATATGCGCGCGCTCAAGAGCATCGCTTGGTAAGAGAGCCGGTTGTGGATATCGCTCTTCAAGATATTCAAGAATCGCCATCGACTGCCTTAGTACCTGATCATCTAGCGCTAGAGTTGGTATCAAACCTTGCGGATTATGTTCCTTAAAGCTGGCTTGTTTATGTTCAGCGGCAAACAAATTGACGGCTTCTAGCTGATGTTCTACCCCCTTCAAATTGAGAGCGATGCGAACTCGGTAGGCCGCTGTGCTACGAAAATAGGTGCTAAGTTTCATTACTCAAATTCTTTAGCGTGCATCCAGTCGGCATGCTTAGGTGCGCGTTTAGTTTGTGACCACTCTTCAAGCATATCCCACTTCACTGCGTCTAATTTTTCGAGCTTGGCTTGTTCTTCTGCATCTGGTGCAGCCAGTTCAAGTCGATGGCCATTCGGGTCGAAAAAGTAAATTGAATGAAAGACCGAATGATCCGTGACGCCTAAAACTTCAATGCCGTTTTGTTCGAGTTGCTCTTTGTAACCTAGTAAGGTCTGCATGTCTTTCACTCTAAAAGCAATGTGCTGTACCCACTCAGGTGTATTTTCATCGCGCCCCATGGGCGCTTTGGTTGGCAATTCAAAAAAGGCCAAAACATTGTTGTTACCAGCATCTAAAAATACATGCATATATGGGTCAGGCTCTTTGGTGGATGGCACCTGGTCTTCGGCTATTGCCAGCATAAAATCCATATTCAGATTTTTTACATACCACTCAACGGTTTCTTTGGCATCGTGGCACCGATATGCCACATGATGAATATGATCGATCTTAAGCTTTGTCACCTTTGCCCGCCTAGCTGATAGCTGGTAACACGGTTGCCGCGGCTTGCCCAAAACCAATGGTGGTTTGCCCCTCACGTTCACACCAGCCTTTGAGAATTACCGTGTCTCCGTCTTCTAAAAAGGTGCGTTGTTCACCATTACTCAATGTGATGGCATGTTTGCCACCTTCGGTTGCTTCTAGCAACGCACCAACGCTTTGTTTGGTGGTGCCACTTTGGGTACCGCTGCCAAATAAGTCTCCAGCCTGCAAGTTGCAGCCGTTGACACTGTGATGTGCCACCATTTGTGAGACCGACCAATACGACTCTTTAAAGTTACTCAAAGCGAGGCGCTCGGCCGCCATGTTCTGATCGCGCATGGCCTTGGTTTGCAATAGTACTTCGAGCTGCATATCAATCGCACCTTGTCCACGCAGGCTAGCTGAATCCAAATATGGTAGTGGCTGAGGATGATCTTCTGCGCGATCCCAGGCTGATCGAAATGGTGCCAGTGCTTCCATGGTGACTATCCAGGGCGATACGGTCGAGGCAAAACTTTTGGATAAAAACGGCCCGAGAGGCTGATATTCCCAGGCCTGAATATCGCGAGCTGACCAATCATTCAGCAAACTTAAACCAAACACATGTTGTTCGGCACTATCTAGTTCAATCGCCTGCCCTAGGGCATTACCTTGGCCAATATAAATGCCGACCTCTAATTCATAATCGAGTCGCTTACAGGGTGCTAACACAGGCGTTTCGGCATCGGGCGCTTTTAATTGTCCGATCGGGCGATGAAACTCATGGCCGTCTACCATGATTGATGAACTGCGACCATGATAGCCAATCGGAATCCACTGATAGTTAGGCAGCAAGGGGTTGTCGGGGCGAAACAATTTGCCGACATTGGTGGCGTGATGAATCGAGCTATAAAAGTCTGTGTAGTCACCAATCTGTGCCGGCACTTGATACTGTGCATTGCTTTGCGCTACTAAACAATTCTCCAGCGTGGCCTGCTTGTTTGAGCCGCTTTGTAAGGCCTGCGAAAGTTCCTGACGTAAGGCAGACCAGTTTGACGTGCCTAAGGCCATAAATGCGTTCAGCCTCGCTTGATAGAGCGTTTTTAGCGCTGGGGTTAATGCCATACTAAAAACGCCCGCTTTGTGAGCGGCTTTCAAGTCAACAATTTGATCTCCAATCGCCACACCACCGCGAAAATTTTCTTCGCTGTCTCGTCGACGAAAAATTCCAAACGGCAGATTTTGGATTGGAAATTCAGTGCCTGCTTCATTGGCTGATGTAACCCAGCTTTTCAATTCAGGGTTATGAGATTGATTTACACTCATGCTTGCGTCTAATCTGTGTTTAACACGCCTCGCTCTACCTGGTCGCGCTCTATGCTTTCAAATAGGGCTTTAAAGTTACCTTCACCAAAGCCATCGTCTTTTTTGCGTTGGATAAACTCGAAGAACACCGGGCCAATCAAGGTTTCAGAAAATATCTGTAGCAATAATCTGGGTTCTTCATCAGTAGTGCCGTCTAACAAAATACCGCGGCTTTGCAGTTCGGAAACGGGTTCACCGTGGTTAGGTAAACGTTCTTCGAGCATAGCATAGTAAGTATCTGGTGGTGCGGTCATAAACGCCATACCTCGATCTTTCAGTTTATCCCAACATTCGATCAAGTTATCACAGGAAAAGGCAATGTGTTGTATACCTTCGCCGTTATACGCCATGAGAAATTCTTCGATTTGGCCTGTATCGCGTGAGGCTTCTTCATTTAATGGGATACGAATCAAGCCATCTGGTGCCGTTAATGCTTTGGAGGTTAAGCCGGTATATTCACCTTTAATATCGAAGAAGCGAATCTCACGAAAATTAAATAAGCGCTCATAAAAATCCGCCCAGTATTTCATGCGACCGCGATAAACATTGTGGGTTAAGTGATCAATCACTTTAAAGCCACAACCCTCGGGTTTAGGTTCAACACCATCTAAGAATACAAAATCAATATCATAAATTGAGCTGCCTTCTTCAAAGCGATCAATCAGATACAGCGGCGCCCCACCAATGCCCTTTATGGCTGGCAGACGCAGCTCCATTGGGCCAGTTGGAATCTCCACCGGTTGCGCTCCAAGCTCTAGTGCACGTTGGTAAGCAAATTGAGCGTTTTTCACACGAAAAGCCATACCGCATGCCGACGGGCCATGTTCCTGAGCAAAATAGTAGGCGTTGCTATTTGGCTCGTAGTTCAATAGTAGATTGATCTCTCCTTGTCGATACAATTGCACATCTTTAGAACGATGTTTGGCGACCAGAGAAAATCCAGCCATTTCGAATACTGGCTCAAGCACTCCACGTTCGGTTGCGGCGAATTCAATAAATTCAAAACCGCATAATCCCATTGGGTTATCAAAATTTGTTGTCATGGCGTTCGAACAAATAGTTGCAATGCCAACTATTATAGTTGCTATAGCAACTAAAACAAGCCGTTTTTACCTATACAATTAGGTAATTAATCGACTAAACTTTTAGCTGGACTTCGTAACGCACCGCTTTCCATCAATGGCTAAGTCAAAACGTTCACAACTCACACTAGAAAAGTACCTGCCCTATCGCCTGTCGATTTTGTCGAATCTCGTGAGCGGCATGATCGCCAGAGCATACAAAGACAAGTTCGCCTTGTCTGTGTCTGAGTGGCGGATCATGGCGGTGCTTGGTGAGTATCCTGGTTCTTCAGCGGACGAGATTTCTAAGAAAACCCAAACCGAGAAATCAATTATCAGCCGAGCCTTGCAACGCTTGTTAAAACGCCGATTAGTGACACGTCAGGTCAACAATGAGGATCGGCGTAGGCAGCATTTGCGGTTAACTAAAACCGGGCAGGATATCTACCGACAAGTAGTGCCGATTTCCTATGATTATGAAGATCGACTGTTGGAGTGTTTTAGCGAGCGTGAGCGCGCAAGTTTTGATAAGTTAATCGATAAGCTCTATAAACATGCCGATCAAATCGATTAGATGGAAGAAAAACACAAAGATCTTAAATCAAGCAAGCAGAGAAAATTGCTGAAAGAGCTATTGAGTCAAATGAGTAAACAACACCCTGATTTCTATTACTTATCTACCAGCGATATCGCCGTTTTGATGCTTGAGTACATCGATCAGCATGCGCAATTAAATGCCGAGCAACGTGGCCTACTAAAAGGTTTATCTCACCACGATATTCAGATTATCTTAAGCTTGCATTAAGTAAGTTAGCTAGTTAATCAATGTCTAAGCAATCCAAACATAATAAGACTGGCTTATGGGTCGTGGCTGTATTGCTGGCTATAACCTTCACTATTTTTTACTTTAGCGCTGGGCGGTACCTGTTCACCTATTTTGAAACCTCAGACTGGTCGTCAACGCAGGGGCAACTTCAATCTCTTAAGTTGAAGACAAATCATGATGACACGACAACCTATAAAGTGGTTGGAAGATACTCTTATGAGGTAAACGGGCAGCAGTTTAGTAGTTCGAATATTTCAATTCATAAAGGTAGCGATAATGTTGGTGAATATTGGCAAGAGCTATATCAAGAGCTAAAGCGTCAACAAAAAAGTGGCTCGGTTAGCGTTCTTTATGATCCCGACTTTCCAGGCAACGCTGTTTTAGATCGCACATTCAGATGGTTTAAATTAGTTTTTGCCCTGCTCTTTGTTTTGGTGTTTGGTGGTTTTGCTGCTGGTATTTTTTTGGGTTCCTGGAATGCTGAAACCAAACAAAAGCGGGCCACCAGTAAAGAGCGCCTGGCTCATATCATGTTTTTATGGTTTGGTGCCGTATTTTTATCGGTAGGTTTGCTTGTAGCCTCATTAGGCCTCAGCTCCGAACTTCGCAATGGCAATTATGCGATTTTGCTTGTTTTGCTATTTCCTTTGGCCGGGCTCTGGTTCATTTTTGCTGGCTTAAAGAAACGGCGTGCCTATCATTTCTATGGGCGATCACCATTAGAGCTGGACCCAGCAAGCCCGATTATCGGCGGTCAATTGGGTGGACGAGTCAAGCTAAACACTCGAGCCTCAGAATTAATGCAGCAAGGCGTGTTCCAGTCCGTGTTGACCTGTAGCCGCTATGACTATCGTGGCAAAAAAAGCCGCACTAGTCTGTGTTGGCAAGAATTTGCGCCAGTTGCTTTGGAATCACGCGGTGAGGGCCTTGAAGCTAGCTTTTTGTTTGATGTGCCTGCAGATCAATTTCCCAGTGGCGATACAGGTTCAAATGAGCGATTCGATTGGGAGGTTCGAATCGAGCCGCTTGAGAGTTCGAGTCAGTCAATACCTTTATTAAAACGTAGTTGGCCAGTGGAGGTGCTAGTTGACGAGCAAGTGAACACTGCCAGTTTAGTTTCTTCCATTGTCATCCCGTCGTCAGTGCGCGATGCCTTTGAAGACGCACGCTCAAGCAAGGCCAAAGAGTCAGCCTTAGAACAAATCCCCTTTGTTGACGATGGCCGTTTTATCCATATGTTAAGCGGCACTCGCTTGAATAGGGTTTCCAGCATTTTCGGATTATTATTTTCGGTAATCTTCGTGGTAGTCGGTTATATCAGCACCAATGATGGTTGGTGGCCTGGCTATATTTTTCTGTTAATTGGTTTCTTTGCCTTAGTGGCTAGCGTCTTTTCGATGGGGAGTTCAGTTAAGGTTAAGATCGACAAAACGGCTCGGCTCATGCATACCAGTCACCGATGGTTTGGAATGCAATACGCGCACCACGATATTGCTTTGTACGATACCAAACAGTTTTCTCTCAAACGCACCTCAACTACCACGCAGGGTACCGAGCAAATTGGATACTACAAACTGTTTGCTAACAAAGATGGCGACAAAGTGACATTAGCACGAGGAATTAAAGGCAAAAATGCAGCGAAGGCATTACAGCAAAAGTTGCTCGATGTGTTATTTTAATTCTTCTTTCTTTAGTCTTTGGTGCTGATGTTAACTAGTGCACTAATTTATCTTTTAGCCGCAGTCATTGCGGTTCCTATCGCTAAGCGACTTGGCTTGGGCTCCGTGCTGGGGTATTTGATTGCCGGCATCATTATTGGGCCCAGTGCCTTGCAATTAGTTGGTGACCAAACTGATGTTATGCATTTTGCTGAGTTTGGTGTCGTGATCATGTTGTTCTTAGTTGGTCTAGAGTTACAGCCATCACGCCTTTGGGCGCTGCGTAAGCCTATTCTGGGTTTGGGCGGTAGCCAGGTTATTATCACTGCAAGCGTATTGGCGGTTTTGCTGATGGTGTTGGCGAATCTCTCTTGGCAGGTAAGTCTAGCACTGGGTCTAACCGTGGCGCTTTCTTCAACGGCGATCGTTTTGCAGTCTCTTAACGAACGCGGTTTAAGCAAGACTCAGGCGGGCAACAATGCATTTTCAGTGCTCCTGTTTCAAGACATCGCGATTATTCCAATTCTTGCCCTATTCCCGCTACTCGCCACCTTGCCGTTAACACAAGTAGAAGATCACCATGCTGGTAATCTTATTGCGCACTTCCCTGTTTGGCTAAGGGTTGTGATCACCTTTGTTGCAGTTGGCGCCATCATTTTATTAGGTCGATTTCTGGCTTCGCCAATGTTTCGTCTGATAGCCGAGACACGTATTCGAGAACTATTTACTGCCGCTGCATTACTCATCGTAGTAGCAATTGCAGTGGCAATGACAGCAATTGGTCTATCCGCTGCGCTCGGTACTTTTCTGGCTGGCGTGGTTTTGGCAGAAAGTGAATTTCGGCACGAGCTTGAAGCCGACATCGAACCATTTAAAGGTCTGTTGCTTGGTTTGTTTTTTATTACTGTCGGCGCCAGTATTAATTTTGCCTTGTTCGCTGATAATGTTGGGCTGGTTCTGGGCTTGGTGTTCGGGCTTATCATTATTAAGGCAATCATCTTATGGTTGCTCGCCAAATTGTTTCGCATGGAAAGTAAACAAGGCTGGTTGTTTACCATCGCCTTGGCTCAGGGCGGCGAATTTGCTTTTGTCTTAGGTGCCGCTGGATTGCAGGCTTCGGTTTTTGATCAGCATACCGTCAATATACTGATCATAGTAGTTGCCTTATCGATGTTGATTGCGCCGTTATTGTTTGTCGCTTTTGAGGCCTGGTATGGACGACTTAGTCAGCACGCCAGTTATCACGATGATGAAGATATTGAGCCGACTTGTGATGTGCTAATTGCTGGCTATGGCCGCTTTGGGCAGATAGTGGGGCGTATGCTGGCCAGCAGTGATTTTCATTTAACCATTATCGATCACAGCCCAAGTCAGGTGAACATGTTGCGTCGCTTTGGTAATACTGTGTTCTACGGCGACATGGCGCGCCGCGATTTATTAGAAGCTGCTGGAGCGCATGAGGCCAAACTTCTGGTTATTGGCGTTGATGACATCGAGAAGTGCATGGAGATCATCGACGTGGTGCAAAAGCACTACCCTAACCTCCAAATTCTGGCGCGCGCTATAGATCGCCAACATGCTTATCGTTTATTAGATAAGAATATAGTGAGTTTTGAGCGCGAAACTTTTCATTCGGCGTTAAAGCTTGGGCGTACCGCCTTGAAGACCTTGGGTGTGGATTCAGACCGAGCTAAATACATCGCCAAGGTATTTGCAAAGCATGATCAAGAGTCGTTGCTTAAGCTTGCCAAACTATGGGGCGATGACCAAAGCTATGGCGCTGCGGTGCGAAATCGTGTTGAAGATCTAAAACGAGTGCTGGCTGAAGATCAAACAGAACTTGTCGAGCAAGAACAAGTCGAGGCTGAACATTTACAGTCTAATAACAGCTAAAGAATTAATCAGAGGCTCTCTAGATGAGCAATTACGAGGAACTTAAAATGAGCGAGTGGAAAAAAACGGCGTGCATTCTTTGTGAACTTAATTGTGGCATAGAGGTGTTAGCTGAAGACGGTGAGATTAAGAAAGTTCGCGGCGATAAGCAGCATCCGGCATCTAAAGGTTACTTGTGTCAAAAAGCCTCGCGTCTTAATCATTACCACACTGGTCGTGACCGTGTGACCGCGCCACTACGTCGCATGTCAGACGGGCAATTTGAAAAAATCAGCTGGGATAGGGCGATTGCTGAAATTGCCGCCAAGCTGGGTGCCATCAAAGATCAACATGGTGGTGACAAAATTTTCTACTACGGTGGTGGCGGCCAGGGCAATCATCTGCCCGGTGCTTACTCGCGAGCAACACTGGCCGCGTTCGGTGCCAAATACAAATCAACGGCTATCGCGCAGGAAAAAACCGGGGAGATTTTTGTTAATAGTTTAATGCTCGGTAATGGTGTTCGCGGAGACTTTGAACACAGCGAAGTTTCAATTTTCATAGGCAAAAACCCCTGGCAATCGCACGGTATCCCCCGAGCCAGAGTGTTACTGCGAGAAATTAATAAAGACCCAAATCGTAAAATGATTGTTATCGACCCGCGTGTTTCAGAAACCGCGGAATTGGCGGATTATCATCTGGCCGTAAAACCAGGTGCAGATGCCTGGTTGATTGCCGCCATATTGGGCGAGCTGGTTCAGCAAGATGGTTTAGATCACGAATGGATTGCCAAGCACACGCAAAACATTGAGGAAGTTCTACCCTATTTGCAATCGATACCAGTCGCCGAGTTCGCTGAGATTTGTCGAATAGAGCGGGAGACGATTTCTGAAGTGGCAACGTTGATCGCCAAAGCGGAGAGCGTCGCGATCTTCGAAGATTTAGGTGTGCAGATGAATCGCCATTCCACCTTGGTGAGTTATCTTGAAAAACTGATCTGGGTCTTAACAGGCAACTTTGGTAAACAAGGTACTCAGTACGTTCCTACGCAAATGGGCCCAATCGCCAGCTTCAAAGTTACTCCGCAACTTAAGTCACCGGTTGTTGGTGCGCCGATAATTTCTGGCTTGGTACCATGCAATGTCATTTCTGAAGAAATTCTCACCGATCATCCTGATCGCTATCGAGCTATGATTGTCGAAAGCGGTAATCCAGTGCACTCGGTAGCCGACTCAAAACGCATGCGCCAAGCATTGCGTTCATTAGAGTGTGTGGTGGTAATCGACATTGCTATGACGGAAACGGCCAAAGAAGCTGACTATATTCTGCCAACCGCAAACCAGTATGAAAAAGCTGAAGCCACGTTTTTTAATTTTGAATTTCCTGAAAACTATTTTCACTTGCGTCACCCGGTGTTCGAGCCGCCTGCTAATGTACTGCCTGAACCTGAAATTCATGCGCGCTTGGTTGAAGCTGCCGGGGTATTACCCGATGGTTTGATCGATAAGCTCCGCGCTCGCCTCAAGCTTGGCCGCATGGCATTTGCCATGGCTTTTCAAAAAGCCATGCGCAGCGCCCCAGGCTTGATGAACCTGGCACCAGTTATTTTGTATCGCACTATTGGTGAGAATCTATCAAAAGAACTAAAGTCGGCTGCTGTTTTATGGGGTTCAGCCAGTTTTGCTCTGGCTAAGTTCTCTAAAGGCGTAAAACGAGCGATCAAGCCGGGCTTGAGTTTGGCACCAAATGATGTGGTATTCGAAAAGATTCTCAACAGTCCCTCGGGCTTTGTGTTTAGTCATGACGACTACCAAACGTCCTTTGAAAGAATTCGAACGGCACACGGGAAAATCAATCTACTCATTCCTGATTTGCTAGAGCAACTACAATTACTTAGTGATGGTTTTGAGCCAGTCACCGATGCAGAGTTTCCATACGTTTTGGCTGCTGGAGAGCGCCGATCTTTTACCGCCAATACTATTTATCGCGATCCATCCTGGCGTCGAAAAGATTTACACGGCGCCCTACGAATTAGCGAGGCCGATGCCCAAAGCCTCGGTTTAGCGAGCGGCGAGAAAGCCAGGTTAACTACCAGGGCCGGTAGTGCGGAGGTGGTAATAGAAGTGTCTGAACGCATGCCCGCAGGCAATATGTCACTCCCCAATGGCCAGGGAATTCATTACCCTAACAATGATGGTCAGTCGATGGTGACAGGCACATCCACCAATGAGCTTACCAGTACAAGTTTGCGCGATTTTATAGCAGGCACGCCATGGCACAAGCACGTGCCAGCTAAGCTGGAAGCCATTGCCTAGAAAAAATTGAGAAAATGGGCCCGTTTATCTTAAACGGCGAAGTGAATTTCTTTGGCTCTAGAACCCAATGCGAAGCCTGAGTTATCGCTGTTAGCTGATAGCGCCTGGTTTAGGCGTTGGTGAATAATGTCCTTTACTTCACAAGAGCAAGTACCGCAAACAGTGCCAACATCCAGCTTTTGCTGAACGTCATTGAACGATACATTGCCCTGATCCACCGCCGCGCGGATCTGGGTATCGGTCACACCTTTACATAAACATACGTACATGGCCTGAACTATAAGGGCTTTCTTTCTTTTAGTAAATAGTAATCATTATCATTTGCATTATTTTTGATTTATGGCTAATCTTATATGCAAATAGGAATCATTACCATTTAGGTGATATTCAGGTAGTTATGACTGAACTAGCCATAAAGACTAAGCATCATTGTTGGAAAATACCCTCAGACAGTATGCTGCTGCGCTTATTGATTGAAAAAGAGTCTATTGAGGCACAGGATTTGTGTTTTGATTCGTCGAGCGAGCGCCATGACTTCGTCCGGCAAGTCTTCTTATTGGCAGCCAGCGAAGAACTTTGCACTGAAGATGCTTCTCCTTTAGCGCCCTTCGCGCGTCATATCATGCACAACAAATCACAAGCCTCTTTGAGCAGAACACAATGCTGAGTCGCCTACACCAAACTGAAATTGAGCAAGAGCGGCAGTTAAGCTTTGACGAGTTAAAGGCAAAACTGCTGGCGATTATGTGCCAGCGAGAAATGTTACTTGGCGACGTAAAGGATTGGTCGAAAGGCAGCTCCTTTTGCATGGCTGACACCAAAAGTATCGCCCAGTTTTATCAAACTACTGCCCAAGCATGCTGACTGCGAGCATTTTCCGCTTGAGCGTAAGGCGCTGACTAAGATGCAACAATACTGGCAGGCTTATATGTTTCGCCAGCAAACAAGTGGTCGACTACATTGATGGTTGGTGCTTCCAAGAAGGTGCTTTCTTTTATCAGAAAGTGCCTGCGATTTGCCTGCTTGCGAATGGCTTTTACATCATCGACTGTAAATAATTTTGTTCGCCAACTTTTTTAAATAATTCGATTTGAGTTTCCAGCCAATCGTAATGTTCTTCCTCATTATCTAGAATCGAAGCAAAGATATCGCGGGTAACGTAGTCGCCAACTTTTTCGCAGTGACCCACCGCTTCTCGATACACAGGAATAGCTTCGGTCTCAAGACGCAAATCACATTCAAGCATCTCTAATACATTTTGACCGATATAAAGCTTGCCAAGGTCTTGAAGATTAGGCAGGCCTTCTAACATGAGAATACGCTCGATCAAGGTATCGGCATGTTTCATTTCATCGATGGACTCTTCATACTCTTTTTCATTGAGTTTCTCCAAGCCCCAGTTCTTATACATACGAGCATGCAAGAAATACTGATTGATCGCGGTAAGTTCAAGTTTTAGAGCCTGGTTTAAACGCTCGATGACGCCTTTATGTGCTTTCATAGTAAGAATAAGTTCGAGTTGCTAACGGCTCAATTGTAACCTAAGTAAAAAACTAAAATCATTATAAAATTACATAAGTTCTTGATTTATTTGATTTTTATAAATAAGACGCGTTCGCGTTAAGCTCTCTGTTTGCATTCTAAAATGAGAATCATTAACCCTTCGTTAAAAGCTTGGAGCAATCGTGGCAGCGCTTTTTAGCTAATACGATTTGCGCAGGAGTCAATCACGGCTGAATCACTCCTAACTAAAATCTCGAGAAAAGATTAAGAGATACGCGAAGCTAGATTCGGATATGGCTAGACGATGCAGGCCTGGTAACAGTGGACTACGTTCTATCCAGATACCTCTGGTGCACTCGGCGCTAGAGGCTCGCGTTCAATACTGGTTTCTTCTTGTTCAGTCTCTTCCTGAGGTGTTTGGTCTGAGTCTTCGTTGCTTTGGCCGCTGAAATCGGGTTCTTGTTTGAGTACCGTTAATTTTTCAATGTGCTCGATTCTAAAGACTAGTTCGCCGGTAAAATTGTCATCTTCATAGTCATAAAGTTTGTCGTCGTTGCCCCAGTACTTTACGTCCTCAAATGAGATATAACCTTGTTTAATCTCATTGGCACTAATTAAATCAACCAGTTGCTCTGGCACTCGGCCGTAATACCAATAGCTATCGATCACGTCCCCTTCTTCAGGAACATTCAGTTGTGCATGAACCCATACTCGTTTACTGCTGGTGATCGTGCTGGCGGCAGTTAGTTCATCTTGAGCGTTGCACGCTGCTAACAAACTTAACATAAATAGAATTGCAACGAGTCTCATACCCACTATCTGTTTTCGCTGTTTTATTTTTAATGTGAAATAGTACTGTTTGGTAACTGCTTAGGCAATTTAAAATTGATCACCAAATTCGGCTTTGAACAATTTCATAAAGTTGATCTTGCGTTTGTTCTCTGGTCGCTGATATACCGAATGAATCAACTGCGCAAACTGGTTTGCTGGATTAGGTGTTTTAGCTGCGAGTTTCCTTAGAAAGCCAATAGCACGTTCGTAAGTTTGCTGGCTGCCTAAGTCGATTAAATAATTTGTGGCTCTAAGTGCAATTTTAGCTTGCTTAGCCGCCAGAGTTGGGCTTTCGTTAACCACCGCCATCAATGTGCCAGGTGAGAGCTTGTATTGATGAGCTACGTTAACCGCTTGTTCGATTAAGTTTTCATGCAGAAAGATCGCTACTAAGGTTTCGCAACGTTCTAATTGCCTCGGACTTGCGTCTTGTTGTGGAATTTGTTTACTAAGAAATTCTATCCCCTTATTAAACCAAGAAGATCGCTGCTCTAATGCGTCCCCGGTTGCTAAAACATCTTTAAAAGCAGCCAGGCTTGTTTCTTCTTCAAAGTATAACCACTGAGCATTAATCGCTTGCTCATAATCTTCTTTAGCCAACCATATTTGAATTTGGCTATGTTCAATGGCCGCGATATCGTTTAAACGCAGGCCTTCGAGTTGGCTGGTATAAGCTTGCCATTTCTCCGCTTCATCAATTTTTCCTACTTCCAGGCAGCGCTTTACTAGCTCTAGGCAACGGTTCGCATTGACAGCGCTCTTAGCAAGCAATTCGAGTTCGAGTTTAGTATCGCTTGCTTGTTGGGCTAAACTTAAAAGCATCGATTCAATGCGGTTATAGGGTGTGTCTCTATAAAGTTGATCTGCTTGTGGTGGTGGTAGCTTCTTCCATTCTGATAGCAAAGCTTCTTGTAAATTTTTCTGTTCATTGTTACTCAGTAATTCAAAAAGCTCTGCATCATCTCGAAGCAGTTCATAGCTGAATTTCTCGTTAGTAAAAAAACTTGTATGTAATTTAAGGCGCGCTTTGCTATCAAGCTCGCTTGAAGAAAATGATTTTTGTAGCCATTTCTTTAGCAAGCCCATTACCTCAAAACGATAGCCACCAGAGTCATCGATGGTGTTGAGTGTTTTTTCTAATCGTTCATAAGCGTAGACAGCGAGCTTTATTACTTCCTTAGCGCTAATGGATTCGAAAGCCGGTGTTAAGGCGCGCAAGCGTTGTTCGGCATTCGCGAAATAATTCGCTACTTCGCTATATCGCCAAAGGCCTGACGACTTAAAAGGCAGTGCTTTGGTGATGTGTTTGCGTAGCTCCTTTGCTCCTAATTGGCCAGTCGCAAGCTCGGCTCTCAGTTTCCACAATTCATAAGTGCCTTTGTCGCGCTTTATTATCGAATACAGCTCGCGGCTTAGATCTGGCTTGGTGAGCGTGCTTAGATAATGTTCAACCGAGTCGATGTTCTGCTGTGGGTTATATTCCTGATTAGTTTGGGTCTGGTAGTAATACGCTAATGCGGTCGCGGCGCAATGTTTACAAAAATCAAAGTGGTCAGAAGCAGGGCAATTGCATGAGCCTTCAAAAATCTTGGCTGTGTGATGTAACTGAACTTCGTAAGGCATCGTGCCTAAAACGCGAGCAGTAATGGTCGCGCCATTAATGGCTAGCTTGGTTACTTTGCCTTCGTTGTAGTAGTTCAAGCCTCTTTGATAAGCCGCTTCTCCAGCAAGCGTATTAATAACGGCTTCCGAAATAAGTTTCATCGACGATACTGATTGATTAGTTCCTTTGTTTCTAATGCGACTTTGCGTGCCGCCATTTCAAAGCCTTTGCCACTATCGGCGTACAAAACAGCGCGCGATGAATTGATAATCAAGCCGCGACCATTTTCTGTTTGGCCGGCAGCGACTAGTGCTTCGACATCACCACCTTGAGCGCCGACACCAGGTACCAAAAAGGGCATGTCGCCTGTGGCTTCACGCAGCCGCTGCATTTGTTCGGGCCAGGTTGCGCCAACTACAATGCAGCAGTTGTTATTAGTATTCCAGTCGTTGCTAATCATTCTTGCCACATGTTCAAACACCGGCGCGCCGTTCACTTCTAAATCCTGAATGTCTTTTGCTCCGGCATTCGAAGTGCGGCATAACAACACGACTCCTTTATCTGCGTAATCCAAAAAAGGCTGTGCTGAATCCTGACCCATATAAGGGTTAATGGTGACCGCATCTGCACCAAAACGCTCGAATGCTTCTTTGGCATACATTGCCGCGGTGCTGCCAATGTCACCACGCTTAGAATCTAAAATGATGGGAATATGAGGGTAGGTCTCAGCCAAATAGTTCATCACCTTCTGCAACTGATCTTCCGCCTCAAGGCCAGCAAAGTAAGCAATTTGTGGTTTATACGCGCATACCAAATCATGCGTTGCATCGATAATCGCTTTGCAAAAAGCGAAGATAGGATCCGGTTCTTCTTTGATGTGTTCTGGAATCTTCGCCCAGTTTGGGTCTAAGCCAACGCAAAGCAAAGAGTCAGATTGCTCCCAGGCCACATTAAGTTTCTGAATAAAGGTCATTCGGGCGCCGTGATTTAAAGTTCGACCGACTATTATAACGCTAGAATTATTCTAACAAAGCGAATTCAGCTATAGATAGCGTTGTCAAAAACAGCTCATCTAAAAATAATTTACTTAGACAGGCGCAAGCCTATCGACCAAGCTGATCTTCCAACTCTTTATTTCTTTCGGCAGCTTGATCCTGAATTAGGCTATTTAAATCCTGCTCAAATTTTTTAAGATCTTTAGGCGTCGAAGGCACCTGTATTGTATCTATACTCTCTCCACTTAATACCTCATTTGCACGATCGGTTTGATTGTTCGCAGAGAGGTATTTTGAGAATAAAAAACCGATCAATAGCAATGCGATTAAAAGAAAAATGAGCTTCATGTTGGCTTCCAGGTTTTAATATTAGGTGTGACCTAGTTTTTCGAGCTGAGGATCATTTTGTTTGGGTTTTCTGCTGGAGGCCTCAGATTCACTAGCAGAATACGCAAGAAAAGGAAACACATCGATAACAGAACCATGCTCGTTTTCGGATAGCGGATTGTCTTGCAAGTACTGAGCGACTTTTGGCGCAGCAACTCCCCCATCAAGTGCCCAAAATTGCTTCCAGCCCGGCGCGCCAACCAACAACCTAATAACATTACCAAATGTCTCAGAGCGCTCAACCGGAATCAGACCCTGTTCTTCTAGCGAGAGCACCATTTCAAAATGATTAACTATGGCTGCGAAACGCAGATAAGCGATAGTTTGCTCCTCTCCAGACAAATTATCCAAACTAACAAAAGATTTTCGAACTGCATTAGTTATTCGTGTATCAATAGTGATCGAATTAAGTACACGAATCCAGTTTTCAACAACTCGCCGTTGTGACTCAGCTGAAGCCTGTTCGGTGTTGTTTTGAATTTGTTTGCTTAAATAAATTACTGACGCAATTACCACAACCGCAGCGATCCCTTCAGCACTAGCACCAACGGCATCCCAGTTAATCATGATTTCTCCGAACCCTCTATTATTTATGACTCAACATATTAGCAAAACTATCATGTTGTTAACTCCTGTTTTTATGAATGCCTAATTTCAAAAAAAGGGTCTTTTGATTCTCTCGTAACTATAGTAAGTTGTTTTTTGTTAATCACTTATATTGACCATCAATTTCGAATAAACCTTAAGTATAACTTGTTATATTGAAGCATCAAAAAACCGAAAAATCATACTCGTTTATTTGAGGGCAAGTTTGGCTTTGCTTTAAATGGTTGATCGCGCCGTACTCCCAATTTGTATATTTCTTTTTACACCATTTTTTAGCTCGTCGAGCTTGGATTTGGCAGCCCTTCATATACTTATACAAGCGTTCGACAATCTTACAATTCTCTTGCTCGCCGTAGAGAGCGGCTAAACTATAGTTTGCTCCTACGTGCATTTTGTCAAGTTCGAGGGCTTTTCGATAAAGCGATTCGCTGAGCTGATGATCTTTCATGTCGTAGCGCGCGCGAAACGCTAGGCCGCTCCACTGATCAGGATTATCTTTGCTAAAGTAGCTGCCTCGTTCTACGGCGAGTTTGGCTTTTTCTGTTAAACCGGCGGCGCTGTAGATTTCAATGGCAGATAAACTATATTTTCGCTTATCGCTCCCTGATCATATTTTTCTGCTATCAATTCAAATTTCTGATCGAGTGCAGAAAAATATTTAGTAAACATAAGATACAAAAAATTTTTTCTGAGACCGTTTTCAACTAACGGTTCTAACTTATCTAATTTTGGTAACTCTCAAGTCGTACTAGGTTGATCAATATTAGAGCTAGAATCAAAATGATCTCTAAACTGATAGATCAAAATAAGTGCGATTAAAAGAAGGAGAATGGCAAGCAACATTCCTTGTTTCATAGGTTTTCTCAAGTGTTTGTTTTACTCGAGTATATCAACAGCTAACGCACAAACTTAGTCGACAGAATAATCGACGTATTGGTTTGGTTAATACCTTCGATATTTCCAATAGTATCGAGTAACTCGTCGAGCGCTTCGGTTGATTCGGCTTCGATGATCGCCAGCATTTCATAATTGCCATTCACAGCATGCAGGGCGGTGACGGCGCTGAGTTTTTTGAGTTGCTGTACGATATGTGCCGACGATTTGGGGTTGGAGCGAATCATTACATGCGCGTGGATTTGGCCGCGCTCAAAGTTCTCATCAAAACGAATTGTGTAGCCTTTGATGATGCCGCGTTTCTCAAGGCGTTCTATTCGAGAGGTGACGGTGGCACGGGAGAGCCCTAAATCTCTGGCGAGCTGGGAGGTGCTAGCGCGCGCGTTGGTGCGTAATAATCCGAGTAAGGCTTTGTCTTTGCCGTTGATAATCATTTTGCTGAAAAATTTATCTATTTGCTAAATAGTTTATATCAAAATGCTTAATTTGATTATCAATTAGCTTAATTTATTCCATTAAAATGTTTAAAACCTGGAGGTAAGCATGCATCAGATTCTTTTACTTGGTTCGGGCAAAATCGGCAGTATTATCACTACCTCGCTTGCTCAATGTGGTGACTACCATGTCACGGTGGCCGACAAAGACGAACAACAACTCAAGCTTTTGCCAATGCATACGAATGTGTCGACTAGAGTGCTCGATCTAGCCGATGAAAAAGCGCTTGGCCAAGCCATGCAGGGAAAGTTCGCCGCGCTCGCTGCTTGCCCATTTGATATGACGCACTATGTTGCGCAAGCGGCGGCTAAATCTGGCGTTCATTATTTTGATCTCACTGAAGACGTTGCTTGTACCAAAATGGTTAAGGCTTTAGCGAAAAATGCCAAGTCAGCACTCATGCCGCAATGCGGATTAGCGCCAGGGTTTATCACTATTGCTGCATACCACTTGGCTAAGCAATTTGAAGAGTTGCATGATGTTCATATGCGCGTCGGTGCGTTGCCCAAGTATCCATCCAATGGCTTAAAGTATAATTTGACGTGGTCGACCGATGGCTTGATTAACGAATATTGCAATCCTTGCGAAGCGATTGTTGAAGGTCATCTAATGCAGGTGCCAGCGCTAGAAGAGTTGGAGCATTTTTCTTTAGATGGTATGGAGTATGAAGCCTTTAATACTTCGGGTGGCTTGGGCACCTTGTGTGCAACTTTAGAGGGCAAGGTACGCAATTTGAATTATCGAACCGTACGCTACCCTGGTCATCGTGACATTATGAAGTTGCTTTTGCACGACCTGCGTTTTATCGATAACCGTAATGAACTAAAACGTATCTTTGAAAGCGCTTTGCCAGTCACCTATCAGGATGTGGTGTTGGTCTTTATCAATGTCAGCGGTATTAAAAATGGTCAACTCGTGCAGGAGAATTACGCCAATAAAATTTATAACCAAGAGTTGAATGGCCAGCTCTGGAGCGCAATTCAAATGACGACTGCGGCGGGTATTTGCACCGCCCTTGATTTAATGAAAGAGGGCAAGCTTCCACAACAGGGCTTTGTTCGCCAAGAGGATGTTAACTACCACGACTTTATCGAGAATCGATTTGGTCAGGTCTACCGGCGAGCTAATGAGCCAGCAAGATCATCGATAAAACGAGTGGCCTAGTCTGTTGCGTTGTTATTAGTTGCAGAACAAGGAGGAGAATAACGATGCGTAAAGTCAAAGGCCTGCTCACTTGGCCCGTGGGTTTGTAAGTACTTGAGGCGACCTATGGCCTCGGCGCGGCTAGGAATGTGGCCAGCTTCGATCCACCACATGGCCAAGTGTGCTTCGCTTGATGCATTGAACCATTCACTGCGCCGCCGAAAAACTTCGACATGAGCGGAACGATACACAAAGGCCTGCAAAGCCTCGATTGATTCCCAAACTGATAAATTAAACGCCACAGTTGGGTCTGGATAATCGCCTTCAAATCGCCATATGTAACCAGCACTGGATTCGGCTAGGGCGTTAATCTCAGGCACCAAATCGAAAAAACCTTGCACGGCAGGGTCATCTTGTGGCGCAACTAAGTGAGCGATATTGACTTGTGCAAGTTGGTGGTCTTGCATCTCTTTATTGAATGCGTTGCCGGCTAACCCATTGAAAGAACAGATTCAGTTCTTCATCTACCAGTAGTGCCTCAAGAGAATTAAGTCGTTTAGCCAAAGTCATTTCGTCAAATCGTTTATGTATGCCTGCGTGGCAAGTTCGGCAGAGCATAATCCCCTGGTTGAGCGCGGTTTTATCATAATGCTTTTTAAAGTGTTTGCGACGATGAAGTTTGCGCGGAATAAGATGGTGAAAGGTCAGGGCAGTTCCTCGTTGGCAAGTCGCGCATTGGCCATGTTTTTTTCTAGGGTGCTCCGACTGAAGTGTGTGGCAACTAGGCATTTTGCGCAGCGAGTAAGTCGGCGTAGGCTCCTTGAATTAAGTCGGCGGGCGCAATTCGCAGCGTTTTCATTAGAGCTTGTGCTTCTGCTTCGGCCTTACTCAAATCATCGTCGGCGTTGAGCACAACCTCAAGTTCAATAAATTCACCGAGGCCTTCCACTGTATCCATATGAATTCGCGTTCGCCCGACCAAAAATAAATGCCGGATCTTTTTCACAACCAGGGTTTGTCCATACGCCTTAGCCAAAACAGATTTCAGATTCGCGCCGTCCTGGGTTTCGCTAATATGATAGTCCGATAGCTTGGGCCCACTGGTATCCCGGCGATGATAAAAAATCAGCTGCGATGCCTGATCAGGAAACTCACGTAATTTGAGGCGGCCATCAGGCACCTTAAAGAAAGTGTCAGTTTGATCAAGCACTTCCAGCGGTGAGTCAGAAATAGATTCAGCAATCTCATATTGCTTATGGAAATCGCTGGCAACCGCTTTGATCTCGATATTATTTGCCATAGTAATGTGCCCTAAAACTGCAAATGGCGTACGGTAAGCGAATTATTAATGAGCTGCTTTAGGCTCTCTATACCAAGTTCAACATGCATTTTTGCATGACTCGCTGTAGCATGGCTGTCGCTTTGTTCAGTCTTAACGCCGTCAGGCGTCATCGGTACATCGCTGACTAAAAGTAGCGCTCCGGCTGGATACTTATTCTTAAACGCTGCTGAGAACAGCGTGGCTGTTTCCATATCAATCGCCATCGCTCTGGTTTTTTTCAAATAGCTTTTAAAGCCCTCTCGATGTTCCCACACGCGCCGGTTAGTTGTGTAAACCGTACCAGTCCAATAGTCTTTGCCATAATCTCGAATGGTGGTGCTTATAGCTTTTTGCAAAGCAAAGGCGGGCAGCGCTGGCACTTCGGGCAGCATGTAATCATTACTGGTTCCTTCGCCACGAATTGCAGCGATCGGTAAAATTAGATCACCGACTTTATTCTTCTTCTTTAAGCCGCCGCACTTACCCAAAAATAGCACCGCCTGAGGCTTTACGGCACTCAGTAAGTCACAAATCGTGGCGGTATTAGGCGAGCCCATACCGAAATTAATCATCGTTATGCCATTCGCGGTTGCGCAGGGCATAGGGCGATCTAGGCCGGCAATTTCAACTCCGCTTGCATTAGCAAAAATAGAGAGATAGTTAGAAAAGTTGGTCAGCAAAATATAGTCGCCAAAGTCGTCTAACCGCATGCCCGTGTAACGTGGCAGCCAGTTTCTAACGATTTCTTTCTTTGTTTTCATGTTTTAAAACCTCTGGCTTATTAGACCATAGAATTATGTAAAGTATTCGCGCCAGATTGTTGGCCAAGAAAAACCTGATTTTTTTCCAAGGATTTAATCGTCTGACTCGTCATACGCTATAGTGACACTCATAGAGTTTATGTAAAACGATGACTATCTCGGCCGAGAGACTGTTAAAAGTGAAAGATGATCATGACCTAATTCGGCGTTGTCAGGCTGGTGACAAAGCCGCATTTGATGCTCTGCTCAAGGAGCAATACGACGTGATTTATCGCGTGGCGTATCGCTGGTGTGGTGATCAACATCATGCCCAAGATATTGCGCAATTAGCCTGTATTAAGCTGGCTAAGAGCATTCACCAGTTTCGATTTGAGGCGAGCTTTTCTTCGTGGCTGTATCGTTTAGTCATCAATTGTGCAAAAGATTTTCTCAAAAGCCCCAATCAGGGTGGCTCGTCGGATGAATCAATTGATGACTACCAAGCCAGCCACCAGGAACGCTATGAACAACGCCAGTATATGCGGCAGATCCTGGAGCATATTAGTCAGCTACCGAGTGATTTGCGCGACACGCTGATCTTAGTTTTTGGGCAAGGCCTATCGCATAGCCAGGTAGCGCAGCAGCTAACGATCAAAGAAAGCACTGTGTCATGGCGTGTTCACGAAGCTCGCAAAATACTAAAACAAACATTTTCCTCTACCTCGCTAAATGATAGCGAGCATGCCAGAGCAGGTGAAACTGCTCGAGGTGCCGTATGACTCAACCTCCAATCGATAAATTCCTAGACGAATTAGAAGCGATGGATGTGCCGCCAGCCGATGACGCGGCACGGGCACAAGCCATTGCTCAAGCAAATCAAATTTTTGACCAAGGATTGTCAAATTCCACTCGTCCTAAGACTAATGAAAGCCAATCACGTTTTAGGAGATTCATCATGAGCGTATTTGATAAACGACTTTTAGGTCGTCCGATTGTAGGCAGCGCCTTTGCTGCTATTGCACTAGTTGGTGTTGCTGTGCCGGTGTTAATGAGCTATCAGTCTCAACCTGAGATCGATAGCAGTACATCTGAGATCACTGTTATTGGTAACGACCAAGCTCTAGTGAAAAATCGAGCAATTGAAGATAAACCGAGCGTATCACCTCAGCCGGTCGCACCAGAGCAAGCTAATCGAGAGCAAAGTCAAAAGATTGATCTAGAAGTTAAAATTAAAGAGATTGATTTAGACGCTCAGGTTGGGCGAAGCGAAAAATCGGCGAATGACGAAGCCGCTGTTTCTAGATCTTCGATTACTCTTGCTGAAGAACGTCAGACACAGCTCAATGATGTGGCCGTTCCAAAAAGAAAAGCAGAACAAGAAGCCACTTTGGCGGTGTCGCAGGGAGAAGTTCAAAATCAAATACTCTATAAAAAACGGGGCTTAGATTCGTTACATCAAGCGCCAGCAAAGCCCTCGGCGAACAATAGTTCTGTTAGAGTAAAAAGCCAGCGAAGCTTGCCGGGCATTTTGCCTAGCCCGATTGACTCTGAGTCCTCTTCAGCAACACAACGCCCAGACGCTAACGAAGAGTATCCGGAATATGATAAGAACCAAATCGTACAAGTCAGCGATGAGCCGATCTCTACTTTTTCAGCCGATGTAGACACCGCGTCTTATGCGCTTGTTCGCAACCAGTTAACCCAGGGTTTTCTGCCAGCTCAACAAATGGTTCGCGCTGAGGAGTTTATTAACTATTTTGATTACGACTATCCGTTAGCACGCAGCAAACGACAGCCATTCGAACCAAGTGTTTCGGTGATGGACTCACCTTGGAATCAGGGGCGCAAACTAGTCCACATCGGCATCAAAGGTTACGATATTGAAGCCACGCAACGACCTGATAGCAACTTAGTGTTCTTAATCGATGTGTCAGGGTCAATGAGTGCGCCAAACAAATTACCGCTTGCTAAACAGTCCATTGGTTTTCTTCTAGATCAATTAAAGCCAAGCGATAAAATCAGTATCGCCGTCTACGCTGGTGCAGCCGGCATGGTGTTAGAGCCAACTGAAGCAAAAGACAAAAGCACCATTATGGCAGCACTAAACCGTCTAAACGCAGGTGGTTCTACGGCCGGAGGTGCAGGTATCGAATTGGCATATCAATTAG
This sequence comes from uncultured Gammaproteobacteria bacterium, assembly GCA_964455815.1. Taxonomy (GTDB): domain Bacteria; phylum Pseudomonadota; class Gammaproteobacteria; order Arenicellales; family Arenicellaceae; genus Arenicella. The sequence goes on from CAYVYS010000022.1 coordinate 35,094, forward strand.
CTGAGCAAAACTTTGACGATCAAGCCGTTAACCGAATCGTGTTACTCACTGATGGTGATTTTAATGTTGGCCAAACCAGCAATCAGGCCTTATTAGAATTAGTAGAACGCAAACGTGAAAGCGGGGTATTGCTATCAGTATTAGGTTTTGGCCGCAACAACTACCAAGACGATATGATGCAAACCCTCGCGCAAAATGGTAACGGTGTTGCCGCCTATATTGATACTTTGCTAGAAGCAAAAAAAGTACTAGTTGATGAAGCTTCTGCCGCTTTATTCCCTATTGCCAAAGACGTTAAGTTCCAGGTTGAATTTAACCCATCAACAGTAAGCGACTATCGATTAATTGGTTATGAAACTCGCGCACTGGCTACCCAAGATTTCAATAATGATAAAGTCGACGCCGGTGATATCGGCGCCGGCCACACTGTTACGGCGATCTATGAGATAGCGCCGGCGGGTAGCGAAAACCAAAGTGTGGATATTCCCCGCTACGAAGCAAATCAAAAACGAGTTGCAACATCTGGTTCAGCGTCGGAATATGGTTTTTTGAAAATGCGCTATAAGCTACCCAAAGAGAGTAGATCTAAGCTGATTGAGACACCAATCTCAATCGATGCTGAAACGTTAAGCGAAGATGCCCAATTCTCAGTCGCCGTTGCAGCATTCGCACAACTACTAAGTGGCAGCAAACAAGTCGGTGACTTAAACTACGATGACGTAATCAAAATGGCCAAGCGCAACAAAGGCAAGGATGACGCAGGGTATCGACAAGAATTTATCCAATTGGTTGAGATGGCGAGATTGATTAAGTAACTTGCTTGCGAGTGTTGGATGTAAATTTTCAACACTCGCGCAGCTATTGAAAGTAAATGACTAAAAAATATGAATCATTGAGCCGATTCCATGAAATTTCATTTTGAAGAAACAATTCCCTTTAGAAACTTTATTAATAATAAAGAGTACTTTTTAAGCAGAGCGGATTCATGGCCGAATGATGCAGCTACCCAAACTCTTATTTCTAGAAAATGTAATCAACCACTGATTTATCAATTCCTATTTAAGGAAAAATTTAAAGGTAGACCTTATGCTCAATCAGACGCAAAGGATTTTATGTCATGGGCGCATAAGGGGTGGGCAGAGCAATCATACTTTGTTTTCTTCATCGCAGATCATGAACAACAGATAGTAGGCACACTAGATATCAAATCCAATAGTACAAAGAGTGCAGAAGTTGGGTTTTGGTCGGACGCTGAAACGCCAGGTAACCTAAGCAATGCGCTTTTGGAAATGATTCACGTAGCAAAAGCTACTGGGTTTAACAAGTTTCACGCCTACGCTTTGCCAAACAATCTAAAGTCGGTTGGCGTTCTACAAAGAACCGGCTTTATCGAAAAATTAAATCGATCAGATAGAGACTCGTTCTTATACTTTGAAAGAGATTGATCTTTACGAGAATCAAGAAGAACAAGACAACATCGAACAGCCAACTTTTGTGCGTGCCCAGTCTGGGCGCTTTTGTGCGTAGTAATCCATGCCCTCTTGTTCGGTGTAGGGATTTCTAAAGAGTTCTAGCAATTCATTAACCATACTATTGTCACCGGCTTCGGCTTTGTCGATAGCTTCTTGCGCGAGGTAGTTGCGAAAGACATAAAGCGGGTTTACCGAATTCATGGCTTGCTGCCGCTCGATTTGTGATTGATTGTCTTTAGCAATTCGAGCCTGATACGCCGTTAGCCAACTATTTAGATCAGCGATATATTCCTCTGATTGCTCGTGTTGGTAATAGCATGCCTTAAATGTTTCTAGTTTGAGGTTATCACTGGACAATGCGCGATAGAATAATGTCATATCGGTTTCTTCTTTGGCTAAGAGTGTTTCCAGCTGAATAAAAATTTGTTCATCGCCTTCGGTAAATTTTCGTAAGCCGAGTTTCTGAGACATCATCACATGCCATTGCTGTTGATACTGTGCCTGAAAATTTTCAAGCGCACTTTCTAAGCCTTCGGTTTCTTCAATAATTGGGTATAAGGCATTGGCCAATTGATAACAGTTCCATAAGGCAATATTAGCTTGCTGGCTATAACGATAACGGCGGTTTTGTGCATCGGTGGTATTGGGCGTCCAATCCGGGTCAAAGTTGTCGAGCCAGCCATAGGGGCCATAATCAATCGTTAATCCAAGGATCGACATATTGTCGGTATTCATCACGCCGTGCACAAAGCCAACTCGCATCCAATGCACAATCATCTCAATGGTACGCGCGCAAATGGTTTCAAACCACGCAAGGTATACAGCTTTGCTGCCAGGCTCGAAGTCATCTAGCAGCTCATTAAAATGATGTTTGATTGTAAAGTCCGCTAATTGTTTTAGTTCTTGATACTCTTTGCGCGAACTAAAGAGCTGAAAATTACCAAAGCGGATAAAGCTCGGTGCCACTCGGCATACTACCGCACCGGGTTCGTATTCGGCATTGCCGTTGTAGAGCATATCGCGCATAACGTCTTCACCGGTGGTGATCAAGCTAAGCGCTCGAGTAGTTGGTACACCAAGGTGATGCATGGCTTCGCTGCACAAATATTCTCGAATCGACGAGCGCAACACGGCAAGCCCATCAGCGGTTCGGGAATAGGGCGTGGGCCCAGCACCTTTCAACTGCAAAGCCCAGTGCTCGCCTTTTTGGTTGACTGCTTCGCCAAGGTTAATCGCTCGGCCATCGCCTAATTGCCCAGCCCAATTGCCAAATTGATGGCCGCCATAACACATAGCGTAGGGTTGCATACCCGCTAAAATTTGATTGCCGACAAAAGTATTTAAAAAGGTCTTGCTGGTATAGTCACTCTCAGATAAGTCGAGTAACTCAGCGACTTCTTTTGCCACCGAAACGACTTTTGGTGCTTTAACCGAAGTTGGTTGTACCAAGGAGTAACACGCGGCGCTAACCTGCCGTCGTCGATTCTCATTAATCGGGTCAGCTGGTAGTTCATTGGTAAAACGATTATCGAAGTTAAGTTTCATGGTGTTTTGCAGAGGCTCCTTAAGTCGCTCAGTTCAATTCTACTTAAAAGTGCGATTGATTTTAGTGAGATTGCGTACATCGAAGCAATCGCGCAAACACAAAAGGTCATTAGGCCAGTCCTACCACTGTTACTAGATGATGAATCAATCACTCCGTTTTTAACTGATCGCAGCAATATTCGTTGTGATCTGACGCTTGAGAGCATTTCTCCTGACGTTGATGAAGATATCCCTATAAATACTCAGTTTAGTGCGCCTATAGCTTTAAAATCAGTGAGCGACCACTACTAGATGTTGAAGTGCAGTTAACGTCTGGGGTTTTCACAACGCTCGCAGACGCTAGCTCATTTGCCGTTTCACTAGGTTCAGGGTCGCAAAGGGTTGTTCTAGGATCGATGAGGGCAGTGAATCGATGTCAGACCAGATCACCTTGTCATCTGAAAACACAGGCGTCAACGGGATGGGAGAATTGCAAGACATCACAACGTAATGCATATTTTTCGCCAATTTTGATGAGCAAGATAGCGAGGGCTTTCCTGATATGCCGCTCGGTACCCGAGTGCAGTTTGATACCCCGAAAGCGCAAGCAAGCATTGATCGCGTTGACTGGTTTTTAAGGAACAAGACCGCCAGAATAAAAACCTGGTTAGATTCATTGTTGATCAAACGTTAAACGTTTACTCAGATAATGAATCAAGGCGATCACTGGCAGGCCAATGGCGCTAGCGAATAAGAAGAATTGGATATAGCCAAAGGCATCAACTAAGGTGCCGGAGTAGCCGCCGATGACTTTAGGGAAGAGTGTCATTAACGAACTAAAGATGGCGTATTGAGTGGCGGTGAATGACACATTGGTCAAGCTTGATAGAAAGGCGATAAAAGCGGAGAGTGATAGGCCTTGCACGAGATTGTCTATCGTGATCACCATTGCGAGTTCAAGAGGGAAGCTTAGTTTGCCAATCAATGGAAGCGAAAAAGCAACATCGGTATGTGCGACGCCGACCGTGGTCAGCCAGCAGAATAGTAAATTCGTTAACACCACCAGGACTGCCGCGAATTGTAATGCCCGCATTACACCAATACGCAAGGCGATTAAGCCGCCAATAAAGCTACCGCTGATGGTCATCAATATGCCAAACACTTTTGAGATGCTGGCGATTTCTTTTTTGCTATAGCCCATGTCTTGGTAAAAGACATTGGTAATCACGCCAAGGACGATATCGGAAATACGATAAAAGCCCACTAACAGTAAAACCCAAATGGCGAGTTTGCCGTAGCGTTTGAAAAAATCCTGAATGGGTTGCACATAACCCTCGTCAACCAATTTTGGATTAACGAGATTGGCGCGCTGGCAAATTATAGCAGTTATAAATGCGGCAGCTAGGGCCAGCAAAATAGCAAAAGACGAATACAGAAACTTAGCTAGAGCTTGAGTGGCGGGGTTCTCAGGCATGGCGCTCAACACTAAAACAAACGCAGCAATAGAAAGAACAAAGACAAACAAAAAGCGCAAATGATCGCCAGTGCTATATTCAGTGTTTGCTTGCTGCTGAATCGGCTCTTTGATTACTAATGTTGTGGCAACGCCAATAAGCATTGTTGCCGCCATAATCAAATAAGTATTTTGCCAGGCAAGATAACTATAACTGTCTTTGGTACTGCCAAAAGCTTCTGCCAAGAACAAGGCTACTGCCCCGGCAACAATCATGCCTGTTCGATAGCCTGCGATATAAGTTGATGACAACATGGCTTGCAAGCGCGGCGGTGCGGCTTCAATACGATAAGCATCGATCACGATATCTTGATTGGCCGAAGCAAAACCCAGTGCTACCGCTGCCAGAGCCATAAAGACCAGATTGTGTTGAGGGTCGGTCATGGCCATTAAAACAATTGAGCCAATAATCGCAAACTGCGATAAAAGAATCCACGAGCGTCTCCGGCCCATCAAACGCGTGAGTACAGGAATTGGTAAGCGATCAACTAATGGCGCCCAAACAAATTTAAATGAATAGCCCAAAATAGCCCACGAGAAGAACGTCGCGGTAGAGCGAGACACACCGGCCTCTCGTAGCCACAAAGACAGCGTGCCAAAAATCAGGAAAATGGGAATGCCGGCTGAGAAACCAAGCAAGAGCATGATCCAAACAGACTTTTCTCTATACCAGGAGGTCGACGTTTCTTTTGTGTCTGCAAGTGCGCTCACGAACTGAAATCTCTAGATGTTGTACTCAATCACCAACGGCGCGTGATCTGAAAAACGTTCGTCTTTGTAGATCAATTCAGAGCCAGCTTTAACCTTATCCTTAAGGCTCTCAGAAATTACTTGATAGTCGATTCGCCAACCTGTGTTGTTTGCCCAAGCCTGGCCGCGATTGCTCCACCAGGTGTATTGCTCGTCTTCGTCGTTGATTAATCGAAAAGCATCATAGAAACCGGCATGACCACCACGGTCGCCCTCTAATTCTGGCTCGGGTTCACCAAACAGCCAGTCCATCCACTGGCGTTCTTCTGGTAGAAAACCAGAGCGCTTTTGATTAGCTCGCCAGTTTTTGATATCACGCTTTTTATGCACGATATTCCAGTCGCCACAAACAATTACTTTGCGCCCCGAGTTAGCCAGCTCACTTAAAGTCGCTTCAAAGCGTGCCATCATGTCGATCTTGAACTCCTGACGCTCTTCTTTACTTGAACCGCTCGGCATATACAAAGACGCCACGCTTAAATCACCAAAGTCAGCCTGCAAGTAGCGGCCTTCGCTGTCGATGTCTTCAAAGCCTTTGCCTAAGCCGACTTGCACACGATCAGGCGCTTGTTTGCAATAGATGCCAACCCCGCTATAGCCCTTCTTCTCGGCACAATGAAAATAAGTGTGATAGCCCCTGGGATGAAAGGGCTCTCCCTCGATTTGGTCTTCTTGAGCTTTTAGCTCTTGCACGCAGATAATGTCGGCATCGACCTTGGGTAGCCATTCAAAGAAGCCTTTGCGGGCAGCGGCGCGAATTCCATTCAAATTAGCGGAGATAACTTTCATATGGAAATAAGATGATTATTTTTGATCGGTCAGTATCATACTGGAAAACAAAAACGGGAGGAGCGCTGTGCTACCTTTTCAAGAACAATTTATTGAGTTTGCCCTAAAAACCGGGGTATTGCGCTTTGGTGAATTCGAATTAAAGTCTGGCCGTATTAGCCCATACTTTTTCAATACCGGTTTATTTGACAATGGCTGTAGCATGTTGCAGTTCAGCCGGTTCTTCGCCCTGAGCATTATTAATTCAGACGTTAAGTTCGATGTCTTGTTTGGTCCGGCCTACAAAGGTATTACCTTGTCGTGTGGTGTGGCCATGGCGCTCGCCGACAACACTGGAGAAAATTTTCCATTTGCGTTTAACCGCAAGGAAGCCAAAACTCATGGTGAAGGTGGCACTATGGTGGGCGCCGAGTTGACCGGCAAGGTAGCTATCATCGACGACGTCATCACCGCCGGCACCGCGATTCGTGAATCGGTGGCGATGATCCGCGAAGCTGGAGCCGAACCAAGTGCCGTGTTTTTAGCGCTGGATCGACAAGAGTTAGGCCAGCAAGATGGGCAGTTAATGGACAAGTCGGCGATTCAGCAAATCGAGCAGGACTTTGGTATCCCAGTGGTGGCAATTGCAACCATGACTAATCTAATCGACTATTTGAAACAGCAAGAAGATCAGCAAGAGAATCTCGAACGCATGCAAGCCTACCGTGCCCAATACGGTATCAAGTAAGTGATCATTAACTAGCATGTATGACTTGGAAGTTTATTTAGTTGGCGGTGCGGTGCGTGATCGGTTGCTCGATCAATCAGCGCCTGATCGAGATTGGGTTGTGGTTGGCTCTACGCCCGAGCAAATGATCGATTTAGGGTTTGAGCCGGTGGGCAAAGACTTTCCGGTTTTTATTCACAAACCCAGCGGCGAGGAATATGCACTCGCGCGCACCGAGCGCAAAACTGCGCGTGGCTATCAGGGCTTTCAATTTAATGCTTCCGCCGACATCAGTTTAGAAGATGATTTAAAACGTCGCGACTTATCGATTAATGCCATCGCACAAGACAAAGATGGTAATTTGATCGACCCATTCAATGGTCAAGCTGATCTAGCCAATAAAGTACTTCGACATGTCTCGGATGCTTTTGTCGAGGACCCAGTGCGAATTTTACGCACCGCACGTTTTGCCGCGCGTTTCGATTTTAAAGTTGCTGATGAGACCCAGGCGCTGATGCAAGAAATGGTTAGCAATGGCGAAGTCGACGCTCTGGTGCCAGAACGCGTCTGGCAGGAAATGCATAAAGCCTTGTTAACAACACGGCCGCAACGGTTCTTTGAAGTGCTTCGTTCCTGCGGCGCGCTTGAACGTGTGCTGCCGGAGGTTGACGCACTATTCGGTATTCCGCAAACCGCCAAGTATCACCCTGAGATCGATACCGGCATTCATACCCTTATGGTGATTGAACAAGCTGCCAAGTTAAGCGATGACCCAACGGTGCGTTTTGCTGCCTTGGTGCATGACCTTGGCAAGGCCGTTACGCCAACAGATATTTTGCCCTCACATAAAGGGCATGAACAAGCAGGCTTGCCAATCATCAAATCTTTTTGCGCTCGATTACGCGTGCCTAAAAAGTATCAAAGCCTGGCTCTTGCGGTAGCTGAGTACCATCTGCATATGCACAAAATGTTTGAGCTAAAACCACAGACTGTTTTGAAAATGCTAAGCGGTACACGGGCTTTGATGGATGATGAGCGCACCAAACAAATTGCGTTATCGTGTATAGCCGATGCTCGTGGGCGCACAGGCTTTGAGGATCGAGCGTATGAGCAGGCTGATTTGTTCTTTGAATATCAACAAGCGGCTAAAGCAGTAGATGCTAAATCTATTGCGGCTGGTCTTTCAAGTGGTACAGAGATTCAAGCGGCCGTTCACCGTGCTCGATTAGATGCGATTAAAACGGTCGCCAAACACATTCAAGCTTAGGCAGCAAAACAACAATCTGAGCGCAGAATATGGTATTCAAGTTCCAATTCTGTTTTTTATTGCTGTGATTTCTCAGTTCAGTTGATTTGTTTCGCCACCTTGTGGCCCCCAAAAGAGGGCCCATACTTTTAAATCGTCACTCATTCGAATAAACCGGTGTTCTTCACCAGCTTTAACGAATAAGGCATCGCCAGCTTTAAAGTCGAACCGATTTTGCTCAACTCTTAAGCAGCCGCTCCCCTCGATGACGAAATAAACTTCGTCTTGATCATGTGGAGTTTGATAATCCTTTTTCTTAGGTGCAAACAAAATTAAGGACATCGAGCCGTGTTTCATTGTTTCAATATCCCAAACACCTTTGGGCCATTTATCTGTTGCTTCTAAGGGAAGTCTGGCCAGGGATTCGCTGAGTGAAAGTTTCATTATCTTGGTAAGTTCGTTTGTAAGAAGGTCAACATATTGCCTCCCATAATTTTCGTGACATCTACTTGGCTAACACCTTTTTCCAATAACACATGGGTTATGGCCGCCAGTTCTGAGGTATCGAAAATAGTCGCTACAGTACCATCAAAATCAGAACCAAGTGACAAAAAGTCTGCGCCGACCAAGCTAATTCCGTAAATAATTGAATCGGCTAAAGCGTCCACATCGGTGCCACAAATCACATCGCCCCAGAAGCCAACCGCGATCAAACCTCCTTGCGCGGCGATGCCCTGCATTAACTCGTCAGAGATATTGCGTTGAGTTTCGCAGTGGCCGTTAAAGCCAGTGTGGCTAACCACCACAGGGCCAGAGTTCATGGCTAAGACTTCTCTAACTACTTGTTCGGAAGAATGAGAAACATCGAGAATGATACTTTTTTGCCTGATACGTTCGATAACCTGACGACCAAAATCCGTTAGGCCTGCTTGGCTTTTGCCATGTAATGACGCACCAAGTTTATTATCAAAGAAATGCTGTAAGCTCATCATCCGAAAGCCAGCCTCAAAGAGAACATCGACGTTCTCCAGCTTGCCATCCAAAGCGTGCGAGCCCTCAGTGCCAATTAAACCAGCGACGAGCTTTGGGTTTTTAGAACGAGCTTGTTGCCAGTTGGCAAGATCCGCCTGTGAGCGAACAATCACTAATTCCTCGCTGTGTTTCTCAGCAAAACTATGTAGCTTGTTAGCCTGATGTAAGGCCCGCGCGGTCAAACTTGACCAGGTGCTAAAAGGCCAGCGCTGCACAATCGCCAAGGTCGTGATGTCATCCCAGGCATCAGCGCTATTTTCTTCATAGTTCAAACCTCTGGGCGATTTAGTTACCGTGGTGAACATTTGTATGCCTATATTGCCCTTGCGCATGCGCGGTAGATCAACATGGCCAAAGTCATTCTCCTTACCAATATTGCGCGACCAAAGCATGGTGTCGGCATGCCAATCACCAACTACTAGACTATCATGCAGCGCTTGTGCACGCGCGGAGACTGGATAAGGTGAGTGATCGACGACTTGGTTTAAATCAGAATCTGCTCTTTCTGGAACAAATATCAACACAAGAGCAATCGCGATTACTATCAATAGTGCGAGAGAGAGTAGTATTTTTTTAAGCATAGGTATGGCCTTTGCTTTCTAAAGTATTTTCTAGAGTGCCATAAAGCGGTGGGCGACGCATTGAGTTTTAGGGTGCTTGCCTATCAGCTTTGTTAAAGAAAACCAGTAAAGCTAAACCAACCACCAATAGCGACCATACCCATTTGTGCCAAGCTGGTTGGTAACTAAATCTTAGATCATAGGTTTTTTGTTCAGCAAGAAAGACACTACGAAAGCCGGCGTTTACTGGTCGTATTTCTAAGGCTTGTTTACTATGTCGGTCATAAACCTTCCAACCTGGGTAAGCAGTATCATTCAAAACCAGCAATGCAGGGCCCTGGATAGTATCTAGTTCAAGCTGACTCCCGGTGTCGTTAAGAATCGCCACTCTATGAGGCCGGCTGACAAGCTTCTCACAATCTAAATGCGCCCACTTGTCTTCTGCCAAAAACGCTGCTCTTTCTTTAACCACAGAGCCATTGTGGACTAAGCCTCTTGAAAGTGCTTTTCTGTCGGCAAACACTTGGTAGCCGGTTGCCAGATAGGCTCGCGGGAGCGCTGCTTAGTATGCAAAGCCAAAGAAAAACAAAGGAGAGAAATAAACATGAAAATGGCTTTGCGCCAACACTGGAATGGCAGCAAAAATGTCTTCGATAAGCATCGAGGCCTTGAAAGTTTTGGCAATAAACACGGCCATCGATAAAGCAAAGTAGCGTTGCTGTTTGTTTGCCGAGCGAAAACCAAATACTAGGCCGATACAAACCCCTCGCGTAATGCCCAGGCGTCACTAACGTTGAAGTAATCAATCAGAGCGAATAATTGAATAGCAGAAAAAGCAAAGCCGATAACATGACACAGCACAATTAATGCCAAAGGCCTCAATAGTTTCTTAACTGAGCGTTCTTGGCACTGCCTGATCAGCAGCGCGGCGAGCACCGAAGGTTCAGGGAAGCCGCAAGTGATCATGGCAAATTCGCTAATGATCAAACCAAGGTATGTTGTGCGAGTAATTTATTTCTGATCGATAAGACCTCAGTTAAAGTACAAATACCAAATGCCCGCCAGCAAACCATTACTCCACGGATGGTTTAACCAGCGAATAACATTGATATTCAAGCCGTTGATAAGTGTGAACACCAGGCTCGTTGTAAAGTCGAGCCCAGAGACTTTGCGCGCTAGTAAGAAAGTTCCGAATCAAATCAGCACTAAACGCAGCAGAGGCATTAGCGACCAATAGAGTGAATCGGGTAAACCAATAAGCAGCAAATTAAGAGGGAACAAAGGGGCTCCCTGCACACCATTTCCGAGCATTGGTTGGCCAAAAGCGCGCAGGTTTGACCATAAAATATTGCCATGGTTGAGCAGCTCATATCGCCATTCTCGAAAGGCAGGCATAAAAGTCGCACCACTTACCGCCGGATCCTTTAGGGTAAAAGGGTCGCCAATTATCGGAGATTTTATAATAGTGCAAGTTCAGGGAAAAGCAGCGCAATGCAACATACGATTAATGAGAATGCACAAATTGAATAGAGGCTATTACTATTCTCTTTTGTAATAGAGATTAAAATCATTGTTATCGTGTTCAACATTAGTTGTTGCTTAAGCGAAGCGTGACCTTTTTGTCATGTGAAACAGCAAAAGACTAAGAATTCCCGAAAAAATTAACAAAAGGTAAACCCAGTTAAGCCATTGAGGTTGGTAAGTAAATTGGATCTTGTATTGTTTCGCATCAGGAAGATAAATACTTTTGAACGCGATATTAGCATTTTGAATATCAATGCCTTCGCCACTTAGAGAATCCCGAGCCTGCCAGCCAGGATAATGCATATCATTGAGCACAAGTAAGGCCGGGCCTTTAATCTTTTGAAGTTCAATATTGCTACCGGAATCTTTGATTATTGGCACACGAGTTAGGGTATTTTGATAGTTGCTACAATCCACCGTGTCAGAGGTGTCAGTCAGTAGTGCAACATGCCCTTTGATAACGGCATCTGAGCTAGCAAAAGAATGTTGAATTGCCTCTTTGTCGCTAAAGTAATCACAGGATGAAGCGACATACGCGCGCGGTAGAGCTGCCTCATTTAAGTAGAACAATGAAGTTTGATCATCACTTGAGGCAAGAAGCTTTTGCGATGTGGCAGGAGGCGCATCAGTTAAATCCAGGGTAAATGGTTTACTATCAAAGTAGTGAAAATCAACCGAATCACGGACTCGGATCACAACTTGATAAGCTTTAGCTTCAAGCCAGGCCTCAGGAATTCGCATCCGCCAATGTATCTGGCGCAGCTCTTTCTCGCCTTGCGCTGCGATCCCGGTAATACCGCCGATGTTGGCTTGCAGCCATTTCGTTTGATCTTCAGTAATGATTTGCAGCCACACTTCAGGGTTAGGGTACCGATTTGTTACGGCTTGTACGGTGCCAGTGAGAAAAAGCGGGTTTCGCATCAAGGTATAGTTCTTCCCTTCTTTTGGAATAACTCTCGGTTGGACTTGCCAATTGGATTCACCTGGTTGCCAGTCAGGCGGAGTTCTAAAAGGCGTGGCGGAAATACTAGAAATATTGGTTGATAGCGCCGCATAAGACCAGGGGTACATCGGAGTTTCAAGTGGATAGTAGCCGCCGTATTTGGTGTTAAACAAACTGCCTCGAACTCTTCGTATATTCGAGGGCAATATGGCAGATACGCCATTGTCGATGGTGGCTAATCCGAAATGAGCATGACTGCCAAAACTTTGGTGTTCGCGCAATTCATGTTTTGGTAACTTGGCCTTACTGGCTAAGCTTGGTAACAACGTTGAGATCTCTGGTTTGACTCTAATAAAATAGTGATCTGTAGAATCAAAGCGCTTTACCAGTGAGTAATTTAGCTCAAAGAATAGAGCGAGTAATGGAATTCCAGCGAGCAATAAGGTTCGGTGTTGTGGTTTTTTGATGAATCCATAACTTCCGACCACCACTATCAGCATGATAATAAATACTACTGCTGTTTTGGCATATTGTAGGTTAGCTAACCAAGCACTGATTGAGTTGAATTTTAGAAATGTCAGCTCCCTAATATAAAGATTCAGACAATAGCAAGTGACGCTCGCTGTGATCAGAATCAAGATTAGCCCGAACCAAGGTTTAGAGGCTGGTGCGCGTAAGTACTCGACGCCCAAGGCGGCAAAGAAAGCTAGGCCAAAATAAAAGAGAGGAGAGAAATAGTGCGGGAAATGGCTTTCTGCTAATATTGGTATCAGGCCGAAGATCGATTCAAGCGTCTCTGAAAGCAAAAAATTCTTCGCCACAAACAATGCCATCATAAAGATAAAGGCAGTTCCTAAAATACGGTGGCCGGCTTGAGCTTTGGCGCAAAAATGGAAAAAACCTAGCAATGCCAGCGTTAAGCCACTTAGCCCGATGGAGAAAACTAAAAACCCCCATTGCACATTGCCTAAATTGAAGACGGTTAATTGCGATAACCAATAGCCTCGAGCCCGATCTAACTCATAACCCTGTGATATGTAGCCTTCGCGCAGACTCCAGGCATCGCTAAAGTTAACATACTCAACCAAGGCAAAGATTTGCACTGAGGATAGGGAAAGCCCGACCACATGTGCCACACTGATAAGCCAAATCGGGTGTTTCAAATGACGCCATCCACCATGCCTTAACTGGTTACCGCAGACGGCGATAAAAATAATCAGCGACATTAATGCCGCCAAAGCCGACGCTTCAGGAAAGCCACAGGTGATCAAGGCGAATACACTGATAACCAAACCAATACAAAGCCGCCGATTATGAGCCTTGGTTTGTACAAGCCGCGCGCAGCAATATAAGTACCAAAGCCCAGCCAGCAATCCATTGCTCCAGGGATGGTTTAGCCAGCGAATCACATTCAGATTCAAACCTGCCATCAATGCAAACACCAGGCTGGCCAAAAAGCTCAAACCAAATACTTGCCTGGCTAATGCAAAACAAGCCAGGCCGATCAAGCTCAGACGCAGCAGGGGCATGACTGACCAATAGATGTGATCTGGTAAACCTACTAATACTAGATTAAGTGGAAACAACGGCGCGCCCTGAACGCCATTGCCCAACATAGGTTGACCAAGTGATCTTAAGTTTGACCACAAGATATTGCCATGATTGAGCAATTCATAACGAAATTCTCGAAAAGCAGGCATAAATGCGCCCCAGCTCACAGTTGGATCTTTAATTGTTTGCGGGTCGCCGGCCATTGGCGAGCTTTTAAATAAAAACAAATCCGGAAAGATCACAAACAAGGCAAGTACGATCAATCCAAACGCGAGCGTCCATTCTCCTCGAGAGAAGCCAGTGTAGACTTCGTCTGGAGCGTTTATATTGTGTTTCATGATGGCAAATCCGCTTAGCCGGTATGGAATAGAGTTTTGATTGCTGGATTAAGTCCAGTATCATAAGGATGTTGGACAACGACCGCAATCTTGTTAAAGAAGTACAAGAATGAAGCACGCAAAATGGTGGAAATTACTGCGTTACGCAGCGGCTAGTGGTGCCGCGCTTGCGGTCGACGTGGGTCTAATCTTACTGCTTAATTTACAGCTCGGGCTGCACTATCTTTGGTCGGCCGCGATCGGATTTAGTTTTGGCTGTATTGTCGCTTATGTGATCTCAGTAGTGTTTGTCTTTGATGATCAAAGCGGGCGTGATTCGAAAACACAGTTTTTATTATTCTGTTTTGTCGGCGTGCTTGGGCTGGGGCTAAATCATGTGATTTTATACATCGGTGTTGATTTATTCGCTTTGCATGTCCTGCTTGCTAAGGGCATATCAGCCGGCATTGTTTTTTGGTTTAATTTTTTTCTGCGTGGAACACAAGTTTTTCAGGACCCAGATTTATGTCGCAAACAAGTTTAGATAATCGCCCTCAAAAAGTACTAATCGCCGGAGCTGGCCCCGCTGGTTTAACCTTGGCTTATGAAGTATTGGAGCAGGCATCTCAAACTAAGTTCGAGCCAATTCTATTTGAGCGGGACATCCAGGTCGGAGGAATATCCAAAACGGTTAACTATAAGGGTAATCGTATGGATATCGGCGGTCATCGGTTTTTTTCAAAATCGGACTGGGTCATGGATTGGTGGGCGCAGCATTTGGTGTATGAATTTGCTGATGAAGAAGAAATCAGCTACCAAAATAAGCGTCGTAAAGTTAGCGGTTCTAGTCCGTCAGCGAGCAACGAGCCTGTTGGCAATATGCTGCTCAGAGATCGGTTGTCACGTATCTACTTTCTGCGCAAATTTTTTGCCTACCCGATCTCGCTGAATTTAGAAACCATTACGAATCTTGGGCCGGTTAGAATTGTTCGTATAGGTTTTTCATATATTAAAGCCCGCTTTTTTCCAATTCGCGAAGAAAAAAACCTCGAAGACTTTCTGATCAATCGATTTGGCACCGCGCTCTATCAAACCTTTTTTAAGGATTACACTGAGAAAGTTTGGGGCGTTGAATGTGAAAAAATCAGTGCCGAGTGGGGCGCGCAACGAATCAAAGGCTTGTCAATTATTTCGGCAATCAAGCACGCCTTGTTCTCAAGGTTTCAAGGCAGTTCGTTTCGCCAAAAAGGAGTGGAGACCAGCCTGATCGAACGCTTTCTATACCCACAGTTTGGGCCAGGGCAAATGTGGGAGATCGTTGCGGATAAAGTTGAGGCACGCGGGGGCGATGTCAGCCTTAAAACCCGCGTGACCGATTTACAAGTGGATTACACATCGAAACGAATAGAGCAAGTTGAAGTCCAAAATGTTGAGACCGGCAAGAAAGAGTGGCAACCCTGCGATTATTTTGTGTCGACCATGCCAGTCAAACATTTAGTTCGAATGTTTGATCAGGCACCAAGCGAGGTGAGCGACGTGGCTGAAGGTTTGGTGTATCGCGATTTTATTACTATCGGCGTATTACTAACCAAACTAAAAAAGTCTAAGTACACCGATCATAGTAAAACCAATATGCTGCCAGACAATTGGATCTATATTCAAGAGCCGGATGTTCGTATCGGTCGTCTGCAAATATTCAATAATTGGTCACCGCACTTAGTCGCTAATCAGGACACTGTTTGGCTAGGTCTAGAATACTTTTGTAACGAAGGCGATGATTTATGGGAGATGCCAGAAGATGATTTTGCTCAGTTAGCGATTCGTGAGCTGGAAAAAATTGGGTTGATTGATCATGCCGACGTGCTTGATCACACGGTTCATAAAGTTGAAAAAACCTATCCTGCTTACTTTGGTTCTTATGATCAGTTTGCAAAGATTCGTACTTACCTTGATCAATTTGAAAACCTTTTCTTAATCGGCCGCAATGGCATGCATCGTTACAATAATCAAGACCATTCCATGCTTACTGCAATAACCGCTGTTCAAAATATTAAAAATGGTATCACAGAAAAAAACAACATCTGGGATATTAATACAGAGCAG
>CAYVYS010000023.1:0-48548 GCA_964455815.1 uncultured Gammaproteobacteria bacterium
TTATCATCACTGTGAATCGAGAACTCATCGGCATCGGTATCTATGTTCAAGATAAAGAAACTCAAGCCAATGCTGATCGCGGCGGCGCAGGCTGGGTTAGTTGGGTTCTCAACGATGTTCTCGACATTCTCTACAAAACGACATTGATAGATTCTACTCTCAGGTGAGATTATGGTGCCATGTGAAAAAGCGTCTTTAGGAACAATAAAAGCGAGCGTCAGGAAAGCAAGAATAGAAAACTGGGGCGTGGTTAGCGGTTTGAGCGCAATCACAAGTGCAACATCCTCATAAAGGTGAGAACGGGCAACTCAAAAAAACACCCACGTGAGCTGCCGCGATCAATCACGATTCACCCAAACCAAACACCGGAATAGATCGACGCAGGTGGCTACACAAATTAATTTATGGCCGTGATTTGGCTTTCAGATGAAACTAAAAGCTAACGATAAATTTCTATTTAACTTGCTTGCGAAGAACTGTCTTTTGGATTTTGCCTGTCGCGGTTTTTGGCAATGGCCCAAAGATGACTTTTTTAGGACGCTTAAACCGTGCCATGTTGTCTGCACAGAATTCCATTAACTCGGTATCGGTGCACGTCTGATCAGCTTTGAGTTCTACGAATGCGCATGGCACTTCACCCCATTTTTCGTCGGGCATAGCAACAACTGCGGCTTCGCCTACAGCTGGATGTTTGTAGAGAGTATTTTCAACTTCAACCGATGAGATATTTTCGCCACCAGAGATGATAATGTCTTTGGCGCGGTCTTTTACTTGTATATAACCGTCGGGATGCACTACGGCCAAATCACCACTGGCGAAGTAATCATCTATAAAGGCATCAACAGTCGCTTGTTTGTTCTTTAAGTAGCCTTTCATCACGGTGTTGCCACGGATTCGGATTTCACCAATAGTTTCGCCGTCGCTCGACACTGGCTTGCCGCTGTCTTGATCGAGCACCTTCACGGCTTCAGTCATGGCAAAGCGAACACCCTGACGTGATTTCAATTCCGCTTGCTCAGCTTCGCTTTTCTCTTGCCAGGATTCCTGTGGCGCGGCTTGCAGAATATGCCCATAGGTTTCTGTCAATCCATACACATGCATTACCTCAAAACCAAAACGGTTCATGCTTTCCAACACAGCAGCCGGCGGGGGCGCTCCTGCGGTCATCACCTGAATCTTTGGCATAAATGTTTTTTGTTTTTCCGCCGGCACAGCTGCCAACATATTCAGCACGATCGGAGCGCCACCAAAATGAGTGATTCGATGTTGCTCTAATAAATCAAAAAAACTGTTCGGCTCGAAAGCACGCAAACAAACTACAGTGCCGGCTTTAGCGGCCATAGTCCAGGCATGCCCCCAGCCGTTGCAATGAAACATCGGCACTGAATATAAATACCTTGGCCGATGTGGCACATTCCAGGAGGCTATTGTGCCCATAGTCATCAGATACGAACCCCGATGATGATAAACCACGCCTTTAGGCCGACCGGTGGTGCCTGATGTGTAATTCAATGAGATGGCTTGCCATTCATCTTGTGGCAGTTGCCAAGCGAAATCTGCCTTGCCGCCAGCGACTAAATCTTCATAGCGCGTGACATTTCTGGTGACATCAAAGTGCTCTTCCTGGCTGGTATGTTTATCATCGATAAGAACAATTTCAGGTTGTTGCTGGCATTCATTTAAAGCCTGTTCAATCACTGGCCATAAGCCACGATCAACAATCACCATTTTCGACTCAGCATGATCCAGGATGTACGCAACCGTAGGCGCATCCAAACGAGTGTTAATAGTGTTGAGTACAGCGCCGGACATCGGGATCGAAAAGTGGCTTTCAAACATCTCAGGAGTATTAAAAGCAAATACCGATACCGTGTCGTTCAAACCAATCCCACGTTGCTTCAAGCTATCAGCGATTTGAACGCACCGGGAGCGCACCTCAGCCCAAGTCCAGGATTGGTCTTGATAGATTAGCGCCTGATGGTGACCATAGACATCAGCCGTGCGATCCAGAAAAGAGACCGGCGAGAGTGGCACGTAGTTCGCGGCATTGCGAGTTAACTGATCATATTCAATCGGCATGTCACTTTGTCTCCTAGTTTTGCACAGCTGCACCGGTATCCAACATTGAGGTTATGCGTTCTCGAGTAGCATTAGTCGCGACCAGGGTTAGAAAAGCAGCTCGTTCGGCATCATATAGATCTTGTTCGGATTGTTTGGTGCCAGGTTCCACATCACCGCCGGTAACAATTCGAGCGAGCTCGGTGGCTACCACGATATTGTGCGCAGTTAACTTTTTTTGCTGTAGAGCCTGATCTAACCACTCAAGCATCTCAAAGAATACCGGAGCACCAACCATGGCTAAGTCAGGTCGATTAAAGGTAAGTTGCCTTGGCTCATCCAGTGCTTTTAAAGCGCTTGGGAGCAGGCGATCGCGATTGCTCAAAAACTGATCGTTACTGCGCAGCATCGCTTGTTCTTTAGCAAGGATTGGTGAACTGCATGTGCGCCCATAGCCAAGATTCATAAACGCTTTCCAGGCCGCGTCGCGCATATCATTCGTGTGTTCAAACCAACGATAAAGCGTCTCTTTGCACCCGCCTCCGCCTGGCACTAAACCGACGCCTGATTCGACTAAACCCATGGTCGAATTGGCATGACAAATCACTTGTTTCGCATGCAAAACCACTTCGAACCCACCACCGAGTGATAAACCTACCGGCGCGCAAACTACCGGAAAATCAGCGACCGACATTGCGTAAACAGTTTGTTGAAAATTTGCCAGAAAAGCATCAAGGCCTTGCAGATCCTCGCGTTCGAAGAAACCGCGTACGGCCATCAAGTTCACGCCGCATGAAAAATGCTGCGCATCGTTATGCACAATTAAACCGCGCAAGCCTCGTTTGGAAACCTGGTCAATCGCATCGGCTAACATCGCCATTGAATCGCCATCCAAGGCGTTCGCCTTACTGTGAAACTCAACTAAAGCGGCGCCCTCTACTTCAAACCAAGAAGCTACCTCGCACGTATTCTCAGGCTTGATCGTGCGCCGCGTCTCATTAAAACGCTGCACGCCTTGCGCTCGTTTAAGAGTTCGCCATTCACCCATATGGGTTCGCACTTGTAGCTCAGCGTTTGCTACTCGATAAAAACTCGAGCCTCTGGCCGCTTGCAAAAAATCCGGAATACTGCGCCCTTGCTGTTCTAAACGTTGCGCGAAATTTTCAGCACCGATCTCATCCAGTAGTTCGAATGGGCCTTTTATCCAGTTGTAACCGAGCTTCATCGCATCGTCGATGCCAACGGGGTCGTCACCTACATCAGGTACTAATGAGGCGGCGTAGCTAAGCGTGCGGGAGAGTACTCGCCAGGCGAACTCGCCGTAAATAGAATCATCTGCAAGCAGGTGATGCACACCCTCTTTTTCTGCTTTTAAAGCGAGTGGTAAATTTAATCGTTCAGCGGCTGAATACTCACCCGTGTGTAAATCAATCACCTGCCGCTGACCATCGTGATGTCGATAGAAGCCCTGCCCTTGCTTATTGCCCGTTTGACCATTGGCGATCATTTCAACCATCAACGATTGTTTAGCCGCTTCTTGATGAAAGGCATCATGTTCGGGCAAGGTAGTCACCAGACTTTGCGCCACGTCAGACATCAAATCGATACCGATCAAATCATATAAGCCAAAGACACCGGTTTTGGGAATTCCCATCGGCCGACCAAAAATAGCATCGGCCTGCACTGGGCTAAGCCCCATTTCAAAAGCAGCTTGCAGAGCAGCCTGAATGGCATAGCATCCGACCCGGTTGCCCAAAAATCCTGGTGTGTCCAGGCAATCAATTACGCCTTTACCAAGTTGCTGATCACAAAAATCGCCCAGGGTTTGCATGACCTCGTCGCGCGTATCTACACCTCTAACCAATTCGAGCAACGGCATAAAGCGCACTGGGTTAAAAAAATGCGTGATCGCAAATCGTTGGCGAAAATCCTTGGGCATTTTTTCAACTAGCAAGCGAATCGGTATCGTCGACGTATTAGAACTAATCAGCGCATCATCGCGACATACTTGGTTGATTTGATCATACAAAGTTTGCTTGATATCTAATCTCTCAACCACCGCTTCTGCAATCCAATCACAGTCGGCAAGTTGATCAAAATCATCGCGTGTATTGCCAAGATGAATATGTTTTTCAAGCTTATTACTCATTAAGCCGTTGGATTCGCGTAATCGTTGCAAGCCACGCTCAGCTAAAGCATTAGGATTGTCATCACCAGGTAAATCCAGTAGCCACACATCGATTCCGGCATTAGCAACTTGGCCTGCGATTCCAGAGCCCATGGTTCCGGCACCAATCACGGCGACCTTGGATATTGTTGTTGTCATGATTGCTTTTCTACCGCGACGATAATTTCTTTTAGGACGCTTAACACTTGTTTGGGCGCTTCGATGGGTAACATATGGCCAAACTCCGGGAACTCGAAGGTGTTGGCATTCAGGCGCTTGGCTGTGGCAAGGCCCGCTTTGAAGGGCGTCATTTTATCTTGACCAGCGAGCAACATAGCAGCTGGGCATTGAATATTCTCAGAGGCGTGCGCCCCATTGATGTAATTTGCACAACAAACTAAATCTTCTGCAAGTGGGTTAGCGCGCATGATTTGTCGGCCAGTGGCAATTGGCTGCATGCCAGGGGTTGGGCTATAGCCCAGATGAACCTGATCGCCGAAGCCCCATTGCAACATCATCTCAGCCGCTTGCGTGGGGTTTTCTTTGGCGGTTTCGATAAGCGCTGGATTTACCGAAATAGCATCGGCGGTGCCAATACCAATTAAGCTTTTGGTTTTAGCTGAATGCTGAGCCGCGAATTCCAAGGCGGTCAAAAATCCCTGCGAATGACCGACTAAGTGACAATGCTGAACGTCGAGCGCTGCAAGTAAGCCACTCAGCCAGCTTGCCGACTCTTCTATAGATGTGCAAGGCATACCATTCGATAAAGAATGCCCGGGGAAATCTGGTGCAATAACACTGAAACCATTGAACGCAAACCAACGCGTTTGTAAGGCAAAGGCTCGATGATCCATGCCGCTGCCATGCAACATCACGACCGTTGGCAAAGCAGAATCAAACTCTTTGCCACCAGTAGCAAGATGCACGGCGGCTTCATTCAAAGTGATTTTCATTTTTCTTGCCTGTTGTTTTTCTGCGCGGCTTTTAAACCTTTTTTGAAATCATTTTGAATATCTTTGATGTGCTCAATGCCAACCGATACCCGAATCATATCTTCGCTAATCCCAGCAGCTAACATAGCATCGGCGGATAAGCGTGAATGAGTGGTGCTGCCTGGATGCAACACCAAAGTGCGTGAGTCGCCCACATTTGCGAGATTGCTGGCGATCGACAAGGCATTGATAAACGCAGCGCCACCAGAGCGACCACCAATCACTCCAAAGGTGAGAATTGAGCCAGCACCTTGAGGAAAGAGCGATTGGGCAAGTTCGTGGCTGCTATGCGATTCAAGGCCAGGATAGTTTACCCATAACACCTGCTCTTGTTCTGATAGCCAATTAGCTAAATCCAGCGTATTCGCTAAATGCTTTTGCATTCGCACGTTTAAAGTCTCCAAGCCTTGCAATAAGAGAAAGGCGTTATTGGGGCTCATGCACGCGCCTAAATCACGCATTGATTCAGCGCGGATTTTCATGGCTAGGGCATTGGGGCCAAATTCATCCCAAAACCGAATGCCATGAAACGGTTCATATGGTTCGGTTAACTCTGCAAAGCGCCCGCTGGCTTGCCAATCGAAATTGCCACCATCAATAATCACACCGCCTACCGCTGCGCCATGCCCCCCAATCCATTTAGTGACAGAATGCACCACTATATTCGCGCCAAGCCCAATGGTGTTCGTTAAACCAGGCGGTGCGAAAGTTGCATCAACGACTAGTGGCAAACCATTGGCATGGCATACGTCCTTGATATTTGGTAAGTCCGCCACTTCAAGCCCGGGGTTGCCAATCGATTCACAAAACACCAGTTTGGTATTTTTTTGTATTGCGGCCTCTAACTCGGTGGCTTTGTTAATAGAGACAAAGCTGGTTTCAATACCGAGTCGTTTTAAAGTGTGACGCAGCAAAGTCGCAGTTGAGCCATAAATCTGTGACGAAGCAACAATATGGTCACCTGCTGAGCAGAGTGTAATAAAGGTAGTAAATAAAGCGCTCATGCCACTGGCAGTACAAATCGCACCGCTGCCTCCTTCCATTGCGGCTAAGCGTTGCTCGAGCACCGCCACGGTTGGATTAGAAATTCGGCTGTAGATATGGCCACCCTGCTCAACGTTGAAAAGCGACGAAGCTTCGTCAACGCTGTCAAACACATAAGAGGTGGTTTGATAAATAGGTACGGCTCTCGCACCATGATCACTTTCTGGAAGGTAACCACTGTGCAAGGCAATAGTATCGGGATGCAAAAAAGAAGATCGACTCATTTCTATTAGTTTTTAAAATCGAACGGCACAGGGTAAATAGCACTTTCCTGCCCGTCGATAGTGAGTGTGGAAGCGTTGTCGAGAAACTTTTGATTTAGCATCGCTAACGCCAGATGTTTTTTATATCGCGGAGACCAGATCTGTGACCGAAGCTCTCCGATATAGCTTCGGTCATTATATAGGTCATAACCACCTATGGTGTTAGCATCACCGAAATTTGGCGATTTAGTAAAAGCCAGGCCAACCAATTGCCGAGTTTGTTGACCTTGTTTCTCGCGCAAGGCTGGCAAGCTCAGGCTCTCAACTTGTGCATCGAGGTTGAGATACGAGTCCAGGCCACACTCGAAAGGCGTGTCATACTGATCCATATCATTGCCATAACTTAGCAGGCCAGATTCGATACGCTCAATACCATTGGGGCAGCCAGCGCGAACATTCAAGTCTTCGCCCGCTGCAAATAAAGCATCCCAAAGCGATTCACCAAGAGAAGAATCATTGAGGTATATCTCAAAACCACCTTGCTTGCTCCAGCCAGAACGCGCGACATACATTGATTGACCTTGAAACTCGAGCATCTCACCATAAAAGAAGCGGATACTTCGAACAGCTTCACCGAATACCCTCGCCATCAGCTCCTCTGCTTTGGGGCCTTGCACCGCGAGTGGTGAAACATCTGGTTCAAATACTTCAACGTCCAAATTAAGACCGATGGCCAAACCTTGCGCAAACAACTTCACATCGCTGTCTGCGATGGAAAACCAAAATTGATCCTCAGCAAGCTTAATGATAATTGGGTCATTGAGCATAAAGCCTTGCTGATTACACACTGGCGCATATTTACCTTGCAGCAACGCCTGCTTAGTTAAATCGCGAGGCGTCATTAACTGTGCTAAACGCGCCGCATCCGGCCCTTTGAGTTCAACTTGTCGTTCCCCGGCAACATCCCACACTTGAACGTGTTCGCATAAATGCCAATAATCGGCCTCAACGGATTCGAAGATGGTCGGCAACAGCATGTGGTTGTATACGGTATAAGCTTTTACACCTGCTTGCTCGACTCGGCGACTGTAAGGAGTAGAACGAAGTCGCCGGCTTTTAGTGATTAATTGGCTCATGGCATTACCTTGTTATTATTAGATTGAAAAGCCTCCAAGCTTGGTCTCCAAATATTCAGCCAAACCAGCACGCGCGCCCTCACGCCCCAAGCCACTCTCTTTCATACCACCAAACGGAGCGGCGGCACTGGTAGGGTTAATGTCATTAATACCAACAATGCCAAAATCTAAAGCTTCGAAGGTATGCATTGCTCTGGATAAATTTTGACTGTAAATATAAGCCGCTAAGCCGTAGTGAGTATCATTGGCTCGGGCAATCACTTCTTTATCGTCATCAAAAGCGACTACCGCAGCCACCGGCCCAAAGGTTTCCTGCCGATAAATCAGCATCTCTTCAGAAACATCGCTTAGTAAGGTCGGCGCATAAAAATGCCCTTTAGCTAGCTCCCCGTCATTTAGTGGATGACCGCCAATTTCGAGCGTTGCGCCTTTGTTGGTGGCGTCAATTACTTGATTCGATACTTTGTCAACAGCGGCTTGATTAACCAACGGCCCGATCGAATTTTCTGCTCGCATACCGTCGCCCGCCTTCAATTTTTGAATGCGTAATTTAAAGGTCTCTATAAAGGGTTCTAAAATCGAGCGCTGCACAAAAATTCGATTTGGGCTAATACATGCCTGACCGGTATTTAAAAATTTAACCAATGAGGCTCCTTTGGCTGCATGCCTTGGATCAGCATCGTCGAATACGATAAAAGGTGCATGACCTCCAAGCTCCATTGACATTCGTTTAAGAAAGGGCGCTGCATCTTGAGCAAGCTTTTTACCGACCGCCGTCGAACCGGTAAAAGTGATTTTGCGAACCTTTGAGTGCGAACAAAATACTTCGCCAATTGGTTTTGGGTCACTACAACAAATAAGATTAATAACACCGCTAGGCACGCCGGCTTCAATTAATATTTTAAATACCTCGATCGCGCATAATGGCGTTGATTCAGCGGGCTTTAATACCACCGTGCACCCGGCCGCCAGCGCGGGAGCTAGCTTGCGAGTTATCATCGAAATAGGGTAGTTCCAAGGTGTAATCGCTGCGACTATGCCGACCGGTTCGTGCCGCACGATAAACCGTTGATCGGCTCTCGCAGATGGAATGGTTTCACCGTAATTACGTACCGCCTCCTCAGCAAACCAGCGCAAAAAGTCAGCGGCATACTGAACTTCATTGCTAGCGGCTTTCAGCGGTTTACCTTGTTCTCGCGTCATCAGTTGCGCAAGCTCAGACTTGCGAGCAATCATTAACTGGTGAGCTTTATGTAGAATATTTGCGCGCTCATAGGTAGTCGTTATTGACCACGTTTTAAACGCCTCACTGGCTGCTTCAATTGCATCATTGGCATGGGAAGAATCGCCGTCACTCACCCGCCCAATTTGCTCACCATTTGCAGGATTGTTTACTGCAAACTCAGAATTTGTGGATTGCCATTCACCGTTGATGTAAAGCCCAGAAATTGTCATATCACTCCTGCTTATTTTGGTTGACATTCTACGGCCGCTCACCGAAAGTCCTAACTCCCAAGCGACCCGTTTTTGACACTCTAATTAATTCTTTCGAGAGGCTAGCATCAAATCCTTTTCGGCACTAATTCGCGACGAATGGCGCTTACTCTTGTTTGGCTTCGGCTTAATGTTTTGCTCTAGCCCTGGCCAAACCTATTTTATTTCTCTCTTTAACGGTGAACTTCGCGAAACGCTATCGCTTTCGCATGGTCAGCTCGGCGCCATCTATTCAGCAGCCACTCTTTGCAGCGCATTTCTGCTATTACGCACTGGCAGCTTACTAGATCGATTTTCTTTACATAAGAGTGCCTTGTGTATTGCAATTTTGTTGGCAAGCGCCGGACTGCTATTAGCAAATTCTGTTCATTGGCTAATATTGTTCATCGCACTCTTATTGCTTAGACAATTGGGTCAGGGGCTGACCTCTATGACCGCATCGACCGCGATGATGCGGTATTTGCCAGAGCACAAAGGCAAAGCCAATGCGATCTCGAACATGGGTTATTCATTTTCTGAAGCCATCATGCCGACCGTGGTTCTGTTTTTGATTGCGGCAATAGGTTGGCAAGCAAGCTGGATCTTTATAGGCCTAGGAGTCGTCACAATAGTTCTCTTGCTCTCTCTTATTGTTCAAAGAAGTGCAAGATATACCAACCACTCAATCGCTGCAGAAAAAGTAAACGAGAACCATCAGCTGTCATCAGCAACAACAAACCCGCATCAGCGGCAATGGACTCGCGCTGAAGTAATTCGCGACCCGTTCTTTTATTTGTTTATTCCGGGCCTGATGTCGAACTCCATGCTCTACACCGGGTTTATGTTCCATCAAATCCATTTAGTCGAAGCCAAAGCCTGGTCCTTAGCTCTATGGGGTAGCTTGTACGTATTATTTTCGATTACATCGATTACTACTATGCTATTTATTGGTAGCTTGGCAGATAAATTTGGCGCTGTCAGACTTGCTCCCTGGGCTAGCTTACCAGTAGCGCTGGGGTTGTTGATACTCAGTACTGGCAATGACAACTGGGTCGCCGCCGCGTTCATGTTGTTAATGGGAATATCAACCGGGTCTCAAGGTGCCCTAAGCGCCCCTTTTTATTCAGAAAGATACGGCACCAAAAATTTCGCCTCGATTAAATCTTTAGGCGCATTCGCGATGATGCTAATGACAGCCAGCTCGCCAATCGTATTGGGTTGGCTGATTGATAAAGGTGTGACAATCGAAACCCTAGCCGCAGCAAGCGCAATCTATGCACTTGCTGCAACCTTAGTTTCGTATTGTGCTTATAGAGTATTAGCTAAGCGAATTTAAGATTTTTGATCGCCACGCGATTCAATATCAAGTCGATTGAAAATCGAATAAAGCGACGATCTCGGCATTCCCATTCGCCCGGCGGTCTCGCTGGCATTGCCCTCATTCTTGTCGTACTTCTGCAAGACCAATAAACGCTCAATCTCACTCACTGCATCTCGGTAATTAATATCATCACGAGAGTAGTTCGAGAAAATTTCCATAATCTGTTGACTGGTTTTCCGCTCATTAGACCAAGGGATGAATCTTCGGATATCAGTGAGTTTGTGTTGATATTCACTGGCTAACATAATAAGGAGAAAAAGTGTTGATGACACAGATAGGGCAATAGCAGCATTTATTTTAAATCCAGCTGCCATAAATCCCAAAATGATAAGGCTCGACAGAATCAAAGGCGCAAAAGCTAAACTAATATAGATACACTGTATTTCCACAAGGTGAGACTTAGCTTTTAAATATCCCTGGCTTAACTGCAAACAAATAAATCCAGCCATTAAAAGAACATAAACCTGCCAAAGCCAATACAGCGATCCCTTTACCGCACTATATGAGAACGATAGTTCCTTAACCCCACCAACTATAGACGATGTAAATAGACATAAAACTGAGAGAACAATTGCAAAACAAGCTGGTATAAAGAAACGTTTTTTATCCTTGATCCCAGCTATTTCTAAAACATAGGCAAGAACAGCGATCCACGCAAAAGTTGCTAACACATAAAACGATTTCATCGCGTATAACGATTGCATCTCACTTTTAAATTGCCAAAGAAGTAAAATCTCAGCAATATTGAGTGTAGCTAAAACTATCACCAACACCTTGAAAATCTTATATTTTAGATTTTTCTCGTTAACAACTCCTAATATAAAGAGCTTAGCAATCAAGGCGATTATCGCCGGTATCGCAATCATACTCATAAATTAACCCTCAAATAGTTCATCTAATTTGTCTTTGCCAGGACTCTTTATGGCGAAAAACGCTTAATACCTATATCCGAACTGCCCAATAACAACACCCGAACCTGCGAAACATCCTCCGATTTTATCACCAGATTTGACAACCCCATCTTCAACCATTTTATGAAAATTTACAGGGAATGTGGCCGAAGTGATATTTCCAAGCTTATCCAAGGTTTTGGTCATCTTTTTTACTTTTGTTACTCCTTTTAAATTAGCTAGTCGCTCAAACGGTTTCTTACCTATTTGATGCGAAATGAGCCAATCAAACTCATTCCAGCCTAATTTATCTAAAGTATCGTCAATTAACTTGTGGTGACATTTAATAAATGCCCCAGCCAAATGTCCCATTGCCATATGACCCTCAATCGATCCATCCTCAGCATGTTTATACATGCATTTATCTAACAAATTCGTATGAGTATTGCTGTTAAATAGCTCGAATCCAGAATTATCTGACAATTCGCATGGTCCAATAATTACCGCCCCCCCGGCATCTCCGACAGATAATGCGCCAATTACTTGTTGTGCAGTCTTAATATCGACACCCCTTTTTAACATATCTACCGCCGCACGTAAAACCCTCGTTGGAATTTCTCCGGTGACGACAAGAGCCGCTTTTGCTATTCGATTACTCACATAGCAATCGGCTATTTGCATAGCGTCAATAAATCCAAAACAAGCATTTGCTACATCAAAAGCGTATTTCGCATTAATTCCGAGCTCTTTTTGAATTTTATGAGCGGTAGCTGGTTCCGGAACATCGCGCTCAATCCCACAAAATATCACCAGATCTATATCTTCACTAGTGTAAGAATCTTGTTTATCTAAAGCCTGGCGTGCTGCGGGGATAGCTAAATCTGAAGGTTTAGAACTTGATTCCGAGACGCGCCGCTCCATGATACCCATCTTTTCAGACATCCAATCAATAGGAATTCCATACTTTCGCTCAGAATCGATCTCAGTAAACAGCTCATCTGAAGTCACTACTTGTGGGGGAAGGTAAACACCAGAGGAATAGATTTTAGTTTTTAGTTTGCTTGGTTGATACATTTTTCACTCCGTTTGTAGGGTGTCTAGTGGCTAGACTGTTAAGAAAATGTAAAGTTTAACAATATTTTTAAGGGTGTCTGAAATTAAACAGTTGATTTAGTTTGCTCGAAAAATTAAAAATTAGCTGGTCCGGGGAGCGAACTTGCTTTTTTAGAGACACAAATCGATGTTAAGTGATAATTGTTGTTTATTTACAACAAAGAAAAAGATGGTAGACATTTGTTGGTGAAATTGGATCGGTTATTCATATCCAATAAACCAAATCGAGACTTAACGAACGATCGTCGTAGTCGGGTTGGCTAAGTAAAAAAGAAGTTTGTATAAGAAAGGCACCCAGGTAGTTTCCATAATCTACCTGGGTACCAGGACGGCAGAGACATTGTCCCCCCAAATTGCTTGGACGTGCGCGAATCTTGGGCTGAATGATTCATATTGCACATCATCTCTACCTGTCGGAGTCCGGGGATAACAGACTCCTAGCAAGCCACTCCGCTCTGTGGTTGGTGAGAGTAGCGGAGCAACAGCATCGCCTAAACAGCTTTTATTCGGCGTTTTAAAGCGGCGTCGCCATAAAATGACGAAACCTATATGGTTAAAGCAGGGAGATGGACATTTGTCAAGATGAAAAGTTATCAGGGGAGAGCGACAACTTACCTCTAACTTCTATAACGATCCCCTATCTCATGATCTGATTATTGCAAATCCGTTCGGCTTTGCACAGACAAATATTACTTATATTTCAGTAAAACTTTAGTGAGTGTCTAAAATTAGACACCAATAATTTACCAATTGTCTACTATTTCGAATTTTGTTTTCAGAAGGCTGTCAGTCAATGCGCCAGTCCAAGGTTCCAAGTCGCTCTTCTGAAGACAAACTTTCTGGCATATCAGCTAACACCATTTCAGCTTCACAGGCAATAGTTCCGTCTGCCAGAATAAGTCTACCTTCGGCTTTGCCGATTCTTCCGTTAATTCGAATCGCTTCGCCGACGGCCGTAATTTCCTGCCCCATGGGCACAGGATGACGATATTTGGTCAACAGTTTAACCGTCATCATAAAACGATGGTGATCTTTAACCATGGCAACTCGCCCAACCACCTCATCTAAAATGGTTGCGACAATGCCGCCATGGAGCACGCCGGGATAGCCTTCACAGTGTTTAGGTGGAGTGACTTTACTCATTACCATCGCATTTCCATCATCAAAAAATGACATATGTAAGCCAGATGGATTATCGCGGCCACATACAAAGCACATACTGGCGCTTGGCTGCTTGTGAACGCAGTCTTTAATGAACATTTTGTTATTATTAGTTGTGGGTTTAGCTAAGCGCTGGTTTCATTTTCACAGGCTTTTTCATATTGAGCCTCTCCCCCTACCAGGGAGTTCGCTTCTCGCCAAAGCCGCTTAGAACGTGCTCCTGAGCGGCAATAGCAATGGATTCGCTTGCGTGTTTCTATCAGCTTTACAAATTCGTCACGATCCTGCGGCGTAATTTGATAAGAAGAAAAGGCAAGTAACTTAAAAGGCAAGCCAATTCTGATTGCTTCAAGCTCTACGTCACTGTGAGGCGTCTGACCTAGATCTTCTCCGTCAGGACGATTGCAAACCAGCAACTCAACCCCCATATCCTTGAAATCTTGTACATCTTTAACCGTGATTTGGCCCGAGACGGAGACTTGGCTGGTGAGCTGTTCAAATTGCATAATATTGGCTGTCTTTATATTAGTTTTTAATAGATCAGAACCTTACAAAGGAAACGTGCTTGCATCAAGTAATACGAGCTTAATCTAAGATGCTACTGTAATTTTCGGAAAACACCTCACGACCAATGATAAGTTTCATAACCTCAGACGAGCCTGCATAGATCCGGCTGATGCGCGCATCTGTATACATTCGGGTAATCTCATATTCATTCATATAGCCTGCACCACCGTGCAGCTGGACACCTAAATCGACCATTCGGCCTTGAATCTCAGAGGTCATTAACTTGACTTTGGCGCCTTCGATGGCCGTTAACTTGCCCTGATTGTGTAGATTCACACAATAATCCACATAGCATTGCGCCATATCGATCTCGGTATCCATCTCCGCCATTTTGAATTGAGTGTTTTGCATATCAGAGAGCTTTTTGCCGAACAACTTACGCTCCATGCAAAAGTTGCGCGTCACATTAAAGGCATTGCGCGCCTCAGCAAGATAACCAACACCGCCTAATAACCGCTCTTCGGCAAGCCCGTGCATTAGGTGATAAAAGCCCTTGCCTTCCTGACCGAGCACATTCTCTTTAGGGATCTTGACGTTATTAAAGAAGAGCTCTGCTGTATCTTGACCTTTCAAACCCATCTTTTCGAGATTGCGACCGCGCTCAAAACCGGCCATGCCTCGCTCAACGATAACCAGGGTCATTGCATGTGAATGTTCGGCGCCTTCTGGTTTTGCGGCAACAATCACTAGATCGGCATTAATTCCGTTGGAGATATAAGTTTTAGAGCCGTTTAAGATGAGGTGATCTCCGGCATCTTTTAATGTACTTCTCATGCCGGCTAAATCGCTACCGGCATCAGGCTCGGTCATGGCGATGGCGAGTATTAATTCGCCAGACACGCATTTGGGCAGGAATCGCTTACGTTGCTGTTCGGTTCCAAATGATTTGAAGTACGGGCCGACCAAGCGACTGTGTAAGGTATTAAACCAATCACCACACCCGGCGCGCGCCGTTTCTTCAATAATAATTTGTTCATAACGAAAATCATTGTCGCCTAAGCCACCATATTTTTCATCTGGCCATATCATCAAAAAGCCTTGTTCACCCGCTTTTCGAAAGGCAGATCGATCGACGATTCCGGCCTTTCGCCATTCGCCCATATTGGGTTGAATTTCAGCTTCGACAAAACGTCGATAGCTTTCGCGGAACATGACTTGTTCTTCAGTAAACTGTCTCATAACAAATTGCAGCGTAATGGTAGTTAAGTTAATTGCTTGAGTATGCCCTCAATGCCAGATGGGGCAATGACGCAGCTTATCAAGAAATAGGCAATTTTAGCTGAACGCTAAAATTCAAAGTGAGTTCGGCCCTTATTTGCGTACAAATTGCCTTCGATACCAACACCTTCTGATTCGATCAAAGATTGCATTAGTGATGGTTCTTCGCACAGGGCCAAGGCGCGATCACCTTGCTCTCCTCTGGCAACGATAATACCCTGGCTTGACCGATTCGACTTATCGAACAAAACGGTATAGGTTTCGATTCTGGCGGCGCCCAGCAAATTTTCATTCACAGCGACCTGGTTTGCAGCATTCGGCCGATAGTCGTGATTATCGTAGTCAGTTGCTTGAGTCGGTTCACTGGCCGAATAAATACCAACGGCGTGCTTGGTGAGATACCAGCCATTGGCATTCACATAAACGAATTCCGTTGGCTTGGATCGC
The DNA here is from genome assembly GCA_964455815.1 of uncultured Gammaproteobacteria bacterium. Taxonomy (GTDB): domain Bacteria; phylum Pseudomonadota; class Gammaproteobacteria; order Arenicellales; family Arenicellaceae; genus Arenicella. Next base: position 15,851 of record CAYVYS010000023.1, read on the forward strand.
GCCCAGTTTACAGCTTCAGCAATGGCGTGCATGGCGTAATTGTTACCCGGGCCGCCAAAGTATGGTAAGCCGCCAGTCAGTGTCAGACCGCGCGAGTCATTATGATCGATGCCAAGCGCATCACAGGCCATTTGAACCGCCGAAGGGAAACAGCTGTATAGGTCGAAGGCGGCGATGTCATCAATTTGTTTATTCGCCATTTTAAGTGCTCGCTGGCTGAGGTCTCGAATGGCAACCGATTCGTAAAAGTTGGGTCGTTCGGTGATATGCCAGATATCACTACCACTCGCATAACCATGCAAGAAAACCCACTTATCGCGTGACACACCCAAGGCTTCTGCTGTTTCAACATTGGTCATCAAAATAGCCGCAGATTGATTAACCATCAACATCGAATTTAGCCGCTTAGGGTATGGAAACGAAACCATACGGTTGGTGTCACTTACTTCAATCAGTTCCTCAGCTTCGCGATGCTCTCTAAACCAGGCATGCGGATTGTTGGCAGCCACTTTGGTCAAATTCGAGAATATTTCTGCTAGCATCTCTTGATGCTCATTGATATCGTGCCCATAGTGTGCTCTTAAGGCATTTTCGTATAGAGGATAAACGCGTGCTGGCAAATTTAGACCATAGCGATTTTCGTAAGCATTGGTCCCCGCCCGTGAGACACCAAGCCTATCTGGCACTGGGCCAGCTTTATCTTTCCATTTACCTTTGGGTAATAGCAACTTTGACCAATGGTTAAACCGCAGGCGCATTGTACTCAGTGCCTCACCGCCGCTAAGCAACACAGTTTGAGTCTTCCCTTTGGCTATTTCTTGCGCAAAGTAATTAACCAACATTTGCGGCGTATTGCCACCAGTGGCTGTATAGAATTGCTGACGAGGGTTAATGTTTAGTTCGCGCGCTACCGCTTGCGGCACATTTCGCACCATATTGGATACCGGCGATTTTACCTGTGCTTCATCGACGGTTAAACCAACCGCGGCAAGAGTATCAACTCGCTCTAATAATCGCCTGCCTCCAGCGTCTTCACTTGCGTTCAAACTGGCCTGCGCCATCATTTCAACAGGCGTAGCACCATTGGCAGAATTAGAACGATCTACATGCTGACCTACGCCAATCAGGACTGGCGTTGTTGCTTTATTCATTTACAGAGCGACGTTAATATATATTGAGCATGGCGAGTGTAACGCAAATTCTCAAAACAAATTAGCAAGTTCTTTCTTCCACTCCTTTACTACAGGCGTTGCTCTCTATATTACTGAAAACTTTTATCAAGCCGCCGCTTTCAACCGATATACGCCGTTGCGAAATCTACTACCGATTTTACTAGCTTGCTTAACGCGGTTTATCTCTCGCAATTTGTCTGCGACTCTCTCAATTCTCTTTAAGGGGATATGTTCTGACACATCTCGTCCATACCAGGCATCAATCACCTTACCATTGGGATGAATGATAAAGTCGGCTGGCACCAGATTGACATGCGGGTTGATGGGGTTGAACCAACCTCCCACTAGCCAACCTTTAATAAATCGAGGAATATGCAACACAACGCCTAACAATAATTTCAAAAAGGATTTTTGCACATGATACTTTTTATAGATTCGTAAATCCGGGTCGCCCACGGTGGGAAAAGGGCGCGGATTATTTGCCACAAATTTCTTTACCTTGTGCGACGGTGAAGTAAAAACTGCCAAAACTTCTATACCCAACTTAGACCACTCCTCATAACGCTGCGTGTACTCAAACACTCGAACATTGCAGAATGGGCAGGTCGCATCGCGAAAAAAAGATAGAACCACGACCTTGTTCTTGAAATCACTAAGACGAACGCGATTACCATCGATGTCATACGCTTCAAAATCGATTGCCTGAAATGGTGCTTTTAACTTCATGTTTACCCTACCTTAGACTTCTTTGTAAATATGCTGAATTCGGTTGATTGAAATCGCTTACCGGCTTCTTCCCGCATATTCATAAAGAATTGTTTTTGATTGATTGCTATCTATTAAGTGCCTAAAAGTCATTAAGAAGTTCAATCACCCAAGCCTGTTGGCAGGCGCTTGTCTAAGCGAGTTAACAATTTCGGTCTACAATGCTGACCATGATTGAGCTTTTACAGATACCCAGCACACTGGCTTTGGAACCTTTCCTGGGTTTGATTGTGCTGAGTTTTTTCACTTCCATGCTCACCGCCTCATTGGGTATTGGCGGCGGTGTGATCCTGTTGGCCATCATGGCGCAATTTTTCCCAGCAAAAGCGCTCATCCCGGTTCATGGTTTGGTGCAACTAGGTTCCAATGTCGGGCGCGCTGTATTAATGCGCAAATACTTGCTCTCACCGCTTTTTCTTTGGTTTGTCGCGGGCAGCTTAGTTGGCGCGAGCATCGGTGGAAATATTGTGATTGCCTTGCCCAGCAATATCATCAAAATCGCCTTAGGAGTATTTATTATTTACTCGGTCTGGGGGCCAACGTTATCAAGTCGAAGTAAAGCACTTTGGCAACTATCGTTAGGTGGTTGTTTATCGACTTTTATAACCATGTTTGTTGGGGCCACTGGCACCTTCGTGATGGCCAGCCTGCGAGGCTTTACTTCTGAGCCGCCCAGCTTAGTGGCTACTCATGCGGCATGTATGAGCGCACAGCATCTTTTAAAAGTACTGGTTTTTGGGCTACTCGGATTCGCTTTCTCAGAATATTTAAGTCTGATCATATTAATGATTGCCGCTGGTTTTGTCGGCACACTTTTGGGGCGAAAAATCTTATTGAAAATCAATCAGGCAAAATTCCAGACAATATTAAACCTGCTCTTAACTTTGCTGGCTCTGCGTCTGATTTACGCTAGCGCGGCACCGTACTTCGCTTCTTAACAAGTTAGCTACTAGGAGTATTTCAAGCTCCAACCGGAGATTAGAACCTAACGAATTAATCATTACCTGTTCATTGTTGTTGAACTCGATAATAGATTTGCGTGATCACTATGAGAATACCTAGCGCCCTGCTTTATTCCTCAAAGCCTCAATATTAGAACCGATAAATGCAGTATTTTCATTGGTCAAAACGGCTTTTCAAATAGTTAAGAAGTGGTACCGTTTGCGAGCTTTTTAAAATGGATCTAAATATTTAAATAAAATGAATTCTGCAAACATAAAATCAACTCTGATCACCTTAATTCTAGGCTTATTCTTAAGCGCTTGTGCTGGTAAGAAAGTCGAATTGGATCGAGGTGTATTCGAATCACAAAAAATTAAGTGGGTTCAACTGGCTCAACTAGCTTCTCCTTTATCTTCAGAAGTCGCAAGCAGCGCGGCTACCACCGGGGCAATTGCTGGTGGGCTAGTAGGCGTTTTGATCGGCGGTGCGATTGATGCCAACACTAATTCAGCTCGACGCAAAAAAATCGAACCATTAGTTGAAAACCTTAAAGGCTATGACGTTAATAAAACAACCTTTGCGGCGTTCGACAAGGCTTTATCAGGCGTTGCTTTTGGGCAACCGCTGCAAATAGAGACTGAATTTGATGCTCAAAATCAGAAACCGTTCCTCGTTCCACAAATCCAGCCAGCGGTTGTAATATCGGCCGACTATAGCAAGATTCTGGTTGCTGCAACCGTCTCAATCTATCAAAACAAAGAAGGTAAAAAACCGTATAAAGCAGACTACTTATCCGAGCAAATTCTTGATGATGGGGGCGAAGAAGTTACCAAGGATGATCGTTATCAATTCTGGCTAGATAATCCTGAGATGATTATTGAGAAAATAGAACTTGGCGCTCAAGAGATTGCTGAGCAAATGGCGGAAGACTTTAATGTTGGCCTTCCCAAAGAGGAATAAAAAATTTCGCTTGTTTGGCTAGCTCAGGTAAAAGTCTGATAGCACATTCGTGAATCTCTCTATCTCATCAGCCGGCAGATGATTGATGCCGGCGGCGGCGGTGCGGCCTCCGCCTGTTTCAAACTGACGACAAACTTGATCAGCGCCCTGCTTATTATTAAGCGGGGCTCTGACGCTGACGAGGTAGCCACCATCTTTTTTTTCGGTTAATACCGCATGCGCTCGATCAGGATGTTGATTAGCTAGCTCATTGCTATATACACCACTCACTCTTCTGGCCCAGGCTGCATTAGGCAATATATATACCGCCGCGTGTGGCTGTGCATAATGGGCAGTCGTCTCAGCGGCTTTGGCCATATCCTGATGGTAGCCATTCTCAAGTGTGGCGAAGGTTTCTTGATCATCTTCAATAAATGCCAACGGCGACTTGAAATTAACAACTCGTTGAAATAACTCAGCTGGATCGAAATACAAATCATCGAGGCTCGCGCCGTAACCATTGTAGTTTATGTAAATCCCTAGGCGCTCTAATTGATCAATTTGCGCATCTTTTAAGCCCTGCGACTTTGCCAACATGCTTGCCGGGCGCTTTAGGTTATCACCAAAGCAACCGACCACCGCCCATTCGGGGAAAGCGCTATTCAAATGCTGATTAATCAGTAAAGAAGTGCAAACATCAGAAGCGGTGTTGACCAGGCTGCTAAGCTTAGGATGCTCGGGCATATCGCCAGCGAAGTGATGATCACAATAAAAAACCTCACCACCATCTGCAAGCAAACGCAATAAATCAGCTTTGTTTTTATCCATGGATATATCCAAGGCATTGACCTGATCACCGGCTTTGATCGCAACACGTTTAAGCAGGTTAATATCGCGTTTAACCCCGGTCACCAAAGTGCTTGGCTGCGGATCAGCAAGACGTAATTGAGTGAGCGCACATATCCCGTCAGCATCACCATTGAAACAGTCAAAAATCGGCATCAGTCGCTATAGGCTTTGGTAGTAGTTCATCAAAATTTTGGCTACTTCAGGTCGAGAAAACTCTGGCGGTGGTGCAATACCGTCACTGAGTAACTCGCGCACTCGAGTGCCCGACAGTATCACAAAGTCTTCAAACTCATGATCTGGCACATCGCGCATCATTACGACTTTATTTAGCTTTTTGGAATACGCGGTATGATCGGCACGAAAAATCTCGATTTCCAAAGCACCTTCTGGCACCTGCTCATCAAAGATGGTCTGAGCATCAAAGGCACCATAATACTCACCTACTCCGGCATGATCGCGGCCAATAATAAAATGAGTCGCGCCCATGTTTTGCCTAAACAAGGCATGCAATACGGCTTCTCTAGGCCCGGCGTACAACATATCAAACCCATAGCCAGTGACCATTACGCTGTTGGCTGGGAAGTAATGCTCAACCATTTCTCTGATAGAGGCATCACGCACTTCGGCGGGAATATCGCCCGCCTTGAGTTTGCCAAGCAACATATGGATCACACAGCCTTCGGCACCGGTTGCTTGCATAGCCATCTTGCACAACTCTTCGTGCGCGCGGTGCATTGGGTTGCGCGTTTGAAACGCCACAACCTTTTGCCAACCGCGTTCTTTTATGTCAGCACGAATCTGCACAGCGGTGCGAAAAGTATCCGCGAAATCTGATTCAAAATAAGAAAAGTTAAGTACTTCGAGCGAACCAGACATTACCACATTGCCCTGATCTAAGAATGCCTTAACGCCTGGATGAGCCTGGTCGGTTGTGCCGTAAACAGCCTGAGTAATTTCAACTAACTCCTGCTCGCTAAACCGCTCAATCGACTCTATGGTTTGCACAGCAATTACTGGCTGACCGTCAACATTCGGATCAAGTAAGGCGATGCGCTGACCAACTTCAAAACCAGTATCGTCTGGCAATAGGTTCATTACCGGCACTGGGAAAAACAGACCATCGTCTAAAGTCATTGAACGGGCAACTGATAAAGCATCAGCTTTGTTCATAAAGCCAGTTAGCGGCGTAAAGTAGCCGCCAGCTAACATCACCGCATTGGCAGCGGTAGCTGAACTTACCAACATTTGAGGTAAATTCTTGGCTTGTTCAAAAAGCTCGGCGCGTTGTTCAGCCGATTCTACAAACAGAGGTCGAAGCGACTCTGCACCATGAGGTTTAATCACAATAAATTCCTAACGATATAAAATGAGGTAACGTTGTTCTTGCAGATAATCCAGCACAATCTCGACTTCTTCTTCTAAAGTCATAATGTCGGTATTCAGCGTAATTTCGGCATTTTCTGGCGACTCATAGGGGTCATCAATGCCGGTAAAATTTTTGATCTCACCAGCACGTGCTTTTTTATATAAACCTTTCGGGTCGCGATCCTCGGCCGTTTCCAATGAGCAGTTCACATGCACTTCAATAAAGTTGTACCCACCCTCTTCGTGCAGGCGTCGAACTTGTTGCCGATCTTCGCGATAAGGGCTAATAAAACTGTTCAGACAGATGATGCCGGTGTCGCAATACAGTTTAGAGATTTCGCCGATACGACGAATATTCTCTGTGCGATCTTCGGCTGAGAAACCTAAGTTTTTATTGATACCAAGGCGAATGTTGTCGCCATCTAGTCGATAGCTGAGCTTGCCTAACTTGTGCAAGGCTTTTTCAACAGCCACCGCGACCGTGCTTTTGCCTGAGCCAGAGAGACCAGTAAACCAAATTGTTACGCCTTTTTGCCCTAATCGATTAAATCGGTCGGCTCGCGTTACTTCGCCATCATGCCAGGTGACATTAGTTGCTTTTTGTTCTGTCATTGCTATTTACTTTTATCTGATGGTTTAGGCACCCTTTTTGAGTGTGCCGTAGAGAATAAAATCCGAGCATTGCTCGATGGTTTCAAAGAGATTCAAGGCGCTATTACGTGCCAAATTCGCGCCCCAGGAATTGCAAATCCCGATTATCGAATAAGCAACAAAATGAGTATCGATGTCGCCACGAATAATGTCGCTTTCAATACCTTCACGAAGCGTTTGCTCAAGCAGTTCTCGATACGTGGAGCCAAGCTCTTTAATGCGCGAGCGACGTTCTTTAGGTAAAAACAAGCGCTGTTCGTTATGCACTTTTAAGGCGTAGTCAGTTTGTGCGTATTGGCTTAAATGCGAGGTCACAATCGCCAACATCTTGGCTTCAAAAGGTTGCTCTTTAGCGCAGATTTTTTTCATACGCTCTACATAGTTATCAAAGCCGTACTCGCAAACTTCTTGCAGAGCTTGCTCTTTAGATTTGAAGTAGTAATAAAGGCTGCCTTGCTGAATACCCATGGCATGAGCGATATCTTCGGTGGTCGCCCCATGAAAACCACGGTCAGCAAATACGCGTGCGGCCGCTTCAATAGCAGCGATTTTTTTGCGCACATACTTATGCCTGGCTTTACCAAGTGAAACGGTATCGACTTTTGTTGAGCTGGATTCGCCCATCGAAGTGGCTCGATCTACGGTGATTCTTAACTTTGGAGCGCGAGTATAGGCAAATATCTAGAAAAATCTATAGATTTATAGAATTTTTTGCATAATTCTTTTTTCGTTATATATTTCAGTTTGTTATATCTATAAAACAATTGAAATATGCCAAACCAAGCCAAGCTGAATAACAATCTAAAAGAAATTGAACGCCTTGCTCGGATTACCATGGCGGTTATCTTACTCACGGCTGGTACAAGCAAGCTTTTTAGTGGCGGTGGCTTCTTTGACTACTACTCAGCTTTGTTTCAGGGAGACTTGCGGATTCAATTACCGGCTTTTTTGGTAAACAGTTATTTGCAACTCATTCCCTTTATTGAGGTGGGCTTAGGAATTTGCTTACTAGTTAATCGGCTACGCGGCTTTGCTTTATATGCTTGGTTTGCTTTTATGTTGAGTTTATTGGTCGGTCACTATGTCTTGCAGGAATGGTCAGCCGTCAATCAAATGCTTGGCTACTTCTTGCTGGGGTTTTTATGTATGGCCTTACCAGCCCATCAAAGCTTATTCGTTAAACCTAGTTTGAGCTCCGATTAAATTGGCTTAAAAATTTCTCAGCATCGAATTGCGGACGAGGTAACTCAGCTTCGTTGCTGGCTTCAATCTTGCGTATCCATTCACAGATTTTCTGGTTAACCGGGCTGGGCAGACCTAAAGAATGCGCCTGCTCAACTACCGCCCCATTGAGATAATCGATTTCTGTCTTACGAGACTGACGCAGATCCCACCACATTGAGGTTCTCACGGTTGGGTCAACCTTGAGCATACTACGCCCTACTATCTCGAACACCCAGTTAGGCAGGTCCAGCACTCTCGGTATCCAGTGCATTGGAACGGCCGCCACTTTGGGTAACGATATCCCTTTGTTATCAGTAACGGCCAGCAACTCCCGCATTGCCAGTGCGATAATCTGTCGATAGCGTCTTTGCCCAAGCATTTCTCTCACTGGAATATCAGCCAGAGCATTAATGGCATTGCCAAGGTTTAGTTGTAACTTTGACCAACTAAAGGCATCAACATCAGACATTGACTGAGTGGGCAGAACTTCCGTGTTTAAGCGTGCGGCTAAAGATTGATTATTAAAACTAAAGTCTTCAATCACTAGAGTGCCCTGTGAGCCCCGATGTAAATGTGTGATATCAGGCTCGGCTACATTCGATTGCATGATGGCTCTTAATACTCGATTCTCGGGATAGGCCGCGCTGACTAATTCATGGCTACCTAAACCATTCTGGCAACTGATCAAAATGGTTTGCTCGCTTATCAATGGTTTGATTTCATCCAAAGTAGCTTTGAGATCAGTACACTTAACGGTCAACCACAACACATCAATGGCGCCCGGTAAATCAATTTGACTAACATTACTGAAGAAAGCTAACGGTGGTGCGCTGTTTTCTTTGCCTCGATAGTCCGTTAACTTTAAACCATTGGCAAAGCGATCTCTGAGTCGCTCTCGGCCAAACACCATCACCGTTTCACCGGTAGTAGCGAAACTGCCAGCCATAAAACCACCGATTAAACCGGCACCGAAAATTAAGTGTGAAGCCATGCTAGGATTATCACCAAAAGCGCTTTATCTAATGTGAGTATAACTACCCCAACAACGCCAAGACCATCTGCGACAGTAATAATCTTGAACGATACCAATGCTGGCCTGGAAATACTAATGGTGCAGAAAAACCCGAACCTCAATTATGGCGGTAATTGGGTTTTCCCTGGTGGCATGGTCGAAGCAATAGACCAAGCCCAAACACCAATCGAGCAAGCCAAGCTAGCGGCGGCAAGAGAAACCAAAGAAGAAACCAATCTCAACCTCGAGCCAAAAAAACTCATCACGATGTCACATTGGGTCACGCCAGTCGAGTTGAGCAAACGATACGCCACCTGGTTTTTTCTAACCAATATTAAAGAGCAGCAAGAACTGCATATCGACAACCAGGAGATTATCGATGCCAGATGGATTCAGCCAACTGAAGCACTCAGGCTACATAAAGAAAAACAAATGAAATTAAACGGGCCTGCTTTTGTAAGCCTAATCATATTGAGCGCATTTGAAAATTCAGAATCGACACTAAAACATTTCTCATCCAAACAACCAGCATATTATTACCCCAGAGGAATAAAAACAGAGAGTGGCTTGGTCACACTTTTCCAAGACGATGCTGGCTATAAGCTAAGCGATGAACAGGCACTTTCTATAAGTGCCGGGCGACATAGAACATTAATGAACAGTTCAAGCTCTTGGCAATATATTCAAGATTAGTAACTAGTTTTTTGCAATCGAGTTGGAATAATTTGTCAGGCCATAGGATTGGTTCTTTTGTCAGGTCTATCTGATATTTCAGGATATGAAGATATAGACATTGACCCAGTCAAGGCATATGCATACTTCCTGGTAAGCTCTGGGGTTAATAACGCAGTTTACGGCAAATCAGACCCTTTATATGCGCAACAACAAGAAGTAGAACTAGCGGTCTATGAGCAATTAATAACCAGCAAACTTACAGCTCAGGAACATCTCGATGCAGAGAATTTTGCGATTGAGTTACTTAAAAAAAATCAATCATGTTGCTCATTTGACCCAAGGCTCGCGTATAAAATCCGCACCAAGTAAAAAACAATTGAATAACACAACCCTTGGGCTTGGCTAGTTTTAACAGAATCTCAAGCCAATCGTTTAGCTTTGCCTAGGCCGCGTTAACACTCCATACATCAACAAGGCTATCGTCAGCGTTGCTGCGATCGCTGTCATCATAAAGAACTGGCTTAGAGCAGTCATAAGCTCGGGATATACCGCAGGTGTGATATCGGTATCAGCCAAATGATGAGCTATTAAGAACGACATAAAGCTTAGGCCAATAAAGCCCCCCATAGTGCGCAAACCGTTGAGAGTTGCTGATGCCGAACCAATCAACGATTCTGGCACGGTGCTCATACTGGTATGCATGATCGGGGCATCCATAATACCAAAGCCGGCACCTAATAGAACTAGCGCCGCAACAACAATTACAATCGATGAGTTCGGCGTTAAGGTGGCTAGCAGCCATGACGCAATCAAAAACAGTAACACACCAGTAAAAATCAAATAGCGTGGCCGGAATCGTTTGCTTAACCAACCAGATGTTGGCGCAATGCACGCTGTGCACAAAGCTTGTATCAGTAAAATCAAACCAGTTGTCTTTGCATCAATGCCTCGAAGATATTGAAAATACAGCGTCAAAGTAAATGGCAATGCCATTACACCGACGTATAACAAAAAAATCGAGCCACCAAGAATGGAAAAGGTGCGGTTTTGAGTAAAGAGCGATACTTGCAACAAAGGGTCACGCCGCTTGGTTTGAAACCAGCAAAATGCCGCAAAACAAATTACCCCTGCCATGACCAATAGCTGACCAAAAAGTTGGCTAGCGTCAAACACGCCGATGGCTAAAATCGAAAGCGACAAAGCATAAAGTAAAAAATCGAGCAAACGGATTCGTGCACTTCGATCTCCATAACGCTCCCATCTCAACACCAGAAACCCCAAACTGGCCAGGGTAAACAGTGCCAGACTGGGTAATAAAAATACCCATCGCCAGTGCAGGCTTTCTAAAACTAAGCCTCCGAAAACCGGCCCTAAAACTGTGCCGAGATACGCAACAGAAATGTATAAACCCATGATGCGAACCTTTTGATCTTCGGGTGGCACACTCATTAATAAAGCGACCGCACTCGCGAAAATTAAGGCACCACCAACGCCACCAAGCGCGCGAGAACCGATCATCATCCAATCGCTAGTGGCAATACCTGCTAAGCCGGAAGACAGGCCGGCAACCAACAAGCCCAAACAAAATATTCGGCGGCGACCGAACTTATCAGACAACTTGCCAGCAGGTAGTACGAAAATAACGCTACCTAGCATTTGCAATAAAGTAAATGAACTGACTTGTTCTGCTGACAAACTAAGCTCAGTAGCAATAGCGGGAATGGCCAACGTGGCAGAATGAAACAAAAGCGGGGCGATAAAAGACCCCAGCAAGATAATCAACAACGACAGCCAGAGATGATCGATGGTGGTAGAGTGCGCCGTGCCAGACGACGGCGATGCAAGGGGCATAAGTAGTAGACCTGCAAGCAAGACGTGGCTTGCAACAATGAGGAATCAAAAGCTAGGCGCAGAGTATAACGCCTAGCTCAATTATTTGCGCATCGCTTAAGATAAACACTTGTTCGATTCACTCGAATAAAAATCCGCGGCTCTCGATCATCAATTTTCAAGCTTAAATTGTTCAAGCTGTTGACGCATCTGGTCACTTAAAAGTTTACGTTGGCTTTGTTTAAAATCATAGTAAACCAAGCGAGCCCTGCTCTCGGCGGCAATCACGCTCATCTTTTTGCTATAGATTGCGTGTTTTATCCAGAACTCGTTGTCGGCAATTTCAGTAATGGCTGTCCCAACCAACATTGTATCCGGAAAAGTAACTGGTACTTTGAACTTGCAATCGCTGTAAGCCAAGGCAATACCAGATTCTAATTGCGACGGGTCAAGTTTGCCGATGTCCGGAAAGAGCTTTAGTAAAAAATCCAGGCGTGCCGACTCACAATAATAAAAATAACGAGTATTGTTGACATGGCGCATGGCATCCATGTCGCCCCATTTAACTTCGACCGCATATATCTGCTTATACGCTGGCAACAGGGCCTGATCTTGCTTCTTGATATGATTGTCCATCTGATTCAAAACGGTTTATTAATCCCGCTCAGCCAACGAGGATTTCAATCAAGAAATTCACCAATAAGCTTTAATCGCGGTTGCTGGTGCTTTACTATTCCAGCGTTTCAGTAACTAAACAAGTGATATGTCAGAAGCTATTGTTATCAGTGGTGCCGGGCTTTGGAACCCGCCAAACGTGCTTACCAATGAAGAATTGGTCGATGCTTATAATCGTTATGCTGAGTCTTACAATAATGAAAACGCCGCAGCGATAGACGCTGGCGAGCTTGAAGCCAAGCCTAGTTCTTCGGCTGAATTCATTGAGAAGGCATCAGGTATCAAACAACGCTATATCTATGTAAAAGATGGTGTTACTGATATTCAGCGCATGAAACCCAAGATCGAGCAGCGTGCCGATGACGAGCTTTCACACCAGGGCGAGTTCGCCGTTAATGCCGCGCGCTTGGCCATGGACGAAGCCAACAAATCAGCGGCCGATATCGACGCCGTTATCGTAAGCTGCGCATATACCGAACGCGCCTACCCGGCCATCGCCATCGAAGTGCAGGCCGCATTGGGCATCGAAGGCTTTGGTTTTGACATGTTAGTGGCGTGTTCAGCGGCCACCTTTGCTTTGCAACGTGCTTATGAAATGGTGAGCACTGGCACGGCTAACTGCGTATTAGTGATCAACCCTGAATTAACCTCCCCGCAAGTTAATTATCGCGATCGAGACAGCCATTTTATTTTCGGTGATGTGGCAACCGCGGTAATCATCGAAAAATCAGCTTCCGCCAAGGCGCCGCACGTTTATGAGATTCTTGGCACTAAGGCCGTTACTTCTTACTCAAGTAATATCCGTTCAAATTTTGGTTATGTGTCACACGCCAAAGATGACGACCCTTTTAGTGTCGACAACTTGTTTCATCAAGCCGGTCGTGCCGTCTTTAAAGAAGTGTGCCCGATGGCCGCGACTCATATTCAAACTCATTTAGACGAGTGCGGCTTTACCCCTGATGACTTAACTAGATGGTGGTTGCATCAAGCCAATATCAATATGAACGTACTGATTAGTAAACGTTTACTTGGCCGCGACGCCACCGCCGAAGAAGCACCAATAGTATTAGATGAATATGCGAATACTGCATCAGCTGGGTCAATCATCGCTTTTATTAAATACCACAAAGATCTAGGCGCTGGTGCGCTCGGTGTAATCTGCTCTTTCGGCGCAGGGTACTCAATTGGTAGTTTAGTGATTCGCAAGCACTGACCTAATCCTTCCACGAAAGCAGGACAATACATGAAAACCATTATTACTGAGATGTTCGGCATCGAGCATCCAATCATTCAGGGCGGCATGCACTATGTCGGCTTTGCCGACTTAGCCGCGGCCGTTTCCAACGCCGGAGGCTTAGGGATTATCACTGGCTTAACACAAAAAACGCCGGCTGATCTCGCCAACGAAATAGCGCGCTGCAAAGACATGACCCAGAAACCCTTCGGCGTCAACCTAACCTTTTTACCGACGGTGAATGCTCCTGATTACCCTGGTTATGTCAAAGCCATTATTGAAGGCGGCGTAAAAGTTGTAGAAACCGCCGGGCGCAATCCCGCTGAAGTCATGCCCTATTTAAAAGATGCAGGCATTAAAGTGATTCATAAGTGCACATCCGTTAAGCACTCTCTTAAGGCTCAGTCGATCGGTTGTGACGCAGTATCGGTTGATGGTTTTGAATGCGGCGGACACCCTGGTGAAGACGATATCCCCAACATGATTTTGCTGCCACGCGCCGCCGATGAATTAGAGATTCCCTTCGTTTCTTCAGGCGGTATGGCCGATGGGCGATCATTGGTCGCCTCACTGGCAATGGGCGCGCAGGGCATGAATATGGGCACGCGTTTTATCGCCACCAAAGAAGCGCCCGTGCACGACAATGTTAAACAAGCGATTCTACAAGCGTCAGAATTAGACACTCGTTTAGTTATGCGGCCACTGCGCAATACCGAGCGAGTATTAAATAACGCCGCGGTCGAGCGTATTTTAGAAAAAGAACAACAGCTCGGCGCTGAGCTCAAATTCGAAGACATCATCGACGAAGTGGCGGGCGTCTACCCTAAGATTATGAGCGAGGGCACCATGGATGCTGGCGCCTGGTCTTGCGGTATGGTGGCCGGTTTGATTAATGACATTCCAACTTGTCAGGAACTCATTGACCGCATCATGCAGCAAGCCGACGATATTATTCAACAACGCCTGGGCGGCATGCTAAGCGCTTAGCCAACCAAGTATTGAGAGACAAAACTATGATCAATTTTTCTATAAATGATGACATCGCCATTATTGAACTAAATGACGGTAAAGCGAATGTCTTTGCTAAATCAGTTTCAGAGGCGATTGGTGATGCGCTTGACGAAGCACAAAGCAACGCCAAAGCGACTATTATCCAATCAACCGGTGACAAGTTCAGCGCGGGTTATGATTTGAGCGTGATGGGCGCTGGCGAAGAAGCCAAGAACGCCATGGTTTTAGCAGGCTTTGGCATGCTGAAAAAGTTATACGCCCATCCACAGCCAGTGGTTGCTGCCTGCAATGGTCATGCTATTGGCCTAGGTGCTTTTGTACTACTAGCAAGTGATACCCGCATCGGGGTCGAAGGCGACTATAAAGTTGGTTTACCTGAAACTGCGGCGGGGTTGCCATTCACTTATTTACTATTGGCCGTATTGCAAGCCGAGCTCAACCCTACTTTTATGAAACGCGCTGCCTTGCAGTCGCAAATGTGTACACCTGAAAGCGCCATCCAAGCGGGCTTTCTTGATGCCTTAGTGCCAGGCGATGCACTGCAAGCCACCGCAATGCAAGCCGCACAACAGCTGATGCAGCTCCCTCAAAAACAATATGGCTTGAACAAGCGAGAGCTACGCCAGGATACGCTTAAAAATATGGATGCCAGCCTACAGGCAATGCTCAAGGGCGAACAATCTCTGAATTAAAGTGGTTGTCTAATTAACCAGTCTATTTAGCCATAAAAAACACGCGTGCCAGAATCAAAAGCTATTCTTTAAAAGCTATGATTAGCTAGCGCGCCTGCATACGAATGCCACCATCCAATCTGACACTCTCACCATTCATATAATCGTTCTCTACTAAATATTGCGCCAAATGCGCGATCTCTTCTGGCTTACCAAGTCGTGGCGGATTGAGCACGGAAGATTCCAACGCATTGAAAATATGTTCTGGCAAGGAGTCGAACAAGGGTGTGTGTATCAAACCCGGCACAATGGTATTAACGCGAATACCATATTCCGCCAGATCGCGCGCCAGGCAAATCGTACTACCCAATATCGCTCCCTTGGTTGCGGCATAGGCGGCCTGGCCAATCTGGCCTTCTTGCCCTGCTACCGAAGCGGTATTTAAAATCACGCCTCGATGCCCGTCATCATTGATAGGTTGTTGTTGCGCCATCTGCGCCGCGCATAAACGCAAGACATTAAAAGTGCCGATCAAATTGATATCAACTACGCGCTTAAAGGTCTCTAAGGAGTGTGGTTTGTATTCTTTACCTACGGTTTTTTCACCGCTGCCGATTCCGGCGTAGTTGCAATTAATATGTACTGCACCAAAATCATCCACAACCTGGCTCAAGCCGGCCAGAACACTCTCTTCGCTGGTTACATCAACCGCGTAAAATTTCGCTGCTTCACCTAGTTCGGCAACAAGTTGCGCGCCTCGCTCTTGGTTTAAATCAAAGATAGCGCAATTTGCGCCGTGATCGATGAATCGTCTTAGCGTGGCTTCGCCAAGCCCAGAAGCACCACCAGTAATAACGGCGACTTTGTTTGCAAGTTCCATAGCTGAATAAATTGATTGCTGAATTAAACAGTCGCAAGACTAGCATTGATTAGATCTTTTTTAGTGAGGAAAATTGACGGTCTTTGGCAAGACTTTGAGATTAAAAGCAGTGTATTTCTTTTAAAATTTTTTGAATTTAACAAATATTTGATTCAATCTATTGCTATTATTGATATATCAATAATACATTTGTCTGGGATCTGATCTTTTTTGATCAATAGATGATGAAAAAATGCATACAAATCAGTGAGGTAGGCCCGCGCGACGGTTTACAAAGTGTATCGAACATTATGCCCACTGAGGCGAAAAAACGCTGGATTAAGGCCCAATTTGATGCGGGTTGCACTGAAATAGAGGTCGGCTCTTTTGTTCCTGCCAAGCTGCTGCCGCAAATGGCAGATACCGCTGAAGTCACTCGTTACGCAGCTGGTTTAGAAGGTTTGGATGTGGCGGTATTAGCACCTAATTTGCACGGCGTGAAAGCGGCATGCGAAGCCGGTGCAACTAAAATTTCGATCCCATTTTCTATGAGCGAATCGCATTCTTTAAAAAACGTGCGTAAAACTCATGCGCAAATGCTGGAAGAAATCGCGCATTGTGTAGAGCATGTTCAGGCAATTGAAACAAACCGCCCAATGTTGGAAGTCGGCTTGTCTACCGCATTCGGTTGCACCATAGAAGGCGAAGTTCCTCAATCTCGCGTGGTAGCTCTGGCTGAAAAGGTCGTGGAGATCGGCGTTGATGAAGTTGGCTTATCTGACACCACTGGGGTCGGTAATCCTTTACAAATTCAGCAGCTAGCGGATGCAATTTGGTCAAATTGCGGTCGCGAAAAACTCAATGGCGTTCACCTTCATAATACTCGAGGTCAAGGCTTAGCCAATGCCTTGAAGGCGGTTGAAATCGGCATAACCACACTCGACTCATCACTCGGTGGTATTGGTGGTTGCCCGTTTGCGCCCGGCGCGAGCGGTAATATCGTGACTGAAGATTTGGTGTTTATGCTCGAATCGATGGGTTATGACACCGGTATTAATCTTGAAAAATTATTAGCAGTACATGAGTTAGTGCAAGCCGCACTGCCAGACGAACAACTATATGGTTTTACTCCTGATGCCGGCCTGCCACTTGGCTGGCCCTACAAGGAATGCGCATGACAAAAATCGAAGCACGCAACCCTCGAACCGGCGAGATTGACTATCAGTTCGAGGCAACATCGAGCAAGCAGGTCAGTACAATTGCCAAGACAATGCAGGCCGCGCAGCCCAATTGGAACGCGATCGGTTTGCAAGCTCGTATCAAAGTTTTACAGCAGTGGAAATTACAAACGCAACACCATGCAGAACAAATAACAGAGGCGCTATCAATAGATACCGGTCGAACCATGGCAGCGCAGCTCGAGGTGCAAAGTCTTGCCGGACAAATTGATCGCTGGTGCGCCTCAGCACCGGATTTACTACAAAGCCAGGCATCGAAAAATTCACTTATGGCGCCATCAGTATCGATTCGCCATGATTTAGTACCCTACCCAATTGTTGGCGTCATCAGCCCTTGGAATTTCCCTTTGGTGTTATCAATGATTGACACCATTCCGGCACTGTTAAGTGGTGCAACGGTAATATTAAAGCCGAGCGAGGTAACACCTCGATTCATTCGGCCATTAATCGAGAGCATTAAAGCGATACCAGAACTCAACGGCGTATTAGAAATTGTCATTGGCGGCGCTGATACCGGCATCGCGCTGATCGACAATTGCGATGCCATTTGTTTTACCGGCTCAGTTGAAACCGGGCGCAAGGTTGGCATGCAAGCCGCCAAAAATTTTATTCCCAGCTTTTTAGAACTCGGCGGCAAAGACCCGGCGATTGTCACACAAAATGCTGACCTTGATCTGGCCAGCACCGCGATTCTCAGAGGCAGCGTCAGTATGACCGGCCAGGCCTGCCAATCATTAGAACGAATCTATGTTGACACCAAGGTTAGTGAAGCGTTCACTCATCGATTGGTTGAAAAAGCTAAAACGGCCAAACTATCTTTCCCAGCCCAACAAGGTGGCCAAATCGGCCCACTTATTTTTGCACCACAAGCAGACAAGATCGGCGATCAAATCCAAGATGCAATAACCAAAGGCGCATCGGTGTTGTGCGGTGGCGAGCTAGAAAATCATGGCGGCGGCGCCTGGATCAAACCCACGGTGATTACTAACGTCGATCACTCTATGAGCTTAATGCAGGAAGAAACCTTTGGCCCACTAATGCCCGTCATGGCGTATGAGTCAATCGAACAAGCCATTGAGCTGGCAAATGACTCTGTCTATGGTTTATCTGGCGCAGTATTTTCCAGCGATTTAGACGAAGCCAATCAAATCGCTGGGCTAATGGAGGTTGGTGCAGTTAGCATCAACGATGCCTCGCTTACCGCGTTCGTCAATGACGCGGAGAAAAACTCCTTCAAATTATCAGGCATAGGCGGGTCACGCATGGGTCCAGCCGGTATTTTACGTTTTGTAAGAAAACGCGCGATCCTGCAGCAAAGCGCCAACCCTATGCCGTTAAGCGCCTTTGAAGAGCCGAGTTCTTAGGCCAGCATTTCATTACACAAGGTTCGCTGATAGCAGCGACCGTCTTTAAACCAATGCCAGGTTCGTGCCCGGTGTTTGCCAGAATGCCCGAGCACGATCATTTCAGTAAAGCTGGCGCCGATAACATCTTTGCGTGCTAGCTCCAACATAAACACCGATTCATTTACTAGCCATCCGTAACCATGAAAGGTTGGCGTGTCCCAATAGATTTTGTCACCTTGTAAGATGCCGTCGAAAGACATCTCAAGTTGCCGACCATCTTGCCAACTGAATGAATTGTTTTGCCGATAAACCACTTCTCCGTGCTCTGGAAAAACGCATTCCACGCGACTGCTGTGTTGATCGATCAGATTACCTGCTAGATCTATGACTTGGTACTCGCCTAACCATACTCCCTGATGCCGCACTATATCGGGCATAACTTTGAATAAGTCATTCATGGTTCAACATCTCTCCGCCATCTAAAAACCTCAGCATTATTTTTGCCAGTTGTTGCGGATAGACGTCCAAACTGCCATGCGCAAATTGTTGAAAGTCGGTGATACCGCCGTTTCGAATTAGCGCTTGAGCACGCCGACTGTGTTCCATCAAGTCATCGTTAAAATTCATGATCCAAATTGGCAAACTCAATTCACTGAGAAGCTCAGCATAACGCGGTGAAAACTCAAAAGCGGCTTGGTGCCCATCTTCATAACGCTCTCCGCCTCTGAGATTCTCAGCCAGGGAGGTTGCCGCCATCTCAAGCGTCATGCCTGGGCCGCGATGGTAAAGAATTCGCTGCCACATCTGATTAAAACGACTACCCTGAGTATCGAGCGGGACCGGCGCATAATGAGCATGAAATTCGCCGATCTCTTTGTCAGTAAATATCGGTGCAGAAATGCCAATCAATTTGCGCGCCCGTTCTGGCGCCTTGAAAGCGAGATTCGCGCCCACCATGCTACCCGTGTGGTGCCCCAAAATATCGAATTGTTCAATACCTAATATATCAAGCACAGCAAGTATGCTCTGGCTGAAGTCATCAATGCTCGGCTCGCTTGTCAGCGAGCTTGATTCACCATAGCCCGGATAATCAATTGCCAGGCATCGACGGTTGTTACTAAGTTCCGGCAATATATTTGCGAAACTGCGGCTGGACTTTGGCACCATATGCAAACACACCAAAGTTGGCTCTACATTTGAACAGCCTGCTTCTCGCAGATGTATTTGGCCTTGCTCAACATCAACAAATCGCCGTCGAACCAGTGGTTTTTGGAGTATTGAGTTTGTGGTCATCACATCACTTGTTTGATATATTGTATTATCATTATATCTTTTAAGTTTTTGCCGATTTCACAAGCTAATATCTATAACAATCGATTACTCTAAGAACACAGAATGCAAGCGAATCAAAACGAGTTTAAAAGCGGCTGGCCCGTAATGTCTGCCTCGGCAGTTGGTATCGGCCTCGGGATGTCTCCCCTGCCATTTTATACCCTTGGCGTTATGGCCGGCCCAATCATGCAGGAATTTGGCTGGGGCTTAGGTGATGTGTTTCTGGCTTTTCCGGTGTACACCTTGGTGGCTTTTTTTATGGCACCACTAATCGGTATTTTGGCCGATAAATATGGTTCGCGCCGCATTTGTTTAGCATCAATTATTCTGTTTGGCTTCGCGATGATGGCGCAGTCATTGCACACCGGAAACAAGGCCTTGTATTTGTTTCTTTGGGGCTTAATTTCGATATTCGGTGCGGGCACCTTACCCATCACCTTTACGCGCGCGGTCAACAACGCCTTTGAAAAACATCGTGGCAAAGCCCTGGGCATCGCCTTAATCGCTACCGGCATGTTCGGCACCTTAGCCAAGTATTTTGCGCAAGAAATCGTCACTCTCTATGACTGGCGCACTGCTTATTTAGCACTAGGCATGCTACCTATATTGATTGCATTTCCACTTGCATTGTTAGGCATGCGTGATGTCACTGACACACCTGCCAGAGATGCGACTTTAACTAAGTTCAAACATCTTATTTTAATCCCTGCGATTGTCGGCTTTGTGGCGCTGGCCTGGATGAATATGGAATTCATCCTACCGCAGATCGCCGAAAAAGGTTGGCGACTAGAGTACGCCATGGTGTTCCCATTTTTAGTGATTACCGGCGCTCCCATCCTCGCCTATTTTATCGGCAACATTGGTACCGACCCGATTGTTCGTTATCAATTAAGCGAGAGTAAAGCGCTACCCGGATTGACCTTGAAAGAGTCGATAAAAGAATGGCGGCTTTGGTTGTTAGCAATCTGTATTGTGCCAATCTCATACGCCTTAGGCTCAGTGATTCCGAACTTAGAACAGATCCTCGGCGCCAATGGTTTTGAGCTCAGCGATGCAGTTGCGCTGGCTGGCTTAACGGGCTTGGCCGTGTTAGCTGGCCGTTTAATTGGTGGTATTTTGATCGACAAGTTTTGGGCGCCCGGCGTGGCATTTATCTTCTTAGCGTCGCCAGCGATTGCTCTATGGTTATTGGGCTCACCGGATGTAGATGCCAATAGTGCTCGCATCGCGATTCTCATGATTGGCTTTGGCGCCGGTGTTGAGTACGACTTTTTGGCCTACCTGGTATCCAAGTACTTTGGCATGCGAGCGTATTCTGCCATCTATGGATTTCTCTATGCCTTCTTCGCCCTGGGCGCTGGCTTTGGCCCCAAAATCATGGCCGACTTAGCACAAGGCGGCACCAATTGGCCCAGCACCTTAACCACCGCTGCTATTTGGCTGGTGGTTGGTTCGATCCCGCTCTTAGCGCTCGGGCGATATCGGAAGTTTGAATAATAAAACCAGAGTCAACAAACCTAATCTGACAGAGTCATGAGCGCATACGAACTTCTATTGTTGTTGCATATTTTGCTGTTTGTTTACTGGCTTGGCGGCGATTTGGGCGTGTTCTATTCAAGTGGTTTTGTGGTTGATAGTTCACTATCAAATGAAGCCCGCTTAACCGCCGCTAAAATTATGATGGGTTGTGATCTAGTGCCGCGAATTTGTATGAGCTTGATGCTCACCATCGGTGGTTTGTTATCCGCCACTATTGGTGTGGAGCATTTTGCTTGGCAAACCATTGCACTTATATTGTTAGCACCTTTTTGGCTAACCATGGTTTTAGTTTTACATTTCCGGCATCACGAAACCTATATCGCGGCCTTAACAAAATTCGATTTTTTCTTTCGTTGCTTTTTGATTTTCGCGATCATTGTTTCATGCGCGTATGCTTTTTTCACCGGGCGGCTCGCTGATTCTCAGTGGTTGATCGCTAAGATTCTGGGCTTTGCTTTATTGGTCTTTTGTGGGCTTATGATCCGAGTAAATTTTAAGGACTTTGGAGCAGTTTATGGAAAGCTCATCCAAGGCAACCAAAGTGAAGAAGATAATCAACTTATGCGCCGCAGCCTCGGGCAAATCAAACCTTGGGTTATAACAATCTGGGGCATATTGGTGATCGAAGCTTGGTTAGGCATCGCCAAACCATTTTAAGTGGCGGCAGTTTGAGTTAAGTGGTTTAAGTTAAATTAGTTAAACTGCACGATCGCTTTGCCTCGGTTCTCACCACGCATCAGACGACAAAATGCATCTGGTGCTTGCTCGATTCCAATCGCCATATCTTCTTGCATTGCCAGGCTGCCGTCATTGATATATGGCATACAGGCTTGAACAAATTCTTCACGTCGCGGCTCAAAATCATACACAACCAAGCCTTTTAGCATGGCTCTGGCGCCAATGATTGGCCCCGGCAAAGGCCCCGGAGTTCGTTCCGGCGAATTGTAATCGGCCATAAGCCCGCACAAAATCACGCGAGCATTTAGAGCTAGTTTAGTGCAAACAAGATTTAAGGTTTCTCCGCCGACCAGATCAAAGTAAACGTCGATACCATTCGGACAAAGCTCACTTAGCTTGGTAGCTAAGTCATCGGTTTTGCGATTAATAACAGCATCGTAGCCAAGTTTATCCATCGCATGCCTACCCTTTTCGTCGGAGCCGACAATGCCAACCACAGTACAACCGCGAATCTTGGCGAGCTGACCAGCCGTCGAGCCAACTGCACCTGTTGCCGCCGGAATTACAACCACATCACCAGCTTGGGCTTCAGCGATCCATATTAGCCCGGCATAGGCTGTTAAACCTGGCATGCCGAGCACTGATAGAGCATAAGAAGCCGGATCAATCGCGGCATTCACTCGGCTCAGTTCTTCTGCCTGATGTACCGAGTAGGATTGCCAATTAGCAAAGGTACGTACCAAATCGCCCTCGGAAAAATCGGCGTGTCGGCTTTTAACAACTTTGCTTACGGTTTCGCCTCGCATTAAATCGCCCGGCTGAATTGAACCTGACATATGCCGCCCGGCAATTTGGCTGCGCATATAAGGGTCAAGCGAGAGATACTGGGTTTGGCATAGTACTTGCCCTTCACCACAATCCGGCATAGCGGTTTCTACCAGCTTAAAATGCTCGGGGTCAGGGTTGTAGTCTGGTGTTGAGGCCAGCATAATTTGTTTATTCATTTTAATTTCTCAGATCAGGCCCTGGGCTTGCACTGCGGCTTTAGGTGTTTGTTCAATGTCGGTTGCCATCGTCGAGTTCCAGCGATTCAGGAAGCCGAATAAAGCAATCACGCCGACTATTTCAATGATTTGTTCATTGTCAAAGTGTTGCTGTAGTCTAATGAAATCAGCATCGCTGGTTTCATTTGGAGTCATCGCTGCGGCTCTGGCAACTTCCAGTGCAGCGCGCTCTGCATCGCTATATAAGTCGCTGCTTTGAAACATCCATATGTCGTTGAGCTTTTCAGAGCTGACACCTTCATTCATCGCGCCAAACAGCGTGTGGGTTTGACAATATTGGCAACCAGCCGCGCTTGAGGTCATCACCGCAATCAACTTTTTAAGCTCTAAGGAAACCGCACCTTCTGAATAAGTCGCCTGCACCAGGCCAAGCATAGCTTTTAAAATGGCTGGCCGGCGCGCCATCACCAAGGCATCGTTTGAGGTAAAACCCATGATCTGTTCACCGGCTTGCATGATGGCTTGTAATTCCTCATCGAGCTGCTCGACAGCTAAGGGGGGTATTCGAGACATGTTATAGATTCAAGTTAATTTTCGTTTATTCCCAAACCCAGCGCACCGGGATTGACCAGTTTATGTGGGTCTACCACTTGCTTAATGGCCTGAATAACAGCCAATGTTTCAGCTTTGATGCCATCAGCATAGTGATACGCTTTGCCAAGTTGCATATGTACTCCACCACGATCTCGAAACAAAGCAGCGTATTTTTTACGAACCTTACCGACCACTTGACGAGCCTCCAAATCCTCAGGGAATTTATTCAACCTCGCCAGGTGGTCACTCTCAACACTGGCCTCATGAATTTCGGTATAGCTATCTGGCCAGAAGAACACCGGCTCTAGCACAAAGGCGTTACTGGAAATCGTCGCGTATAGAAAGCCGGTTTCAATTTGATACTTATCGAATTCTTCACGGTGTTCTTCAAACAGCGCAAGGGTCGCCTGATAATCCGCCACGGCATTGGAATGCGAGACCAGCACATGCGAAGGTACCCAACGCTCCCCCTCTGGGCCGAGCATATTGTTTACCGGCCCGAATGGATTGGCTCGCACAATTTTAGGAATCGAGTTTTCAATCTCTCGGCCGTTTAACGATTCGGCGATCTCAGTTATTTCTTTGGCTTTAGCATCGGCACCAGCTTGCGTGAAATCTTCGATCATAATTTGCACTGAATGATCGACGTCATCCATATAGCGCCGACCGGCGAGCGCCACTTTGGCACCATCTTTAATAGCACCTAAAACCGAACCAGAATTTTTTAATACACCAGCGAAGGCTTTGACATCTTTGGCCAGGCTTTCTCGTTTCATTCGCTGCGCTTGCAAATAAGGGTCAAAGCCAAAACATTCGTTAGCCAAGCCACGTCGAGAAATTTCAGACATGGCCTGAATAGCGTCTTCGCCACGTTTAAAATCAAAGGCGGCGAATTGTCGCCCTTGCAATTGTTTGATCAGCCTTAAAGTAATCGTCGCTTTAAAACCAAGTGCGCCAGCGTCGCAACTAAATAGCCCGGTAAGATCAGGGCCGAAATGCCGAAAGAATGGCTTGGCGTTCGCTTGTGCACCTGAGCCAGTAGCGACAATTGACCCATCGGCAAGTACGACTTCTAAACCAATCACTGAATCTGCGGCCGTACCATGCTGGCCTGTGCCCCAAAAAATCGCATTCTGTGACATGCCACCACCAATCGTGGCTTTTATTCCTGACAAGGTGCCCCAAAACGGTGTGCGAAAGCCGCTGGATTTTAGTGCTTCATACAAAGACTGCCACGTCACGCCCGCTTCAACGGTGACATACATATCATCGATATTGATCTCTAATATGCGATTCATCCTCGAGGTGTCGATAGTCATGGTCTTGGCCTGTAATGGCACATAACCACTGGTGTAGGACATACCGCCGCCACGTGCTATTACACTCCAACCCTCCTGCGTGGCGGCGCTGACCACCTTAGATAATTCCTGTTTGTTTGCCGGTCGGACAACCAAACCAGTCGGTATCGATTTGGTAAACACATCTTGAGCGTAAAGCGAACGAGAGGCGTCATCGCTGAGTACATGCTCAGCACCAATGAGGCCAGCAAGTTGTGCATGCAAAGAGGTTTCGGTTTTAGCGTTAGGAATCATAGTGACCTCATGGAGCTTTCAATGCTTCAATAATCCGGTGGCTTTGTACGACGTCGGTATATTTTGCTTGCAGATCAAACAAGTTGGCGTTGTGCGCATCGGCATTGCGATCACTGACAGCATCTGCCACCACTGATACACGAAAATCATGCTGCAAACCATCAACCGCTGAGGCTCGCACACAACCGCTGGTGGTTAAACCAGTAATAACTAAGGAGTCCACGCCAAGGCGCCTTAGCTGCTGGTTCAATTCTGTGCCAACGAAGGCGCTGGCCCAGTGTTTTTCAATGATTATTTCACCTGGCTTGGGTTCAATTCTTTGATCAATATCACACCACAAAGAACCGCGCTCGAGACAATTTAGCGCCGGGATTTTTTCTCTAAAAACACGCGCCTGATCAGGCTGATCGTACACCACTGTGGTAAAAATTACGGGTAGCTCTTCGGCTCGAAAAACCGCTAACAATTGCTGATTAACATCGACCACCGCGTCACATTGATGGCCGAGCGCGCATTCAGGATTGGTAAACCCGTTAATGACATCAATCACCAACAAAGCTGGTGATGCGCCTAAACCCAAGGATTTGTTGTCTAAATCCATCGAATGTTACTAAGCAGCCGATGCGCGCTTTTCAAGGTGTGGTTTCAACCATGCCTTGCTACGACCACCGGGTGCACTGCCGGTGAGATGCTCCGCCAGGTCCGAAGCACGCATCAGCTCATCAAGATCAACGCCGGTATCCAAGCCCATTTGTTCCAGCATCATGACGATATCTTCGGTGGCAATATTACCGGTCGCGCCTGGCGCAAACGGGCAGCCGCCCAAACCAGCGATAGAAGCATCAAATCGCCGAATACCTTGCTCTAATGCTGCGAACACATTAGCCATTCCAAGTGCTCGCGTATCGTGAAAATGGCAAGCTAACCGCGAAGCGGAGTTTTCATCAATCAAGCGCTTCATTAAAGATTTGACCTGACCGGGGTCAGCTGCACCAATGGTGTCGGCGATGACCACCTGACGCACGCCTGAGTCAAGAAAAAGCCGCGTTGTGTCAGCGACCACGCCCGGGTCGCTGGCGCCATCAAAGGGGCAATGAAATGATACCGCGATAGTGGCGATAAGCGATTTATTATCAAGCTTAGCTTGTTGCGCGATTTCTAAGGTCGCTTCGTTTGCCTGCGCTCGCGACATACGAACATTTTTTTGCGCCATGCCCTCACTTGCGTAAGCGACCATCGCCACCGTTTGTGCACCAGCAGCAGTGGCAAGCTCATAGCCTTTGCGGTTTGGAATTAGCGCAGAATAAGCGCTCGACAACTCACCAATTGCCTTAACAATTTCATCAGAGCCAGCCATTGCAGGAACGGCTTTAGGCGATACAAAAGCTCCCAGCTCGATATGCTTTAAGTTGGCCGCCGCCAATGCGTGAATCAATTGCAATCGCTCATCAACGCTCAGAATCTTCGGCTGATTTTGCAGGCCATCGCGTGGCCCGACTTCATTGATAATGATCTGCTCACTCACTAGCCGATCACTCCTTGCTGGCGCAAATCGTTTAATCGCTCATCATCGTAGTTGAGTAACTCTTTAAATACAACGTCAGTGTGTTGACCTAATAACGGTGCCGCTGAAAATGTTTCTTCAGCGGTTCGCGATAATTTAATCGGATTGCCAGGCCCTTTGGTTGACTCGCCATTAGGGTGCGGCAGATCGACGACCATGTTGCGATGCAAAACTTGCTCATCGGACAGCGCCTGACTGAAACTATTCACCGGGGCACATGGGATGCGTTTTGCCTCGAGCTGCTCAATCCAATGCGCGACACTTTTTTGGCCTAGCGTTTCATTGAGCTTGGTGGTGATCATCGCACGTTTCTCCCAACGGCCTGGCTGACCATCTAGATCAGGGTCATCAAACTCAGGAACGTCCACTACCGTTTTTAGATTGGTCCAGAAGTTGTCAGTGATTACGGCGATCACGATATAACCATCAGCGCATTTGAAGGTGTCGTATGGCACATGCACAAAATGCGAATTGCCAATCGGGTAAGGGTCATCGCCAGACAGGAAAAACATGGTCGCCATGTAATTGAGCATCGAAATCTGGCAATCGAGCATGGAGATATCTACGTTTTGGCCCTTGCCGGATCGTTCACGCTCCATGAGTGCTGACAGTATCCCCATGACCGCAAACATACCACCACCAAGATCGCCAATTGGAATGCCGGCGCGAGTTTGGCTTTCTTTATCCATGCCTGTAATCGACATGCCGCCACCAGTAGCTTGGGCAACTTGATCAAACGCTGGTCGCTTGTAATTGGGCCCGTCACTGCCAAAACCCGATACCACACAGGTCACGATGCGCGGGTTAATTGCCGCTAAGGACTCGTAATCGATCCCAAGTCGCTCAGGTACTCCAGCGCCAAAGTTGCTAATCACCACATCGGCTTCTTTGACCAATTCATAAAATACGGCGAGCCCAGCTTCGCTCTTGAGATCGATCGCAGTGCTTTTTTTATTGCGGTTCAACGTAATGTAGTACGCGCCCATTCCACCTAAAGAATTGGTTGGGTCAGTAGCTAATAATTTTCGCGTGCCTTCGCCATGCAGCGGTTCTACCTTAATGGTCTCGGCACCAAGGTCGGCCAAAATCATGGCGCCATAAGGCCCTGACAGCATATGTGTCAAATCAAGAATTCGAATTCCTGCAAGTGGTTTATTCATCGCTATTAAATCTATCTTAGGCCTAAGAACGCTCTAGTTCGCAGAGCTCATAATGGGTTTGCATGTATCCGCCTGCACCGGCGCGCAGCAAAATATAATCGTCGTCTGCGGTACACCACACTTCATAGGGCGGATGCTCCTCAGGCAAATTACCGGCCGTGCCAGTGACCTGAAAATGTCTGGCCTGGAAAGTGCCCGCCTCTACTTCAAGCTCTTGTTCGCCGACATAAACAAGCACCAATTGCGTGACAAAAAATTGCGGGCCAGTGGCGCCACGGTGGTCTGGCGAAGTAAGAAACATGTTCTCTATCAATTGTTCGCCCGGGCCCTGACTGAGGTCATAGCAGCGCATTAACAAAGCATCGCCCATAATCGGATGCGCCTGTAACCAAGGCACCTGAAATGGCGTTTCGATTCGCTGCGAGATGCGCCCATCACGATAATTGTAGGTTTCACATTCGGCATAACCATCCGCAAATCGCATCCAGCCAGTGCCTTCGAACTGATCGCCAACCGTGAGTCGAACCGAGCAATCTAAGGGGCTAGAATCAGCATGACGCATAGCCAAGCTAACATCGCGAATTACATTTGGCGCATCGTCAATTTCACAATGCGCCAAAAGAATATCGGTACCATCAGCTTGCTGGTTTAGAGTAAAAACTTCTCGACCACGCTCTTGATCAAGTCGTTCAGGCTTTTTACTGGTATAGCGGATTTTGCCGCGAATCGTTTTGACACTCATGGAATTCTTTTATTCTGAGACCAGGTAAAGGCCTTGCAAAGATTAATTGTATTAATGTTATACTATTATAACAAATAAGACATCAAAAAACCTCTCAACAAGGTCGGTTACGTCACTCCATTCTTAACAAGAATGAGTTAAAGAACCAGCCCATAAACTACCCTATATTATGCAAACCAGCTCTAAAACCGCTCGCGAAATTTATCAGGATTTAAAAGCCAACCCTGGGCGGGCGCGGTTTGGCTTTGGTCAAAAAGCCATTCTGGTGAATGTTGACCCGCAAAAATCCTATACCCGGCCTGATTTGTTTAAAACCGCCTACGAAACTGATCCGCGCCAGATGGAATACATTGATACTTTGGCGCAAAAATTTCGCCAGTTGAATTGGCCTGTGGTTTGGACTTACGTGGCGTATATGCAATCCGGTGAAGACTGCGGCGTGTGGGGCACGCGAACTGATACCCCTGACTCGCTGCAGAATATTAAATTTGATTCTCAACGCAGTGAATTTGATGATCGTTTAACAATTGATCGAGAAAAAGACGTTGTCTATTGCAAGAAGATGCCGTCTGCGTTTTTCGAAACGCAATTGCAGTCACTTTGCGTTTGGCATCAGGTCGATACGGTAATCATCACTGGTGGCTCAACCTCAGGTTGCATACGAGCCACAGCAGTCGACTCGCTGTCACGCGGGTATCGCACCATCGTGCCAGAAGAATGTGTCGCTGATAAACATGAGAGTTTTCATTTCGCCAACCTAACCGACTTGGCCATCAAGTACGCAGACGTTTTAGAAATACAAGAAGTTTTGGCCTGGCTAAAGCAGCAATAAGTCAGCAAGATGCAAGAAGATCTGCAACTTTACGATTATTGGCCGTATCTGAATCGGCCGAAAATCGAATGGCCAAATGGCGCCAAGTTGGCGTTTTGGGTTGCGCCGAATATCGAATTCTACGAGTTAGATCCTCCAGAAAACCCACATCGCAAGCCTTGGCCGCAAGCAACTCCAGCGGTCGCAGGCTATTCAATTCGCGATTACGGCAATCGAGTTGGCCATGCTCGCCAGATGGCAGTCTTAGATAAATACAATGTTCGTGGTTCGATCTCATTGAGCACGGCCTTGTGTGACCACCATCCCGAAATCATCGACATGTGTGCTGAACGCGATTGGGAGTTTTTCAGCCACGGTGTTTATAACACACGCTATACCTATGGCCTGTCTGAAGAACAAGAACGCGAGATGATTCAGGATTCGGTCGACACCATCGAAAAGCACACTGGCAAAAAGCCCGCTGGCTATCTGGCTCCCGCGCTTTCTCATTCTGAACAAACGATAGACTTATTCGCTGAAGCAGGCGGCGTTTATACCTGTGACTTATTTCACGATGACCAACCAACGCCAGTGCATGTGCGCAATAAACAAAAATTCGTATCCGTTCCCTACTCTCTGGAGATGAACGACACCATTGCCTATGTGGTGAATAAGATTGAGCCTCGACGCTATGGGCAAATCATCCAAGATAATTTTGATCGCTTGTATAAAGAAGGTGATGAAAGCGGCACGGTTATGTGTATCCCAACTCATAACTATCAAGTTTCTTGCCCACATCGTTTGCGAGCTTTTGATGAGGCACTGGAGTATATCACCGGGCATTCAGATGTTTGGGTTACCACAGGTCGTGAAATTGCCGAGTATTTTATCGAGCATTATTACGATTCAGCGGCTGCAGATATTCAGGCGAAATCGGCAGGTGCAAGATGACACTAGAACGCCGATTCCTACAATACCCAAAGCGCCAGTACGGAATGGATCACGATCGTTACTCGTGGTCGATGCTCTCAACACGCGATAAAGTCGAATGGCCAAATGGCGCCAAACTTGGGCTTTGGGTAAATGTTGCCATGCAGTATTTCCCGCTCAACCAACAAGGCAAGCCATTTCAGGTACCCGGCGGCATGACTATGCCCTACCCGGATTTACGCCACTATTCATTGCGAGACTATGGCAATCGAGTAGGCATCTTCCGATTCCTCAAAGCCTTCGACCAATACAAGATCAAACCAAGCTTTGCATTCAATTCTCGACTCGCCGAGCGCACACCATATTTAATTGATATGATCAAAGAACGCGGTGACGAAATTGCCTGCCATGGCCTGCATATGGACGCCTTGCACTATGGTGGGCAGGATAAGCGCCAGGAACGCGAGCAAATCAAATCAGCTCTGGGCTCGCTGCGCGAGCTAAGCGGGCAGGACGTGATTGGCTGGATCAGCCCCGCTCGCAGCGAGAGTGAAAACACGCCTGACCTTTTAGCAGAGAATGGCATCAAGTATTTCAGTGATTGGGTTAACGATGATATGCCTTTTTGGTTCAGAACCCGCGCCGGAAATTTGATGGCCATGCCGTTATCCAACGAGTTAGATGATCAGTTTATTTTGCACAGCAATCTGCATAGCGAACAATCTTATGTCGAGCAAGTGTGCGATGCGTGCGACTTTTTACTTGAAGAAGCACAAACCCAGGGTGGTCGAATCCTGGGGCTCAATATTCATCCGTGGATGCTAGGTCAACCACATCGAATCGGCAAACTTGAAGCAGTACTTGAATACATCAGTAGTCAGCCTGGCGTCTGCAGTGTCAATGGCGCACAAATCTATACATTCTTAAACAACAATTTAAATAACGATAACGAGGCTGCAGGTAGCACTGATTAGCAACGAGGTTAAAATGAGCAAGCAAATTCTCAGAGATAATTTTCCATTACTAGCCGAGAACGAGGGTATTTGGGAAGGCTGGTATCGACACTTCGATGTAGATGGTAATCAAATTGATGCTCACCGATCGAAACTGGTTTGTCGATTGCCTAAGGATATGCCGGATATCTACCATCAGACGAACCATTACACCTGGGACAATGGCGATACTGATATTCGCGATTTCAAAGGCTATGCCGAAGGCAACAAGATGATCTTTGATAATGAGTTGATCAATGGCTGGGCAGCGGCAGTTGATTTGGATGAGCACAACCGCACCATGATGCTACACTGGGAGCGAGTTGGCGAACCAGATTTGTATTTGTATGAAATGATTCAGGTCTCTGATTGTCGCCAATACCGCACGCGAGTTTGGCAATGGCTAAAAGATGGTCGCACACTCAAACGCACCCTGATCGACGAGCATCGAACCTCGACCGATTGGTCCGGTCATTAGCATGCGACAGCCGTTGTGGGCGGCAAGCAATGGGCGGCATCACTTTATAAAATAGCGTACGTGAACACACTACACTGACCTTACCTTTGCTATAGGTATTTGAGAAAGTAACTAAGCAGTCAGAATCGAGTTCAAGTAAAATCTATAACCAAGGCATAATCGGGAACCAATTCAATGACCACGGCGTTAGATAGTTTATTAAATAAGCAGCTAGGCGATGGCCTTCGCTCAGAAGCACCTACTCCGCTTTACTTCCAATTGTTCAGCTTGCTCAAAGGCATGATTCTTGATGGTAGCCTACCTTATGGTGAGCGCATTCCAACCGAAGAGCAACTCGCTAACGCTTTTAATGTCTCGCGAATTACCGCCAAGCGCTCAATGGATGAACTCGCCAAAGAGGGCTTGGTTGAACGTCGGCGTGGGCGTGGCTCGCACATTATTTACAAATACACGCCCAAGCCGGTAAAAGCACCACTGACCGGCATGCTCCAGGAAATCGAGAGCATGGCTCGCAACTCTAATGCCAATGTCTTGGAATGTAACTTAGTTAGCCCGCCGCCAGCTATTCGTGTAGAACTTGGCCTTAAAGATGACGAAGCAGCGCTCCATCTAACCCGTGTTCGTGAAAGAGAAGGTCGTTTATTTGGCTTTTATAAAAGCTGGACTACTGGTGTTGACATGCCCAGCGATCCGAAGATTTTCACGACCCAGCCTCGTCTAAGTTTCTTTAGGGAAAATGGCCTGGTAATCACACACGTGACGCAAACCCTGAGCGCTGAATCCGCTCGCGGTGAAGTTGCTCTGGCGTTAGGAGTACCGGGTGG